>NZ_JANIFC010000001.1:0-1004657 GCF_024518615.1 Mesorhizobium sp. SEMIA396
GGCAAAACCAAAATGGTCATCCGCATGGCGCTGGCGCGAAAACTCCTCGTCATTCTCAATGCAAAAGCACGCGATGCGCGCATGGAGTTCGCCAATGCAACTTGACACCACAGATAGTCGCTCATTGCCCTGCCGGGCATTTCTCCCCGTATAGTGACGGGGAGAAAGATGCTGTTGTCCGATGGTTTCACCAATTATCAATGTTGCGAGAAGAACGCCAAGAGTGCGGCCAGCTTCCTTCTCCCCGTCACTATACGGGGAGAAGATGCCGGCAGGCAGATGAGGGGCGGCGCAAGCGGATCGCGCTAAGCCCGTTCGGCCAGCAATTCCTCGCCGCGCTTCTCGCGGATTAGATTGACGAAGCGACGGAACAGATAGTGCGAATCCTGCGGGCCGGGCGAAGCCTCCGGGTGATGCTGGACCGAGAACACCGGCCGGCCAGTCAGCGTGATGCCGCAGTTCGAACCATCGAACAGTGAGACGTGGGTTTCCTCGACGCCTGATGGCAGCGAGTCGGCATCGACGGCAAAGCCGTGGTTCATCGAGACGATCTCGACCTTGCCGGTGGTGTGGTCCTTGACCGGATGGTTGGCGCCGTGATGGCCCTGGTGCATCTTGGCGGTCTTGCCGCCCAGCGCCAGTGCCAGCATCTGGTGGCCGAGGCAGATGCCGAACACGGGGATGTCGGTCTTCAACAGATCCCGGATGACCGGCACGGCATAATCACCGGTGGCTTCCGGGTCGCCGGGGCCATTGGAGAGAAAAATGCCGTCCGGCTGCATGGCAAGGATTTCTTCGGCGCCGGTCTTGGCCGGCACCACCGTGACCTTGGCGCCGAGGCCGGCGAGCAGGCGCAATATGTTACGTTTGACGCCATAATCGATGGCGACGACATGCATTGTCGGTTCGGTCTGTTCGCCAAAGCCTTCGTTCCACACCCAGGGCGTCTCGCGCCAGACCGAGGACTGGCCCGAGGTGACATCCTTGGCGAGGTCGAGCCCGATCAGGCCCGACCATGCGGCGGCGCGCCGCTTCAGATCGTCGAGATCGAACACGCCGTCGGGCGCGTGCGCGATGACGGCGTTGGGCATGCCCTTTTCGCGGATCAGTGCGGTCAGAGCGCGCGTGTCGATGCCCGACAGGGCGACGATGCCGCGCTTCTTCAGCCATTGGTCGAGACCGGCGCCGGCGCGATAGTTGGAAGGATTGGTGACATCGGCCTTGAACACGGCGCCGACGGCACCGGCGCGGGCGGCGGGATTGAGGTCCTCGATGTCCTCGTCATTGGTGCCGATGTTGCCGATATGCGGGAAGGTGAAGGTGACGATCTGGCCGGCATAGGAAGGGTCTGTGAGGATTTCCTGGTAGCCGGTCAGCGCCGTGTTGAAGCAGACTTCGGCGACGGCGGAGCCGGTGGCGCCGAGACCGCGACCTTCGATGACGGTGCCGTCGGCCAGCACCAGAAGGGCGGTCGGCTTTTCAGTGGCCCAGGCGGGCGTCGAGGCGGCGGTCATCTCGGCCATGCGGCACTCCTATCAGGCCGCGCGCTGCAACCGGCCCGGCGGGCCATCTGCGCGGCAAACGGCGCGAAGCGGCGATTTCGCGGCTCCCACGCAGTCAAATTTCCGTTCATGCAAGGCCCAGTACATAGGGGAAGGGGGCAGGGCGGTCAATGATCATGCGAAATGCCGCCATGTTTTATTTCGCCTAGCAAAATCAGTGGCTTGCCCCGGCATATCAGGGTTTGCCTTGGCTCGCCCCCGGCGCTATTGTCCGCGCCGATCGAAGGAGAATGCACCATGCGCGGAAAAATCGCCGAATCCCTGAAGAGCGCGATGAAGGCGCAGGACAAGCACCGGCTGCCGACATTGCGGCTGATCCAGGCGGCTATTCACGACCGCGACATCGCCAATCGCGGTTCGGGCAAGGAGCCGGCCAGCGACGAGGAGATCCTGCAGATCCTGGCCAAGATGGTGAAGCAGCGCGAGGAATCGGCCAAAGCCTTCGACGACGGCAAGCGGCCCGATCTCGCCGCGCAGGAGCGCGGCGAGATGGAGATCATCCGCACCTTCCTGCCGACGCAGTTGGACGATGCGGCGGTGACGGCTGCGGCGCGCGAGGCGATCGCCGCGACCGGTGCGGCCAGCCAGAAGGACATGGGCAAGGTGATTGCCGCACTGAAGCAGAAATATGCCGGCCAGATGGATTTCGGCAAGGCGAGCGGCATCGTCAAGGGCCTGCTGCAGTAGGGTGCTGCTCATCTCGTCGCTTGGGTGGCCGACCGGGCGCTCCCGGAACCCAGATCCGTCCGGAATCGAAGTCCAGGAGTTGGAACTCGGATACCGCTGAGATGTTTATCCGTCATGCAACTGGAGAGATGTCATGACTGAGAACGAAACCCGCTATGAAACCGGTGCGACGAAATATCCGGCAAAGATCGATGCCGACGCTTCCGATGAATTCTCCCAGGATGCGGCCGCCAACAAGAAGCCCGCCGGCGGAATGGGGCTCACCCGCAGGAAGGATGAAGTAGAAGACCGAACCCGCCAGTCGGAGGGACAAAACCCGCCAAGGCAAGTCACGCCGAGCGCCGCAACCGAAAAGACGTCCGGCGCCGGCCCCGCTATCGCGGAGCGTTCAAAGGACGCCAAGGCTCCGAAGAGCGGCCGCCAGCCTGGAGCGTATGTCAAGAAGTGATCGCTGGACGGGACCCGAGAGGTCCTGGCGTTGCCACTTGCGCCTTTCGCGACTGGTTGGTGGGTGTCTGTCCGGCGGGCCCCGTCGGCTCCAATGCACGGCGCAATGTCGGCGCTTCCTGCTGGATATGATCCCACAGCCGGTTGGCGATCGGCCCATGCGGTCGGTCGCGGCGCCGCGCCACCACCAGTTCGTCGGTGCGGCCCGGCAGATGGCGGCCGGCAATGGATTGCAGGCGCCCGTCATGCAGTTCTTCCTCGATCAGGAAGCGGGGCAGGTGGCCCCAGCCAAGGCCCTGCAGGATGATCTCCTTCTTCATGCCCTGGTCGGCGACGAGGCATTGCGGCGCGCCTTCGATCAGCGAATAGTTTTGTTGTGGCGAATGGCGGGCGCTGTCGCGCATGACGCATTGGGTGAGTGCCTGCATCTGATCCAGAGTGATCGGCTGCTCGATACGCCCGGGCAGAAAGCCCGGCGCCACCACGGGAATGAAGGACACCTTGCACAGATCGACCCATTCCACCCGCGCATCGCCCTTGTCGACCCAGTGCAGGATCAGATCGGCTTCGTCATCGAATAGACGCTCCCATGGGCCGCCCACCGCTTCAAAATGCAGATGCAGGCGCGTGCCGGGGCACTGTGCGAAGAACCGCCCGAGCATGCCCAGCACATGCGGGCGCGGGCACAGGTCGCCTATCACCACGTGGATCTCGCTTTCCTCACCCATCGCCAACTGGGCGGCATGGACGCGCAAACCGTCCAACTCGCGCAGCAGCGATAGCGCTCGGCGGTGGAACGAAAGCCCGGCCTCGGTCGGACGCACGCGATAGCCGCTGCGGTCCAAAAGGATGAGGCCGAGCTGTCGTTCCAGCTTGGCGACGGCGGCGAACACCGCCGGGTGCGAGCGATACAGCATGGCCGCCGCAGGTTGAAAACCGCCGGTGCGGACCACTGCATCGAAGCATTGCAGGTCGTGCAGGGTGAATTCGGCCATGTCAGTTTTTACTACAGAGATTGTTCTATCTTTGTAATATCAACAAAATCGCTCCACGGCTAGGCTCTGTCTCGTTCAACGTTCCAGAAGGAATCTTCATCATGAATGAGCTGAATTTCGTCACAACGGGCGACGGCACGCGCATCGCCTACCGCTTCGATGGCGAGGCAAGCAAGCCGGTGCTGGTGCTGTCGAATTCCATCGGCACCACGCTGCACATGTGGGACAGGCAGATCGGCGAATTGTCGAAGCATTTCCGTGTCTTGCGCTACGATTTTCGCGGCCATGGCGGATCGAGCGTTCCCGTCGGCGCCTACTCGCTCGACCGGCTTGGCCGCGACGTCATCGAGCTGCTCGACGCGCTCGACCTGCAACGCGTACATTTCCTTGGCCTGTCGCTCGGCGGGTTCGTCGCGCAGTGGCTCGGCATCCACGCGCCGGAGCGGATCGACCGGCTGATCCTGAGCAACACCTCGTCCCATCTCTCGCCGGCAAGCTATTTCGACGAGCGGATTGCCGCGGTGCGGCAGGCACCGGACATGTCGGAAACCGCCGAGACGTTCCTGAGCAACTGGTTCCCCACGTCGATGGTTGCCGCCAACGAGCCGGTGGTCGAAGAGTTTCGCACCATGCTGCTGGCTATCGACCGGCAAGGTCTGGCGGGTCTGTTCGCAGCGGTTCGCGACGCCGATCTTCGCCGCACCGTAGCACTGATACCGCGGCCGACGCTGGTGATCGCCGGTCGGCACGACACGGTGACAGCAGCCAGCCACGGTGAGATGATTGCCGCGGCGGTGCCCGGCGCGAAGCTTATAGTGCTGCCCGCGGTCCATCTGTCGAACATCGAATATCCGGCAGAGTTCATCCAGGCTGTGGTCGATTTCCTGCGCTGAACTGGAGCGCGACGGAAAGGCGTCCGGCACCAGTCCGGCGGTCGCCGAAACGTTCAAAGGACGTACTGGTTCAGAAGGCGGGGCGGCGGCCTCGGTCAACGTGAGCGCCTCGGTGAACCGAGCCATCTGGCGAAAAGCTTATTCAACGCCTTCGGAACGATCCCGTCACCTTGCCATTATCAGCACGAGAGCCGGCTCGGACAGGCAAGCGCCGTGACCCGACCTTAGAGGCGGCCGATGACTTTCGAGCGCCAACACGAACACACCGGAGGAAGCGATGACTGGACGCAAAACCCATGACCAACAAATTCGCATCATTGAAGAGCGGGAAAACACAAAGAATGCCGGCAAGGATTTCGATTCAGAGGCGGATCTGAAACGATCAGCGGCGGAACGCGAAGCGCTGCGCAAAGGATCGGACATGAGAACCGACACACCTAACCTCGTCGATCCGGACGACCGCAACATCCTTCGCGGCAAAAATCAGGAAAGCGTCCATCACAAAAATCGTCCTGACGACTAGATGAGCACCGATCCTGGAACATTTGTCATAGATTGGAGGCAGCCCATGGCACGCGGGAGCAAGAAACACATCGGAGCAGGTTCACAGGGAAAGGGTTCTGGCACAGGCGCCATGACCGTAACGCCAAAGGACAAGCTCGAAGAAAACCAGGTTCTGTCCAATCGCGACAAGGCGCAGCATTCCAAAGAACGCGGTTTGGACTCCAGGCAGATCGCGACCGAGCAGCACCAGGATCATGCCGCCAACCGTTTGCGAGACTGACGCCCTCGGGGCGCCAGCCTCGGCACGGCTGCCTGGGGAGCGTCGCTATTTGACGCCGAGACTTTCGGGCCAAAGCGCCTGGATTTCTTTCGGCAGGGCATCGCGCACCTTGGCCGATTGGCCAAGATCAATATGCCGTGCAAGAACTCGGAACACCGAGCGTGCCGCCTCCTCGGGATCGACGGGGCGGATCGATTTCAATTCCTCGCCGATGTGCTGCGAGAAGTTTTCAAGGGAGCGCGTTTTGTCCGGCTCGGCTGCGGGCCGGTAGTGGTCGTAATAAGCGCCGCGTACCAGGAGCGGCAGTTCCGCCCCAAGTTTGGCCGCAAGCCCGATCTGCAGCCTGTCCCTTACGGTCCGCAAGACCGCGCCCAATATGTGCCATGCAATCCGCCGATCCGGACCTCCATGATCTCGTCGAGCCAGATGTTGGTCGTCTGCAGCGTCCTGTCAAAAACATCCAAACCGGTAGCGCTCATCATCGCCTCCTCATCAAATTCATGTCTGGTTTCGAAACGATGCTCGGGGACAATCGTTTCGCTATCTGTCGGCAAAATTGGCTCGGTCGGTGATCCGGCTCTGCTCCGGGATCACGGAACGGCTCTTGGTTGCGCTGGAACCCCTTCGGAAGCAGTTCGTTCCTTGGGTGGGCGGCTTTGAGGAGTTGGTTGGGTGGGGGAGCGCGTCCCGCAACAGGTTTTTTGCGATGCCTGCAAGGAAGACAAAAACCGATGAAGGCGAGAACCGGCAGCAACTCCTGCAGATGATGACCACGGAGCATTTGGTGCTCGGGACCGCCAGAGCGGCGACGATTCAGGAGGCGAATCAGCGCGCAAATTTGTTCCTGACTTCGGTATCCAGCGCCACGATCGCCCTTGCCTTCGTCGCCCAGGTGACAAGGATGGGGCTTCCTTTCATGCTGTTCAGCCTGATCCTGTTGCCATGCCTCTACTTCATCGGGCTGGTGACATTCGTCAGGGCTGTGCAGGTGGCCATCGAAGACATGGTCCACGCCCGTGGCATGGCGCGCATCAGGCACTACTACACCGAGCTTACTCCCTCGATGGCGCGCTACCTGGTTCACTCCACTCATGACAACCAAACGGCTCTGCTGGCCGATGTCGGCCTCAAGCCAAGGCCCTGGCAAGCGTTCGCCGGAACCGCAGGGATGGTGAATGTCGTCAACGGTGCCATCGCCGGTGTCTTTGCCGGGGTGATGCTCAAGGTTGTCATTGGCTCGACAGTCAGTCTCGCCGTGACTGTCGGCATTCTAGCCTTTGCGGTGAGCAATTGGTGCCTCTGGCAACATCACACGCGCAGTTGGGCAAGCGCGGAACACAAGCTGAAGGTGTTGTTTCCGAACGTGCCGGACAGCGACGGCGACGCGCGGATCGGATAACCCGTTCGAGAGGGACGGCAGAAGCACCAACTCGCTAGGCGGAAACCTCAAGCACGATCTTGCCACGCACATGCTCATTTTCCAGCCGTTCTTCCGCTTTGGCGACCTCTCCAAGAGGGTACGTGGCTTGCACGAAGGGGGTGACCTTGCCGGCCTCGATGAGGCGGCCGATCTCGGCAAGATGCGCCGCATTCGGTTCGGCCAGATAGGAGACGCCACGCGCCCGGCGCAAATTTGCCTTTTCCTGCGACGGTTCGGAAAGAGTGGAAACGAGTGTTCCGCCTGGCTTGAGCACATCCCAGGAGCGGTCCTGCGTGTCGCCCGCGACAAGGTCGAACACCAGGTCGACCGCATCGACGACCTCTTCGAAACCCTGGTTCTTGTAGTCGACCGTCTGATCGGCGCCGAGCTCACGGACGAAAACCACGTCCTCGGCGGAAACGGTTGTCGCGACGAACGCGCCCGCGGCCTTGGCGAACTGGATCGCCAGATGACCGACGCCGCCGGCGCCGCCATGGATGAGAACCCGTTGCCCGGATTTGAGGCCGCCATGGTCGAACAGGCCCTGCCATGCAGTGATGCCGGCAAGCGGCACCGCCGCGGCTTCGACATGGCTTAGACGATCCGGTTTCGCAGCCGCCTCCGTCGCCTTGACCACGACAAATTCGGCATTGCCGCCCCGGTCATGACCAAGCATCGCAAATAATGGGTCGCCCTTCTTCAACGTATGCGCCCGCGTGCCGCATATTTCCACCGTGCCGGACACGTCGCGCCCGAGCGTGACCGGCAGGGTTTCGCTCGTCGAACCTTCGCGGATCTTGTAGTCGATCGGATTGACGCTCGCGGCGCGAACCCTGAGCACAACCTCGTCGTCAAGCGGTTGAGGCAAGGGGACTTGATCGATCGAAACAACCTCAGGTCCGCCAAAAGCATGGATGCGGGCTGCTTTCATGTCGGCATATCTCCTGTTGTTTGGCTGTCGGCGACGGTGTCTGCTGGGCTGTCGTCAGCGGCTGTGCAGCCCAGATTGCGAAGGCAGGCACACCGGTTTCCCAGCGGGCCACCGCCGCTGCAAGGTCGCCACTCCTGCTAGGCCGTAGACAGCGTCGGCGGGTTTTGATTCACATGGCGGCAAGGCTACAACCAGACTTGCTGGCTTTCTAACTGGGTAGCAGGCCGTTGGTTCCAACCACCGCAATCGGCTGAACGTGGTGCCGGAAATTCTCTCCTCGGCCAGAGCATTCAACCAGTCTGATCCATCCGGCCCTTATGCACACAGCTGTTTTGAGTAGCGACGCCGAGGAGAGAGGCGGGGGCCGAAGCTGCTGGCGCGCTGACCTTGGAGATCGGATTGAATCATTGCTGGTGGGTCGCAGGGCCGCCGATCAATGCGGTTCGCACGACGAACATAAAGCAGCACGGTCTTAATCAACGCGGCGGCGCTATGCGGACTTCAAGACGCTTCGCAGATCGGCAGCGGCTGTGGCGGCGGTGCCGGATGATCCTTCCTGTATTGGGCGATGATCGGCTCAAGGGTCTTTCTCGGCCAGAATTTCGGTGTGCCGATTTCCTTCAGGCAGGACGCGTTCCAGTAGGCGCCCGGCTGTGAACGGTCGGCTGCGACCGCGGTGATGTCGCGCGATTCCGGGTAGATGTAGAGCGTCGTCGGATTGTCCTTGACCATCGGGATGATCCGCTTGGCATCCGCCGGCGACCAGCTGGTGCAGCCATTGCTGCGACCGCCGGCATAGTCCACCAGCTTGCCGAACGGCACGAAGCCGTCATGGTCGGCGTGCGAGCTGTTCGGGTTTTTGCGCAGGCACATGCCATGCAGCACCTGGGCAGCGTGACCGCCGATCGCCCGCTGCCTGGCGTTCGCGGCTTCGCCTTCGCCGTCGAACTGGATGAAGGTGCGCTGGAAAACCGCGTCCTGCTTCGCGCCGGTGCGGTAATAGCCCTTGAACGAGGTTTTGGCCTCGCTGGTCATATAGGCGCCGCCGGCCGTCAACGATGAATCCATCGCATTGCCGAAGTTCTTCGCGCACCGTTTGCCGTTTGAAAAATCGACGACGCCTTTCAAATTCCGCCCGCTGCCGTGGCCTGACGAAATCGCGCTAAACGACTGGCTGGCCTCGCAGATGACGTAATAGCGACGGCCGAGCACGCCATTGCCCAGATCGCTGGGGCGTGTGGCATCCATGGCGAAGTAGCAGGGGTTCTTGACAGCGCCTTGCGCGACCTTCTTCCGGTAAAGCGCGCGGGCTCGTTCGAGGACAATTTGCGAGATCTGGCCGTCGCTGTCGCCGACATGAGCCTGCAGCCAGGCTGGAACGGCAGATGGTGCGGCAAAGGATCGGGCCGATACCGCCACGGCGATGACGACGAGAAGGCTGGCGACGACACCCAGAGAAACAGATCTCAACCGCACCGGATCAATTCTCCTTGTCGAAGCGAATGGCGATTTCTTGCGGCATTGCCGCGAGAATCGATCATAGATGGCCTCGCATTATCGGGCGAAACACATCTTGTTTAGCGTACCCGCATGAAGAGCCGTAAAGCAGGTCGATGCATGCAACGGCCTACGCCGACATGCTGGCTCCAGGCTTGCGGCGGACGTCTTCGCTTCCTTGAAGCAGGGCAACGAACTCGGGTTGGCGGGTCCCTTCGGAGGCCGTCGGCGCGTTGGCTGACGGAGCATCAAACGAAAACCCGCCTGTGCGGCGGGTCATTGGCGCAAATCAGCACCATGGACAAATATGTACCATAGCTGAGGGCAGGAAGTCAAGAAAAAATTCCTATCGTGAAGAGCCGCGAGTCCGGAGCCTGATCCCTGGAGGTCCGCGATTTTCGATACGCAGGGATTGAGCTATCATCTGATTCTGGCGCGGCCCACGCCACCTCCCTCCGCCGGGAAAGCATCGTTCATGCAGGGCGCTATCCAATCACCGAACCGACTGTTCGAGCACTTGGCATAAGGAGGGATTGCAAAAACGGCTCGCACCAGGAGGTTTTGCGATGAAGTTGTCCGCGCCCATCTACCATCTCAAGCGTCAAGCCAGGCTTTTGTCTCGCGAGGGCAAGATTGCGCTGCACGAAGCGCTCGACCGTGTTGCAGCACAGGAAGGGTTCACCAGCTGGAGCCTGCTTGCAGCCAAGGCAGCCGAGGCGGCGCCCGCCGGCATGCTGTTTGCGCAACTTGCGCCCGGCGACCTGGTTCTGGTCGGTGCGCGACCCGGAAACGGCAAGACGCTGATGAGCCTCGAACTCGCGGTCGAAGCCATGAAATCAGGCCATCGCGGCGTGTTCTTTACGCTCGAATATACGCAAAGGGATGTGCTGGACCGGTTTCACGCCATCGGGGCGGACCCGGTGCAGTTCAACGACCAGTTCACATTCGATAATTCCGACGCCATCAGTGCCGCCTATATCGTCAAGGCATTGGGTTCGGCGCCGCGCGGCACGCTGGTGGTGATCGATTATCTGCAACTGCTCGATCAGAAGCGGGAAAACCCGGACCTGATGGCGCAGGTTCGCACGCTGAAGGCCTTTGCCCGCGACAGGGGACTGATCCTCGTCTTCATCTCGCAGATCGATCGGTCATACGATCCGGCGGAGAAGCCATGTCCCGATATCAGCGATGTGCGGTTGCCGAACGCTCTGGACCTGTCGCTGTTCAACAAGACCTGCTTCCTCAACAAGGGCGAAATCCGGTTCCAGGCGGCAGGCTGACGATCAGGTCAGCCTGCCTTCATTGGGCCGCTGCCGGCAGATTCGGAGGCTGCGCAACCGATGCCGAACCGTGCTGCGCGCGCAATGCTTCGGCCGCCTGGCGAACCACTTCGGATATAAGCAGCAGCTGTTTGGCGATCGGGCTTGTCTTGCGCCAGATCATGCCGATCGTCCGCGACGGTTGGGGGTTGGCGAAATGGGCGATAGAGACCGCCGCCGAGCGCGTCTCCACCGGCACGGCCATTTCGGGGATCAAGGTGACGCCGACGCCGGCGCCGACCATCTGCACCAGGGTCGACAGCGAGCTGCCGTCCAGCAACTCCCTTGGGCGCACCGAATGCATGTTGCAGAACGACAGCGCCTGGTCGCGAAAACAATGGCCTTCCTCGAGCAGGAGCAGCCGCATCTCGCGCAGCATTTCGCGGTTGGGCACCGGCTTTCCCTCATCCTCGCCGGGCCGGACCAGCACGAAGTTCTCGGCAAACAGCACGATTTCCGTCAGCGACGCTTCCGATACCGGCAAGGCGACGATGGCCGCGTCGAGCCGGCCGTCGGCCAGTTCCTGGATCAGCTTCTGCGTCTGCGTTTCGCGCACGTGGATATCGAGCCCGTCATGCATGCGGGCGAGGTTGCCGATGATGGCAGGCAAAAGGTAGGGTGCGATCGTCGGGATCACCCCGATGCGCAACCGTCCCACCAGCCGGTCGCGCGAGGCGCGGGCCAGATCTGTCAGCTCATCCACCGAGCGCAGGATGTCGCGAACGCGCAAGGCGAATTCCTCGCCGAAATTGGTCAGCCGGACCTGGCGTGGGCCTCTTTGGAAAAGCTCCGTGCCAAGCGTTTCCTCCAACTCCCGGATCTGCACCGAGATCGCGGGCTGCGAGATCGCGCAGGCATCGGCGGCACGGCCGAAATGATTGTGCCGCGCCAGCGCCTCGAAATAACGCAACTGCTTCAGCGTCAGGTTTGTCATAATGTCATCTTATCGCTGTAATCAGGAAATCCAACTTAAATTAATGAAGCGGCTTTGCTATAGGAGTCGCAACGAAGATGAGGAGCAGCCGGGACCGCCTGGTGAGGCGCATGCCCGCGGCAACGGGACATCCAACATATTCGGTCGCGTATCGGGCATATGGTCATCGCGCCAGCCATGAAACGGACCGCCTCCAGGGACATCCAACGTCCCTGTTCACGCAGCAGTTGAACAGCTCAACACAGCCACGATCGGAGAAGAACATGGACGCACAGACCGATGATCCCAGCGCCGGCAAATGCCCCGTTGCACACGGATCCTCCAGCAGGAGCAACCGTGACTGGTGGCCCAACCAACTCGATCTTGGCGTTCTCCATCAGCAATCGAACCTTTCGGATCCGATGGGCGAAGAGTTCGACTATGCCGAGGAATTCAAGTCGCTCGATCTCGATGCGGTGATCAAGGACCTGCACCAGGTGATGACGGATTCGCAGGAGTGGTGGCCGGCCGACTTCGGCCATTATGGGCCGCTGTTCATCCGCATGGCCTGGCACAGTGCCGGCACCTACCGCATCGGCGATGGCCGTGGCGGCGCCGGGGCCGGCCAGCAGCGTTTTGCTCCGCTCAACAGCTGGCCGGACAATGCCAATCTCGACAAGGCGCGCCGGCTGCTGTGGCCGGTCAAGCAGAAATATGGCCGCAAGATCTCCTGGGCCGACCTGCTGATCCTCACCGGCAACGTCGCGCTGGAATCGATGGGCTTCAAGACCTTCGGTTTTGCTGGCGGCCGCGCCGACGTCTGGGAACCCGAACAGGACGTCGATTGGGGTTCGGAAACCAAGTGGCTCGACGACAAGCGCTACTCCGGCGACCGCGAACTCCAGGGCCATCTCGGCGCCGTCCAGATGGGACTGATCTACGTCAATCCGGAAGGGCCGAACGGCAAGCCGGATCCGCTGGCCTCGGCACGCGACATCCGCGAGACCTTCGCGCGCATGGCCATGAACGACGAGGAGACCGTGGCGCTGATCGCTGGCGGTCACACCTTCGGCAAGACGCACGGCGCCGGCGATGCCTCGCTGGTGGGCGCGGAGCCTGAAGGCTCGAGCATCGAGGCGCAGGGCCTTGGCTGGTCGAGCAAGCACGCCTCCGGCATTGCAGGCGACGCCATCACCTCGGGCCTCGAGGTGACCTGGACCACGACGCCGACCAAGTGGAGCAACAACTTCTTCGACAATCTGTTCAACTTCGAATGGGAACTGACCACGAGCCCGGCCGGCGCGCATCAGTGGACGCCGAAGGGCGGCGCCGGTGCCGGGACCGTGCCGGATGCCCACGATCCGTCCAAGCGCCGCGCGCCTGCCATGCTGACCACCGATCTCGCACTGCGGGCCGATCCGGCCTACGAGAAGATCTCGCGGCGCTTCCATGAGCATCCGGACCATTTCGCCGACGCGTTTGCCCGCGCCTGGTACAAGCTGACCCATCGCGACATGGGTCCGATCGTTCGTTATCTCGGTCCGCTCGTGCCGAAGGAAGAGCTGATCTGGCAGGATCCGATCCCGGCGGTCGACCATGAACTGGTCGGCGAGCAGGACATTGCGTCGCTGAAGGCGAAGATCCTGGCATCGGGCCTGTCGGTCTCCGAATTGGTCTCGACTGCGTGGGCCTCGGCCTCGACGTTCCGCAATTCCGACAAGCGCGGAGGTGCCAATGGCGCACGCATCCGGCTGGCACCGCAGAAGGATTGGGACGTCAACCAGCCGGCTGAACTGTCGAAGGTGCTGGCGAAGCTGGAAGCCATCCAGAAGGAGTTCAACGCGGCACAGACCGGCGGGAAAAAGATCTCGCTGGCCGATCTCATCGTGCTCGGCGGTGTCGCCGCGGTCGAGAAGGCGGCGAAGGACGGCGGCCACGAAACCAAGGTGCCGTTCACGCCGGGCCGCATGGATGCTTCACAGGAACAGACCGATGTCCATTCCTTTGCCGCGCTCGAGCCGAAAGTCGATGGCTTCCGCAACTATGTCAGGGGCAAGCAGCCGATGTCGGTCGAGGCCATGCTGGTCGACCGCGCGCAATTGCTGTCGCTGACCGCGCCCGAGATGACGGTTCTGGTCGGCGGTCTGCGCGTGCTCGGCGCCAACACGGCCAAGTCGAAGCACGGCGTGCTCACCGACCGGCCGGGTACGTTGACCAACGACTTCTTCGTCAATCTGCTCAGCATGAACACGGTCTGGGATCCGGCGGCCGGCTCCGACGAAGTCTACGAGGCGCGTGACCGCAAGACCAAGGCGGTCAAGTGGACCGGCACCCGTGCCGACCTGATCTTCGGCTCGCACGCCCAGCTCCGCGCGCTTGCCGAGGTCTACGGGTCGGCGGACGCCAAGGCGAAATTCACCAGGGATTTCGTCGCTGCGTGGACCAAGGTGATGAACGCCGACCGCTTCGACATTGCCTGAACTCGCATAAGGCACTCCGGCGCAGCCGCGCCGGAGTGCCAATCCTCCCAAGGACATGAGATCGGGGCCGCGTTTCCAGCGATGGGAGCGCGGCCTTGTCGTAAGAGATTGCGCTTTGGTGGACCGTGCCTTCCTGGGCAGGGATGCTATCTTGCCGGTGTCGCGTCTCCGCCAGTGCACCATGATCGAAATCGTCAAACCCGCGCTCGAACATCTGCCGTCCTACAAGGCGGCGCTCGAACGCGGCTGGTCGCCGGACAATGTGCGGCTGATGGAGGCGACGCGCGAGCAGCTCGCGGCCATCGAAAAGGATCCCGTGGCCTTTCTTGCCGACCTCGACGATCCCCAGGCCAAGGGTGGCGCGATCAGTTTGCCAGACGGCAAAAAGGTGCCGCGCCTACCGGGCTTCCGCCGCTGGATCTGGGACGGCGAGGCGTCGGGCTCGATCGGCTTTCGCTGGCAGAAGGGCACGTCGGAATTGCCGAAGCATGTGCTCGGTCATATCGGCTATGCGGTGGTGCCGTGGAAGCGACGGCGTGGCTACGCCACCGAGGCGCTGCGGCTGATGCTGGAGGAGGCGAGGGCGGTCGGCCTGGCTCACGTCGAGATCACCGCCAAGCCGGGCAATCCGGCCTCGCACAAGGTGATCCTGGCCAATGGCGGCAAGCTCGTCGAACGCTTTTTCGAGGACGCCGCCTATGGCGGGGCGGAGAGCTTGCGGTTCCGGATCGAGCTGTAGGGCGATCTCGTCGGATTGAGTTCACCCCCTCATTTCGAACTCGCCGCCGCCCCTCATCTGCCTGCCGGCATCTTCTCCCCGTAAACGGGGAGAAGGGGCTGGTCGCGACCTCGGTGCCATCTCTGCAACGTTGGCGATTGGCGAAACCATTGATGACAGCGTCCTTCGCCCCGTTTACGGGGAGAAGATGGCGGCAGCCAGATGAGGGGCGGCGCCGACTTTGACGCGTAAGCTTGTCCTTCGAACCTCTCAATCATGCTCATCGGCGCACAGCGCATGATCCGATAGCGCGCGGATGACGTAGCAGTCGCCGACCGTCTGGCCATTGCAGCACGTGGCGATGCGTTCGAGCTCGGCCTCGAGCCGCTTCAACTGGGCAATCTTTTCCCGCACCGAGATCAGTTGCTCCTCGGCGATCTTGTCGGCGTGGCCGCAGGGCTGCTCGGGGTGGCCGCTCAACTCGATCAGGGAGCGGATGTCCTCGACGGCGAAGCCGAGGTCGCGGGCGTGGCGGATGAAGGCCAACCGCTCCAGCTCCTGCCTGGAATAGCGGCGCTGGTTGCCTTCCGAGCGCTCGGGTGCCGCAACAAGGCCCATTTGCTCGTAGTAGCGGATGGTCGGCACCTTGACCCCGGTGCGGCGCGAGAGATCACCGATGGAAAACATGAATTTGCCTCTTGAAGCTCTAGTCACTAGAGCAATTACAATGCCTGACATCAGCATTCAAGACCATACGGCGACGCCGCGCGGGCAAGACAGGCAGGTGATGTGATGACGACGCTCCTCAAGCAGGAAACAATCAGGCAGACACGGTTCAAGATCGGCGGCATGGACTGCGCCTCCTGCGCGGCCAAGATCGATACGGCGGTGCGTCGCCTCGACGGCGTCGCCGATGTCTCGGTTTCGGTGACCGGCGCCAGCATGACGGTCAGCCACGGCGGCGCACTGCCGGAAGACAAAGTGCTGCAGCAGGTGGCGCGGCTGGGCTATGGCATCGTCAAGGCCGATGGGCGTGCACCGGCGGCCAAAGCGCATGACCACGCTGATCCCGATCATGAGGGCCACGATCACGAAGGTCACGATCATGGTGGCATGTCGGCGGGCCAGCAGACCGCTGGCTCTACCCACCTTCACAGCCATGCCGAGCCGGGGCAGGCGTGGTGGCGTTCCCGCCGGGCAGTGCTGACGCTGGCCTGCGCGGCAGCGCTTCTCGCCGCCTATGGCATCGGCCATCTGTTCCCAGTGGCTGAGCGTTGGGTGTTCCTGGGCGCGCTGCTGGTCGGCCTGATGCCGATCGCGCGGCGCGCGCTGATGGCGGCATTGGCCGGCACGCCGTTCTCGATCGAGATGCTGATGACCATCGCGGCGATAGGCGCCGTGATGATCGGCGCCACGGAAGAAGCGGCCGCCGTGGTGGTGCTGTTCCTGATCGGCGAACTTCTGGAAGGTGTCGCCGCCGGCCGCGCACGGGCGAGCATCCAGGGGCTTGCCGATCTGGTGCCGAAGACGGCACTGGTCGAGCGGGCGGGCGGCACATCTGAGATTCCCGCCGAAGATCTCGGCGTCGGCGACATCATCCTGGTGCGGCCGGGCGACCGCATCCCGGCCGATGGCGAGATCATCGAGGGATCGAGCGATATCGACGAGGCGCCGGTGACCGGCGAGAGCACGCCCAAGCGCAAGGGCGTCGCGGACGCCGTCTTTGCCGGCACCATTAGCACAGACGGCGTGCTCAGGGTTCGCGTGACGGCTGCCGCGTCCGACAACACCATCGCCCGAATCGTGCGGCTTGTGGAGGAGGCGCAGGAAGCCAAGGCACCGACCGAACGCTTCATCGACCGCTTCTCGCGCACCTACACCCCGGCGGTGCTGGCGGTCGGCGCGCTGGTTGCGCTGTTGCCGCCGCTGCTCATTGGCGGCGACTGGAACGAATGGATCTACAAGGGCCTGGCGATCCTGCTGATCGGTTGCCCCTGCGCGCTCGTCATCTCGACGCCGGCGGCGATAGCCGCAGGTCTTGCGACCGGCGCGCGGCGTGGTCTGTTGATGAAAGGTGGTGCGGTGCTGGAGGGCTTTCGCCGGATCACGGCGGTGGCCTTCGACAAGACCGGCACACTGACGGCGGGCAAGCCTGTCGTCACCGACATCATGGCCTATGGCCGCGATGAACGCACCGTGCTGGCGCTGGCGGCGGCGCTCGAGCAGGGTTCCAGCCATCCGCTGGCCATGGCGATCCTCGACAGGGCCAAGGCTGATGGTGCGCCGGTGCCGCCGGCTCTGGCGGCGAAGGCGATCTCGGGCAAAGGTGTCGAGGGCAGCGTCGGTGGCGTCGCCGTCTTCCTCGGCTCCGGTCCGGCGGTGGGCGAACGCGCCGACATGACGCAAGTGCAGCGCCTCGCCGTCGACAGCCTCAACGGGCAGGGCAAGACCGTGTCAGTGCTGGTCGCCGACGGCGTGGTGGCAGGGCTGATCGCCATGCGCGACGAGCCGCGACCGGATGCGGCGGCCGGCATTGCGGCGCTTAAGGCCGAAGGCATC
Organism: Mesorhizobium sp. SEMIA396; assembly: GCF_024518615.1. NCBI lineage: Bacteria > Pseudomonadati > Pseudomonadota > Alphaproteobacteria > Hyphomicrobiales > Phyllobacteriaceae > Mesorhizobium > Mesorhizobium sp. SEMIA396. The sequence goes on from NZ_JANIFC010000001.1 coordinate 17,206, forward strand.
CGCACGATCATGCTGACCGGCGACAATCGCCGCACGGCGCAAGCCATTGCCGCTTCGCTCGGCATCGAGGCTCGGGCGGAGCTGTTGCCTCAGGACAAGCAGCGCATCATCGGTGAATTGCAGCGCGAAGGGCTGAAGATCCCAAGGTCGGCGATGGCATCAACGACGCACCGGCGCTCGCCGCCGCCGACATCGGCATCGCCATGGGCGGCGGCACCGATGTGGCGCTGGAGACGGCGGACGCGGCGATCCTGCATGGCCGCGTCATGGACGTCGCGCGGATGGTAAAACTGTCGCGGGCGGTGATGGCCAATATCGGCCAGAACATCAGCGTTGCGCTCGGGCTGAAGGCGGTGTTCCTGGTCACGACCATTTTGGGCATCACCGGCCTGTGGCCGGCGATCCTGGCCGATACCGGCGCCACGGTGCTGGTCACCGCCAACGCCATGCGCCTGCTGCGCTGGCGCGGGTGAAGTGGTCTATTCCGCTGGGGCCGTCAGCGGCGGCGTGGCGTTGCTGCGCCCTTCCCAGACATAGGATGCCAGCGCCACCGCGACGGCGACCAGCATGGCTATGGCGCCGAGCAGCGGCAGGCTGCGGTAGCCATAGCCGCTGTTCAGCATCGCGGCGCCCAACGACGCGGCCAGCGCGATGCCGACATTGAAGCCGGACGGAATGAGCGACGAGGCGAGGTTCGAGGCGTCCGCCGTCCAGGCCAGGATGCGGGTCTGGATCGGTGTGCCGATGGCGAAGTTGAGGCCGCCCCAGACGACGATCGCCACAACCATCGGCAGGGGATAAGGGCTGACGGCGTAGATGACGGCCAGCGTCACCGCCTGCAAGGCCAGCATGGTGATCAATGACGGCATCAGCTTCCAGTCGGAGAGCTTGCCGCCGAGGAAGACTCCCAGGGTGGCACCGACGCCGTTGAGCAGCAGCACCCATGGCACCAGGTTCTCGTCGAGCCCGGTGACTTCCAGCAGTGTCGGGGTGATGTAGGTGAACAGGCCGAACTGGCCGATCATCAGCATCAGCATCAGGATCAGCGAAGTCCAGACCTGCTGGCGGGACAGCACACGGACCTCGCGGGCGAAACCGGCAGGCCTGGCCGATGAGCCGGTGGTGCGCGGCAACAGGGCTGCCATGGCAAGCGTTGCCGCCACGCCGAGCGCGCACATCACCCAGAAGGTGGCGCGCCAGCCCCAGATGTTGCCGATCGCGGTGCCGGCCGGCACGCCGATGACGTTGGAGACGGTGAGGCCAGACAGGATGACGGCGACAGCCATGCCGCGCTGGTCCTCGCGCACGAGACCCACGGCGACGACCATGGCGACGCCGAAATAGGCGCCATGCGCGACCGCCACGGCAATGCGCAACAGTAGCATCGAGGTGAAGTCGGGCGCCAGCGCGCAAGCCGCCTGGCCGATGGTGAAGGCGATGGCGAGGCCGAGCAGCAGGCTCTTGCGCGACAGCGACTTGGTGGCGAGCGCCAGCAGTGGACCGCCGATGGCGATGCCGCAGGCATAGCCGGAGACGAGATAGCCGGCCGAGGGAACCGAGACGCCGAGCCCTTCCGCCACTTGCGGCAGCACGCCGGCAATGACGAATTCAGTGGTGCCGAAGGCAAAGGCGGCGATGAACAGCGCAATGAGCGGAAGCGACATGGGGAAGCCTTAGCTGGAACGGCCTCAAACCACGGATGAGCGTCGCGGGCAATCCAGAAATTTTTGTCGCGAGTTTAGGTTTTCTTCAGTGGGGGCGCGAGGCGATGAAGTGCCAATCTCCCTCACGAGGGGGGAGATCGGCTGCTTCTCAGCTCGCCTTCAACCTGGATCCAGTCAGCAGACCGCGCTCTTCGAGCACCGGATAGGCCATCGAGGCCAGCAGCGAATTGATCTGCTTCAGGTCGCGGATGGTGTCGAGATGGATCGAGCTGGTCTCGACGCTCTTGGCAGTGCCGTCGCGCAGGCGCACGAAATGGCTGGCGCTGGTTTCTTTTTCGCGGTCGCGAAGCCGGTCTTTTTCCAGCACCAACTGGCGGGCGGTCTCGGGATCGCGCGACACCAGAACGTTGAAGGCAAGCCGCGCATTGGCCAGCACCGAGCTATGGAAGGCGCACAGCTCGGCCCAGCCCTCGTCGGTGAATTCCAGTCCGCGCTCGAACTTCTTTTTCACATGCACCAGCATGTTGCGCACGATGATGTCGCCGACCTGCTCCAGCTTGACGCAGGCGCCGATCAGCTCCTGGCAGCGCAGCGCCTCGTCCTCGGTCAGCGCGTTCCTGGTCAACTTGGCGAGGTAGAGCTTGATCGCGGCGTGCTTGCGGTCGACGCGGTCGTCGAGTGCGGCCAGCGCTTTAATCTTGTCGGCGTCGGCGCTTTCATAGAGTTCGATGATGCGCTTGAGCATGATCTCGATCGTCTCGCAGACCCGCACCACCTCGCGGGTGGCATTGGCAAGCGCCTGGCTCGGCACGTCGAGCGCGCTTTCGTTGAGCGCGGACAGCTCGACGACGTCAAGCGAGGCGGCCGGCACGGGCTTGATGCCAAGTGCGACGATCTTCTCCGAAGCGCGGTAGACAAACCCTGCCAGCGGCAGGCCGGCGAGCAGGATCAGCACATTGAACAGGATGTGGGCATTGACGATCTGGTCCGCCGCCGTCGAACCGAGAAAGGCGAAGTGCGGCCTGAAGATCATGACCAGGATCAGCATGACAAGCGAACCAAGCCCGCGCATCAGGAGGTTGCCGATCGGCACGACGCGCACCTCGGGGCTCGACGAGCGGGTCAGCATCGGCGCGATGATCGAGGAGCCGAGATTGACGCCGAGGATAAGAACGACGCCGAGTTCAGGCGTGATCAGGCCGCGGCCCGCCAGCGTCGCCATCAACAGCACCGCCGCGATGCTCGACTGGAACAGCCAGGTGATCAGCGCCGCCAGCAGATAGGCGGTGATGGAATCGGTCGAGAAGTAGTTGATGATGACCGGCATGAGCTGGCTGTTGCGCAGCGGCTCAGACGCCTGTCCGATCATCTCCAGCGACAGGATCAAAAGGCCGATGCCGACCAGAATGCGGCCGGTCTGGCGCCAGTCGCGCCGCTCGGTGGCCATGAACATGACCGTGCCGGTGATCAGGCACAGCGGCACCAGCAAGGTGAGGTCGAAGGTCAGCAGCTTGACCACCAGCGCAGAGCCGATCTCGGCGCCGCGCACTGCCAATTGGCCCGCGGCGCCCGAGACGATGCCAGAGCCGGCGAAGGAGCCGACCAGCAGCGTGACGGCGGTGGAGCTTTGCAGGGCGATGGCAAGGCCGGTGCCGGCCAGCACCGCCATGATCGGATTGCGCATGGTGGCGCGCAGGCGATGGCGCAGCACGTCGCCATAGGCGCGTTCGACGCCGGTCTTCACCATGCGGGTGGCAAACAGCATCAGCGCCACGGCGCCGGCCAGATGCAGAAGGACGACGGACCCGCTCATTTCGTCCCCCGCATGCAAACCGGATGCGCGTCCTGTTTGGCGTGGCGATCAGAAGGGAAAACGAGGGTACGAATCATGTTCATGGCGGTGGCTTATAATAGCTCGAATATTTTAGCCGGATAATAAAATCTTGTCGATTTCAAGGGCCGTTGCAGCGCGACGGGCGGTGTCGGAAAATGGACGGACGCGCAAATGGTTGCATTGCGGGGCGGACGCGAAGCAACGGATAGGCCGAGTTAGCAGCGCGACAGACTCCTGACCTTTGCGATTATGTTCAGCTCTATCGGGTAAATCAAGGAATTCATTACGCAATTGTAATGCAGGCGTTCAGTTTCGGTTCATCGGTGGCCCGCTATTCCTCTGGCATCGACAACCAAGGAGACTTCTCTTGAAACGCATTGTCCTTTCCGCACTCGCTTTCTCGATGCTGGCCGCTACGTCGCTCACCGGCCAAGCCGCACCGCTGAACGCACCGAACGCTCCGCAGTCGAACTACAGCCAGGTCGACTGGCAAAAGCCCACCAACAGGGATGTCAAGAAGCGCTTCATCCAGAAGCGCGTCATCCATAAGAAGGTCATCGTAAAGCGCAACAACTGGCGCAACGGCCACAAATATTCAGGCTGGAGACAGCACCAGCCGATCCGCGACTACGGCCGCTACGGCCTGCATCGTCCCGGCCGCGGCCAGGAATGGATCCGCGTCGGCAACGACTATGTGTTGGTCGGTGTGCTCTCCGGCGTCATTTTCGGCGCGCTTGCCGCGCACTGATCGCTCCCCAGGCGGATATTGGAAAGAGGCGGCCCGCAACGGCCGCCTCTTTTGCCTGTGGAAACCGGGTATGGCCCGCATTAAGGGTCGTCGGATTTCGCGGGTATGATTATATAATCGGGAAACGAGTTCCCCGATGCGCTTTCCACCCGCCTTCCTCGACGAGATACGCGACCGCGTGCCGATTTCATCGGTGATCGGCCAGCGCGTTGCGTGGGACAGGAAGAAAACCAACGCGCCGCGCGGCGACTATTGGGCGTGCTGCCCGTTTCATGGCGAGAAGAGCCCGTCCTTCCACTGCGAGGACAAAAAGGGCCGCTATCACTGTTTCGGCTGTTCGGTTTCGGGCGATCATTTCAAGTTCCTCACCGAACTCGATGGGATGAGCTTTCCCGAAGCGGTCGAAAAGATCGCCGACATGGCCGGTGTGCCGATGCCGGTTCGCGATGCGCAGGAGGAGCGGCGCGAAAAGGAACGCGCCAGCCTGACAGACGTCATGGAGATGGCCACCACCTTCTTCCAGGAACGGCTGCAGGGGCCGGAAGGCGCCAAGGCGCGTGCCTATCTGCGCGACCGCGGACTGACGCCGGCGACGCAGCAATCGTTCCGGCTCGGTTTTGCGCCCGACAGCCGCAATGCGCTGAAGGAGCATCTCGCCGCCAAGGGCGTGCCCAAGGCCGACATCGAGGCTTGTGGACTGGTACGCCACGGCGACGACATCCCGGTTTCCTATGACTGGTTCCGTGACCGCATCATGTTCCCGATTCCGGATTCCCGGGGCAAGATCATCGCCTTCGGCGGCCGTGCTTTGCAGCCGGACGCGCTGGCCAAATACATGAACTCGCCTGACACCGAGCTCTTCCACAAGGGCAACGTACTCTATAATTTCGCCCGCGCCCGCAAGGCCTTGGCCAAGGGCGGCACGGTCATCGCCGTCGAAGGCTATATGGACGTGATCGCGCTGGCGCAGGCCGGCTTCGAGAATGTCGTGGCGCCGCTCGGCACCGCGCTTACCGAGAACCAGCTCGAACTGCTCTGGCGCATGGCGCCGGAGCCGATGCTGTGCTTCGACGGCGACAAGGCCGGGCTGAAGGCAGCGTGGCGGGCCGCCGACATGGCGCTGCCATCTGTGCAGGCCGGCCGTTCGGCGCGCTTCGCGCTGCTGCCGGAAGGCAAGGATCCCGACGATCTGGTCAAGGCCGAAGGACCGGATGCGTTTCGTCGCGTGCTGGCCGAGGCGCGGCCGCTGGTCGACCTTTTGTGGATGCGTGAGACGGCGGGCGGCGTCTTCGATACGCCGGAGCGGCGGGCCGAACTCGAGAAGACGCTGCGCGAGCTGACCAGCCGCATCCGCGACGAAAGCCTGCGCTACCACTACCAGCAGGAGATGCGCGAGCGTGTGCTGAGCTTCTTCGGCTCGCAGCGCAGTGGGCGTCAAGGTCGGCAGGACTGGAAACAGGGCCAGGGCAAGACGGCCGCGCCCGGCGGGCAGTTCGCCAAAGGCGGTGGCGGCCGCATTGCGATCACCGAAAGCCTCGGCCAGTCGGCTTTGGTCAAACGCGGCGGCGAGGGGATGTCGGTGCGCGAGGCGACGATCATCGTGGCGTTGATCAACCATCCGGCGCTGATCGACGAGAATTTCGCCCATATCGAGTTCCTCGATCTCGCCAACTCCGACCTGAGGCGGCTGCATGCGGCAATCCTCGATGCGATGGCGCATGACATGGCCAATGACCGTCAGGCGGTGATTGCGACGATCGAACGCGCCGGCTGTGCCGATATCTGGGAGCGGGCCGTCGGGCTGATCCGGCGGATGCGGCAATGGCCGGCGCTGGAGACCGCCGCCCTTGAAGATGCCCGCGATGCTTTCAGCCAGGCGCTGCACTTGCAGCGCAGCGCGCGCACCTTACATAAGGAGCTGAAACAGGCGGAAGCGGCGCTCGCCACCGATCCCACAGACGAAAACTACCGGCATCTGATCGAAATTCAGGCGCAATTCCAGGATGTGCAGGCCACGGAAGCGCTGATCGAAGGGTTTGGCGTCTCCTCGGGCAGGGCTGGGCGAGCTTAGTTGGAAGCGAGTGAATTGAGAAAGCGTCGTTGCGCGTCCAAATGGCGCGTAACGGGCTAAGTCGGGTAATTGATTCGCTTTTTTCATGCGAATCATGCGAGAGGCGCTTGACCTTCTGGCAGATTGGCGGAATCAGGACGATTCGAAACGTTAACCCGAACCCGCGTCGACGGGAAATAAGCGATGTGAGGTACTGGTCACTGGACAGGCAGCCCGCCTGCCACAGATATCAGGGTTAATCTGGACTTAATGCATGTCGCCCAAAAGGGGAAACCCGATTTGGGCAACGACATACACCAAACGAAACGAGTTGATGCAGTTACTGGCCCGGTGAAGCGCGTTTCATAAGCGAGCGCACCCGATTTGACTGGTCCGACAGCTTACGCGGCTTTGAAGTTCGGCCGCTAGGAGAAGATAAAGACTATGGCGACAAAGGAAAAGGAAGAGGTCGAAACCGAACGCGAAGGCGCCACCGATGGCCCTCTGCTCGACCTTTCCGATGATGCTGTCAAGAAGATGATCAAGGCCGCCAAGAAGCGCGGCTATGTCACCATGGACGAGCTGAATTCGGTGCTGCCCTCAGAGGAAGTGACCTCCGAGCAGATCGAGGACACGATGGCGATGCTGTCCGACATGGGCATCAACGTGGTCGAGGACGACGAGCAGGGCGAGGAGCCCGAGGCCGCCGACACCGCGGCCGATGCCGAGGAAGACGCCAACGAGTTGGCTGAGCAGACCGGCACCGCGGTCGCCGCCACCACCACCAAGAAAGAACCGACCGATCGCACCGACGATCCGGTGCGCATGTATCTGCGCGAGATGGGCTCGGTCGAGCTGTTGTCGCGCGAGGGCGAAATTGCCATCGCCAAGCGCATCGAGGCCGGCCGCGAGACGATGATCGCGGGTCTGTGCGAAAGCCCGCTGACCTTCCAGGCCATCATCATCTGGCGCGACGAACTCAACGAATCCAAAATCCTGCTGCGTGAGATCATCGATCTCGAAGCCACCTATGCCGGCCCCGAGGCCAAACAGGCGCCGGTGGTCGAGCGCGTCGAGGAAGCCAAGGTCGAGGACAAGCCGCGCCGTTCGCGCGACGACGAAGACGACATCACGAATGTCGGCGCCGATACGCGCGGGCTGACGGATGACGACGACGAAGACGAGGACGAAGCGAGCCTGTCGCTGGCCGCGATGGAAGCGGAACTCCGCCCCCAGGTGATGGAGACGCTCGACGTTATCGCCGACACCTACAAAAAGCTGCGCAAGCTGCAGGACCAGCAGGTCGAGAACCGTCTGGCCGCCGCCGGCACGCTGTCGCCCAGCCAGGACCGCCGGCTGAAGGAGCTCAAGGACCAGCTGATCAAGGCGGTGAAGTCGCTGTCGCTCAACACGGCGCGCATCGAGGCGCTGGTCGAGCAACTCTACGACATCAACAAGCGCCTGGTGCAGAACGAAGGCAAGCTGCTCAGGCTGGCCGAAAGCTACGGCGTGCGCCGCGAAGAGTTCCTGAAGGAATATCAGGGTTCCGAGCTCGACCCGAACTGGACGCGCTCGATCGGCAATCTGACCTCGCGCGGCTGGAAGGAATTCACCAAGAACGAGAAGGATGCGATCAAGGACCTGCGCGCCGAGATCCAGAACCTCGCCACCGAAACGGCGATCTCGATCCTGGAATTCCGCAAGATCGTCAATCAGGTGCAGAAAGGCGAGCGCGAAGCGGCGATCGCCAAGAAGGAAATGGTCGAAGCCAATCTGCGCCTCGTCATCTCCATCGCCAAGAAATACACCAATCGCGGCCTGCAGTTCCTCGACCTGATCCAGGAAGGCAATATCGGCCTGATGAAGGCGGTCGACAAATTCGAATACCGCCGCGGCTACAAGTTCTCGACCTATGCGACGTGGTGGATCCGGCAGGCGATCACGCGTTCGATCGCCGATCAGGCGCGCACCATCCGTATTCCGGTGCACATGATCGAGACGATCAACAAGATCGTGCGCACCTCGCGCCAGATGCTGCACGAGATCGGCCGCGAACCGACGCCGGAAGAACTGGCCGAAAAGCTTGCCATGCCGCTCGAAAAGGTGCGCAAGGTCCTGAAGATCGCCAAGGAGCCGATCTCGCTCGAAACGCCGGTCGGCGACGAGGAGGATTCGCATCTGGGCGATTTCATCGAAGACAAGATGGCGATCCTGCCGATCGACGCGGCGATCCAGGCCAATCTGCGCGAGACCACCACGCGCGTGCTGGCCTCGCTGACGCCGCGCGAGGAGCGCGTGCTCAGAATGCGCTTCGGTATCGGCATGAACACCGACCACACGCTGGAAGAAGTCGGCCAGCAGTTCTCGGTCACCCGCGAGCGTATCCGCCAGATCGAAGCCAAGGCGCTGCGCAAGCTCAAGCACCCGAGCAGGTCGCGCAAGCTGCGCAGCTTCCTGGATAGCTGAGACTTACCGATGCAAAGAGTTCAAGGGCGCCAATGGCGCCCTTTTTTGTTGTGCGACGCACTCTTGCGGGCCAGGCCCTTCGGGAGGATAATTTCGGTGTCGGATGCATTTTCTGGGCGACAACCCGGATGCCCGCCCCGGCGAAGCCGCCGTGCTCCGTGGCCCCGGAGGGAGGTGTGCCATGACAAGCTACATCGTGCTGATGAACTGGACGGAGCAGGGTGCCAGGAACATACGCGAGTCACCGAAGCGGCTCGACGCCGCCAGGAGGCAACTGGGAGACATGGGCGGGTCGTTCAAAGCGTTCTACCTGACCATGGGCGAATACGATATGGTGGCTGTGGTCGAAGCGCCCGACGACGCGGTGCTGGCGCGCTTCTCGCTGATGCTGGCGGCAGCGGGCAATGTCAGGACGCGGACGCTGAAGGCCTTTCCCGAACTAGCCTACCGCGAGATCATCACCTCGCTCGGGTGAAGGAATCGGCAGGGTTTCTCGAACGTCGCTGGTTGGTGCCGGCCTGGTGGCGCTTTGCCGCAAGACGGGGCGCTTCGCCGTGATAGAATGCGGCCGGGGAGATCGCGATGAAGAAGGTTTCGATATTGGTCGCCAGCTTTGCCGCTTTGTCGCCGCTGCCGTTTTCCGCCGGCGCCAGTGCGCAAAAACCGGTCGGCATGGCCAATCCGGCATCCGTCCATTGTGGCGATATCGGCGGGCGCCTGGTGATCAGGAAGGACAAGGCCGGCAACGAATATGGGTTTTGCCGCTTGCCCAATGGGCGCCTTTGCGAGGAGTGGGCGCTGTTTCGCGACAACAAGTGCATCGGGCCGAAGGCGGCCATGCGCCGCAAGTGACACACCTGCCATCATAGGGTGAGATCATGTCCGAACCGCATTCCCATTCGCATCTGTGGCCCGGCGTGCCACTCGCGCTTGGCTCTGCCGCCCTGTTCGGGGCGACGCCGCCGCTCAGCAAGCTGCTGCTCAATGGCGTCAATCCCTTCATGCTGGCCGGCCTGCTCTATCTCGGTGCCGGTCTTGGGCTGGCTCTGTACCGCCTGCTTCGGGGCAGGCAGGCCGCGGCCGGGGAGGCGCAACTGACCGCTGGGGATGTTCCCTGGCTGGCGCTGGCGATCGGCATGGGCGGCGTTATCGCGCCGGTGCTGCTGATGTTCGGCTTGACCCTCAACACGGCGTCCAGTTCGGCGCTGCTGCTCAACCTGGAAGGGCTGGCGACGATGGCGATCGCCTGGCTCGTCTATCGCGAGAATGTCGACCGGCGCCTGCTTTTTGGCGCTTTCGCCATTCTGGCGGGTGCCATTCTTCTGTCGTGGCAAGGTGAGGGCGTCGCCTTCAACCGTGGCGCCCTGATGGTGGCAGGGGCTTGTCTGGCCTGGGGGATCGACAACAATTTCACGCGCAGGATCTCCGCCACCGACCCGGTGGTGATCGCCATGCTCAAAGGGCTGGTGGCGGGTGTCGTCAATGTCGGGCTGGCGCTTGCCGGCGGGGCCTTGTTTCCCCCGGCGTCGGTTATTGCAGCGACCGCCGCAGTCGGTTTCTTCGGCATCGGGGTCAGCCTGGTGATGTTCATCGTGGCGCTGCGTCATCTGGGCACCGCGCGGACAGGGGCCTATTACTCGCTCGCTCCCTTCATCGGCGCGTTGCTGGCAATCGCCATCCTGGGTGACGCCGTCACGCTCAAGCTGGCGGCCGCCGGAGTTCTGATGGGCGTTGGCCTGTGGCTGCATCTGTCGGAACGCCATGAGCACGAGCACGATCATGAGGAATTGGAGCACGAGCACAGCCATGTGCATGATGAGCACCACCAGCACCATCATGACGGGCCGGTGAGTGAGCCGCATTCGCACTGGCACCGGCATGCGCCGATGCGCCACCGGCATCCACATTATCCCGACCTGCACCACAGGCATGGCCACGGATAAATGCTGACCGTCTGGTACAACACTCGCTGCCCGGTCTGCGATGCCGGTATCGGCAGGCAGAAGCGGCGGCTGATCGAGGCGGTCAAGGCCGGGCGGATCGAGTTCCGAGACATCAATCTTGAACCGGCAGCGCTTACCGGACATGGCGCGTCGCTTGACGACATCCGCCGCCGGCTGCACGCCACCGATGCGGCGGGCAGGCTGCTGGTCGGCGCCGATGTCGCGATTGCCGTTTGGCAGGCAACGCCAGGCGAGGGCTGGCTGGCGATGGTGTTCGGCAATCCGTTTATCTTGCCGCTGACACGCTTTGCCTACGACCGCTTCGCCGATCTTCTCTATGCCTGGAACCGGCGCAAGGGTCGCTGGTAGCGGTTCGTCATTGATGACCGCAGGGCAAAAGGTCCGGAGGACATCTCCGGACCTTTTTCGTGTGAGCTATCGGCTGGCCGGCTCGCAGAGCGCGCCGACGATGCGGCGCACTATCGGCAGCACCAGCAGCAGCGTTGGAAACGCCACCAGCCAGGACAGGCCCCAGGCGGTCAGCCAGATGGACGGCAGCTCGGGGTGGAAGCCAAGGCTTTTCAACGTCGAGATGAACGAGACGATGAAGGTCATCAACAGCGACAGCACCAGCGGGCTGAGAACAGCGGCATAGCGCGCAGGCAGTTTCCTGCGCTGATATCTTGCATTCATTTCGGGTGTTCCCTGAAAGTGTCCGGTCCGTCGCATTGGCATCCATTCGCCGTGGCCGGCAAAATTGCCCGGAAGACCGGGTTGGGATGCGTTGCTTGACGTCAGACGCTTACGGAGCAGCCGAGGCGCTCGCCGGCCTTCTAGCGGCACGTTCCAGTGAAAGCAAGCCTCTGGCGCCGCATTCAGATACATCGTAAGATATATCTTGACTCCATCGATTGGCTTGCCTAATTAAGATATATCGTAAGATACAACTCAAGGAGCAATCAATGCACAAACATTTTGGGAACAATCATTTCGGCGAACGCATGTTCATGCACATGGCCGGCAAATTTGGTGGCAGAGGGGGCGGCGGTTTTGGCCCGTTCGGGCAGGGCGGTCGCGGTGGCGGGCGCGGCGGCCCGGGCGACATGTTCCGCGCCGGGCGCATGCTGGCCGACGGCGACCTCAAGCTGATCACGTTGTCGCTGCTGGCCGAGGCGCCGCGCCACGGTTACGACATCATCAAGGCCCTGGAAGAGCGCACCAGCGGCATTTACAGCCCGAGCCCGGGCGTGGTCTACCCGACGCTGACCTTCCTGGAAGAGGCCGGCTATGCCGCCTCCGCCGCCGACGGCAACAAGAAGGTGTTTTCGATCACCGAAGCTGGCCAGGCGCATCTCGCCGACAACCGCGAGATGATCGATGGCGTGCTCGACCATCTAGAGCGCTTCGGCCGCAAAATGGCCAAGGCGCGCGACTGGTTCGGCTGGAACGACGAGAGTGAAGAGGGCGGGCGTCGTGGCGGCCGGGGTAGCCGCGGGGATCGTTCGGAAGCGCGCGACGAATTCCGCGCAGTCCGCCACCGACTGCGCGCGGCTCTGGGTGACTTCGTCGACGCCCCGGCCGACAAGCAGGCCGAGGCGATCGCCATCCTCGAAGCCGCCGCCGAGGCGCTGGAAGCGCTGTCGCGCAAGTAAGCTCGTCCAGCCGACCGGACGCAGCCCTTGCCCGCTGGGCCAAGGACCGATAGTGAAATTCATCCCGCGTCACTCTACATGGTGCGGGATGAATGCTGTTGGAGGAAGCCCGATGTCTTTTCTGAAGCGTCTTTTCGGCGGTGGCGCCAGCGGAGCCGAAACGGCTGGACCAACAAGTGCAGCGCCAGCTAAGCAGGTCGAGCACAAGGGCTTCCTGATCAGCGCCACGCCCTACAAGGCGGATGGCCAATACCAGACGTGCGGCGTCGTCTCCAAGGAGATCGACGGTGTGGTGAAGGAACACAAATTCATCCGTGCCGACCGTTTCGCCGGGCTCGACGACGCCGTCGACATCTCGATCAAGAAGGGCATCCAACTGGTCGACGAGCAGGGCGACCGGATTTTTGGGTAGATCACCGCCACAGGTCCATGCGGGCCTTTGCGCCACGATGGACCTCTCGGTCCGGGTTGACCTACGACCGCCGGCGGATCAACTCGTCCTGGCGGGATCGATCGTCATCAGGCGGGCCCTGGCCTCGATCAGATGCCTTCTCGCGGCCCTTATCCGGCCGCACAATGCCAGATTAAGAGCGACGCCGCCTTCCTCGTCCAGCAAGTCATTCGCGCGCTTCAGAGAGTGCTCAGCTCTCCTTATGCGCAGTCTGGCGTTGGCCGCTTCGATGCTGTGAATTTCAATCATTGTGCCGCGTCCTTTGCGGTTCCGGTCCCTTCACGGATTAAACCGCCGCTGATCATATTGGTTCCGGTGCTGTGACCATTCTGCGGCCGCCGCTATTTCGTTGTGGTGTTGAATTCACGGTTCGCCGCATAATCGATAACGAAGGTGCCCTCGGGAGCGCGAACGCCCTGCTTCACATTCGATATAGTCACCGTTGTGGTAAGTCCCTTCTCGTCGGTGAGGCTCCATCTGCGCAGATCGAGCGATTTTCTGTCGAACACCATGGAGATGTTCGAATTGCCGAAAGCCGATCTGTCGGCCAGCTTGACGGTAACTTGGGCGCCGTCGTCTCTGATGCTCTTGAGGCGACTGCCGGAGAAGTCGACCTTGTTGTCGAGCAGCAGCTTCAGCGGCGTCTTCGAGAGAGCATAGAGCCGCGATGTCTTCAGTTTCCTGTTGTAAACCACCAGGGATTTACCATCCGCAATCACGCTGATCCCAGATTGGCCAGCATAATTGAACCGGATCTTGCCCGGGCGTTGGAGAAAAAACCTGCCATGTTTTCTTTCCGCCTTCGGGCCCGACTGCACGAAATCCCCTGACATAGATTTCACCGATGAGAAGTGATCGGCAATCGTCTTCGCATCAACCGGCGCGGCCGAAATCGCAATCGTGGACGCGATATTCAACGCGGCAGCGCCAACAGCGGCAAACAAGAAACCCGGCAACTTTTTGATCCGATAGGCCATTCGATTAACCCCCAAGCAGACGCGTGATCGAAGGAGATCACGCGTCTTGAGATCAGTAACCGTCCGGGCACCGTGCGACGTAAACCCGGCCGTACCGATCGCGATATCTGCACTGGCCGGCTTCGCTGGCGTGGCCGATGACCGCCCCGGCTATCGCTCCGACCGCACCGCCGACAACCGCTCCTTCCACAGGGTCTCCGGCCACCGCGGCGCCTACGGCCGCGCCACCCAAGCCGCCGACGGCGGCGCCTTGTTCGGTACGGGAGCACGCCGAGAGCGGAATGAGCAGGCTCAAAATGAGCAGCGTCTTTTTCATCGTTTCTCTCCTGAGGCTACTATTAGCCAAAGCTTAAATGCTTAAGAGAGCTTTTCGATCCATCGACCGTTGCCTGCCATTCAAGCCTGGCCGTGGCGGAGCCGCGCGCCTTCGGCTCAAATCGTACCCTCACTGGTGGACGGGTGCGCGAAGTCGTCGCTTGGTGCAAACGTTGGCCGTGGACTTCCGCACTCGCACAAGGGAGAACGGATGAAACAGAGGACAGGATCCGCGGCGAACCGAACGGGCCAGGCTGATTGCGCGCCTGGCCAGCAAGGTTTGGAAGTCGACCCGAACTAAGCCGGCTGCAGTTCCCTGCGTGGCAGTGGCGGGAACGCGATGGCGATGCCGACCGCGCCGAGCCCGATAAGAGCAGAGCCGATGAAAAGCCAGGAATAGTTGGCGTAGGCATCGAACACCATGCCGCCGGCAAGCGGTCCCAATGCCATGCCGAGGCTGGACAGCATGGTGGCGGCGCCGAACACGGTGCCGAGGATGCGCTGGCCGAAATATTCGCGCGCCAGCACCGCATAGAGCGGCATGACGCCGCCATAGGTGGCACCGAAGATAACGGCCAGCATGTAGAACTGCTCAAGCTGGCTGATCGACAGATAGGCGGCAATGACGATCGCCTGGATCGCCAGGCCCGCGATCAGCACCGGCTTGACGCCCAGCCGGTCGGCCAGCACGCCGTAGAAGAGCCGGCCGCCAAGGCCTGCCAGACCTTCGACACTGTAGATCGAGACCGCTGCCATGGGGGCGACGCCGCACAGCATGGCATAGCTGACCATATGGAAGATCGGTCCGGAATGCGCCGCGCAGCAGGCAAAGAAGGTCAGCCCGAGCACGATGAATTGCGGCGAGCGCAGCGCCTGGCTGACTGTCAGGCCGGCACCTTCGGCAACCGGCGCGGAGCCGGTGTCGACCAAGAGGGGCTTCGGCGGCTGGCGCACCAGCAGCACCACCGGCAACAGCAGCACCCAGGCGGTAATGCCGATGTCGAACATGGCGGTGCGCCAGTCATAGGCGGAGATCAACCAGCGGGCGAAGGGCGAGATCGTCATCGGCGCCACGCCCATGCCGGCCGAGACCAGTGAGACGGCAAGGCTGCGGTTGGTGTCGAACCAGCCTGTGGTCAGCGCGATCATCGGCGCAAAAAAGGCGCTTGCCGCGAGACCGACCAGGACGCCATAGGTGATCTGGAAGCTCAGCAGCGAACCGGCGCGGCTGGCCAGCACCAGCGCCAACCCGAGCAGCACCGCGCCGATCATCACGACGATGCGGGCGCCAAAACGGTCCGATATCGCGCCCCAGGCGAAGCCACCAAGGCCCATCACCAGGAAGTTGAGCGTCATGGCGCTGGAAATGCCGGCGCGCGACCAGTTGGTGTCGATCGCCATCGGCTCCAGGAATATCGCCAGCGAAAACATCGTCCCGATGGCGACACAGGACATCAGCGCGCCAGCGGCGACGATGACCCAACGATAGGAAAGGCTCATTCAAATCTCCCATGCCTAAAGGCAGCGCTGCGCGCTGCTTGCACCCGAAGGACGCCGGCACCGGGTTCGATCCTACAATCCGGTTGCATTTTTTATCCAGTTTGACGTGACGCCGTTTTCGGCAGCTCAGATCGGCAGTTCCGACGTGTATTTGATCGTCTGGCTGGGGACGTCGGTCTTGACGTTCTGCACGCCCTTGATGCGGCTCAGATGCTCCGACTGGAAGCGGCGGTAATCGTCGATGCCGGCTGCCACCACGCGCACCATGGCGTCGCAATCGCCGAGCATCAAATAGCACTCCATCACCTGCGGCAGCTTGGCGACTTCGGTGGCGAA
Organism: Mesorhizobium sp. SEMIA396; assembly: GCF_024518615.1. Taxonomy (NCBI): domain Bacteria; kingdom Pseudomonadati; phylum Pseudomonadota; class Alphaproteobacteria; order Hyphomicrobiales; family Phyllobacteriaceae; genus Mesorhizobium; species Mesorhizobium sp. SEMIA396. The sequence continues at coordinate 33,142 of NZ_JANIFC010000001.1, forward strand.
ATGCTCGATCGTGTCCTCATCCTGCGTTTTCAGCCAGATGCGGGTGAAGAAGGTGAGGCCCTTGCCGATGCTGCCGGGGTTCAGCACTGCGACGTAGCGATCGATGATGCCGGCTTCCTCCAGCAGCTTCACGCGCCGCAGGCAAGGAGAGGGCGACAGGCCGACCTCTTTGGCCAGATCGTTGTTGGCCATGCGGCCGTCGCGCTGCAGCGCCCGCAGGATCCGCTTGTCGATCTCATCCAGCTTCATGGCTCTAGATTCCATCTATTTTGAAATTAATGGCACTCAATGCCGAACCTAGTTGAAGTACAACAATATTCGCAACCATATTGCGGAGAATTGTGGGTATGTTTGCCGCCAGTGTCATGAGAGTTCAAACGCAGGGCAGCGGCGGCCGCGAGGCGCGCCAGTGGAGACACATGAGCATTTCACAGGCAGTCGAGGCGGCGGGCAATGGTTCGGGATCCGAATTCCGCCGAGGCGTGGCGTCCTGCGCGCCGGTGCTGTTCGGCACCATCCCCTATGCGCTGGTGCTTGGCGCCCAGGCCACGCAAAAAGGGCTGAGCACGGTCGAACTGTCCGCGATGACAGGGCTGAATTTCGCCGGCGGTTCGGAATTCGCGGCGATCCAATTGTGGACGTCGCCGCCGCACATCGTGCTCATCGTCGCCATCACCTTCCTGGTCAACAGCCGTCATTTGCTGATGGGTGCGGCACTGGCGCCGTTCCTGCGCCACCTGCCGCGGCGCAAGGTGTTTCCGGCGCTTTTCTTTATGTGCGACGAGAGCTGGGCGCTGGGTCTGGCCGATGCCAGACAGCGCACTGCTGCCGGCATCATGCCGGCCTTCAGCCCGCGCTACTATATGGGCGCGGCGCTGGCGATGTATCTCACCTGGGTGGTCTTCACCACGCTGGGTGCCTTGCTCGGTCCGATGCTCGGCGACGTCGGGGCCTATGGTTTCGACATGGCGTTCCCGGCTGTCTTCCTGGTGCTGATGCGCGGCATGTGGACGGGGATGGCGGCGGCGCGACCCTGGCTGGTCAGCCTGGTCGTGGCGGCACTGGTCTATCTCTTCGTTCCCGGCGCCTGGTATGTCGCCGCGGGCGCCATGTCGGGTCTGGTCGCGGCCTGGCTGATGGCGAGTGATGCATGATCGATGCAACGACCTTTTTCACCATCGTGCTGATGGCCGGCGTCACTTATCTCACGCGCATCGGCGGCTATGTCGTGCTGCGCAACCGCACACTCAGCGCCCGTGCCACGGCTGTGATGGAAGCTGCGCCCGGTTGCGTGCTGATCTCTGTCATCGCACCGGCCTTCGTGTCGAAGTCCCCGGCGGATATTCTGGCGCTGGCTGTTACGCTGGTGGCCGCCACGCGGCTTTCCATGCTGCCGACTGTGCTGATCGGAGTCGCTTCGGCGGGGTTGCTCAGGCATTTCATCGGCTAGAAAGGCAGCGGCCAGTTGGCTCAGAGGCTCTTTGGCCACTGTTGGGCGGCATGTATGACGGTAAGTATTTCGACGGCATCTTCGCTTACGCGATAGGGGACGATATATGGGATATCGGCCAAAACGAGTTCTCGCGTCGCCTTGATGCGTCCAACGCGACCCATAGCCGGCTGTTCGGTAAGCAACTCCGCTGCGGACAAGATGCGCCCAATGACACGGGCGGCAGCTTCGGGACTGTCTTTCTCGATATGCGCGCCGATTTCGCCAAGCCGACGCAAAGCCCGCTTGGTCCAACGGATTGTCTTGCGGCTCATGGATCAGCCGGCGGGCTTGACGTATTTCCCGATCACGGCGGCCAACTCTTGTTCGCTGGCGAACTCACCGCGCTCGGCCTCGGCCAATCCGGCCTCTATCTCAGCGAGTTGCCACTCTTGACGAGCTACAAAGTCTTCGATGGCCTTGGCGGCCACATAAGAGCGCGAGCGATCGAGCTTTTCGGCAAGTTGGTCGAGCCTGTTTGTCGTGTCGTCGGGGAGGCGTACGGTGAAAGCCGTCATGGTTTCGATCCACTTGGTTCATTGTGATTGTGAGTGAACCAAGGTGGATCGTCAAGTCACACCCAAAGGACTCTGGTCGCTTCGCGCTGTTTACTGTCAGGAAAACAAGCGGGGAGCGCATTGAAAAAGGGCGGGCGCCAAGCGCCTGCCCTCCAATTTAAGTCTTTTCCCTATGCGGCAGCCGCGACACCCTGGCTGGCTGCCACCACGGCATCGACCTTGGCGGTCGCCTTGGCGAGCGCTGCGGTCACCGCGTCAGGACCCATGCCGACGCCTTCGATACGGATGACATCGACATCGGTCATGCCGAGGAAGCCGAGCACGCCGCGCAGGTAGGGAATGGCGTGATCGAACTGCACGGCCGCACCTTCGGAATAGATGCCGCCCGAAGCCAGCACGATATAGACCTTCTTGCCGGTGACGAGACCCTTGGGGCCGTTCTCGCCATAGGAAAAGCTCTTGCCGGAACGAGAGATATGATCGACCCAGGACTTCAGCGTCGAGGAGATGTTGAAGTTGATGAAGCCTGTGGCCAGGATCACGGTGTCGGCAGCAAACAGCTCGTCGAGCACGACATCGGAGACGCCGACGACCTCAGCCTGGCGCGCAGTGCGCGCTTCCGCCGGCACGTAGATGCCGCTCGCGTAGTCGGCGTCGATATGAGGGAGCGGATTGGCGACGAGGTCGCGCACGACGAGCGTGTTCGACGGATCGGCGGCGACGAGCTTTTCAGCGAATTCGGTAGCGATGCGGGTCGAATGGGAGGCGGCGCCGCGCGGGCTCGAAGTGATGAGAAGAATGGACATTTTGGGCTCTCCAGCGGTTGGAATGATTTGTCCCGCCAGATATGGGACTTTCGATCCATTCAATAAACTGGTATACTTTCTATACGATCCATCTATAAGTTAGATATCACGATGCGGCCCAATCCGACGCTCGATCAACTTCAGATCTTTGTGACAGTCGCCGAAGCCGGCAGCTTCTCGGCCGCCGGCCGCAGGCTCAACCGGGCACAGTCCGTCATCAGCTACGGCATAGCCAATCTCGAGGCGCAGCTGGGGCTGAAACTGTTCGAGCGCGAGGGTACCCGCGAGCCGCAACTGACCGAGATCGGCCGGGCGATGCTGGAGGATGCGCGGCGCATGATCGGTGTGCTGCAGCGCATCCGCTCGCGCGTCGACGGCCATCATCAAGGGCTCGAGGCTGAAGTCGCGCTGTCGGTCGACGCAGCGTTGCCGTCGCCGGTGCTGGTGCGGGTGCTGAAGGCGTTCGAGGCGCAGTTTCCGACCGTGATGCTGCGCCTGCATATCGGTACGCTCGGCCTGATCCCCGATCATGTCGTCAGCGGGCAGGCCGACCTTGGCATTGGCGGCCTGCTGGGCGATGTCGATGTGCATCTCGTGCGCATCGGCTTCATGTCGATCGTGCTGGCCGCCGCGCCCAGCCATCCGCTGGCCCTGCTGCCGAAGCCGGTGGCGATCGAGGATGCGCGCGAACACACGCAGCTTGTCGTCACCGACCAGTCGGAGCGCACCAAGGGGCGCGACTTCGGCGTCTTCGCCTACCGCACCTGGCGGCTGACGGATGTGCGCACCAAGCATATGCTGATGCGCGAGGGGCTGGGTTGGGGCGGGCTGCCGCGCTGGCTGATAGCAGACGACCTGGCGAGTGGCCGGCTGGTCGAAATCGACCTCGAATCCTTCAGGGAGGTGAGTTCGCCGCTGTTTGCCATGCACCGCAACGATCGCAGCCCGAAGCCCGCGGCGGCCTGGCTGATCGACCAGTTCAAGCGCCAGCTCGGCTGCTTCAACGAGTTCGAACCGGGCGAGGTGCCTGAGGAAGAGACAGGCCATCGATCAGTGCCATGAGCACGGCGCGGTAGTCCTGAGCTGACGCACCGGCCTCGATGGCCAGGGCGGCACGATCGAAGGCGGAGCCGAGCAGCGCGGTCAGCGCGTCGGCCGGCAATCTCGTCATCGTCTGCGCCCGCATCGCCGCGACCAGCCCTTCGCGCAGCGAACGGTTGCCGTGGCGGTTGTCGATCGCGTCCATGACGGCGCGGCCAAGCACGGCCGGGCCGTCGAGCAGCAGCAGCCGCGTGCGGCCGGGCGCGCGCATCGCAGTGAGATAGGCGTCGGAGCCGGCAATGAGCGCGTCGCGGGCATTGAGCGATGGCGGCGAAGCGCGCTCGATCTCCTCAGCCACCGCCATCGCCTCCTGCTCGACCACGGCGGCAAACAGCGCCTGCTTGTCGGCGAAGTGATGGTAAAGCGCGCCGCGCGTGACGCCGGCGGCAGCGACGATCTCCGGCGTGCCGGTCTCGGCATAGGATTTTTCGGTGAACAGCTTTCGTGCCGCGGCAATCAGGTCGGCGCGCGTCGCCTCGGTGCGGTCACGGTTGGAACGACGCGCGGAATCGCGTTGCATACATGCAGCCTGTATGTTAAATGAAGTTACATGCAGACTGTATGTTAATCGACGGGAGAAGGAAAGATGAAGACGACGAGCTATTACCCGGTGCTGATGACCGGCGACGTCGCCGGCACGACGGCGTTCTATATCGAGCATTTTCGCTTCCAGCCGCTATTCGAAAGCGACTGGTATGTGCATCTGCAATCGGTGGAGGACAGAAGAGTCAATCTCGGCATCGTCCAGGGCGATCATGAGACGATCCCGGAAGAGGGGCGCGGCCGCGCGTCGGGCCTGCTGATCAACTTCGAGGTGAGGGACCCGGATGCGGTCTATGAACGGATCGTCGCGGCCGGGCTGCCGATCCTGCGCTCTCTACGCGACGAACCCTTCGGCCAGCGCCATTTCATCACGCGGGATCCCAATGGCGTGCTGATCGACGTGATCAAGCCGATTCCGCCGAGCGAGGCGTTTCTGGCGCAGTACGCGGAGGGGGCGGTGGGCACCTGAACGATGTTTTCGTGTTGGCTGTTTCCTACGCAATTTATGATCATCCGGTAATGCCAAGCCGAGAAAGGTTTGATTTCTGAGCAGATGTGCGATGCAATCATGCGAGTGCAGGTGGCGAGCGGACCATTGAATGACCGAAGATCTTGTCGATCGAATTTATGAAGCGGCGTTCGTCCCCGATTTATGGCCAGACGTCTTCGACAGGTTGAGCGAACTGTCGAACTCGGCCGGAGGCGGTATGGGTTTATTCGATGATCGGCTGGACCCGATGCTCATCGCGTCGGACCTGGTCCGGCCGATACTGGAGGGCATCTCTGCGGAAGGCGGGTTCAAGAGCAGCAGTGTCTCCCAACTCCTGCTGACGCTGCCCCCACCCTCGGAATTCGTCTACGACGCGGATTACTTCCCCAAGGAGGCGCTCGAGAACAATCGGACGCGGCTCGACCGGACGCTGCCATTGGGAATCGGTGGCGAAGTCGGTACGTTCATATCCCTGCCTACAGGCGAAGTTCTGTTGTTTACGATGGAGCGTTGGCTGACCAATGATCGGCCATCCCGAGACGAATTGGACCAGCTCAACCGCATGAGGCCACATTTGGCGCGCGCCGGCCTGATTGGTGCGCGCCTGCGGCTGGAACGAGCGCGCGCTACGACTACGGCGCTTGCGGCGATCGGCCTGCCGGCCGCGGTGATGACGAGCAGGGGACGCGTTCTGGCGACCAATCAACTGCTTGACGCTCTGCCCCTTGTGTTCGTGCCGACGGCCCGTGATGGGCTCGCCCTTGCCGATGCCAAGGCAAACAAGTTGTTTCAGCAGGCGATTGCAAGCGGGACTGGTGACGCTGCGTCGGGTCGCTCCGTGCCCATAGCGCCAAGCGAGAATAGCGAGGCCATGATCGTTCACCTCATCCCTCTTCGCCGTCTGGCGCACGAACTTCTCTCAGGCGCCGACATACTGATCGCAGCCACGGCTCTCAACCCGACGAATCTGGTGCCTTCGCCGACCATCCTGACGGGCCTTTTCGACCTCTCGCCGGCCGAGGCGCGATTGGCGGCGGCATTGGCATCGAGGGATAGCCTTGGTGTGGCGGCGACAAGCGCCAACATCACCTATCGCACGGCCAGCACGTATCTTGGTCGTATCTTCGACAAGACAGGCACGCATCATCAGGCGCAACTCGTAGCTCTCCTGAAGGGAGCCTATGTCGCCGTTGCTCCCTCGAAGGGGGAGTGAGCAACGGCGGCCTTAAAGTCTTTGTGTTGATACATGTCGTTGTCCCAGAACCGCGGCACACTTCTGGGTGACTGCACTAGCTTCGCGCAACCGGCATCACCGTCACCTGGCTGACGCCGGTGCGGCGCACCACGGTGCATTGTGTCTCGCGGCCGATGCGCTCGGCGTCGAGCACGCGCACCAGGTCGTCGACGCCGGTGACCGGGCGGCCGTCTATTGCGGCGATGATGTCGCCCTCCTTCAAGCCGGCCTTGGCCGCCGGGCCATCCTTCTCGACGCTGCGCAGCCGCACCGCTGTATTCGTCGACACTTGCGACAGGAGCGCGGCGCGTCGCGGCAGATTGACGGTGTCGGCCGAGACGCCGATGAAGGCGCGGCGCACGCGGCCGAAGCGGATGATCTCCGAAATGACGAAATTGGCGGTGTTGGAGGCAACCGCGAAGGCGATGCCTTGCGCGCCATGGATCATGGCGGTGTTTACGCCGATGACCTCGCCGGCCGACGATACCAGCGGTCCGCCGGAATTGCCGGGATTGAGCGCTGCGTCGGTCTGGATGACGTCGTCGATCAGCCGGCCGGTGGAGGCGCGCATCGAGCGGCCGAGCGCGGAGACGACGCCGGAGGTGACGGTCCATTCGAAACCGAGCGGGTTGCCGATTGCAATGGCGATCTGGCCGCGCCGCAGCCGCTTGGAATCGCCCAGCGGTGCGACGTCGGCAAAGCTGCCGTCGGCGCGCACCAGCGCGATGTCGGTGTCGGGATCGCGGCCAAGAACACGCCCTTCTCTCGAAGCGCCGTCCGGCATCGAAACGCGCACCGTCCTGGCATCACCGACGACATGGAAGTTGGTGACCACCAGCCCGTCCGGCGCAATGACGAAGCCGGAGCCATGGCCGCCCTGACCGCCAACGCGCTCGATGCGGCAGACGGCCGGACCGATGCGGTCGACCGCGTCGGCAACCGTCGTCGAATAGGCGTCGAGCAACGTGTCATCGGTTTGGAATTTGGCGACGGCGACGGCCATGGGAGGGCTCCGTGTGTTCAGGCTTGATCGTGACTATATGTGCGGAGCGGCTGGAACCGCAGCGACCTGACCAGATGGCCAGTCAAACCGGCAACTAGCCGTCAGGCGAGTACCCGCGGACGCGCTGTCGAGCGATATCTGGGGCATGGATGAACCCAGGAGACCATTAATGAGCGATTTCAATCTGAGCGCGTTTTCGCAAGCCGTCGCCGATCTCGCCGCCAAGGCCGCGCCGGCAACGGCTGGCTTCGCTACGCATCATCACCGCACGGCAAGCGCCTTCCACTGGCGTGACGGCTATTTCGTCACCGCTGAAGAGGCTGTCGAGGCCGGCGAGGAGATCGATCTGGTGTTGGCCTCGGGGGAAACGGTGAAGGCCGAGCTGGTTGGCCGCGACCCTTCGACCGGTGTTGCCCTGCTGAAGCCGGCGGAGGCCGTCAGCGCCGCGCCGCTGGCCAAGGCCGATGCGGTGCGGCCGGGCAACATCGCCATTGCCATCGGCAGCAGCGACGGTTCGGCTTTGGCTGTTTCGGGCTCGGTGGGCGAAGTCGGCCCGGCCTGGCGCTCGATGCGCGGCGGCACCATCGACCGGCGCATCAATCTTGCCGTCGGCGCCGGCGGCCGTTTCGAGGGCGGCCCGGTTCTCGACGCCAAGGGTGCGCTGATCGGCATGCTGTTGTTCGGACCGCGTCACCGGGCGCTGGTCATGCCTTACGAGACGATCGAGCGGGCGGTCGCGACCTTGCGCGAAAAGGGCCATGTCGCGCGCGGCTATCTCGGCGCCGGCCTGCACCCGGTACGAGACCGCGACGCGCAGGGCGCAATGGTGATGAGCCTCGATGACGAGGGTCCCGCCAAGGCCGCCGGTCTCTCTCTTGGCGATATCATCGTGGCGTGGAACGGTGAGGCGGTGCACGGCCCGCGGGACCTGATCCGCAGGCTCGGACCCGACAGTGCCGGCGCTTCGGTGACGCTCGGTGTCGTGCGCGGCGGCGAACAGCGCGATGTCGTGCTGACAATCGGCGAAAAGCCGCTGAGCTGAGGGCATCCATGGACACGCTCACCAGCGACAGGATCATGCATGACGGTGCCGTCTCGCGGCGGCTGGTGGTGCTGATTGCGCTTGGCGATGCGTCACGCGCCGAGCGCCTGGCGGCCTCGCTGGCCGCGAGCGATGACCTGCTGCCGGTCGTGGCCGGCGGTGGAAGAGCCGACGTCGCCATCGTTGACGACAGCATTGGTGATGGCGTGCCGGCCCTCATTCCACGGGTGCTGCTGACCGGACGCGCTGGCGGCGAGCGGCCCGCCGGTGAGGTGCTGGCCGTGATGTCCGCTGGCGCGGAGGATTTGTTGATCGCCGCGGCGGCGCGGCTGGCCGCGGCCGGCTATCGCGTCTCGGGCGAGCGCGGAAGCGGACGCCATGAGGATTTCCGTGCCGGCGATGGCGAGCCGTTCGAGGAGGAGGCCTCCGACGAGCATGCCGCCCGGCCTTCGCTGTCGCCGCGTGAGGCGGAAGTGTTGGCGCTGCTGGCCGAGGGCGCCCCAAACAAGGTGATTGCGCGGCGGCTGAACATTTCGGTGCACACCGCGAAGTTCCACGTCGCCGCAATCCTGATCAAGCTCGGTGCGGCCAACCGCACCGATGCGATTGCCATTGCGATGCGCCAAGGGTTGGTGCTGGTTTAGTCATAAACCCTACGCTGCGTAACGCGGTGTCCAGCGTGTCGGGTCTTGCGCTGCGGTCGCCCGCCGCGCAAAGGTTTGCGCCTGTTGTGTTGCAAGGGAGGCGCAAGGAAATGTCGCTCAAGGGAAAGACGCTGTTCATCTCCGGTGGGTCGCGCGGCATCGGGCTGGCGATCGCGCTGCGCGCGGCGCGCGACGGCGCCAATGTGACGATCGCGGCCAAGACCGCCGAACCGCATCCGAAGCTGCCGGGCACGATTTATAGCGCTGCCGAAGAGATCGAGCAGGCTGGCGGCAAGGCGCTGCCTGTTTTGTGCGACATCCGCGAGGAGGCGCAGGTGGCCGAGGCGGTCGCCAGGACCGTGGAAAAATTCGGCGGCATCGACATCTGCGTCAACAATGCCAGCGCCATCCAACTCACCGGCACGCTGGAGACCGACATGAAGCGCTACGATCTGATGCATCAGATCAACACGCGCGGTACCTTCCTGGTCTCGAAAATGTGCATTCCTCACCTGAAGTTGGCGCAAAATGCTCACATCCTGAATCTGGCGCCGCCGCTCGACATGAAGGCCAAGTGGTTCAGGAATCACGTCGCCTACACGATGGCCAAGTTCGGCATGTCGATGTGCACGCTGGGCATGAGTGCGGAGTTCGCCAAGGACGGCATCGCTGTCAATTCACTGTGGCCGATCTCGACCATCGACACGGCGGCGGTGCGCAATCTGCTCGGCGGCGCGACGGTGGCGGCGATGAGCCGTTTGCCCGACATCATGGCCGACGCCGCGCATGCCATCTTCATGCGGCCGGCGCGCGAGACAACAGGTAATTTCTACATCGACGAGGAGGTGCTGCGCGCCGAGGGCGTCAGCGACTTTTCAGCCTATGCGCCAGGTGCGACCGGGCCTCTGGCCGGAGATTTCTTTGTCCCTGACGAGGTGTTTGCCCGCACGGACAGCAAGATCAAGAGCATCTACTAGATCCGCGTCATTGTGAGCGTCGAGCTAAGCCATCCGCCGTGGCTGAGCCACGGCAAAGCCTTGCTCACAAAGCGATAGGGCGCCAACCTGCCGGAGTGATTCAAGGTCCGGCAGGCGCTTGCTTACGCCTCATCCTTCTTGCCTTTGCCGAGGCCCATCAGCCGGTCGATATAGGCGAGCATGAGGGCCGAGACGACGAAGGCGAGATGGATGATGGTCAGCCACATCAGCTGGTCGGTCGTGTAGGTCGACGAGTTCAAAAACACCTGCAAAAGGTGGATGGACGAGATGGCGACGATGGTCGAGGCAACCTTGACCTTCAGCGAGCCGACATCGATGGTGCCCAGCCAGTGCACGCCACCCTCCTGGTCGTCGAAGCGGCTGACGAAGTTCTCGTAGCCCGAGATGATGACCATCACCACCAGCGAGGCAACCAGTGCGGCATCGATCAGGCCGAGCATCTTGAGGATGGTGTCGGTGTCACCGAGCGTGAACGCCAGGGTAATGAACTCATAAAGCTTCTTGCCGAATGACAGCGCATAGACGGCCAATGCCAGGGCCAGGCCGATATAGAAAACGACGAGCAACCAGCGTGAAGCGAGAATGATCGATTCGATGGCGAGTTCGAGACGCTTCATGGGATGATTCCGGCTGGTTATCTCTCAGACAATGGTCGTATTCGGCCACGCCGCCACCGTTTGCAAGACAAAAAACCCCGCCGAACAAGGTCCGGCGGGGTTCAATGCGTCCCGCTGGAGTCGGGACGGGGCAGGGAACGCCCAGCACCGAATCTGGGGTGGCTGGGCTCGCGATTCAATGAGCCGTGTCTAATGCCCGTACAATTCTTGTTGAACCCGTCACATCCACCCATCCCCGGCGGTGCCGGGGATGGGTGCTTCTCGTGCCGATTCCACAAACCGGGTCATGGTTTTGAAATCATGACCTAATTGTTGCTGGCGACCGGTGCCACCAGCGAGGTGATGCGGCGAATGCCGACGCGCCGGTTCTCGCGGTTCGGCGCCGACGTGTTGACCTTCAGATACTCCTCGCCATAGCCCTGCGTCGTCAGGTTTTCCGGCGGGATGCCGAAGGCGTTGGTGAGCGCTTCCGCCACTGATTCCGCGCGGCGATCGGAAAGGGCCAGGTTAGCCTCCGGTGTGCCGACCGCGTCGGTATGACCTTCGATCAGGAAGGTCTCGGCCGGGTTCTTTTTCAACAGCTTCTCCATGGCGGTGGCGACGCCCTCGAGCTTCTGCACCTCGGTGTCGGAGATCGAGGCCGAGCCGAATTCGAAGTTGAGCGTGTCGAGATCGACGCGCCGTGCGATGTCGCGCACGCGGGCCGAACGTTTGACCTCGTCGATCGAGTAGAGGCGCTGGACCTTCTCCACCGGTGGCTGTTCGAGGAAGGTGTAGTAGTCGTCCGGATCTTCGACATCCTCGGAGTCCAGAATGTACTCCTCGCGCGGGATTGTCAGCCGCATCGGCGGCAGGTCATCGCCTGGATCGCGCCAGTCGCTCTCATCCTGATAGTGCCGCTCGTCGACATAGCTCAGCACATATTCGCGTCCATCCGGCGCAATGCGCGAACGCTGGATGACGTCGCCATAGCGGTTGCGGATGGTGACGATCTGGACACCGTTGTCGCGCTCGACGATTTCCCGGGTGCGGTCGCCCGAGAGATCCTCATAATAGACGTTCCTGGCGCCGCGGGTCATGCGCGGGGCGTCATTGCTCTCGACGAATGTCTGGTTGTTGAACTGCAGGATGACGCGGTCGCCGAGCTCCCTGACGACGTCGACGCCTTTCGGACGCCGGCGGTCACGGACGTTCTCATCGGGCGCACGCTCTACGCGCGTGCCCTTTTCCTCGGTCACCGGCGCGATCTTCTCGGGCTTGATCTCCTGTTGTGCGGCCCTGTCGTCGGTGGGCGGCGGACCTTGGTCGATGGGAGCAGCCACCGGCTTGCGGCCCTGATCGCCACCTTGCTGGGCATTTTGCCCGCCATTCTGCTGCTCGCCATCCTGGGGGACGATCTTGTCGCCCTGCTTGCGGCCGCCCCTGCGCTCGGCGTCCTTCTGGCTGTCCAGGATGGGAGCGGCGTTTGGATCGGCCGGTGCTTCGCCTTGCACCGGGTTTTCGCCCTGTGCCGGTGCTGCCGTCTGACCATTGGCCGGTTGTTCGCCGGTGGCTGGCTGTTCGGCTGTGGCCGGCTGCTCGCCAACAGGTTTCCTGACACGCTTCTTCGTCGTGTCCTGGGGCTGCTCGCCCTGGGCCGCGGGCTGTTCGCCGGCAGGGACCGTCGCCTCTCCAGCGGGAGCCTCTTTCGGTGCCGGGGCGACTTCAGGTTGGGCCTGCTGGTCCTGCCTGTTCTTCTTGCGCGGCTTGGCCTGCTCGCCGGGCTGATTGTCGTTGGCCGGTTCCGCCTGGTTGGCCGGAGCCTGCTCGGTTTGCTGCTGCTGGTCGCGCTTCTTCCTGCGCGGCTGCTGTTCCTCGGCTGGCGCTGCCTGTTCGGCCGGCGCCTGCTCGGTCTGCTGCTGCTGGTCGCGCTTTTTCCTGCGCGGCTGCTGTTCCTCGGCTGGCGCTGCCTGTTCGGCCGGCGCCTGTTCGGTTTGCTGCTGCTGGTCGCGCTTTTTCCTGCGCGGCTGCTGTTCCTCGGCTGGCGCGGCCTGTTCGGCCGGCGCCTGCTCGGTTTGCTGCTGCTGGTCGCGCTTCTTCCTGCGCGGCTGCTGTTCCTCGGCCGGAGCGGCCTGTTCGGCCGGCGCCTGCTCAGCCTGCTGCTGCTGGTCGCGCTTCTTCCGGCGTGGCTGCTGCTCCTCGGCGGGCTGTTCGCTCTGGGCAGGCGCGGCCTGCTGTTCAGGCTCGGCCTTCTTGCGCTCGCGCTTCTGTTCGGGTTCCGCCTGCTGCTGTTGTGCGCAGGCTTCGCCTTCGGCGCATGCTGCTTGCGCCAGGATGAATGGGGCTGCCGTGCGCTGGGCAAGGCCGGACGCGACACTTCCCTGAAGCGGGAACGCGCCCAACGGCGCGGATGCCATAAGCAGGCCGAGTGCCGTGCCTGCCAGAATCCGTGGTTGGCGTTTCATCGAAATTCTCCTTGTGGGGTCCCATCCTTGCCGAAACCGATCTTGTGCCGATTGGTTCCAGTCTGGCACGGATAGAGGCCGTACGGGGCGATTGACCGACCTTTTGAAGGCAACTTCATGTCATTCACCTGGCGATAGCCGCAATTGCGACCATTGCCGCGCTTGACCTTGCCCGCGGCTGGGGCCACATCCCGGAAATGGAAACGCCATTCTGGAAAACCAAGGCGCTGGAGGCGATGAGCCCGGCCGAGTGGGAATCGCTGTGCGACGGCTGCGGTAAATGCTGCCTTTCGAAGCTTGAGGACGAGGACACCGGCGAGATATACTGGACCAGCGTCGGCTGTCGGCTGTTCGATGCCGAGACCTGCCGCTGTTCGGACTACGTCAACCGGCTGGCGCGCGTTCCCGACTGCGTCGGGCTGACGCCACAGAATGTGCGAACCATCAGCTGGCTGCCCAGCACCTGCGCCTATCGGCTGGTGGCCGAGGGCTGCGACCTCTACTGGTGGCACCGGCTGGTGTCGGGCAGCGCCGAGACCGTGCATGAAGCCGGCATCTCGATGCGCGGCCGGGTCAAGGCGAGCGAAACCGATCTTGCCGAGCCGGAAGACTATTTTGACTATGTACTGGACGAGGAGCCGTAGGACCAGCGGCGGTGAGCAAGAGCCTCGCGTTTGAAGACATTCGGCCAATCCGCGGGGTCGGAACCGGGCGCCGAGTCAGGCGTTCTGGCCTTCACCGAGGGCTGGGGACGATGGCGAATGGCGGGAACTTTCCTTTTCCCGCCATATGAACCGGAGATGAACGGCAGGTTCGTAAAGAGTTCAGACAGGCAAGCGCATTCTCCCCTCATCGGTTCACAAGGGGCGAAGGCCCGCAAAAAGGAGAGAAGACGATGTTCAACACGATCAAGACGGCAGCCCTTTCGGCCCTGGTCGGTCTCGGCACGCTGGCGGCCGTTCCTGCTCACGCCGACAGCCTCTATCTCGGCTTCGGCAACAACAACGACCCGCGTTTTGGCGTCTATACCGGTGACGACGGTTATCGCCATCGCCGTGACGAGCGCCGTGGCAACTGGCGCCGTGGCTGCTCGCCGGACCGCGCCCTCGACAAGGCCGAACGCATGGGCCTCCACCGCGTCCGGATCGTCGACGTCAGCCGTCGTACGGTGAAAGTGGCGGGCCGCCAGGATGGCGACCGCGTCGTCGTCGTGTTCGCCAATGAGCGCGGCTGCCCGGTCATCTATCGCTAAGCTTGGGTTTGGCGGACCCTAGAGGCTGATCTTCTGCGAAGATCAGCCGGGAGACGCGATCTTCTGCGAAGATTGGTCTGGACTAGCCGAGCCCTTTTCCGTTTGAAGGGTGTGGCTCGAAAAAACCCGCGGGAGCAATCCCGCGGGTTTTTCATGCACGCCATTGGTTGATGATTGCCGTGGCCAGGCTCAGCCACGGATCGTCAGAGCCGCTTATTTCAGTTCGAAGGTGACGGTGACCTGCACATTGTAGGCGTTCTCACCGGCCTGTACCGGAGCCGCGCCGGCCGCGGCATCGAAGGCTTTGGCATTGATCGGCATCGGCGCCGGCCTGATGTTCTGGTCTGTGATCTCGAGCACCCGGCCCAGGCTGACGCCGGCGGCTTCGGCCAGCGTCTTGGCCTTGGCCATGGCGTCGGCGACCGCCTTCTTGCGCGCCTCGGTGACCGTGGCTGCCGGGTTGTCATTGGTGAAGGCAATGCCGCCGCCCTGATTGACGCCCAGCGACACCGCCTTGTCGAGGACCTCGCCTGTCTTGTCGACGTCGCGCACCCGCACCGAAAGCGTGTTGGTCACCTGGTAGGCGACGAGTTCGGCTTCCTGACTGCCGTCCGGCTTGTTGGTGTAGTTGTAGCGCGGGTTGATCTGGATGCCAGCGGTCTGCAGATCGCGGTCCTTGATGCCGGCGGACTTCATCGCCGCGATCACGGCGGCCATGGCGTCATTGTTGGCATCGAGCGCGGCGCGCGCCGTTTTGGCCTCGCGCATGACGCTCAGCGTCAGGACCGCCAGATCGGGGGCTACGGTTGCTTCGCCTTCGCCCGACACGATGATGCGGGGCGGCGTCGGCAGATCGGCGGCTCCAGCCATCGCCGGAAAAGCGATTGCAGTGGCGAGCGCGAGAAGCAAAAGATGTCTGGTCATGAAAATCTCCTTGGTCTGCGATCAAGTCGCAAGGGGTCGCGTAGAGCGTGATTATGGGTTGATTTGGGCGATCTGCGGAAGCCCGTCGGGGAAAGCCTTGTGCCGCGATGCGAAAAACATTAATCCAGCCCGCGTGGGGCCTGTAGCTCAATGGTTAGAGCCGGCGGCTCATAACCGCTTGGTTGGGGGTTCGAGTCCCTCCGGGCCCACCATTAGCTTTCGAAGCCGTTGATTAATTGGGTTTTTTGTACTTTTTTGTCCCACTCTCTTCCACCCCCGCCAAAAGTGGGACATTTTCGTTCTCGTTTCGATCGAATACCAGAAGGGTCCGGGCAGACTGCGCCACTATCCGGCGGCGTGCCTTGCGGATGTAATGATCAGGCTGCTGATAGGTCGTCCAGCCGTAAATCGCCTTCAGCTGTTCATGTGTGGCTCCGTTTTCTGCGGCAACGGTGGCGCCTGCCTTGCGGACCCCGTGGGCGCTGCAGCCCGGGAGCCCCGCTTCGTCGCACCATTGGCGCATCTTGTTACCAAGGCCGTTTTCCGAGAAAGGCCGACCATACTCGGTGACGAGGAATGTCAGGTTGCCGGCCGGGGCGAAGGAAAGCTCATCCTCGAGTTCTGGGAGCAGAGGCAGTTCGACAACAATCGCTTCCTTGCGCACCTTGCTCTTGTCGGTCTTGCCAGGCTTGATCCTGATCCACTTCTCCCAGATCCCGGTATCCTTGTTGCGAACCTGGGTAATGTGTTGTCTGCCGAAGATTGCGGCATCGGACAGTCGCAAACCCGTGAACATGAAAATCGCCAGCGCCATACGAGCCATAGTGCCGCGCGCATGTCGTTTCTCATACTGGACGATCTCCGACACTTCCCAGGTGTGGAAACCTTCGCCATTGCCGGAAGTCAGGCGCTTTATTCCGTTTGCCGGATTGACCTCGACCATCTCGGCATCCTTGGCCCAAGCGAACATTGCGCTAATGGCTTTTGTAATATTGTTGGCTGCCCCCGGAGCGTCTGACCGGGTATCACGGAGCTCCTTGACGTGAGCCCGCTTCATGGCCGCGAACGGTAATGAACCCTTCGTCGAGAAGTCCGGATTGACTGGCCCGCTCAGCGGGTGAGGCAGTTTGCAACGCCTTCGAGTATTGTTCGTCGTCGAAGCATCGTGCCTTCGCCGACCTCTGCGCCACCGCGCCGGAAATACTCCTGGCAAAGCCACATCAGACTGCCGCGAGGGGCAACTGGCCTCACTACAGGCCCGACCACATTCTGAGCCGAAGCATAGGGAACGCCATCTCGCGCGCAGCGCACTTCTTCGTGGAACTCGGCTGAACCTGGCTTTTCTCGCAGACGGATCTTTTTTCTACCCGGTGCCCGGAAGTACAGCCGGATATTGCCGTGCCGATCCCTGTCTTCGACAACGCCTTTCAGATTGAATTTCACCATGGTGCTCGCCACGTCCATCATCTGCGATCCCAAGGATTATCGCTGGAGGACACGCCGTCAAGTTTGTTGTTGCGGTGTGGTAGCCGCCCGAATGCCTCTGCCAGTTCCTCCACATCCCAGACATAGCGCTCTTTGCTGGGCATCCGCGGTTGTGGCATACGGCCATCCGCGACCATCTGGTCGAACGTCGTTGGACTGACGCCGATAGCTACCGCTGCCTGTTCTCGATTAATGCCGAACAGCAGGAGCCCGCCAAGTGCGCGTTTCATTGCTTTTCTCGCTGCACATCGCCTCGCGGGCTGAGTTCCGCGACAGTGGAGCATTCACCTAAGAAGCAATCACGCTACCCTTTCCTTGCTATGCTTGGAATGGATCTGTCCGGCCAATGCGACAAACGGCGGTAACGGCGTGAAAATAGGATAGCAGACCGCGGCTGCGGGGGTTCGAGTCGGGAGACCGCTACATCGCAAGACCCACTATTGAGGGCGCGTTCTTTTGCTATCGCCGGCATGCAGCGTGAGCAAGGTGCGTTCGATGCCGTGCGGTAGAAAATCGCGACCCGTGGCGATGATGGACAGGGCCGATAGATAAGCAATATCAGCTAGTTACGATATGTTGTGTGCAAAAACCGCACACGAAAGTTCTGCTTCTCGTCATTTTTCGTTCGCACGACGGAGCCGCCGACAGTCCGATTTGGACCCTCTTTTGCCGACGATGACAGCCGCTTCATTGCGGCGTTCGCTGCCATATCTATGGGCCGCAACGTACGATCCGCCTCCAACTCCCCTGGGGTTCCTGGAAGCTTTTCGAACTTTCTGGGTCGCTCCTCAGCCCGAATTGCGAGTGCTCATGGATAAGGCAGGATACTAGATTCGGTTTTTAGATAGCTCTGAAGGGATCGACTTCTGGTACATTGTGTCTGATAGCGCGCCGACACGAACTCCCAAGTACCATGCTTGAACGGCAGCTTTGCGCCGCAAGTCGGCCGTGTATGGTCGTGCTCGACCAGCCCGGAAGCAGACATCCTTCTCTTCGACAAAATGTCGAATTAGGCGGGAAGCAGACCTTTGCCACTTGCTCAACGGAGGTCCGGGCTGCGGGACGAAGCTGCTGTCGTCTAGTTTCTCGAGCGTCTTCTTGCTTCGGAAAGCCATGCCATACCAGGATTCTCTATCGGACCGCCTTAGAGGTAGCCGAAAGCTATTCATTCGCCACGGCAACCGACATCAAGCGCATATTGTGAAGCGAGCGGATGCAGCCATGCCCTTCAAAAAGTTGCGCACAATCGAAGCATGATATGCCTCGCGCATCGTCCATTTCGTTCTCATCGATGCCGAGTGTAATGCTGTATGGACTCAAAACGGGTGCAAAGGCGAAAAAGTCCTCCGGCAATGGTTCGATAGACTGCATAAGGCAAACGAATTCGCCGCTCGGGAGCTGAGTAGAGAAGAGCAGTTCGTCGGTCCATACTCCAAGCTTGGCTATTCGATTTGGATCCTCGCGGCTGTAGACGACATTCACCATCCGCCCGCACATGTGGGGAGGCGGTGCCAATGCCGTGTATTGTTTCGTATTTGGTATGGCTTCCTGTTCAGGCCAGAAACCGTCGGACGCAAACAGGATTGAGGCGGCAACCTGCCCCCGGTCCTCTTGTGTCGAGAGACGTTGCCACCGCAATATCGAACGAAAATCGGGACCGTCCTCCCGCCATTCCAAGTGTTGCGCGAAAAACCCTTCCAACAGCGCGACCTGACAAACACCACTTTGGTGAAGGCTGAGTTTAAGCATGCGCCTATATGCGTTACTCGTTAGGTAGACGTCATTGTGGTTGACAAAAAACGACCAGCATTCGGACCGGGGCTTGGCGTCCGCGATCGCGAATCTGAATGCGGTAGTCTTAGCCATCGCCAAAAAGACCTTTAATCGTCGCCTCGTAGATTCCCCTTCTAGGGATTGGTTGGCTCCTCGACTACACTGTCGTAGTGATGTTCGCGAAGAAGTCGTGTGGTGACGCCACCCTTACTACTAGAAGTCCGTTGCGCGAAGAGATCGCCTACCATTCCGTCGAGATTTCGCAGCGCATCACTTGAGCCCCCCGCTCGACGAAAACCGTCGCGAAACAGAGCATAGGCAGCTTGGCCGTGTGTCCATACCGCGCCAGCGATCACTGCAAATAGAAGGTCGCGGTCCTCGCCACCGGTCGTCAACGAGATCGCCCGAGCCCAGAACGGAAGATTGTCCTCGGTCAAGTAACACAACATCAGGCAGGCCCCTATCGCATGGTCGCGCCGCTCTGCCTCGACGCTCTGCTCAAGGACCGACATCCAGATATGGGGACTGTAAGTGAGGTAGTTACGGTAAGAAAACTGTTCCACCCAAGTGGCCATCCAATCCTTCAGCGCAGCTTCGCTGCTTTCGCAAATGTCGTCAGAATTGGTTGCGGCATCGTAACATCGATGCGCCTCGGCGAAGTGCCCGCAGAACAAATGCGCGTCACCCGCGCAGATCGCGACCTGCGGTTTCGCGTCAGCCTCATACGCATGGTCGTAAAGAGTAGCTGCCATTCGGTGACGGCCGCGAAAAAAAAGAGCAGCAGCCAGTTCTGCCAGGAAATAGCCTCGTCTAAGGTAGTCGGGATACTTCCGGCGGGCCAAGTTGTACTGCCGGACAGCCCTCGACATCGCGCCGGAGATTCGCAGGGCATTCCCGAAGGAATAGTGGATCGCCGATTGCCGCTCCGGCGTCTCCGCCGCATGGAACTCAAGCGCGTCGACATAGAACCTCGACGCCGTGGCCAGACGCTCTTCGAAGGGAAGGCTACTGCTCAGGAGGCTGTGGACGTAGAGAAGGTATGCCTCATCCTGGCGCTCGTGGATGCCGTTCAGGGCGGCAAGGTCACCTGCCAAAGTTGGGTGCTCGTTCAGTCGGGCAGCGACTACCGCCGCAACATTT
Source organism: Mesorhizobium sp. SEMIA396 (assembly GCF_024518615.1). Lineage (NCBI taxonomy): Bacteria > Pseudomonadati > Pseudomonadota > Alphaproteobacteria > Hyphomicrobiales > Phyllobacteriaceae > Mesorhizobium > Mesorhizobium sp. SEMIA396. Next base: position 52,645 of record NZ_JANIFC010000001.1, read on the forward strand.
CGGCTTTGACATCTGTAGCGGCGCTGCCGAATCAGCGTTGCCAAATCGCGTGCTTGCGAGATGAACTCATATCCACATGCGAAGTGGGCCAGCACGTAGGAGAGCTGTGCCGCAATCTCGTGACGATCGAAACTCTTAAGGTGGACAGTGATCGACGCGATCATGTCTATCCGCGACCGCAGATATTCGCCGTCGAGGTGAACCATGACGGGGAGGCATTCGCTGGGGTCCAATGACGTCCCTACGATCCGGCAGGAAGACGTGATCTCGGCGACTGCGCAACTCAGCTCAAACGAATGTGGGCCACCGCAGCGCCTCTCATCGATGCCCAAGCCGAGCGACAGCTGTCGCGAGGCCAGGCGGATTGTCCGGTACACCTTAAACGTGCGGACGATGGCTTCTGGATCAGCGTCCGACCAAGCATCGGTTTCGCAGAAGCGTATGGTCACGGTTTTGGTCTCGGGTTGGCCGATCTCGGCGAACACATTGGAAAGCCACTTCCAGTGGAAGCTATCGTCCACGCTGCAGTAGCGCACCACGATCGAGGGGCAGTCGAGGCTACCTAGGTAGAGGAGCCGATCCATCTTCATCGCAACTGAAAGCGCCTCTGTCGGATCGTCGGTCGCTTTGAGCTGCACAAGAAAGATCAGCCCCGTTGCCTCGTCGCGGTCGTCGAAGACCTCGACCTCGAGATCGACACCATAATCCTCGTCCTTGCGCCGACAAACCCAACGGCTCGGCAGGGCCTGCTCGTACCGCCGGATGGATTCGGCTTCAAGCTGGTGGCTTCGGGATCGCTTCGGCATTTCGCACAATTATCGCCGCCGTTGGCGGATTGGTAGGGCCTCACGCCATTTCTTTCTGTCGCGTTTTGTCCCGCTCGGCCACCTAACGACGGTTCTGCGTCGGCGCAGGTATGAAGCGAGAGTAGAGGGCCCCGCCGAGACGACCTCCGAGCGTCCGAGTACACCGATCCAGGGTCCCAAGCGGACTGTCCGGATACGGCCCAAAATCAGCCGGTCAGCAATGCGCCCGATGTCGGCCGTTGAGGTGATCTTTCCTGTTGCCCGATAGCTGACGTTGCCGGCGGCACCAACGATTTCGATGTCTTAACAAGCATTGGCCTCTCCGGAAGCTTCCCTTGAAACCTCGGGGAAGCACCGGGGGAGCATGCAGAGCTGCATCCCATCGCCACGAATTCTGTTGTGGACGGCGCAAGTGGTCAAGTGGTCACGCCGCCGCCGTGGCTAAGGGAGCGAGGATTCCCGCTGGCTCCCTCGCAGGAAACCTACCCGCTGCGACAGCCTGCGCGATCACTTCAGCGTAGGGGTCAGGTTGCTCTCGAAGCTGCCCATCGAAAACCTTTCGTCGGAGGCACTCGGCGACAAGGGCGCTCATGTCGGCGATCGGATCGTCGCCATAGTCTCGGTAGTACCTCGCGTACTTCGAGGAATCGTAGACATCCGGCGCTCCGCCGTGGATTACCGAGTTCCGCAATCGCATCAGCAGAAGCACACGGGTACGATCGAGCTTTCCCCCGAACAGTTCATCCACCCCGCGCGCAACAGCCTCCGTTGCGCCGTTTGCATCCCCAAACATCGAGTCGATCGTGATGCAGTCTATTGGGAACCGCTCGCTGTCCGGTAGAAACCAAGCCCTGTAGAAGTACTGCAGCGATTTCAGCTTCTTGATATCGGCCTCGCTGCTGGAAGCGAGAGCCCTATCAATCACTTCAAGCCAAACACCATCCTCGACCCCTAGCACAACGTCCTCGCCGAGTGCCGGCGTATGTGGCGAGCTGTCGGAAAAGGACCATCCATCACGAACGCCCACCACTCCGCCGAAAACCTTCCGGCCGGTAAACTGGTGTCGGTAGTGATGCATTACGGTGAGGGAGATCGCCCCTAAGATCGATGCTCGATATTTTTTTGCCACCTCAGGCGATGGAGCGGTGACAAGGAGCCAGCTCGTCGGGGTTTGGGTCTTGTGCTTCCAGTCGCTGAATGGCGGGAATAGATGACCATCGACGTAGCCGCGTGGCAGGTTCGCGAGCGGCGTTTGTGCTGCAAGACCAGTCGCTGTCGAGAGCGAGAATACCGCCCCCTCAAACGCATCTCTCATCTGGATGGTGACCAGCGGAAAGAGGCAAGTTTCTAGAGGCGGAGTGAGGATATCGCTCTCTGCGAACTGGTCGACAAGCAAGTCAACTTGCTCCTTCGATATCCGCTCCAGGAGTGAGGTTTCAGCGCGGCTGAAAATGTTGTTGCCCGCAACAAGGTGGTACCGGTCCGTGAGGAAAGACCGCAGCTTCTCAAAGGAATGGCCCAACGGAAGATAACGGAGATGTGGCGGCCCGAGGGACCTCAGCTTCATCACCGCAGGCATCAGCTTCTTTCGACGGAAGAAAAGCGTGACAGAAATGCCGCCTAAGGCGGGATGCCTATCGCGTCGGCCAAGGATGAATGCGCTGGCAAGGCCGTCTTCGCCAACGGTGTTGTAGGTTGCGGCAAGCAGCCCCACGATAATTTCACGCATCTGTACCGCGTTCACGACACCTCCATTAGCTGGCCCATTCGCGTGGATTGTTTCTACTAGACCCCTGCTTCTTCGGAACGTGCAAGAACTCTTCACTCACAAGCAAGAGGCTTTGGTTCTCGCCGCGTCCTCTAGCGGGCTCACAGTCGGCTTTCGGCAAGGAAACCGTGTTAGGAAGGTCCGGATTGGATCAGGGCCTGCATTTTGGGGTCGGAGGAAGGTCTTGAACGGGTCAGTCAGGGACCTCGGAGCTACCGAATCGAATGTCCGCTGTCGCTTTTTGAACGCCAGAAACTGCCGGTCGGCAAACGGCCCCTCGTTCTAACGGAACGCTTCGCGCCCCTCCAATGAGCCATTGAGGTGTTTGTTTGCTTCCTTCCTGCACCGCCATTCCCGCCGATCAATTTCTGCGCTCACGGCAAGTGCTCAGTGTTTGCCCTGCTCGATCGCGACCTTGAGTTCTTCCACCTTCTCCCTATGCTCAGTGTCAGCCAGCGTTTCCAGTCGCTTTGTGGTTTCATCCCAATCCAGAAACACGCTGACAGCCGATTGCTGGAGCGGGTAATATACCCGGTCGCTCACGGCCCAACTGCGCAGCTTGTCCAGGAGGAAAAGAAAGCCTTCATCGGGTTCGGTGAATTTCGTGACCCAGGCCTTTGGCTCTTCCAGGCCTGACAGGTCCCTCCAGCCAAAGAGGTAGGCTGCTAGATCCGGCATCTTCGAAAGATCGCCATCGTTCACCTGAGCGGTAGCACGCGTCTTCAAGCTATTCAGGAGGTCAGTCAGCTTCTCACGGTCGAAGGCCGAGCCATCAGGATTTGCCCGTTCACCGACGAGGCCATGCATGAAAAGCTCGTCTCTGATGAAGTGCCCGATCAGCCAGTTCAGCGACGGACAGTCTGAGGCGAGCTTGGTGGCTGCCGAGGTAAAGGCATCGTGGTCCAACGTCTTCAACTGTTTGAGGCAACCCCTCACCACACGTTCCGCGATATCCGAGACTGACAGCGACAACGGCCGCGGACTGTTGTCTTCGGCAAGGATGACATCCATGCCGTTGGATATGGCTTCTATCAGACCTGAGAGCCTCGATGCGCCGAGGCTTCTGATCATGTCGTCATCCAGCCGGTCCAGTAAATGTTCGAACCAACTCCTTCCTGACGACCTCCTTTTCCGGGCGAGAGCGACGAGTTTCTCCGTCAGCGCCGACGTGTGGCTCGTTGCGAGGGCGAGCAACGCGTTGAACTCGTCATCCGGCATTATCGTTTTCGGATACGTCAGCGCGAAGTAGTAGCGGTAATGGATCGGGCTGCCCAGACGGCGCAGCGCGATCATGTTTTTCACTTCGCCTACGCTTGAGCTCGAAAAGACGCATTGCTCGGGACTGTCGTTCTTGATGATGCCTGGAATGAACCGGCGCAGGCTCCAGATTGACTGCGTGGACATTGCGTCGTCTGACGGCAGAAGCTCCTGAAGCCGCTTGCCGATCTCCTTCTTGTCGTGGCTGCTGATTGTACCATCGCCTGTGACGAGGACCGAGCGTAGCGAGAGATATTCCTCGATCCAACGATAGAGAGCCGGGTTCGTTGTCTTGATCAGGTGCAACCGGCAGACGTCGGGGAAATAGACATCGTCCTTGATCGAGGGATACAGGAACCGGAGGCTGTTGAGAGCAAGCTTGACCTCTCGCGGGGTCCGTAGTGCGCCACCTTCGCGGTCCACCCCAACTTTAAGATCGGAGAGGAGCTCACTAGTCGCGGGGCTTCCGGTGACTTCCTCGAAGATGGCCAAAGCCTCTGTGAGGAATTGCTCCCGCAAGTCGAATGGCTCGGGGAGTGGTATAGTGAAGGTCAGCTGGATGATTTTTTGAAGGAACTGATCTCCATCGGATATCTTCAGGCCAGTCATAAGCGCGTGGGATAGGGCCGCCCGATCATAGCACATCAGGTAGGTAATCTTCGGGAAATCGGCGACCGACCTCACCAGCCGGACCACCTCAACGGCTTGTTCGGGCTCAAGCCGGTCGAGGTCGTCCAGAATGACGACGAAGCCGATTTTGAGCTCGGAAATCCTCTTGGAAATGTTGGCTTTGATTTCGGCAGTCGTCTGTTGGCGTTCAGACTGCTCAAGGTACTCAGAAGCCAAATCCAACGAGTCTCCCGCGATCTTCGCACCGGGAATGAAATATTCAGCCAACCGCGCGGCCGGCGCCAACGTCCGCCCTGTTTTCGCGCCGTACGACCGGACGAGATTGCCGAGGTCGGTTCCTTTCTTCTTCAGCTGCTTCCAACGGCTCTGTTTGGCGTGCGCGTTTTCAATCTGATCCAGAATGTCCGCTATTGGGATAAGCAGGGAGGATACGAGATTGGACCGATCTCCGCTGAGCCATGGCGCGATGTTTATGACGTGGATGTGCTCCGGCTTGCTCTTGTCCAGCTCGTGCCGCAGGAAGTTCAGCAGCGTGGTCTTGCCTGATCCCCAAGGCCCCTCCAGGCCAACGACCATGCCGTCTGTTTCGAACGTCTTCAGAATTGCGGGTGCGAGTCTTCTGGCTATGCCCACAAAGCCAAAAAGATCGGCCGCCTCGGCATTCAAGGGCCGGTCGGAGTCAGGTTGCGTTGGTGGCTTCATATATTTTTGATCAGCTCCAGCTAGATGTTCCATGGAGCTGATTAAGGCATACACATCTGAGGCGCAAAAGAGAAGCCTACTATGCGCCTCAGCAGCTTTGGGGGCGAAGGCAGGGAGGGACACAAGGGACCGGCGGTGTATCCCACGGCCACACTTAGGAGCGAAAAGGGCCGAGGCCGGAAACATCCGCCCTCAACACATGTTCGCATTCGACGCCTCCGATCATGGCTTAACGCGCAGAAAGCTGGCAGTTGGTCTTTGAGATCATTCGACGTTCGAAGGTCCGCTACTGACGATCCGAGCCTCGGAGCCGTCGGTCCACTCTCGGCCCGAAAGCGGTCAGCGCACGGTTCTACAAGTAGGGATCGCGCGACGGACGCGCTCAACAAGTGCGCGAATCTCTTCAGACTGACGCAGTAGCTCTCCGCTGGTCCGCAGGTTTTGCAGGCGCTGTTGGTTGCGCTGGGCTAGCCATTCCTGGCGCTGATTTTCCTTTTCGATCCGCTCCCGCTCTGCGCGCTCCTCGGCTTCCCGCAGGCTAGCTCTGAACTTTTTCTCGCCCGCCACGATGATCGCAGCCGCAATCTCAGCGATCTTTGACTCAAGCTTGGCGTCACCGTCATCCTGCCAAGAAACCGTATTCTTGCGATCGAAACCTGGATCGATCCGCAGCGCGATAAGGGTTGATGCTGGCAGGTCTGGCGCCGGCCGCAGGTACCCATGCTGACGCACGGTGCGGTGGCTACCGACTATTCCAATGTCCAAACCAAGATAGGAATCGCCGATGGTTGCTCGCGCATGAACTTCGCCATCGCGCTCGTAGGCATCACCGTCATGGCCACGCTTGCTGAGCGCCAAAAACAGCGCATTGAAGATTTTCAGCCGCCGCTTGCCTAGTGGATTGTCGAACTTGGGTTCGTCAAAGCTCCACTCACGCTCTGCATTTTTGTCGCGGCGGCGCTGCTCCTGCTTGAGCAGTTGAACGAGCCCTTTGTGGGGCCTGTCCAACGTCTGCGGGACAGAGACTTTGCCAATCGCCTTCAACTCTTGTGCGTGGAGTTCGTCGAGGTCTTCTGGAACCAGGGCGGACGCAAATGGCCCATTGGATGCAAGAGGGGCGGCAATAGGCAGCACCTTTTTGAAGCGGCCGTCGACACCTACTCGACCCAGTTCACCGGGGCGCCGCGGTGGCGCCTTGGGTACTGATGGCACCCTCTTTCCGGCACGGATTTTGTTCCAATAACCTTGCGGCGGCGACGCTACTCCGCTTCGCGTCAGCAGCTTCTTTAGCCCGACGTCGGACAGTTCGAGCTTTGCCGCCAAGTCCCGCATCGGTGCAGACCAGGCGAACGCAATCAGATCGTCAGGCAACACAAGAATGTCATTCTGCCACACGGCGGCTTATCTCCATTTTGTTCAGCCAGACTGCTTTTGGCACGCCTTCGCAGTGTCGATATGACACGCCGGCCAGTGCCATCTAAGGTCAAATCTGGCGACTCCGACGTGCCCGCGATCGTGCCAGAGATGCGCTCTCGTCATCAAGGCGGCTTCAGATCGGCTGCGGCTGAAGCGGCGCTCTCAGTGCACATCAGCGGTATGCTCTAGAAGCGATCCGCCTCCTTTCGTAGTTCTTAGCGCAACAGGGGACACCCGGGTATTCCCGCGTGGCAGAGCGAGTTTTGGTGCTATCGAGCGAGAGCCACGAAATACGACCGAAGAACGATGGCGAGATAAAAGGCCGCGAGGTGCGGCGTCGATCGGTTGTGTTGTTTCAAGTGGTTATGCCGCATTTTCGCGAGGTGCGGGTCTTTGCTGCACCTCCCAAGATCGTCGATTTTCGTTCTTCGTCCGTAGCTTAGTGCGATGTGCGGCAGCCCGACTGGCTTTTGTGGGGCCCGGGAAGGAGGGCGTGGTCAGAGACTGTTCTTGAGGTGGCCGCTCGTCGGTAGATAACGAGCTGTTGGATAGACCACGTTAGAACCTCGCCGACCTAGCCCGAAGTCCCCCCGGATCGGCGAACGGCTCGCTGCAGCAGAGGGGCTTCAGCTCGGCCCGTAGAGCCGACGTCGCCAGCGCCGGCCGTAGGATGCCGGCCGAGCGCAGGCTTGTAGGCTGGCGCCATCCTCCGCACGGCGGATACATTGGCTTCACCGCCCCAATGGAAGCGCCGGTCGCGACAAGCCCGCGCTCAATCGGAGCTTCCGCAGGGCGGTTAGGCACGGCATCCTAAGATGCAGGCGCTACGCATCGCCCCAGCCGCCCTGGCTCTCGACTGCTTGGATGTGTTGATCCTGACACGAATGCGCAAACCGTCGTGCTACGCTTTGATGGTTCGACGTCACTGGCGTGATGGGCATCAATGCTAATGGAAGAGGTTGCCATGTCTAGGATCCAACCGACGAGCTTGCACCTCCACTCCGGCAGCGCAGTCGTTCCTCGTCGGTTACGGCGGCGCTTGGTGCAGAGCCGCCGAGCCGAGACCAAGAACTGTCCATGAGTCTTCGAGCGCTGCTTGACGCGCACAAGATAGCTTATGCTGAGTTCGGCAAAGCCCTATACGAGTTAGGCGGTGGCAGCGGCGACCCCGCCAGAGCCAGCCGGCAAGAGCAGAGGGCGCTCTCGCCATCTGCGGCTATCCTGCCGTCGGGGGAGGGGATCGCCTAGCCAAGGCCCGATATCTTTTAGAGATGGAGTCGCGCGGCGAACTCGACCTCGCATAGCAGGCAGTCCTTCAATCGACGATTTGGGAGGTATGATGCGACCGGCGCACGCACGGTCGGGTAATGAACTTTTGGGTATGCGCCTCATATTGGACGCAGAAGGTTAGTTTGTGTGCCCGTAACGCGTCTCACAAGAGGCGCATCGGTTTGCTACTGCAGCGTGATGACCGTCGGATTGCGACGACCACGTTCCAGGCCGCTTAGATATTGCTGGCTGAACCTGAGCGCGCTTCCACCTTGCCTTCTCCCGACGCAAGCGACCGAAATTTCGGCCGCGAGTTCGAGCATTTCCATGTGCGTAGACTTGGCAGCTTACACACGTTGAGTTTATCAACTTCTTTATTCGTCAAGCTCCGACTTCGTTCCCTGCAGATCAGCTGAGGGGCGCTTCAGCAATTCCGCGGCGTCCACGCCCAGCACTTCGGCCAGCCTATCAACGACGTCGATGCTGGCGTTATACACGTTGCGTTCCAACGCACTAATGTAGGTGCGATCGATCCCTGCCTGATGCGCAAGCTCCTCCTGTGACAGGCCTTTGGTCTGCCGCAAAGTTCTCAGGTTGCGCGCGAACACCTCTCGGATTTCCATAGATACGAGAGCAGTGCCTTGAAGAGTATTTCACCACGGAGTATTCTCGACAATCGACGTTCGGAGATTCGGGATCCGTGATTGGTTTGGGACGGGAGAGCTTCCGCTCGAGTTCATGCTTCTCTTCGCGGTCGGCGTGCAGCCGCCGCAAGATGGGGTTGGAAAGGCTGGTGAACCGGATCTTCAATGCCGCCCTTAAGGTATTTTTTCTGCGGCTGAGACGAGTATCCCCGGGCCGCAAGACCCTACTGGCGATTGGTGCCGCAAATCCGGCATCAAACTCTCTGACCATTCGCGTAATCCACCAAAGGCCAGAAAGCGGACCAGGAAGGTTTCGCACTCCCTGTTCATTGGAGGTTTGGTGAGTTTGGCCGGAGCATACCGCGACGAACTCTCCAGTCTGGAGTGATATATGCAGCATCAGAAGGCTTTTCCGGAATCGAAGCGCACCAGATTTGAGGTGTTGACAAGGGCTGGAGCGGAGACCGCGCCTCATCCCACCGATCAGCATGTTGGCAGGCAGATCGCGATCATTCGCGTCCAGTCAGACGTCTCGCAGGCACAGCTTGCCCGATCCATAGGTGTCAGCTTCCAGCAGCTTCAGAAATATGAGAACGCGAGGAATCGCGTGAGTGCTTCCATGCTCTACGAGATCGGCAGGTCCCTGGACGTCCCCGTCCGTCGCTTCTTCGAAGGCCTGCCTGGGAATGAGACCAGCCGTGAAGCTTCGCCCCTGCCTGTCGACGAGCGCATCGACTTCATTGCAAGCGCGGAAGGCCGGCGCCTGATCGAGGGGCTGATGCATCTTCCTTCACGAGTGCGTGGTCGCATGGCAGCTGTAATCGCCGCATTGGGCGAGGAATTAGCGGAACCCGATTCCTATAGGGACACCAAGGCGACCGAACCCATGCCTGCCAACCGCAAGTCCATTTGAAAGGTGGTTGCGGCGGTTTCGTAGCAACCTGGGAGTATCGCCAGCAGGTAAATCAAAGCCGGGCGGTTCCCATGCCGCAGCTTCGCACCGGCCATCTGCCGTGTGCCTCCTTTTCCTCTACCTCGAAGTGAAAATCCCTGAATCGTTTCGCCTCGAAGCGAGGCAGCATGTCGGAAAGTTGGGCCCTGGTGACGTCAAGGGAGCGGCTCAGAGACTTCTTCTCCTGAAAGACTGCACAGCATGGCACCGCATCAACAAGCTACGGTCCCTGAAAGTGGAGGGTCGTTTACAGGCCTTCGACGCGTAAGGATCGCCCCCTGTGCGTGCGTCAGGAAAAGCGCCGCGGCGGGCTCTGCCCACAAGAAACTCAGTCGATAAGGCCTAGGACGTCATCACTCTGGCCTGGCTGTGCAACGAAGACTTGTCCAATCGCCAAATAGACTAAGGTCCGTCCTGGCAAAATCCGAAGTCAGCAGCCCGATCGGAGCATGGCATCTCGGCGGCGATCGCCAGCTCTTCCGCAGAGATGGCGCCGCCTGAATCAAGCCCAAGTTCAAAAAGTGGGGGCGACTGGATCATTATCGTTGCCCTTATGGAAGCCACCAAGTAGTTGTTGCGTAGTGGAGGACTGAATACATCATGCAAATAGAATCACCGGTCGGATCACGGCTCGCTACGTGATCGTGCTTCGTCAACGAAAGCTATCATTGGACCGCGGCTTCCGGCTGGGGAGATTATTATCCGTGCTCGAAGCGTCTTCGCTGGTCTATACAGTTGGACAAATTGGCTCAAATTGGACCCGATCCTTGACCGAGCTTCGAGGAGACAGCTTGACTTGGGGTTGAGACATCCGTGAACCGCCTGATCAACGTGACCATCCGTGTTGAACGAAAGCCTTAAGCAGGTGCCGGAAGCCAGATGCGGCCTTCCAGGCAGCTCTGATGTCAGGATAAAGTTTAGAAGGGGTCTAACTATCCCTAGGCCAATTACGCTGCGAGGAATGGCCCTAGCGCACGATGGCATAATGGGTGCTGTCGCGATGCTACTAGCATTTGTGTTGCGACTGGATTTTGATGGCTTCCTGCTAAATTGGCCGGTATTGCTTGGAGCAGCTACCCTCTTCGGGGTCATGGTCAGTACGGCAGGTTTCTTGCTGGGACTAAACCGCGGAATATGGCGCTATGCGTCGCTTCCTGATTTGGTAGCAATCGCTGGCGCGACTAGCGTGGCCATCGCGCTCTTTATTGTCGCTGAGTTCCTTCTGATTCGGCTGAATGCGATCCCACGCTCTTCTGTTGTCATAGCCTGGGCGTTCACCGTCGTGCTGTTGGCCGGACCTCGCGCTGCGTATCGAGTTTACCGCAATCACCATGACAGCAAACGAAGAAGAAAGGCCGAACCCGCCGGGGGAAGAAACGTGCTCTTGATCGGAGCTACCGACAATGCGGAAGCTTTCCTGAGGGCTATAAAGGAAAGGGATCGTGCCTCATTTGAGGTGCTGGCAATCATTGACGAGAGAGGACGAAGAACAGGCCGATCTATCCGCGGAGTTCCAGTTATGGGGCCTTTGGAACGGCTACCCCAGATTCTCTCCCGATTTGAGGCTCGGGGGCGCCGCCCAGAGGCGATAATCCTCACGCGATCACGTGATGATTATGAACGTCATGCCAGCATTGAAGCGCTGGTCGAAATTGCCGCAACTCAGAAGCTAGAAATCCTTCGGCTGCCAAATTTGCTCGATATGCAAAGCATCGATGCGGAGATCGAACTGCGGCCAATCAAGCTGGAGGACCTTCTGCAACGAGACCCCGTTCGACTGGACGTGCCCAAGATCCAGTCGATGATTCAGGGTAAGACCATCATGATTACAGGGGCCGGTGGCTCCATTGGATCTGAGTTGGCACGACAGATTGCTGACCTGAAGCCCGGAAGCCTAATTCTTCTCGATGCCAGCGAATTCGCGCTCTACACAATCAAGTCCGAGCTGTCTCAGAGATGGCAAAATATCGATATCCAAGCCGCTCTTTGCAACGTGCGGGAAAAAGAGGCGGTGCGCACGATCGTTGAACGCTTCAAACCTGATGTGCTGTTCCATGCTGCGGCACTGAAGCATGTGCCGATGGTTGAGGCTCAGCCGCTCGAAGGCATTTTCACCAATGCAATCGGAACACGAAATGTCGCCGATGCGGCGCTCAGTGCAAATGTATCCAGGATGATCATGGTGTCGACCGACAAGGCGGTAAATCCCGCCAATGTTATGGGGGCAACCAAGCGAATGGCGGAGATGTATTGCCAGGCGTTGGACCTCGACCCGGAGGTCATCGGCACGCGGTTCATCACAGTTCGGTTCGGCAATGTCTTGGGGTCGGCTGGCTCGGTCGTCCCTCTTTTCGAACAGCAGATCAAGGCGGGTGGTCCTGTGACCGTCACTCATGCCGATATGGAACGCTTTTTCATGACGATCCCTGAGGCCTGTCTCCTCGTTCTACAGGCGGCGGCATACACCCCCGCGCCACAGCATGAGCGAGGCCGGATTTTCGTGCTCGATATGGGGTCTCCGGTGAAAATCGTCGATTTGGCACGAAATCTTATTCGGCTCTCGGGACGGCGACCGGGCAAGGATATTCAGATTATCTACACGGGGCTGCGGCCAGGAGAGAAGCTCTACGAGGAGCTGTTCGACAGCAAAGAGACCTTGAGTGAGACAGGAGCCCCAGGCATCTTGGCCGCATCGTCGCGGTCGATCAAACGTGCTGTCATTGTGCGCATTTTTGATGAAATGCAATGCGTGGTCAGCGCCCGGGATCTGCAAGGCGCCGTGAAGCTCCTCAAATCGACTGTGCCGGAGTTCACTCCCGGCATCGAAGATCACCTGCTGATGAGCATCAAGCGTTCGGCTGAGTCATGAACCTCGCGACCGCGGCTTTGTGCGGCAGCCCGTCACCAGACCGAATTAACGAGAAGTTGCGGGTGCTGGTCGTCAGTCAGCATTTTTGGCCCGAAACGTTCAGAATCAACGAGGTTGTCGAGTCGCTTCGCTCGTGTGGGTGCGACGTTGAGGTTTTGTCCGGTCAGCCGAACTATCCGCATGGCCAAATATTTGAAGGCTACCGAGCGCTTAGCTCAGGGACTCAAATTCATCCGTCCGGGTACCTGATACACCGGGTGCCTGTTGTACCGCGAGGCAAAGGCGGGGGGCTACGGAGAGTGTGGAATTACCTCTCATTCGTCGTGTCGGGGAGCATCATCGGGCTATTTTTAACGCGATCCAAGCGATACGATATTGTCTTCGTGTATGCGAACTCCCCGATTCTGCAAGGATTGGTAGGGGCCGTTTTCAGACAGTTCAAATCTGCCGCTCATGTGATTTGGGTCCAGGATCTGTGGCCGGACAATTTGGAAGAAACAGGGTTTGTTCGCAACCAGCGAGTGCTGAGCGCTGTGGAGGCCCTCACTCGTTTCATTTACCAACGTTCCGACCTTCTTCTAGCCCAGTCACGCGGTTTCATCGCAAAGATACGCGCCGTTGCCGGCGATGCGGTGCCAATCGCATACCACCCCAATCCTGGCGATTTGAATCTGGCGGTGGATAGCAAATTCACGGGTTCGCCTCTGGATCTTACGCGCGGGTTCAATGTCGTGTTTGCGGGTAATCTCGGGTCAGCTCAGGCGCTGGAGACAGTTTTAGACGCGGCAGGCCGAATATCAGATCCCGAGATCAACATCGTGCTTGTTGGAAGTGGAAGCCGGTCTGAGTGGCTCAGGACCGAAATTGAGCGACTTCATCTCACCAATGTCATGCTAGTAGGACGATTTCCGCCAGAGGCAATGCCGGCGGTATTTGCACAGGCCTCTGCTCTCCTAGTCACACTTAACCGGGCAAAGGGTTTAGGTTTGACGGTGCCGAGCAAAATCCCGACATACTTAGCAGCTGGGCGCCCCATCTTGGCGTGCCTTGATGGCGAGGCGGCCGATATCGTAAGCGAGGCCAAGGCGGGCCTAGTTGTGCCAGCCGAAGACAGCATAGCCCTGGCAGAGACAATCATACGATTGAAGGGCCTCCCAAGAGAAACGCGGGAGGCGATGGGTACTGCGGGGCGTGAATATTTCAATCAGCATTTCGCACCTGGTCCACTCGCTCTTGATTTAGTCGAACATTTCCGTCGGGCTTTAAGGGAGCGACGAGCATCACGGAGATAGCGAGAGATACCATGGCTCAATCGACGCACCCCAGAATCCTTGTCCTCGGTGCCTCGGGCATGCTGGGCAATGCAGTTTTCAGATTCTTTGCGAACAGCGAAGGCTACGTAGTTTTTGGCTCCACCCGTTCAAATAATCTGCATCCTGTTTTTCCAGAAAGTCGGGCGACGCTGATCGACGCAGGCGACGTCGAGAATTTTGATGGACTAAGCAAGATTTTCGCGGTGGCAAACCCGGATGTGGTCATAAATTGCATTGGGCTTGTCAAGCAGATGTCATCTGTGAATGACCCTCTCGCCGCAATTCCGATTAATGCAGTTTTGCCGCATCGGCTGGCACGCCTCTGCGCAGTCGCGAGGGCTCGTCTCGTTCATATCAGTACCGATTGTGTCTTTGACGGTGCGGCCGGGAACTACAGCGAAAGTGCCCGGCCCAATGCTGATGATTTATACGGGCGGAGCAAGCTGCTGGGCGAAGTAGTTTGTGAGAACTCGATAACCCTTCGGACTTCGATAATCGGCCGCGAGTTGAACACTTCACACGGCTTGGTCGACTGGTTTTTGAGCCAACAGGCTGACGTGAAAGGGTTCACCCGAGCCGTATTTTCCGGACTGCCTACCGTGGAACTCGCCAGGATCATTCGCGATTTCGTCCTGCCAAATATCAAACTCACCGGCGTGTACCATGTGTCGTCAGATCCAATCAGCAAGTATGATCTCCTCAGAATCATTGCCGAGGTTTACGGCAAAAAGACCCAAATCGTTCCGGACGACCAGTTGGTGATTGACCGCTCATTAAATTCATCTCGTTTCCAGAACGCTACCGGCTACCGCCCTCCCGACTGGCCGGTTCTAATCCGATCCATGTATGACTTTGGCTAAAACATCCTCGAGCGAGACGTTAATGTTTTCCAACAAGACCCTTTTGATTACTGGGGGCACCGGCTCTTTTGGCAACGCTGTGCTGGCTCGATTCCTCAAAACGGACTTCGCAGAGATCCGTATCTTTAGCCGGGACGAAAAAAAGCAGGAGGATATGCGCCTGTCGTTGCCGGACGATCGCTTAAAATTTTATATTGGTGATGTCCGCGATTATCACGCTGTCGATGATGCAGTTCGCGGAGCCGACTACATCTTCCACGCTGCGGCGCTCAAGCAAGTGCCGTCTTGCGAATTTTACCCAATGGAGGCGATCAAAACGAATGTTCTCGGCGCTGAAAACGTGCTTCGCGCTGCGATCAGCCATCGCGTCCAGCGTTGCGTGGTGCTTAGCACTGACAAGGCTGTATACCCTGTAAACGCTATGGGTATGTCAAAGGCGTTGATGGAAAAAGTTATGATCGCGAAATCGCGAGTCAGCGATTCTGTTCGCACCGTCGTCTGCGCCACCCGTTACGGCAACGTCATGGCGTCCCGCGGCTCAGTGATCCCCCTCTTCCTTGACCAACTGCTAGGCGGCAAGCCCCTGACATTAACCGATCCCAACATGACACGTTTCTTGATGTCGCTCGATGAATCAGTCGACTTAGTACTTTATGCATTCGAGCACGCACGGTCGGGCGATATATTTGTTCAGAAGGCACCCGCTTCTACCGTGGGGGTTCTGGCTGAGGCGATGCAGGAACTATTCGAACGGGACAATCCGGTGAAAATCATCGGGACTCGTCATGGTGAGAAGCTTTTCGAAACTTTGGTGTCGCGCGAGGAAATGGTGCGTGCGGAAGACCTAGGCAATTATTATCGGATTCCGGCCGATTCTCGGGATCTGAACTACGACAAATATTTCGTTGAAGGCGAGCGAATGGTTTCAGAGCTGGAGGATTACACATCTCACAACACCGTTCGCCTCGATGTCGGTCAGGTCAAGGCACTGCTATCGCAGTTGGACATCCTTAAAGGGGCGCTCCGTGCTTAAGGTCATGACCATTGTTGGGACTCGGCCAGAGATTATTCGGCTGTCCAGGGTCATTGCAAAGTTCGATGCCAATTTCGATCACGTGCTCGTTCATAGTGGCCAGAACTACGATTATGAGCTGAATGAGGTCTTCTTTTCGCAGTTGGGCATTCGGCCGCCCAACGTCTTCCTCGAAGCTGCAGGTGCTTCTGCTGCGGAGACAATTGGGAAAGTCATCATCGCGGCTGATCAGGCGATCGAGAGTCATCGCCCCGACGCACTGCTGATTTTGGGTGACACGAATAGCTGTTTGGCGGCGATTGCGGCCAAACGGCGGAAGGTGCCCATCTTCCACATGGAGGCCGGAAATCGTTGCTTCGATTTTCGTGTTCCAGAGGAGATTAACCGCCGAATTGTGGACCATACAGCGGATGTCAATCTGACCTATAGCCAGATTGCTCGTGACTACCTACTGCGAGAAGGCCTCCCACCCGACCAGGTAATTGTTACCGGCAGTCCGATGCGGGAGGTGCTCGAGCACTACAGAAGCGGAATCGAAGCCTCGGCGGCGGTCAGCAATCTCGGCTTGACGGCAGAACGTTTCTTCGTAGTCAGTGCTCATCGCGAGGAAAATGTGGATTCGCCCGAGCGGCTAAGGAAGCTGCTTAATGTCCTCAATGGGATTGCCGAGCGATATCAGGAGCCAGTCATCGTTTCGACTCATCCTCGCACGAGAAAACGTTTGGACGCGCTTGGTGCCAGCTGCCATGAAAATGTCAGGTTTGAAAAACCGTTTGGGTTCTTCGACTATATTAGGCTCCAGTGTTCGGCTCGAGCCGTGCTTTCGGATAGCGGCACGATAACTGAGGAAAGCGCGATCCTGAACTTTCCCGCCCTCAATCTGCGCGAGGTACATGAGCGCCCCGAAGGCTTCGAAGAGACCTCAGTGATGATGGTCGGCCTGGACATAGAGCGCGTTTTTGACGGGCTTAAGATATTGGAGACTCAGTCACGAGGCGCGATGCGGACCTTGCGTTTGCCGACTGACTATAGCTCCGACAATGTATCCGAAAAGGTGCTGCGGATCGTTCTAAGTTACACGGACTTCATCAACAGGCGGGTCTGGAGGAAACACGAACCTGGCGCCGTCTGACCGCAATCGTGCCTTCGTCTCCCCGCAGCTCTGAGCGAAAAGCCGTCCGCCGCATTCCGACTCGCCATCGTCTAGTGCAAGGCAGGAACTCAGCCCAACTAAATCTGATACGGCAGATCCTCACACTTTCGCGGTAACCGCCCGCCTACCCGTAGCCAGCCAATCAACCATGTACCAAACGGCGCCGACGAAAAGCACCGACAGGACCAATTCGATCGCGTAAATGAACAAAGTCCACGGGAACCCCATTTGGACGAGTAAGTAGGCTAACGAGACACCTGTCACCGCCGCAGAGGCGACATTTTGTGTGACCCAGGCAGCCAACCATTCGATCGAATGGCCAGCTATTGTCAGAAAGAACATGAATACCGAGACGACGATTATCGACCCTGAAAGGCTGGCCACCCCAATGGGGCCTGGCAACGTGAGGAACGTATAATATTGGACCTTTCCGTACCGGTCACCGGACATTTTTTGGTAGATCGCTTGGGCGCCAGCGGCTGGGTCTTCTTTGATCACATGCAAGAACAAATCGCCTCCAAGATGGTCAAGATTTGCCGCGGCCGTCATCGTCCCTTCAAGTCCAACCCAGCGCATGACCGCGAGATTGCGCAGTTGACGGTAGAGACCGGCTAGGGCGAAACGATCACCTCTGACTGCCTCAACCTTGTCTATTATCGTCGCAGCCGGAGGCGCCGAGGAGTCGGGCGACGGTGCCAGAGTTTTTCCGATGCCTGTCGGCTGCTGTGGAACAACGCCTGACGGCTGCTGTGGAACGCCTTGTGTCTGTGCGGTGCTGATCGAGAAATCGAAAGTGCGTTCAAGGCTAACTACTGCAAGCGAGCCTGCAAAAACAAATCCGCTGAGACCCATGGCAACTGCGATCGCAACCCAACTCCTCACATCGCGACGTCGTAAGACAACGACCGCGAATGCGGCGAGAACATAGAGAAGCAACTGGATGCGGCTTCCCATCGAGAGCGATGCGAGCAGCCCAAGAAACACTGCTACGTAGATCAACACTGAATACGACCAGTCGCGTAGTTCGACCAGCCACAGGGCCAAGGTTAGGCCTCCCAAAAGAGCCCCCCATGCGATCACGAAGGCCGCGACCGCATACAGGCGGGGGTTGATGTTAATGCCCAAGGGGAAACCAATCCGTATAATGTGAAATGAGTAATTGGCCCAATACAGCCCGATAGAAACGGCAATCAAACTTGCAAACGCGAGGACGACAAATTTCGACACGAAAGGAGGCGCTACCGCCTTCCGAATTTCCTTGAACGCGGGATAAAACGATGCGGCCAATCCAGCCGCGCACACCCCTGAAAAGCCACTAGCTGCGAAAGCAAGTGCCTGATCCCACTCAGTCGTGAATGTGCTGGTAGGCTCGATGAGCGCGATGCCAAATACGAAATTAGCGACCGCTTTTGCAATGAATCCTACAAAAAGGAATGACGACAGCAGAAACACGAAAAAGGAGGACGGACGCCAGAGCGGGATGAAGACGGCAGCGCAGCCCGATGCATAGAACCAGAGGAGAATCAGTTTCGACTGGCCGGGATAGGTGGCTAGAAGGACGAAGCCCATTGAGGCAACAAGCAGCGCAACTCCCAAGAGAATCGCGTTTCCGGGCACATTTGCTCGAGATGGCTGAAGCTTTTGAGATTGGCTCATATCAACCCTTTACTTCAATGCTCGCGGAGACCACAAACCGACATGCGGCAAGCATGACCAAAACCCTCTGCGCCACGAATCGCGATTCTTCCCCATAATACACGCAGCCGGCGACGCAATTCGTTGTATGAGAAGCAATCCCCATGATATAGCCCTGCGAATTGCGAATTGGCTTGTGCCTCGTCTCATAAATTGGCTCGATTCGCTGCCCTTTTTCGAAGTCAGCCCGAATGACCTACAAGCAATGTGACACCGGTCCGCGCGTGGTAGTGCTCGGGGGAACCGGGTTCGTTGGTGAGGCCCTAGCGCGGCTGTTGGCCAATCCGGCCTTCCCACCCAGCCGGTTCATTGTGCATCGTTCGGAACCAGAATGGCTCAATCAAGCCGGCGTGAATGTCAAAAAGGCCGATTTGGAAGATTCTGCCGAGATGTTGGCCGCCTTGAGCGGTTACGACGTGATGATCAACTTATTACGCCCCGACGGCACCGGTTGGTACCCTACCGTATTGCGGAGCTTGCAGTCGACATTTCGCGACGCCGGTATTTCCCGTTGTATTCATGCTAGCAGCATTGACGTTTACGCAGGGGTACGCGACCGGCAAATCGACGAAGCCACATTGCCATGCGCGTTGTCGCCTTATGAGCAAGAGCATCTTATAGGTGAGGCAATTCTGACAGGCTCGTTCGCCGAGACGATTGTGTTGCGGCTGGGAGCTATTTTCGGATGCGGCGGACGCAATCTCGTCACTTTGGCGGAGGAGATGAAACAAGCCCCATCATGGAAGATTGCGCTCCGCCGTGCTCTTTACGGTGAAAGACGAATGCACCTGGTGAGTGTGGAGACTGTTGCACAGGCATTTGTCAAATTGGCGTTCGACCGGAAAATCCATGGCTCACAGATCGTCGTAGTTACCGATGATTCCGATCCGAATAACAATTTCGCGTTTGTCCAGGATCGCTTCGCCCTGGCATTCGGCCGAGAATTCCCGAAATTTGGACCAACCTCACCAAGATTCTTCCTTAGATTCTTGTTACGTCTGAGGGGGCTTCCGGCGCACGCTATTGACCGGCGCTTCTCTGCAATCAGGGCCACGGAATTAGGGCTAGTCTCCGAGGCGTTCACCAGCAGGCTGGACAATTACGCCAGTGATCTTGCGAGGGTGACTCGGATGTCGGGCGCATGAATATCCTCCTGACTACAGTTTCACTCGATTCCCAAAAAGGAGGAGGCACAGCAGAGCGAACAAGGCGGCTTGCTAGCCATCTGACGCAAAGAGGACATCGTTGCGAGATCGTCACTATGCAAGGCGGGGATCTCGTCGGGCAACTGCATGGTAGGAACATGCAAGTTTATATTACGGGTGCGATGCGTCTCCGCTTCTCGGTCCCGACAATCAATCCGTTTAGGCTAATGCGCAGCGTTCGAAACGCCGATGTCATTCATATTCTCGGGTACTGGAACTTCCTGTCGGTCGCGACAGCGTTTCTCGCGCGATGGCTCGGGAAGCCTTATACTTTCAGCGCTGCGGGGGAGTTTGTCGGTCTCAATCACCCTAGGCCGATCCCGTATCTCTTCCACATCGCCTTTGGAAAGCGGATGGTTCGGAATGCAGCGACGCTGATTGCGGTCACCCCCCTGGAGCGCCGTCAGATACTGGAGCGGTTCAAATCGCCAGAAGACAATGTCATCGTGGTTCCAAACGGGGTTGAGGAACAACCTTTAGCAGCTGAAGCGATGGAGACTGGACCAAATGGGCCGTATGTCCTTTTCGTCGGCCGACTAGCCGAAGTGAAAGGCCCCGATCTTCTTATAAGCGCGTTTGAGAAGATGAGTCAGGAATATCCGGATATCGGGTTGGTAGTAGCAGGTCCAGACTTTGGCATGCGCCTATCGTTGGAATCCTTTGTTAATGCGCACCACCTCGCCGACCGGGTTGTCTTCACGGGGCATCTAGGCGAGAGCGCACGGAGCGAGGCATATAGACGCGCGCTTTTCCTGGTCGTGCCTTCCCGAGCTGAGGCGATGTCACTCGTGGCGCTGGAAGCTGGTATCGTTGGCACGCCTGTTCTTCTCACTGACCAATGTGGGTTTGATGAAGTCGAGACGGTGGGTGGTGGATACGTCGTACCGGCAACTGTTGAGGGCTTGTATGGAGGGCTTCACTCGATGCTGGCCGAACGTGGTGATCTACCGTCGAAGGGACGAGCGCTTAGATCTTACATAGTGGAGACTTTTGCCTGGCCTTCGATTGTAGACAAGCTGATTTCTCGCTTTGAAGAAATAATCGCAAAAAGGGGGGCTCCCGCAAACGTCGTCGTAGATACGCCACAAAATCAACCGGCGATCGAGGCCCTGTCGACGACGATCAAGCGCACCGGAGAGGACCGTTGATAAGAGGTCCCCAAGTGTCGCTCGTGGTCCCAGCATATAATGCGACAGACTACATCGCGGAAACAATCGAAAGCCTCTTGGCCCAAGACTATCCAAATTTGGAGATCATAGTTGTAGATGACGGTTCAACTGACGGCACAAGCGATCTCGTCTCGAATTATGGTCCTGAAATTAAATTGCACCGTCAAGTGAACGCTGGCCAGAGTGCGGCCATGACCACAGGATGGGCAATGAGCACGGGGGACATCCTCGGCTATCTAAGCGCAGACGATCGTCTGCGCCCAACAGCTGTTCGGCGCTGCGTGGAGGAATTGTCGGCTCGCACTGATGTAGTTTTGGTTTACCCCGACTTCGACATTATCGACGAGCATTCAACTCTCAGGTCGACCTTACAGCCGCCGGAATTTTCGCGTCGTGCTCTCTACGCACACCTGCACTGCCTGCCGGGCCCTGGGGCCTTTTTTCGACGTGAGGCTTATGAACGAGCTGGTTACTGGCGAGAGGACCTTCGGCAGATTCCTGACCTCGACTTTTTCCTGCGCTTGGCATTGGAAGGTAATTTTTACCATGTGCCAGAGGTTCTCGCGGAATTCCGTATGCATAGCGCGTCGACCACCTACCGAGCTGTGCCATTTGAACGTGGAGAAGAACCGCAGCGCATGATTGAGACGTTCTTCCGACGGAAGGATCTTCCCGATGAACTCCGCAAATGGGAGCGTGAGACTAGGGCAAACGCTAATTTACTGTCGGCTGCGATCCATGGGCGTTCGGGACGAGTAGCTGTTGCCGTTCAACGATTATTGGCAGCAGCCAGGCACCCGCGGACACTGCTATCTCGCAAAGCCGTAAGCCACGCTCTTCTGATAGCCCGGTGCGCGTTTGCCCCCGTATCGGTGCGTATGCGGGAACGACGGAATGCAGCCAACAGAGACTAGTTCCATGTCTCGGGACCGAGGGACAAAAGGTTGGCATCCTTTCCAAGGTGCTCGCATAGACCTGCTACTGCGAGGTTATGGTCACTGCGTTGACTGAGGCCGGACACCGCAATCGCTCCAATCACGCCCACCCCTTTGACCCGGATTGGAAAAGCCCCGCCGGCTAGAACGAAATCCTGTGGATTCAGACCGTATCCGGGAGGGAAAGTGCGATCCTCACGTTGCTGCTGTAGGGCTAAGAGATAGCTGCTCTTGTGAAAGAGCTTGACTACGTTAAGCTTGCGCCGTGCCCATTCACCATTCGACGCCGTTGATGTCGGAAGCGCGGCGTAGAATAATTGACGATCCCAGAGCCGAATGTCGATAACGATCCCGACCTGTTCGCGCACTGCGATGGAACGAAGCGCGCAGCCTAGCTTAAAGGCCGCTGTTTCTTCAAAAGATTCGAAGACGAGCACGGATTCCTGTTGAACGATTTTCGGGACATCACTCGCATCCCCCTCTGAAGCCAAACTGCGCGTCATCTCTCCCGTCTTATCCGTCATGTCGAACTGTCCGCGTGCTTTTGCAATCGCGCCAAGGAGTCGGAATACAGGCGGTTAATGGGTCTAAGCAGCGCGTAAGACGTGCAGCCACGCGGCCTTATCGGCGAGTTCCTCGCTAATAGCTTCGGCCGTTGCCCATAGAGGCACTGGGTTTCTGATTTGATGTGCAAAATATCCATCCAATCATCCTACGCCCTGTCAAATACTCGGGATGGTGCTAGACGTCTAGGATGAATGGGCCTTTGAACGGTGTAGCAATTATCTGCCAATGACTGATCATACATTTTTCGCGATTTTGTTTGTGGGGAGACAGGGGTCCAGCTATCTCCAGGCTTTGCTTGACTCTCACCCAGATGCAACGTGCGAAGGCGAGCTATTCTCACCGACGGCGCGCTTAATCGCCGACTTGGTCAGGCGGCGCACAATATCTTTCAGAAACTCCCGTCAGAAGGACGTGGCTAGCTATCTTGAGAAGATGCTCCACAAAAAGGGTAGCAGGGTCACCGGTTTCAAAATGCCCTACCTGTCTCTGCTGGAGCATACTGACGCGGTAGAAGCATTCAAGAGATTCGGATACAAGATTGTCCGCTTGTCACGCGACAACCTGTTGGATCAATATATTTCGTACAGACTTGCGGCTTTAAATAATTCATGGAGATCGGACTACGGGCCGACAAAAATAAATGACTTTTATGCAGATCCAAATGATGTATTGACCGCTTTTGAGAAATGGACAAGCGACAACTCCGCTTTGCACCGGATAGCGAGTGAATTTCCCAATTTGCATGTAACATATGAACAGTTGGTCGACGGCTCTGGCGTATTGCGCTGCCTCGAATTTCTGAATTTGCGCGATGCACCTCTCGAAAGCCGTTTCAAAAGGCAGAGAACCGGCGCTCAATCTGAGATCATCTCGAACTACGACGAACTGAAGGGTCACTTTATCCAGACAGGGTGGGCGCGCCATTTTCTGGACTAACCCCGGTTCCAATTCACTGCAATTGGGCGCCCAATCATGCAGACGCCACAATTACTCCCAACTGTTCGTCCCTTTGTCCCCGGGCTAGCCGAGCGCCTCCCAATGAGCGACCCCATCTCCATTGATCTTCCGGTCGCTTCCGCGCCCTCGATATGGCGAGCTAGTGGCGCCGCTGCCGCCGGCCGCGTTGGCATATTGGCTGCAGGTCTTGCGAGCTCCTTGCTACTTCCTCTTGCCTTGCCTCCAGACAAAGTCGGCATCTATTTCATTGCTCAGATACTCACCTCAGGATTTGCAATCCTGGTTCAATTGGGCCTCACATTTACTGTGCCGGCGCTTGTCTCGGCCGCGACCGCGAAAGGAGACTTTGGACGAGCGCGGGATCTTATAGCTAGGATCCAGGGACTAGTTGTCTCTTTCGGCCTCATCACAGCATTGGCATTCTGGCTTGCAGAACATTGGATCGGAAGCAGCGGAGGCAACGAATGGGGAGAAATTTTGCCGATAGTCGCCGTAGCCATTCCCTGCGCAGCTTTGGGGTCTGTCCAAGTCGAACTGCTTCGAGCGGTTCACTCGATTCGGAGTTCGGCTTTCCTCATGGCCTTCCCTAGTGCCATTGTGGCCCTCTTCCTCGCGTTTGCCCTCGTGACACACAGCAGCGTCACCCTTCATCAGGTCCTATTGTGTAGTTTGGTCGGCTTCGCGATGGCAGCGGGTTTTGGCGCTTTTAGCATTTTTATGATGTCGCGCCGCTGGACTGAGCCAGCAAACGTAGAGACAAACCTACGAGCGATTATCCTTCGTACTCTGCCGAATCTCGCGACAACCTTGATGTTGTTCGGTCTATCTCAGGTCGACATGGTTCTGCTGACGCTCTTCACTAGCTTCTCAGAAGTTGCGCAATATGGTGTCGCTTTGAGGATTTCGACGGTACTGATCATGCCGCTCAGCATCGCAAATTCCGCCTTTGCCCCTTCTGCGGTACAGCATTGGACGCTGGGCGACCGAGTGGGACTTCAGCGATCTCTCAGAACATTGGTTGGTGTTTCGACGCTCCTGACTTGCTTAATGTATTTCGGGTTGGTGACTCTCGGCTATGCCGCTGTGCAGATTTGGAACCCACACTACGAAAGTTCTTTGTGGATAGCGCTGATCTTAGGCTGCGGCCAAGTTTGCCATGTTCTCGGCGGATCGTCAGGAGTTTTGTTGATGGTGTTAGGCGACGAAAAGTTTGCTTTTCGCATTACCTTGGGTACCGGCCTCGCAACCGTCGTATTGTGTACGGCTGGCGTTCTGATGGAGGGCCCGCTTTTACTCGCGTCGGCCGCGGCGTTTTGCAATGCGCTTCAGGTAGGTTTCTTCTCAGCGCGAGCCCGTAAGATATTCGATGTCGATCCAACAATCTTGTCGGTCGTTAAAGGCAAGTAGCGCGGAAGCTGACTAGTTCGGCTTGTCCTTGTGGGACTTGAACCTGTGAGCACCCGGGTCCCCCACCAGGCCACTGAGAACCAAGAGGCCAAACAAGGCCATAATGCAACCCACCCCGGCAAACAACATTATCCAGTACATATAACACCACCCCCGCCATTAGATACCCCAGATAAGGCTGATCTGCAAGATATCCCTAATGTAAGTAGTGGTTAGACGGTTCTCCGGCGACTGCGTTGCTCGCCGTGCCCAGCCTGTGGGTAAGGTGACACCCCTAGGCGTTGCATGACGGAGATACGAAGCCCCAGCTTCGCTTTACGCGTTCCTTGTGAGATTGCGCTTTGCGCCTTTAGCCTTGATACCCTTTGGGGCTGGCTTCTTGGCCGGCGCTTTCTTGGCGGGATCCTTCGTGGCAGGCTTTAGCCCTAGCCCTATCGACTTTGCCAACTCCGATCGCTGTGCGGCATAGCTTGGCGCCACCATGGGGTAGTCGCGAGGCAAACCCCATTTCGTGCGGTACTGTTCGGGCGTCATCCCAAGCAAACCCAGATGGCGCTTCATTGACTTGAATTTGCGACCGTCTTCCAAACTTACGATGTAATCCGGAAAGATCGACTTCTTCGGGTTCACGGCCGGCGTCAGCGGCGGTAGCTCCGCGACCGCTGTCGGGCCCAATTTCGAAAGCGCGGCGTTGACCGAAGAAATAAGATCCGGCAGCCCAGCCACTGGCACGGCGTTATTTTGTACAAACGCGGCGACAATATCGACCGTCAGCTCAATCAGATCTGTGTTTCGTTCAATTTCATCGGTCAATTGTTCACTCCTGAATTGGCAGTGCGAACCTATTTTGAATTGTCGCTTTGCGCAATGTTGGTATGAGGCAGATCAATAGAACCGGCGGGCTAATCCTGCGGTAAAGGGTGTTCAGAGGTCGTCACGCTGTGCTATCATTGCATGGCCGGAACAACCGCGAAAATCGGGCATTCGCATCACCGCCTTGGTCAACCAGGGCTGACATCAACCAGCTTCCCCCTCGATCATCATTGAGAGATTGTCGTCCCAAGCGGATGGCATCGATTGGTTAGCCGTGTTGCGAGTGATGCAAAATGGCCTCTCCCGAAAAGCCCGTCATCGATTTCAGCTAGGCGAAATCGGATCTGATCAAGACCATCATTGGCGATTGGCCCATTGCCAACGCTTATCTCCCGGTGCCGCGTCTGTTCGATGAGGAAAGCGAGACCGAGGGCTCTGCCTAACCGCACAAATCCAGGTAGTCGCACAAAAGCGCCAATAACGCCCTCGTCCGTCGCGTACAACTGCCCTCAGTCGTTTCAGCGTGTCGCGTGACAGTGGCCACCCGCGACAACGAACGTGCTGGACGACAACGGACTGCGGCTGACGTTGATCTACTGATGACTCAAACCTGCGCCAATTATCGCCCAAGAAGTGACTTGGCGAACTCCTCGATGATTGGGCAAATCTCTGTCATCTTGTCGGACACGCCCTAAGAATTGCCGGCGTCCACGTAGGCCATAGTCGTTTCAAATCCATAGAGGGATTGCAGTTCGATCAGCCGGTCGTAACCGACGCTATGAATTTCCTTTTCAGCCAACCATGTTTTGGATGCCTGAACCATCGCAGGGTATTTCGGTGGATCGAAGTCAGCCTTAGTCGCATTGTCCCAATTGCAGTTATTGTTATCGATCGCGGCGAGCAATTTGATTTGTTCCGCAACGGCTTCTGAGGGCCGTCCCGGGCGAAGCATGCTCCAGTTTCCGGCATCGATGTAAAGCTGCTCACAGGCGCTCTCAGGCATGCCTAACCCGGTTTCCTGCCCTTGCTCAAATGAACCTAGTTTCTTGCCGACCTGATCGAACGCGAGGGATTGAAGCCGCCGAGCTTCATCCAGATAGAAACGGTCATTGTCGCAAACTCGGTTGCTGAGGATACGCCCAGCGATTATGTATTTCGCCATCTTGCCTGTCATGGGCTGATCGGCATACGCACCCGCGGCAAAGGTCGTGAGCGCTAGGGCGCAGACTACGGCGCGGGTGTGGATCATGGTCTGTGCCCCTGAATTCTCAGCATATAGCACCGCGCCGGCCGGAGAATGCAACACGGGCCGGCTATGATTCCTCGGGAAATCCTGCAGGGAAGCGGCATTCGGATGCCGCAAGTGACGGCAAACGCGGCACGCCCATTAACCACCTTCCAGGATAGAGCGGACCCCAAACGGCACGTTGGGGGTTTAAGTTGCATGGAAAATCACCAGCACCGATTCTACTGTCATATTGAACGCGACGGATCGTGGGGAGTTTGGGATTGCGTCGCCAATAGGCCGGCAAGGTTGGGCGGTGGCGACCTTCTCGGGTGCACTGCCCAAAGGGCTCAAGCTGCGGAACACGTCCTGACGAGAATTTACGACGGCGGACTTGATGCCGTCGCTATCCGCATTGCGGGAATTGTCAGTTCTGCAGGTTCGGCCTGATCGATCTCGCGTTGGCCGCCTATCACGAATTGTCGGTTTCGTACTAAGCAGAGTTCTGTACGATTCCAACCCTTTAACTTTGAACGTCCATGTTTTGTAATTTGCCGGCTGAGGGGACGCCGTGCATCGAATCGCATTTCAGTGTCAATCGCGCGCCACAAGGCGTATCTTCATTGAATCGTCTGCACGTTTTTACGGGCGCGGACGGCAGGGAGATTGGAAAGCTCTTGCCCCAAGTGGGATTGAGCTATGACCAATCTAGTGAATGATTCCTATAAAAACGAATTGCTGCGTCGGCTCAACTCCGATGACCTAGCGCTTTTGCAACCGCATCTTGAGCGATGTGCTCTAAATCTGAGAATGAATCTGGAGACGGCCGATTCTAATATCGAGACGGTCTATTTCCCGGAGGACGGCATTGCTTCCGTGGTGGCCACAGCGTCAGGAAAAGAAACAGAGGTTGGGCTCGTCGGCTTTGAGGGAATGACCGGTGGCGCGCTCGTGATGGGCGCTGACTATGCGGCGCATCAATGTTACGTACAATCGCCCGGTAGCGCTTACCGCATCGGAGCTGAGCCCTTCAAGGAGGCTCTTGCGAACAGCCCGACGCTGCGCCTCTTCCTCTTGCGCTATGTCCACTATTTCCACATCCAGACCAGCTATACGGCCCTGAGCAACGCACGATCGAACCTTGAAGAACGTTTGGCGCGATGGCTTTTGATGTGTGATGATCGGGTCCACGGCGAACGCCTTGCGATCACTCATGAGTTCCTGTCAATTATGCTCGGAGCAAGGCGCCCAGGAGTCACGGTTGGGTTGCAGGTGCTGGAAGGGCGGGGTCTCATTTATTCCCGACGGGGCGAAGTGGATATCCGAGACCGCAATGGTCTTAAAGCATCTGCAAATGGCACCTATGGGCAGCCGGAGGCACACTATGTTCGGCTGCTTGGAGAATGATGCTATAGGTCGTTATCTAATGGTCGCTCGGGCGACGCTACTTTTCCGTATCGCCTCGAATATCACTTCGGATACGCTCCAGACCTCTTCATATATCTCGTCGGGCTTGATTCCACCATCTCGTGCGGCGTCCATCATCTGGTCCGCAAGGTCGCTGGCCGCGATTGGGTCGCCGGTTGTGGTAACCGGCAGATGGCCCGCGATCCAATCGTCGATGAACATGCAGCCGCGAGCGCTCATTCGGCCACACCAGGATCATAGTGGACGATGGCATCGAGGATAGTGCGATAGAGGCTGTCCACCTCCTCGTCTATTTCTTCCCGTTTGATCCCCAAGGACCTGGCGTCGGCTATTAGCTTATGCGTGAGTTCATCAACGGCGATCACGTCGGCCTTGGTCGTCTCCGGAACGTTGTTCGTCATCCATCGATGGAGAAAGTTGATTCCGCGCGCGCTCATCTCGGCACAAGAGTCGGCGCGATATTAGGTTCCGCTAATTCTAGATAATTCTTGATGGTTGGCTCTGCCCGCTGTGAGACATGCGGGACTTGCCCCAAGTCATTTGACGAACGGCCAAAGCACAAGCCTCTGCTCGTTTTGGTGGAGCAGACTTTTGATGCCGAACGTTGTGGGCAGAACGGAGACTGCGGCCTCTCCGGGAGCCCTCAACCTGACATCCAAGATGCCAATAGCAGGGCGGCCAAGGATGACGCCAGAGCAGCGGCTGCAAGAAGCACCCCGGCGCTCTGCCAACCCGGCGGCGGCTGGTGTACCACCCTGTTGGGCGGCTGATTATCATTCATGGGCGGCAAAATTAAGCTCCTGGCGCTGGCACATGAAATAGAGAACCCGCCAACCACTGTAGCGGCTCGCGGGTCCTTTCAGCACAGGAAGAGACCTAGCTGTGCCGATTTCACGACTGAAACAACAATCATTTTATCCAGGTGTTCCGGCTAGATCCGGATGTCGGACCATTGCGTCACTGGGGGAGACTTTGGTCCCATCGTTGTTGAGACCGAAGCCCATATAGGGAACGTTTGGCGCAGAGCTGTGTTTGAGTGGCCCGCGCACAGAACGGTCAATTGCTTACTCAACCGGACAAATGAAGATGATGAACCTTGAAGACGAGACGTCCCAAGCGCTCGTGGCGCGTCTGGCTGATCTCCAGGCAAAAATGCGGGCGGCACGCATAACTGAGGCAGAAATGAAAACCTTCCAAAAGGTTGCAGCCATCATGGAAGACGGTCGCGGCCAGATTGCGGGCGACGACCTGATCGCTGCATCCTTCCTCGCCGAACCTGAGGCCCTGAATGGGTAGCTGCTATCGGGTGGCGCCAAGCTTCTGACGACGGGGGCGGTGGCGAGGGACGATCAGGCGCGGTCGTCACCGCGGCTTCAATAATATCCGCTCCTATTGCTGCGCCCGTGTCGGCTGGATGATCACCGCCGAAGTGGAGTTGTTGATAAGAAAATTGGCCGTCAGCCAAAAGCCGATAGCCATAAAAAACAGGACCGCGAAGGCGATGAACAAAACTCGCATGCGGCGGAATATACCACGCCAAAAATGATAAAGCCCGCCGGCCGGAGCCAGCGGGCTTTCCAAAACTGTAATTCGCTTGATTAGGTCCCGGAAGAAACCACAGATGAGCTGGGCGAAGCCGTTACCGACGACAGCCGCTCACGTTTCGTGAAAACGGGCTTCTGATAGGTCTTCTTCATCGACATTCCCCTTTGTCAATCCGCAATGTGCCACTCTTTGCCTTCGACCGGGCAGCGTGTCAATCGCTCGACAAAAAAGCCCGCCACCTCTCGGCAGCGGGCAAGGTCTGGAGTAACTGCATAGGTCAACGTGTGGCGGCGGGGTTGGTTGCGAGGCGCTACTCAGCCGTTGGGAACTAGCCCTGTGGAAACCGGGTATCACGCAGTTCTCAGTTTGAGACTGCATTAGGAATCACTCGGGTTGTGTTACTTAGGGTAACCAGAATCTCTGGTTGCATCAATAGTTTAGGTATGAAATCCGGCCAAATTGGGCCGAAAGGAAATCAGCCCAACCTCCCTCTCGTTGTTGAGAAAGAGCGAGAAATCGACGGCGTTATTATGGGCGTTCTTTCAGATGGGACGCCATACCTCAATCAACGCGGGCTAGCGGCTCTTTGTGATGTGCAGAACGCGCACATCGGCACAATCAGCAGTCAGTGGAACGACGTCGATCAAAAGCCCCGCATTCAGCGGATAAAGGCGATCCTTGAAAAAGTTGGCAAAGTCCCGGCAACTGCCCATATCGAGGTGACGCACCGGGGCGTGATCCATTACTGCTACCCGGCTGATGTCAGCCTTGCGATCATGGAATATTACGCCATCGATGCCGGGGTGAACGTCTCGGAAAAAGCCCGCGACAACTACCGCATTCTCGCGGGCTCCCGCCTTCGCGATATGATCTACAGCCAAGTTGGCTACGATCCGCGCCGGGGCAAGGACGTTTTTGCGAAATGGCATGAACGGCTGGCTTTGAACTACCAGTCAGCGCCGAAGGGGCATTTCCACGTCTTCAATGAGGCTCACACGGGGGAGCTGTAACTGAGTAGTGCTATGCCTCAAGCGATTGCCCTGGCGCGACCTTCAAAGCGATGAGCGAACGTACGGCTTTCGTCACCCGCCCCGCAGCACGCGCCAGATGTCGTGCCAATAGGCGGTAACAAGGGAGGCCAGGGCCGCCGCCGCCATGCCGGTAACGCCCAAAGCGCCGAGCCCCATCAGCTTCCACCGGGTCACCTCGGCAGTGACCGCTTTAACGCCCGTCATGTCGTCGTTGAGCGTGCTTACAGCGGTTTCCGTGGCCGCAACGCGGTCGACCAGTTCGTCGGTTTTGGCATACATCTTCGACCGGCTGGCGGCAGCGCGCTGTTCGGATTGCTCGTAGCTCAGGGCGACACGGGAATCGCTGTCCTTGATATCGCGTCGGATCTCCGTGATATCCCGCTGCATGTTCTGCGTGGCCTCCAAGAGCCCGCCGATCATCATTTCCAGGCTCTTGTTCGCCGAAGTGTTCGCCTGCTAGTTCAGTTCGGCCCGGCGCACGGCGCTGGCCTTGGTGTGGCGGTCGCACTCGGCGGCCGTGTAGAGCTTGACGGCGCACCCCGGCGCCATCGTGCGGTCGATCTTGTTCTGATCCTCGAAGGTCTTGCCCTTGGCCTCGGCGAGGCTGCTACCTATCGCCGCCCGGAGGGCTGGAACACCGCTCACGCCGGAAGTCCCACAACCCGCCAGCAGAATTGCAGTTGTCAAAATTCCGGCTGGCATCAATGCCTTTGCGGATCGCATCCTGATTGTCCTTCTCGATCTTGGCGCGGACCTCGTCGGCGCCCCAGTGCTTTATTAGTTCGTAGCCGCCCCACACCGCGCCCGAAGCGACGGCGATGGTCGCGGCTATCGCGATGACGTCGGCGAGTGTTCTGTTGATGCCGAGGACACTGGCGATAATCGCTATGATGGACCCAATCAGCCGCCCACCTCCGCTTTGATCTGACGCACCGCAGAGACGATCTGGGAGCGAAGCAGGAGCAGGACCAGCAGGAACACCAGCAGGACAACGCCGCCCGCGAGAACCGCCTGCCAGTCCATTCCGGCGAGCCAGCCGAGACCGATGGCGCCGGAGCCGAAGAGGCCGGTCAGCCAGGAAAGGAACCCAGATTTCTCCATGACTTTCTGTTCGACCTTTTCAGGAACAACAGGTTTGTCGACCGGCACCTTCACCTCGACAGTCACTGGGGGCGGTGTGTCGGGCAAAGCTGACAGCTTCAGCGCTTCGGCGCGCACCGACTTGACGCGGTCGGACCAGCCACGGCCGAAAGTTTTCCATGTCGGGAGACGCTTCAGGAAGCCTAGGCGCTTGTCGCACAGTGCGTCGATAACAACGCCGGCCGGCTTGGCCTTTACAGCAGCAATTGTAGCTGGACCGATGCGACCGTCCTGCCTGACGCCCACAACCGCCTGAAGGTACTGGCAGCCCGAGCCGGCCCAGAGTTGACGGCAAAATCAAAGACGGCGTAGTCGACACCGCCGGGAAGCTGGGCACCAGCCGTCGCATCCCAGTAGAACCGCCGGTATACTGTCGATACTTGGGCATCAGTGATC
Organism: Mesorhizobium sp. SEMIA396; assembly: GCF_024518615.1. Taxonomy (NCBI): domain Bacteria; kingdom Pseudomonadati; phylum Pseudomonadota; class Alphaproteobacteria; order Hyphomicrobiales; family Phyllobacteriaceae; genus Mesorhizobium; species Mesorhizobium sp. SEMIA396. The sequence continues at coordinate 84,830 of NZ_JANIFC010000001.1, forward strand.
TTGCGCAGATCGGCCTTGGTAGCATCGGCTTTCACATAGCGGCGGAAGTTGGCGAGCGTGACGCCTTTCATGGTGGCGCCGCCGGGGTCAGCCGGATTGTCTGACCAGAGGCCTTCAGATTTCAGAACGAGCGCAAGCGCCCGCGCAAAGTTGCGGTCCATGGCTAGTACCTTTCTGCCGTGATGGGCAGTCATTGAGTTTGGCAATGAAGGTGGGAGGGCTGAAAATCAGCCGGTTGAGGAGATCAGCGGTCTAAGCGCTCGCATTCATCAAGTAGGCCACCAAGCTCCAGGCAGAGATCGACGCGGCCGAGGCTGTTGGCGTTGTCATTAATCCCCATGCGGCGGTTGTAGGATGTCACGGTGTCTTTCAGTTGAGAAACACGACCGGCCTTATGACCGCTCGAATAAGCGAAACCAGCGATGCAAACACTTGCGGCGATTGCAAGCGCGGCAGTCTTGGCGTTCATTGATATTTTCGCCTCTCGAATCAACTTGGGGAGAATTCGTCCATGGAAGACAGTTTGACTGAAATAGCGGCGCGGCTCCAGATGCTCTGGAAGGCTTGGGCTCCCGCAATCGGCCTTGGCGTTGCCGCAGCCATCGGCATGATTTGGACCGTTTATTTGCCGATAGTTGGGCTTCGCCATCTGCTCGGGTACAACTAGCGGGGACTCGGCCCCTGGGCCGCCAGGGCCGGTTGAATGCGCGCCGCTAGGCCGAGAGCCTACCAATGGCCAAGCCGCTGTTTAGCTTCGACAGTTGCAGGACGGCTTGGTCCCGGAGGCATAATGATCGTTCCGAAAAGATCGTATCGATCCATCCAGGGTTTACGGGCGATCGCCGCTTGGATGGTCGTCCTCGGGCACGCAGTCATAGAGGCAAACGCACTGTCCGGCCAGAATACCCTCATGCCCCTTCGCCCATACACTGACGTCATATGCCATTTTGGTGTCGATATCTTTTTCGCCATAAGTGGGGCGATAATGTATTTGATCACGCAGCGAAGACAGGATGCCGGACGGATAGCGGACGCTGGTCGTTTCACGCTCCGGCGCGTACTGCGCATACTTCCTTTGTTCTGGCTGTCCATGATTCTCACGCTCTGGACCGGGAGGGGCACGCCGCCACCTGACGTGTGGGCCTGGACGCGCCAGCTCTTCCTCATCGATTTCCCTTTGCCCCAGCCAGTCGGCTGGACGCTTGTATTCGAGATCAGGTTCTATGTGCTGGTTGCTGTCATCGTGATGATATTTCGAAACCGCAAGCTGGGTTTTGCCGCTCTGGCTGTCTTTCTTCTGCTGGTATCGCAGGTTTGGCCGACAGCCGAAACGATGACAAGCCCGATCATGTTGGAATTTGTGATGGGGATCGCTGTCGCGGCGGTATGCCAATCAGGGATCCGCTTGCCGGCGAGCTTGCTGCTCTTGGGCGCCGTGGGCTGGTTTCTCTATGCCTCTATTTGGTTATACCCCACCATGGAGATCAATGCGTTCCGCTGGTACGGCTTCGGTCCGCCTGCCGCGTTGTTACTTTGCGCGGCGATGATGCTGGAGCGCGATGGCAAGCTGAGGACGCCATCACTGGCGCTGGCTGCCGGAAACGCTAGCTACAGCACGTATCTCTGGCACCTGGGCCTGATAGGCGTATTGAGCTCGTTCTGGTCGCGTAGCCCCCTGGCGAGCGTTGTCTATCTTTTTGCGTTGCTTTTCCTGACGGCCGTCGTCAGCGCAGTGAGCTATCGCTTGATCGAGCGACCGCTTATCGTGCTTTCGAAACGCCGCGTAGAGAGCGGGGAACTCCATTAAGCCCTGAATTTTGGATTGCCCCAGCGGCTTCGATCTGGCTGAATGGGCGATTTAAAGAGTATGTGCGTTGACATCGCCCCAGCCTAAGACCGCACACCGAACAAAGCGGGCTCCCTTGCAAAGACTCTCGTCCTGGTAGGCCTGAAATTGGAAATCGATGTTCAGTGCGCACCCGCAAAGAGCGAGCCTATGAGACCGTCCGGACCGAGATCGTCAAGATCAAAACTGCTATGGAGGCTCATCACGGAATTCAATTGGAGCGACTACGTCATCGCCGCAATCCTAGTCGCGGCAAATTATGGTTTGATTTCTGCAGTCACCGGGGCTTGGCCAATCGAATACGGCTACATTCGGCTACTACTCGATTTCTAGCCGCGCAGATCAGCACGCCCTGCCATCTTATCGACAATCATGGCTTAGCTGATCAGGCCATTTCGCCCGGCAGTTGCGAGCAGCTGGATCTTGTGCAACTCTTTCAAACTGGGGGAGTGGGCACATGTATTGGCAAAGGGTGTTGTCTTTAGGGGCTTTGCTCCTCTTTTCTGCTTGCACATCCGACTACTTGAACAACTATGACTCGGTGACGCTCGCGGCCGGCGATGCGAACCACGCCAACATGCTTCTGCAGACCGTCGATCCTCTCAATCCAAACAGCAACAACACCCACATCGAGGGCGACGGCGCCCGCGCGGTGGCCGCCTTCAACGCGTATCGGCGCGTGGCGCCCGCTGGTGGTGCCGACTTGGACTGTGCAGGCGGCAAGGGAAACAATCCGGTTGTAGCCGGTCCTGTGAAAATCACTGGTGCTGACACCAACCGGCTGGATGGCGATCACGACGGCGTAGGCTGCGAGTAAATGGACAAATCCCGATACGACAATCGCTCAGACCAATGGCGCAAACGGCAAGGTGCACAGCGTCGGCGTGCCCGCCTAATAGCGGCCATCCCAAAGCGGCTGGTCTTCGTGACGGTTGCTGCGGCAGCCGCCTTCGTCGCGCAGTTCGCCGTGCAGCACAGCGAAAGTTCCCCTGACCTTCACGTTTCCAACTGGATCGGACGTACCCCGGAGCCGATCGCCGGCGTCGCCTCTGTCATCGATGGCGATACGATCGAGATTCATGGGCAACGCATCCGCTTCAATGGCATCGACGCCCCCGAGTCCGCCCAGCAATGCGACGACGCCAAGGGCGTTCGCTACCGGTGCGGGGCGAAGGCCGCTGCAGCACTGGACGGGTTCTTGGCCGCCTCGAGGCCGGTCACATGCACCTTTATCGCCTGGGACCGCTACAACCGCTTTGTGAGCGACTGCCGGCGTGCGGATGGCGCCAGTGTGGCCGCATGGATGGTCGAAAACGGCTATGCGCTCGACTGGCCCAAGTACAGCGGTGGCGCCTATGCAGCGCAGCAGGCGAAGGCCGAGGCGGCGAAGGTCGGCCTGTGGGTCGGACAGTTCCAACTGCCGTGGGAGTGGCGGGCCGGGTATGGAGACAACGCCAGGCCGGCAGTGAGCCAATCCCTAGGCATCGTCGGGCGCCAGGTCGCGCAGCTATTCCTGCCAGCCGCGGCGGAAATGCTCGCAGATCAGCTCGTGCGACGAGGCTCAATGGTATCTCAGTAACTGTCCGTGGGGTGGCAAACTGGACCGTGATGGCGACGGGCAGGCGTGTGAAACGCTCTGCTAGTGAGTGATTATCGGCTGTGAGGGTCGCGGACCGATTTGGGGGTGTGGGGGACTACAATGAGAATGGGTCGACGAGCCGCAGTTTCGGCTGCGGTAGCCTTGGCGCTGGCAACCGCCTCATGCACGACCTCGCAACAGACACTAGCCAAGAACCCGAGTGCCGTCAGCACTTCAGCCCTTTGTAGAACCTTATCCTCTACGAAGGATGCGAAGTTTCAGGACGATCTCTACGCTGAGCTCGTTCGGCGATCCGTGACTCTCGTCCAATGCGCCGACATGATCAGAAAGCAAAATCAGGCGATAGCTGCCGGTATCGCCATTGCAGCTGTGGGCGCAGCCGTTGCGGTATGCTCGAATAACGACTGTGGCGGGGGCGGATACGGCAGGCCGAATTATTACCAAGGCGCCGATTGGGACGAGTTCTACAACCAATATCGCCAGCTCGTTTGGGCTTGCCGCGATATCGCTACCGGCCAGTTCGTCGACTACAGCAATTGCTTCGGCAAAGCGCAGACAGATTGGCGCTGGCCCGCCAAGTACGCCTACTGAAACACACCAGCAGTCACGAGATTGGATGGCGGAATAGACTACTACATCTACGAGAACTGGACCCACGATCATGGCCGGATCCATCGAGCTGATTGCGGGTTTTGCAACGAGGGTTAAGGCACGCAAGGCTGGAACCGGAGATAGGAACGGCCGCTGGCACGGACCACTTGATCGGGAGGCGGCGTTCGCAAAAGCTGCCCAACTCGATCGCGCCGATATGCGCGCGTCCTCAATATGTGATCCCTAGACGGTCACTTGGACGGGGACCAACACTAATTCCATAGCGGCAAATCGGTCCAGTTCGCGGGGAAGCCCGCGTGACCGATCTTGATATTTGGCGCCACAGGGAATGCCGCCATATGTTCTCTCAGGCGATCCGCCCAGTTGGTCCGCGGGTTAATACGTTTGAGTAGCACCCTCATTATTGCCAATGCCGCATAAGGCCTGCGATTAGCTCCAGCCATCTGCAGCAAATGGTCCAGCTCGCGCATGCAGGATCGAATGCGGCGCATAGACCGCACCGTCGAGACGCATCTGACCGCTGTTTGGCGCAATCACACCGCTGAGAATCTTGACCAGCGTGGATTTGCCGGCGCCGTTTTCGCCGAGCACCGCATGGACTGGCGGCGACACACTCAACAGACTTCCTCAAAAACGCTCTCTTCCATCCCAAAATATGCAGTGAGAACGTTCTCTTTTTTCTCGAAATGCGCTGTGATCAACAGATCATCGACGCTTGAATTGCGGAGCCACATATCTTCGGATTTTCATACCGGGCTGCTGTTTTCAACGGCGGTTCAATGAGACCGCAATGATGATGATGGCTCCTTTGATGACCTCTTGGATGCTGGTCGATAGACCGAGCACGAGAAGACCAAACCCGAGAATGCCTATGAAGATTGCGCCGACGACGGAACCGACGATTGATCCATAACCGCCAAAGAGACTTGTCCCGCCTATGATCACGGCCGCGATCACATCCAGTTCGAGACCCGCTCCCAGGCTGGGATTGCCGGCCGTGGAGCGGGCTGCGAGCATCAGGCCAGCAAGGGATGCGGTCATGCCGGATAGTACAAAGGCGAAAATCTTGACGCCGTCCGTGCGCACACCGGAAAAGCGCGCGGCAACAGCATTTCCACCGGTCGCATAGACACGTCTGCCGTAGGGCATCTGATGCAGCAGGTAGTAGCCGACAGCCGTAAGGACGATCGTCCACCAGATCGGTGCCTGTATGCCCAGAAAACTGCCGTTCCAGAACAGATTCGAAAAATCATCGTCGACGATCGACACTGGCCGGGTGCCGGTGATGGTCAGCGCCAGTCCGGAGAAGATAGACAACATGCCAAGCGTCACAAGAAACGATGGAATGCGCAGTTTTGTAACCAGCACGCCCGACACCGCGCCGATCGCGGCTCCGGCGCCCAACACCAGAAGGGCGGCGACATAGGTCGGCACACTTTGATCGAGCAGCAACGCTCCGATCATACCTGAAAAGCTGGCAACCGAACCGACCGACAGGTCGATTTCACCGCAGATGATAACGTACGTCATGCCGATCGCCATCACGGAGACGATGGCTGTGATACGCAGAACGGCGCTTGCGGTTGAGACCGACGCGAAGTGGGGGGCGAACAAGACGAAATAGAGGGTGATCGCCAGGAAGATCACATAGGTGATGTGATCGCGGAAAAAATTCATCGCACTTGCGCTCATCGGCATCGAGGATGGTTTCATGCTGCAACTCCTTGGGCGCGTACTGTGGTCTGTCTGGCGACCTCGGCCTGCAGCAACGCGCGAAGCCCAGTCTCGTCGTGCGCGCTGCCCATGCTGCGCGTTATCCGCCCCTGCGCCATCACCAGAATGCGATCGGACAAATCCAGAAGTTCTTCGAGTTCCGAAGAAATGAGCAGCACGGCGACGCCATCGCCTGCCGTGCGGCGCACAAGCTCGCGCATATCGCGCTTGGCATTGACGTCCACGCCGGAAGTTGGCTCATCTAGGATCAACAGCTTCGGCTTCATTGCCAGCCATTTTGCGAAGACAATCTTCTGCTGATTGCCGCCCGAAAGCTCCTGGGCTTTTTGTAAGGGACCGCGGCACAGGATATTAAGGTCGTCGCGGTATTGTCTGAACAAAGCCGCTATCCGGGCCTTTGCCATCGGTCCAAAGGGACCCGCGAGCGAGAAATCGGAAAGGCGGGGAAGCGCAAGATTCTCCTCGATGGAGCGCCCGCCAACAAGCCCTTCGAGCCGGCGGTCTTCTGGAACAAGGGCCACACCAGCAGTGATGGCCCCGCGGACGCTGCCCAGCCGAACGGATTCTCCTGCGACGGTGATGTGGCCGGATACATCCGGAAGGATACCGAACAAGGCCTTGCCCAAGGTCGAGCGGCCGCTGCCGACAAGCCCGGCAAGACCGACGATCTCGCCTGGATCGATCGAGAACGATACGTCGGACAGCTTGCGCGACGTGGCTAGATCGCGGACCTCAAGGGCCGGCGCCCCGACCGACGTTGCCGGGCGGCGTTTTGTGGGCGCTGCTGCGGTCGGCAAAGGTGCGTCGCCCCTTGGCCGTGACATCATCGCGGCGATATCCTCGATGGATGTCTTGCTCGGATCAAGTGGGCCAACCAGTCGCCCATCCTTGATGATCGAAATGCGATCCGAAAGCCGCAGCACATCGGCCATGCGATGGCTGATGTAGACGATACCGATTCCGCCCTGCTTTAGCTGACCGATGGTGCGAAAAAGCGTTTCTTCCTCGTGGATGGTCAGAGATGAAGTCGGCTCATCCATGACGAGCAGCTTGGCGCCCCGCGAGATCGCCTTGAGGATCTCGACCATCTGCCGTTGGGCGAAGGCCAGATCGCCCACGCGCGCAGAAGCATCAAGCGAGAAGGCGTACCGCTCGATCAGAGCCTGGGCATCACGAACCATTTTTCTGCTGTTGATACGCCGGCCAAAGGAGAGGGGCTCGCGAAGGACAAAGAGGTTTTCGGCAACCGAGCGGTTCGGCAAGACGCTCAGTTCCTGGAAGATCATTGCAATACCGCGATCGATCCTCTCGCGAAGCGACAAGCTGGTGACGTCCTCTCCGGCGAACAGAATGCGGCCCTCATCCGTTCGATAGGCTCCCATGAGAATCTTCATGAGCGTCGATTTGCCCGCACCGTTCTCGCCGAGCAGCGCGTGTGTTTCACCGGCCATGACCTCGAATGAAATATCAGACAGCACGCGGTTCGCGCCAAACGACTTGCTGATGCGTTGCATCGCTACAATCGCGTTCTGGGACGGTGACGTTTTCGCTTCGGCCATGACGATTTTCTCGGTCGCTCGGGAGCGTCGGCGGACTGTTGGAGCCCGCCGACGGAACAAGGGGGCTAGAAGCACTTGCCGTTGCAGATTTTTACCACTGAGGCTGGAGCATCTTCCTTGGTGACCAGCTTGAGGGCGCTGAGAAGGTCGAGCTTCTTGACGCGCAACGTCGGCACCGAAATGTATGGCGGGACGTCATGTCCAAGCAACGCAAGCGCGGCCGCCTTGGCCTCGGCGACGCCCTGGTCGTAGGGACGCTGCGCGCCTACGGCCAGAAATTCGCCGCGTGCAACGTTCAGCGCGCTGTCCGCGGCAATGTCATTCGTGGTGACGACGATGTCGCGGCCGAGTGTCTTTGCCGCGGCCACGACTTGCTGGGCGGGCGTGTCCCAGGCAACGAAAATACCCTTCATGTCGGGATGCGCCGTCAACATTGCGGTGGCAACCTCGTAGGCCTTCTCTGGCGCCGTGAAGGTGCCGACATCCGCGACCTTGATATCGGGATGTTCGCCGAATGCCTTCAAGGCACCGACCTTGCGGGCCGCGACGGAGTAGTAATAGTCATAAACCAGCGTGATGATGCCGACCTCACCCTTGCCGCCAATCGCCCCGACAAGTTCCTGCGCGGCGAAATAGGCATTCTTTTCATTGTCGGAGGCGACAACGGTCACATAGTCCTTGCCCGGGGCCATATCGACCGGGACGTTGTCCATGAAAACCAGCTTGATGCCGGCTGCCGCCGCCTTCTTGTAGGCTTCGGACTCAGATTTCGGATCGATCGGAATCGAGAAGATTACGTCCGGCTTGCGGGCGGTCATCTGCTCCAGATCGCTGATTTGCTGGCCGGGCTGGAACTTGGCGTCGGTGGTTCCTACGACCTCGATACCGAGGTCCTTGAGCGTGTTGCTGATTCCGGCGACCTGCAACTGAGGCCAGCCGGCATCCATGGTGTGCATCACCAGTCCAGCGGTAAACTTTCCCGCCTTGAGCTTGGCAAGGTCCTCATCGGAGAATTTCAGCACGTCCGGCGACACCGCCGGCGGACCATCCGGGAAGCCTGGGACGGGTTGGCCTCTCGGCGACAGGGGCAGCGGCTCGAGCAGAGCTTGTGCTTCCGGTGGGATGGTGTCATCGGCGAGAGCCGACGATCCGGCCAGTCCCGATAGCGCCAACGCCAAGGCGGCCGCCATAAATCCACGATAGTGCATTTCATTCCTCCCGATCATATGAAACGGCCGTAGCGGCCGGGTGGCGACCTGGCTGGTCGTACTGGTTGGGCGCTGTTCAGCGCCCGTAAGGCATCAATGCCGCCGTGGCGGCACCCGAATAGTTCACGTAGACCGTCTTCTTGCGCATGTAGCTCTCGAGCCCATGCACGCCGTCGTCGCCGCCCAGCCCGCTTTCGCGGAAGCCGACATGGAAACCCTGCAGCATTTCCGGTCCGATCCGGTTCACGTAGATCTCGCCGAACGAAACCTCGTTGACGGCGTTCATGACGCGGCCCAGATCATTGGTGAAAAGATAGGCCGACAGGCCATAGTTGCTGGCATTGGTGATGCTGACAGCCTCCTCGAAAGTGTCGAAGGGCATGATCGGCACGACCGGGCCGAAGATTTCGCGCGTCATGATCGGCATGTCAGGCGTCACATCTGTCAGTACGGTCGGATTGAGCCAGTAGCCGCCATCGACGGGCGCCTTGGTCGGGCGCCCACCGGCGAGAGCAAGCCTCGCGCCGCCCGCCACGGCTTCCGCAAGCACCGCCTCGACCTTTTCCAACTCTTCACGGCTGACTTTCGGGCCGATATCGGTATTTGTGTGCATCGGATCACCGACGACGAGCGACTTGGAGAATTCCACAAAGCGTGTGACGAACTGATCGTAAATCGAACGGTGAACGAGCGTGCGTTCGTTGCAAATGCAGACCTGTCCGCAATTCATGTATCGCGACGTGGCTGCGGAACGAACCGCCAGGTCGAGATCGGCATCAGCCAGGACGATGAATGGCGCCTTGCCGCCAAGCTCCAGCGAAACAGGCGTCAGATTGCGCGAAGCGTTCGCCATGATGCGCTTACCGGTCGGTACGCTTCCAGTCATGGTGATGAGGTCGACGCCGGGTTCCGTGCAGAGCACTTCGCCTATGGTTTCACCCCGTCCCGTTATGATGTTCACCACGCCGTCCGGCACGCCCGCTTCGACAAAGATGCGAGCCATTTCGAGCGCCGAAAGCGGCGTGTCTTCATGTGGTTTGAGGACGATGGTGTCGCCGGCGATCATGGCGGGCGCCACCTTTCGGCTGACCAAGGCGCTCGGGTAATTCCACGGAATGATGGCGGCGACAACGCCTACCGGTACACGCTGTATCCAGACCTGCTCTCCCGCGTAGTCGGACGGCAAGATCTCACCTTGAATGCGACGGGCAAATTCGGCGTAGTAGTCGAAGAACTCGGCTGCGCCGCCGACTTCACCTATTGCTTCATTGATCGGTTTGCCTTGTTCCCTGACCACCACCTCGGCCAGATGCCGGGCGTTCTGCCGGATCAAGACCGCGATCCGCTTCATGATCGCCGCACGGGCAAGAGGCGATTTGAGCCCCCAAGCCTTCTGCGCCTTGCGGGCGGCGTCTATCGCCTGGCGAGCCTGGTCTGGGCTTGCCTCGGGCACGTCGACAAAGGCCTTGCCGTTAGCCGGGTTGATAACCGAGCGCGTGCCAGCTTCGCCGATGACGAACTTCCCGTTGATCAACATGAGATACGATGTCTTTTCTTCTGCTGACATGGTTCAATCCGGTTCTGCGTGCGTTGCAGGCGTGCCGACGCCTAAGGGTTGGATTTCGCCGCGGCCATCTGGACCGCGAACTCGATCGCTTCGACCAAGCTGTCCTCATTGGCGATGCCCTTGCCGGCGATGTCGAAGGCCGTGCCGTGGTCGACGGAGGTGCGGATGATCGGAAGGCCGAGCGTGACATTGACACCGGAGAGCGCTTTCCACTCACCGGTCTCGGGATCGACATTGAAGCCGAGCAGTTTCACCGGGACATGGCCCTGATCGTGATACATCGCGACCACCGCGTCATACTGGCGGGCGCGCAACTTGACGAAAACCGTATCGCCGGGAACAGGCCCAAACACGGCAAAATCGGCGGAGTTGTAGGAGGCGACGACCGGGGTCGTGATGTCGATATCCTCCCGGCCGAAAATGCCGCCTTCGCCGGCGTGCGGGTTAAGCGCGGCAATCGCAATTCGGGGATGGGAAATGCCAAGGCCGTGCAACGCCTCGACCGTCAACTGGATAACCCGCCGCAACCGAGGTTCGGTCAGTTTCGATGGAACCTGGGCCAGCGCGACGTGGGTCGAGACGTGGCTGACGCGAAAATCGCCATGGGCGAGCATCATCACGGAATCGCGGGCGCCTGTCAGTTCTGCCAGCATGTCGGTGTGACCGGCATAATGATAGCCGGCCAGATTGAGCGCCTCCTTGTTGAGGGGAGCCGTAACGATGCCCGCAATTGAACCGGCCTGCGCCAGGCGAACGGCCTTTTCGATCGCCAGATAGGCGAGGCGCCCGCCTTCCGCCGACAAGACGCCTGTCTCGATAGGTGTGCGTTCGGGGCCGGCTTCGAGAATGGCTAGCGGCGGAAAAACCCCGGTGGCCGAAGCCGACGGCTGTTCCTCCTCGATGCGCCCGGAAATCGACTCCATCGCACGCATCGCGGTGACGCTGCCGATTATGAGAAGGGACAACGATCCGTCGGCAAGGCGCGGTTTCAGCCGTGCGCATGCCTTTGCGATGATCTCGGGGCCGATGCCCGCAGGATCACCCATTGTGATGCCGAGTCTTGGACCAGACATGAACGCCTCTAATTGGTCAATTGTGAGCATCTTCTAAGCCTTATAACCATCAATGCGCAATAGTTTTCTTTCGCGGTCATTCGTAATCAACGGTGCGGTGAAAATCGGCATGTTTTCAACCCCTCCGAGGGGGGCGAGCCCATATCCCCGGGCTGCTGAACCGTCGTTGGACGTGATTTGACCGGCGCGAATGACCCGCCCCATGCCTTTGGCCGGCGACGGTCCTGATCAGCGATGGGCTGGAGTCGCGAGCCTGCAGAAGAGGGCGCTGTCGCCGAATGCGCCAGATTTCGAGATTGTGGCCAGCCCCTTGAAAACACCGCCTTCGATCCTGGAAATCGGAAGCCCCGGCTCGATCTCGCTCTCGACCGTGAGTTCGACGACGCCCAGGCTGGAGCACACCGATCGCAATGTTTCACCGCCGGTGACGAGCAGCGTTCCGGGCAGTGGCAAGCCGTCGAGAAGCGAGGCAAACACCTTGCCGATATGATCCGCCACCGCGTGGCGATCACCCGATGCAGCGACGGTGACAACCGATGGCGCGCCTCTCATGATCCGTTTCGCCAAATCCCTTTTCGCTTTGTCGATGTCGCGTTCCACGACGATATGCGCGTCCGCATGGCTGGCGGAAAAGCAGGCCACCTGCGCCGTCGTGACTTCGTGATTTGTGCCGACAAGGCCAAGGAACGGGGCGGGCAATGCCGGAATAGGCATGCGTGGCGTGCCCACGTGCCGTGCCAGCGCTGCAGCCAGGCCGCCCGTACCAACCCAGAGTGTCCGCGGCGCGCTCGCCGTTGCAACGATTTCGTCCAGGTCCTTGTCCGTTTCGGCGTCGTAGAGTGTGATGAAATGAACCGGCCGCGCGCCCGGTACCGACCGGCCAGACGAAAAGCGCTGACCCAGGCCGGCGACGATGTCGGGACCTACCATTTCGGACCGGTCGAGCCGCCATTGACGCCCAAGACGTGTAACGCGGCCCTGAAAGGGGAACGCGGGTGCCAGAACAACGCGCTGGTACCCACCCTCGACGATGCAGGCTTGTATTTCGGCGATGACGTGACCGCGCAGAAGGCTGTCGATCTTCTTGAAACTCAGTTGTCCGGCGGCAAGCCACGGCGCGTACCTCGAATGTCTCGCGACGGCGGTTGTCTCGGCACCCTCACGTGTGGCGATATCGACAGCCAAACGCCCCGAGAGCGCACGATCCAGTTGCCAGCTCACGCCGACACCGTGGCCTGGCGAGGCGAAGCAAACCGCGCTGTCCAGAGCGCCAGTCAGGTCGTCCGCGATGATCCGGATATCGACAGTCTCAAGAGCGCTCAACTGAAGAACCCGGACGGCTGACGCGCACGACGCGGACGTTCACATCGAGCGTCCGAAGATTGGTGAGGTTGGCCTGATCGATGCCGTCATCGGTAATGACCTGGTGGATGTCGGACAGGCGGCAGATGGTGCAGAAATTGGGAGTGGTGAATTTGGAATTGTCGGCAAGCACGACCACCCGGCGTGCCGCGGCGATCATCGCCTGCTTCATCGCCGCGACCTCGAGCGAGGTCTCCGTGAGCATGTCCCCGGTGATGGCATGCGTGCCCAGAATTGCCACATCGGCGTGGATGGTGCGCAGGAAATTCTCGCCAGGCTGGCCAACCAGAGTTAGGGAACCCGGCTTGCAGGTGCCTCCAAGCATGACGAGGCGTACTCCCGGCACGGTTGCGAGTATCTGCGCGATCGCCAGACTGTTGGTGACGGCAGTAAGCGCAATGGGTGCAGCCGCGATGGCGCGGGCGACTTCCAGAACAGTCGTGCTTGCGTCGAAAATGACACTCTGGCCGGGGCGAAGTTCCGACATCATGGCCGCACCTATGGCCTCCTTCTCAGCCCTGGCGAAGTGTGCGGCAGTGGCGAGATCCGGCTCGAAGGTGGCGAGTTCCGTGCGTTGAAGCATTGCTCCGCCATGCGTTCGCTCCAATGCTCCCTGCCGTTCCAGTGTCTCGAGGTCGCGCCGGATGGTCGAAGGTGACGCGCCGATGAGATCGATGAGTTCCTGAACGCCAACGGTTCCTTCCCGTTTAAGGCATTCGAGAATGAAAGCATGGCGCTTGGCTGGGATCAGATCGACCCGTCCACGCCCGCCATCGTCTTCCCATGACCCGGCGGACGCTGACGGCGCCATATCTTCCACCGTTGATTTTCGAACATTCCTTGCCACGTTCCTATCTCCGCACAGTGCAGCAACACGCTCGCCGGAATCATGGCGAGCCCAGCATCGCGAATATCACGAATCCATTCGGCGAGCCCACTGGTTTGTTATGGCGATGAGCGAATTCCAATCGCTTTTGGCCTCATTAGAATTATTTTGACTGATTTTGACCATATGTGATAAGCGATGATCGTCAATCGTCGTCAATTGGCGCTGACAAGTGCGCAGTTCTTGTCAAAAAATGGGAAATTAAGTCAGCGATTCAGAGCGCTTGGCTCTGTTGCGAACCGGGTTGGAGGAACCATGTCTTTCTTGTCGAAGCTGAAATCGGCCCTTGTCGGCGCCGCTGCTGCGGCCGTCTTGTCAACGGCGGCTGTCGCTGCCGATGAACCCACGGTCGGCGTTGTCGTGCCGACCCTGGATGCGCAATTCTGGAACAGCTATGTCGCCTTCATGAAGAAGGGAGCGGATGAGCTTGGGGTAAAGCTCGTCGTGCTCAATGCCGACAACAAGCCCGACCAGATGGTCAAGTCGCTTGAGGACCTGGTGGCCCAGAAAGTTGACGGCATTGTTTTCACACCCTATTGGGCCACTGCCGCTCGTGGGCTTACCTTGGCGAAGGAAGCCGAGATACCGGTCGTTCTCACCGACAGCTACCCGGATTTTTCGCCTCAAACCGAGCGTTTCCCCAATTACATCGCCTTTATCGGGCCGAGCGATGAAGGCGCCGGATACCAAATGGCCAAGGCGCTGTTCGCAGCGATCAAGCCGGGGTCGGATGGCAAGAAAGTGATCGGCGTGGTGAACGGCACCGCCGGCACCTCGGTCGCCATCGATCGTCGCAAGGGGCTGGAAGACGCTCTCAAGGAAGCGCCCGATGTGCGCGTCGCCGGCGAAGTCGATGGCAATTTCGTCCGTGATACGTCACAGACCGCGTTTGAATCGCTCTTCCAGGGCAATCCGGACATCACCGGCGTCTGGGCTGCGAACGGCGGCACTGCGACCGGCGTGATGGCTGCTCTCAAGAATCACGGGAAAGCGCCCGGCAAGGACGTTATGGTCGTCGGAATGGATCTCAACCCTGAGAATGTCGATGCGGTAAAGTCCGGCGACCTGCTTTTCGATATTGGCGGTCATTGGCTTCAGGGCGGCTTCGCCCTTGTCGCGCTTTTCGATCAGATCAAGGGTATTCCGGTTCCCGCGGGCGCCGACAATGTCAAGCTGAAGCTGCTGCCGCTGACCAAGGATCGCGTCGCGCAGTTCGAGAAGGACTTTCCTGGCGGCGTGCCGACATATGATTTCAGGCAGCACTCCCGCTTCTACAACAAGGATGCCAAGCCAGCCGTTTTCGAGATGCAATATAGCAACTGAACGTACGGTTGGACCTGCCTGCAATCCCACGGTTGCGGGCAGGACCTGCCTGGCATTTGGGCGTATTCAATTCATGACACTGACTGCGAGCGACCTGCGCAAGAGCTACGGCCAGACACGCGCCGTGGATGGCGTATCGGTGGTGCTTCGGCCCGGTATGGTTCACGCCATCGTCGGCGAAAATGGAGCCGGCAAATCGACGACCTTGCGTATGCTCGCTGGCGCGGAACGGCCTGACAGCGGCGTTATGACGTTGGATGACGCAAGATATGCCCCACCAAGTGTTATCGGTGCGGCGGCCCTTGGCGTGTCGCTTGTATACCAGGAAATCACGATCAACCGTTCGCTGACCGTTGCCGAAAACATCTTCATCGATCGTCTGCGACAGTTCGCCGGCTCTCTCGGTTTTGTCGATCGCAGGCGTATGGAATTGGCGGCGCAAGCGATCCTCGAACGGATTGGCGCGCAAATATCGGTCTCTGCCGACATAGGCAGCCTCAATCTCGGCGAGCTGAAATGCATCGAGATCGCCCGAGCGCTGTCTACAAATCCGAAAATCCTCCTTCTCGACGAATCCACCGCCTATCTCGATCATCGAGAGGTTCAGGCTGTCCTTGGCGTCATCAGCGAACTCAAAGGGCAGGGGATGACCGTAGCCTTCGTCTCTCATCATCTCGACGAGGTGCTTGCCGTCGCGGATGAATTGACGATCCTGAAAGACGGGCAATATGTCGGAACCTATCGCAGGGCCGAGATCGAGCCCAATGAAATTCATCGCCGCATGGTGGGGCGCGAACTCGCGAAAAGCATCTATCCGCCGCGGCCGCCGAAAGATCCAGGCAAGCCGCGACGGGGTCCTGTTGTCTTCGAAGCCTGCGAGGTCGCCGTTGGGCGCGAACTCGACGGCGTCAGCCTGGATGTACATGCCGGCGAAATCCTCGGCCTTGCCGGATTGAAAGGCGCTGGCGCCGAAGCGCTGTTCGCAGCCATTTGCGGCGACTTGCCTTTGCGCAGTGGCTCGATGAAGCTTGCAAATGGTTCATACGCGCCGTCGAGTCCGACTTTCGCCTGGCGACAGGGCGTCGCTCATTTGCCTGGTGACCGTCACAATGAAGGCCTGATCGCCGACTTCAGTCTCCTCGACAATCTGGTGATGGCCCGCCCACCGCATCGTGGGCCGTTCTTCGATCGCGCCGCTGCCATTGCCATCGCGGGTGACCTCATCGCCCAGTTCGGCATCAAGACGCAAAGCGTCGACGCGTCCTGCCGTTCGCTCTCGGGCGGCAATTTGCAAAAGGTGGTGATCGGCAAATGCTTGGCTGTCCAGCCACGTCTGCTCCTGCTCAACAATCCTACACGCGGCGTCGATATCGGCGCCCGCGCGGAAATCTATCGCATCATTCAGCAGAAGGCGGCGCAGGGCCTCGCCGTGATCCTGTCTTCAGAAGACATGCCTGAGCTGATCGGTATGTCGGACCGTTTGCTGGTGCTCCGGCAAGGACAAATTACGCATCGCATCGAGACGGCAGCCGATGCCACCGAGCATGACATCATTGGACATATGGCCTGACCATGGAAACGAACGTGACCTCGATCGCCACCAAGAGACCGAACGCAACCAGGGAACCCGGCGTCAATGCCAGGTTCGAAGTCGTCAAACGCGGCTTTCCGCTTGCCATGCTCGTCCTGCTCATTGTGATCTTCTCGATAGCCTCGCCACGCTTCCTGACCTTCAGCAACCTTCTCATCGTGCTTCAACAGGGCACGGTGCTGCTGGTTGCTGCGCTCGGCATGACCTTCGTCATCATGGCCGGTTCAATCGATCTTTCGGTCGGTTCAATTGTTGCACTGGCGGCATTGGCAGCCGCATTGACAGCTGACAGCCTTGGCGCCGCGGCGATCATTCCCGCCATTGCCGTCGGTGCTGTTGCCGGATTGATCAACGGCGTTCTCCTGGCCAAAGGCAAGGTGCCGTCCTTCATCGCAACCATGGGAGCGATGGTGGTCTATCGCGGCATCGTGCTGCTTTTTACACGTGGCGCTCCTGTCTCGATCGAGGATGAGCAATTCCTTGATGTCTATACCAATCGGACTTTGGGCATTCCGCACTCCGTGATCGTTGGCCTGGTGCTGATGGTTGTCGCGTATGGCATCATCAACAGGACGGTGTTCGGGCGCGAGGTTCGCGCCATAGGCGGTGGGGAACGTGTCGCCATTCTAACGGGCATTCAGGTCGCGCGCGTGAAAATCTATATGTATGTGCTTCTCGGTGCCTTGTGCGGCATTGCCGGCTTGCTACAAGCCGCGCGCGCCATGGCCGCCACCGCCCAACTCGGGGAGGGGCTTGAACTGGACGTCATAGCCGCGGTGGTCGTCGGCGGAACACCATTGACTGGAGGCGTAGGCAGTGTTGTCGGTACCATGCTGGGTGTTTTGATCATCACTCTGCTTTCCAACGGCATGAACATGGCCGGTGTCGATCCGTACCTTCAGAATATCGTCAAGGGTACGGTTTTGGTCTGCGCCGTATTCGTGACCATTGATCGCAAGAAGATCGGCATCATCAAGTGAGCGTCGACCTGCGGTTGGGCGAGATCTCGCGCCTTTCTGATCTTCGTGCACTCGACGTTGTATCTCCAGTCTGCTGGCGAACTCGCTGCTGGTCGCCGTCCGTCGCTCTCCCAGCCACGTACGCCATGGTGCGGTTGAAGGGTGGCGGTCGCTTCCTGCCGGCTTTCACGCAGGCGACCTACGTGGCGTAAGCGGTTCGCCCAATTTGACTCAAGAAGCTGATTCAGCATTTGCTGACCATATTCATTTTGAAACGAATGGCAGCTTTGCGCCTCCGTTCGCTAATTCGGGATGCCTTTGCCACTACCCAAAGGCAGACGTCACCCGAAAGCCGTTCCCTCTGGGTAAAAAAGCCGCGTTACCTCTTTGGCCAGCTCATGGGTTCCGACAGCGCCTGCATAACGTGGAGCTCAAAAGCGCCGGGCGCGTGGCTTGCCTCGGCCAACTGCCGGGCATCCCACTCTCGGACAATGCTGCCCTCGGCCAGAAGCACCGCGCGGTTGCAAAGGCCGGGAACGGCTTCCACGATATGGGTGGAGATGATGACCGCGTGGCTGCCCCCTCAGTGCGATGGCACGGATGATGCGCTTGACCTCAAAGGCGGCGAGCGGATCGAGGCCATTCAGGGATTCGTCGAAGATGAGCAGCGGTGGCGCGCCGAGCAATGCGGCGGCAATGGCAATCTTGGCCTGCGTGCCAAGCGAATATTCGGCAATCGGCCGTTCGAGCCAGCGCCTCAGCCCCAATCTCTCGACAACTTCGACGCCAGGCCAGTCATTCTCCGTACAGCCACGGATCGACGCGACGAGCTGGAGATATTGCCGCCCGGTGAGCGCTGCCGGCAGTTCAGGCGGATCGATGGCCAGACCGAAGCCGGCCTTGGCGGGCTCCGGCGCGCTGGCGAGATCGCGGCCGTCGATCGCCACACTTCCCTGGAGCAGCCGGATCTGACCGGTGATCGCCTTCAGCAAGGTGGATTTTCCTGAGCTGTTTGCGCCGAGCAGGCCAAGGATGTCACCCCGATCGAGCGTCATCCCGATGCCGGCGACAACTGGTCGGCCCCCATAGCCGGCGCCGAGCCCGCGAACCGCGAGTATCTCGACAGGATCGACACTGCTATCCATGGCGATATCTCCGTTGCGCCCGGTGCCACAGGAACAGGACAAGGGCGGCAAAGCCGATCAGCACCGTGCGCCCATATTCGAGCGACTCGTAGCTGGTGTAGGCGATGGCGCCGAGGAAGCTCAGCGCGGCGACGAATGGCGCGGTCATGAAATAGGCGGCAAACACCGCATAGGCGCCGTTCAGCGCCAGCAGCCAGAAGCCGCTAGCGAGCGGCATCGCCCAGGCCGAGGCTCAGCCGCCAAGGCAGCAACGGCCGGCAGGAGAAAGTAGGCGACCGACAATTGCAGGGGCAGCCGCGCCAGGCGCAGCCAGGCCCTGGTGAAGCCGAGCGGAGCCGTGCGCAGCACTGGCGAGTCCAGCGGATGGAAGCGCGCGCTCAGCATGAAGACGAGAAGGCCGCCGGTCAGGCCGGCCATGGCCGCCGGCACGGCATCGTGACGAACGAAGCTGATGGAGGCAGCAACAACCGTCGCGAAACCAAACAGGATGGCTGCTCCCACCAGCCGCCACGAAAGTACTATGCGGCCGGCGGGTAGATCCCAGGCCCAGCTGGAGAGCCACGCCGGTGTCGAACGATCGACGGCACCTAGCAAGGGCCGGCGCCCGTCCGGATCCCTTGCCAGATCGGCAGTGTCGGCGTTGACCAGGTCGCGCGCGCTCCGCAGGCACAGGACGGCTGTCGCACAGAAGCTGGCGCCAAACAGGATCGCGGCGCCGAGACCCCAGGTCGGTGCCAGTGGTTTTGCAATGACGAGACAGCCAAGGCCTACTGCTGCTGCGACGATGAAAACAATGGGGACGCCCAGCGCACACGCCGCCACCGCCGCCATGCGCCGGCGCTCCCGAAGCGACAGCGGCAAAGCCTTCAGGAAAGGCGCGAAGGCGCGCGACAGGCAAAGCCTGGCGAGCGCGTTGCCAGCGAAGCCGCCAAGAATGAGAAGCGCGCTCGGCAAACCAAGCAGCCACAGCGCCTGCTCCTGCCGCAGCGTGGCCGCCCCGGCCTGCAACGCGACAACGACGTCGGCCATGGCGTAGGCAAAAAGGGCCCAGCCACCAAGCCCGATCCAGGCAAGGTCGCGGCGGCGCATCGAGCGCAAGCCAGCCGAGAGTTCGCGTCGGAGCAAGGTCAGGACAAGCCCGTCGTGCCGCATTGTTCCATCTTCGTGATCGGGCCTCAAAGCCGGTTGGATATCGACATAGGTCGGTGACGATTGTGCCGCCAGTAGGGCCGTAGCGGCTCAGCCTCCCACAGAGGTTTGGCGGTTACATTCTTCAGCGCCATCAGGAGATAGCCCTGCATCGTCGCCTGAAGGCTGGTCGTGGCGGTGCGCACCCCGCCGTCGCGTCCTTCACCGCCGCTTCGTCAAAGGGTTTGGCTGTTTGTGCCGCCGCCACAATGGTGCCCGCGGCACGCAGTTCGCGCAGTGCCTGGAAGGTGCGAGCGCCGTTGTCGCGCAGCACGCCACGGAACTCCTTCCTTACCTCGGGCGGATAAGTGCTGGCAATCTCCGACAACAGCACGCGCGCGCCGCGCCCTTGCGCAGGCCGTGCAAGGCATAGCCGAGCAGGAAGAAGTTGACCCCGAGCGAAAGGGCGAGCACCACCAGCGTCGCCGTCCATATCCGGGAACGCTTCAAAGCGAGCCCTCCTCTGCCGGATCATCCGGGACACGCCATAAGCCAGCGACGATCCCGACGCCAGCGCCAGAAGCTCCATATCGGACGGATCGTCCTGCAGCCGCGCCGCCTGGTAGCCTGCCAGCGTCGCCGCTATGAGCGCGGCAGCAGCGCAGGCGGCAAACCCGGCCCGACTCAAGAGCAGGCGCGGCAGGAAGGACGGCCGGCTCGAACCGGCTTCGATGCGGGCTAGCACCTTGCGCGCCAGCGCCTGATCGTCTCCCTCGGCCAGCGCCGCCTCGAGCACGAGACGGTCGAGCGCGGCATCCGGATCGTCATTCCGCTCCGCCGCCATCAAGGCCAGCGCCTGCTGGCGGAAAGGCGCCGGCCATGTTTCGACGGTATCGAGGTCGACTTGCCGCAGCCGGACGGTCCGACGAGGATGACGAACTCACCGGACGCGATGTCGACAGATACGTCGTGGATAACCTTCGCCTTGCCAAGGGCTCTCTCGACGCCCGATATGGTGACCGCACTCATTAGTGTTTTCCTCAGAAAGAGACCTTGTCGCCACCCTTGAGCTGCAAAATTTGCCGCGCCTCGTCAGGGGTGGCCACCGAGGCACCGAGCCCCTCAATGATCTGGCGGACCTTCTTCACCTGCTCGGCGTTGGATTTCGCCAGCTGGCCCTTGCCGATCCACAGCGAGTCCTCAAGCCCGACGCGCACATTGCCTCCAAGCGCAATCGCCTGGGTGGCGATCGGCAGTTGGCTTCGGCCCGCGCCCAGCACCGACCAGTGGTAGTCCCGCCCAAACAGGCGGTCGGCGGTGCGCTTCATATGCGCGACATCCTCCGGATGGGTGCCGATGCCGCCAAGGATACCGAACACGCTCTGGACAAAGAACGGCGCCTTGACCAGGCCGCGCTCGACGAAATGGGCGAGCGTATAGAGATGGCCGATGTCGTAACACTCGATTTCGAAACGGGTGCCGTTCTCCGCACAGGTGCGCAATATGTGCTCGATATCGCCAAAGGTGTTGCGGAAGATGCGGTCGCGCGAGCCTTCGAGATATGGAAGCTCCCAATCATGTTCGAAGGTCTTGAAGCGCTCCAGCATCGGATAGAGGCCGAAATTCATCGAGCCCATGTTGAGCGAGGCGACTTCCGGCGCAAAGGTCGCCGCCGGCTTGACCCGCTCCTCGACGCTCATCGTCGCGGCGCCGCCGGTGGTGATGTTGATCACGCAGTCCGAGCGCTGCTTGATCACCCTGAGGAAGGGCGCGAAGGCCTCGGTCGACTGGTCGGGACGGCCATCGACGGGGTTGCGCGCATGCAGATGGACGATGGCAGCGCCGGCCTCCGCCGCGCCGATCGCGGCCTCGGCGATGTCTTGTGCGCTCACCGGCAGATGCGGCGACATTGACGGCGTGTGGATCGAGCCGGTGACCGCGCAGGTGATGATGATCTTGTTCTGGTTCGCCACTTGAAACAATCCTCGTTACTGACAGTGCCTTATTTCACCGCACCCTGAGTGATGCCGGAGATGAACTGCTTCGACAGAACGATGTAGAGCAGCGTGATCGGCAACGCCGCCAGCGTCAGCCCGGTGAATAGCACGCCCCAGTCGGTGGTGAATTCGCCGACGAAGACGGTGAGGCCCTGCGGCAGCGTCTTGAGATTGTCGGAGGTGATCAGCACCAGCGGGAAGAAGAAGTCGTTCCAGATGGGCACGGCGTTCTGGATTGCGACGATGACGAGCGCCGGGCGCGCCAGCGGCAGCATGATCGATCGCATGATGCGAAATTCGCTGGCGCCGTCCATGCGCGCCGACTCTTCCAGTTCGCGCGGCAAAGTCCGGAGGAAGCCGGTCATGATGAACACCGCCGAGGGAATGCCCATGGCGACATAGACCAGCACCAGGCCGGCATAGCTGTCGACCAGCCTCAGCGAATCCAGCTGGATGAACAGCGGAATGATCGCCAGTTTCAGCGGCACGGTCATGCCGCTGAGGAAAAACATCAGCACCAGCGCGCTCAGCCTGAACTGGTAGCGGGCAATCGCATAGGCGGCCATGGTGCTGAACAGAAGGATCAGCGCCACCGCGGCCATGGTGATGCCGACGGAATTGGCGAGGTAGCGCACGAAATTGGTTTCGCTCCACACCCGCTCGGCATTGGCCAGCGAGAAGTGCGCCGGCAGGGCGAAGGGCGAGCTGAAGATCTCGGCATTGGTCTTGAAGGACGACATCACCATGACGAACAGCGGATAGATCATGATGACGGCATTGACCGCCAGCATCAGCTGGATGGCGCCGTTCTTCAACAGCTCGCCGGGTTCCCTGGTGCCGTTTGTTTCGCTCACAGTTCGATCTCACGACGGCGCAGATAGCGAAGCGCGATAGCGGTGACGCCGGCAACGATGATGAACATCATCACGGCCAGTGCGCTACCCTGGCCGAAATCCTGGATGCCGGTCGTCGTCGAGCCGAAGGCGGTGCGGTAGAAATAGAGGCCGAGCACGTCGGTGGCGCCGCCGGGCGAACCGGTAAGGCCGGCCATCACATACGGAATTTCGAACCAGTTGAAGCTGCCGATGAAGGTCAGGATGGTGACGATGGTGACGCTGGGCGCTATCAGCGGCCACACGATCTTGGTCATCAGCACATAGTCGCCGGCGCCGTCGAGACGGGCGGCCTCGATCACGTCCTTGCTGACGCGCTGCATGCCGGCCAAAAGCACCAGGGTCGGGAAGCCCAGCCAGTGCCAGACATTGGCGAACAGGACGCTGCCGAGTGCGGTGTGTTCGTTGCCGAGCCACGGGATGGCGCTGATGCCGACCAGCGCCAGCGTCTGGTTCACCAGACCGAACAGCGGGTGCAGAAACAGTTTCCACAGGAAGCCGACGATGACCGCCGACAGCACGACGGGAAGAAAGACGATGACCTGGTGGATGCGGTGGCCGGGCAGTGCCTTCAGCAAGGCGTAGGCGAGCAGGAAGGCGGTGCCGTTCTCGAACACCATCAGCGCCACGAAGGCGATGATGTTGTGCTTCAGCGCATTGTAGGTCCAGTCGCTGTAAGGCTGTTCAAACAGCACCTTGCGGAAGTTTTCAAAGCCGATGAATCCGGTCGGCTGCAAGCCGTTGAACTCATAGAAGGCAAGGCGGAAGGCCGACAGCAGCGGCCAGAGCACGAACAACACCATGACCACCAGGGCCGGTGTCAGCAGGGACGCGATCCAGAGTGACCGGCGCCACGGAAAGGCTTTTGTGGTGTGGCGCCGGCCGATGTTCATGTCACTTGCCCTGGAAAGGCTTGTACCATTTGGCGAGGCCGCTGGTCAGGTCGGCGGCGAGCTGGTCCGGGGTGATCGAACCCGACATCATCTTGGTGATGTCGCCCTGCAGCAGCTCCGATCCCGTCGGCTTCTCGAAACGGAAGTAGACGACATTGATATGCGGCATGGCAGTTTCGTTCAACTTGGCGACATGGGCGAGAAGCTCGTCCTTGATGACGACGCCCTTGATCGGCGAGATGTTGCCGAGCAGAGCGGAGAACTTGTCGCCGAACTCCTTGGTGCCCATCCAGTTGACCAGCTTCAGCGCGGCCTCCTTGTTGGCCGACTTGGCGTTGACGGCATAGCCGCCATCGAAGAACTTGGTCACCTGCGGTGTGTCGCCGGCCTTGGCCATTGGCGGGGCGACAAAGTCCATGTTGATGGCCGGGTTCTGGGTGCGGTAGCTGGCGATATCGAAGCTGCCGCCGGCCAGCATCGCCGCCTTGCCGCTGATGAACAGCTGGCCGGCGGTGTCGTAGTCGATGCCTTCGAAGCCGGGCGGCATGTAGTCGCGCAGTTCGAGCAGCATGCCGAGCGCCGCAACATAGCGCGGGTCCTTGAAGGTGGTCTTGCCCGACGTCAGGTCCCTGACAAAGTCCTGGCCGAGGAACGGGTTGGTGAAGATGGCCACGAACATCTCGTTGAACCAGCTGGTGCCCATGCCGTTGGCCAGGGGGTAAATACCCTTGTCCTTCAGCGCCTTGCTGACGGTTATGAACTCATCCCATGTGGTCGGCGGCGTCAGCCCGGCCTTGGTGAAGACGTCCTTGTTGATGAACAGGCCGAGCGTCTGCGAGGCGAAGGGCAGGGAATAGACCTTCTTGTCGGCGCGGTAGGTGCCGGCCACCAGCGCATCGGCGGGCTGGTTGGCGAGTGAAGGCACCGTGGTCAGATCCTGCGGCTCGAAATAGCCAGCCTTGACGAACTGCTCCAGCCAGCCATAGGCGTGGGTGTGGATGACGTCGCCGCCCTTGCCGGCGGCCAGCGCCGTCGAGACAATCGTCGGATAGTTCTCATCCGGGAACGACTCGAACTTCACATGAATGTCCGGGTTGGCCTTGGCGAAATCCGCGAAAAGTTCATTGTAGGCAGCCTTGTCTTCCTGGCGCCAGGTCCAGAACGAGATGTCGGTTGCATGTGCCACGCTGGCTGCGAGTCCCCATGCGAAAGACGCGGCCGCGAGGGCCAGACCAATCTTTCTCCTGCTCATGTTGCAATCTCCCAATGCGCTTGATGCGCTTTTTACGACCATTATCAAATCATAGTTCTTGCCGTCTGGAAAGATAGTTTGTAAAGTTTCCTAACTAATAAGGATCTGGACGCGGCAACCCGCTTCGTCCGGCGTGTGCGGTGGATAACGGTGACCCAGAAAATCATTGCAGGCGTGGATATCGGCGGCACCAAGACGCGGATCATGGCGTGCCAGGGCGAGCGTACGATCGCCGACGAGGTGCTGGTGACGGAGACCTGGCGCATCCGCCAGATGGAAACCGATGCCACGACGCTGGCTGGGATCGTCGCGGGATTGTGCGGCGGGGTCGCGCCCGCTGTGCTGGCCGTTGGCGCGCATGGTTGCGACACGGGTGAACAATGCCTTCGCTTCCAGGCGCTGCTGGCAAGCAGGACCGGTGGTGCGGTGCAGGTGGTCAACGATGCCGAGCTGATGGTTCCTGCCGCTGGCTATATCGACGGCATCGGCGTCGTCTCCGGCACAGGCTCGATCGCGGTGGCACGCACGGCCGATGGCAAGATGCTGGCAGCCGGTGGCTGGGGCTGGATCCTTGGCGACGAGGGCAGCGCGCCGGCATTGGTGCGCGAGGCGGCGAAAGCAGTCCGGCACAGCCTCGACCGGGGCCAGGATGGTGACCCGCTGATTGCCGGGCTGATGCGCGAACTGGGTACAGACGACCAGACCAAGCTTGGCATCCTGCTCAACGAAACGCGTGGTGCTGCGGTCTGGGGCCGCTATGCCAATGCCGTATTCGACGCGGCGATCGCCCGCTCGGCTCTGGCTATCCGTGTTATCAGCGAAGGCGGGGCAGGGTTGGCCGCATTGGTCGCACTCTTGATCGAACGCGGCGCCAATCCCGCCCTTGTCGTGGCTGGCGGCGGGGTCATCTCGGAGCAGCCGATGTTGATGACGGCATTCGTCGAGGCCATGGCAAAGGTCTCGCCGTCGAGCCAGGTGCTGCTGCTGCGCGAGCCGCCGGTGCTGGGTGCGGTCGCCTTGGCGAGACGACTGCTGGTCGGTCAGGGCCAATCTTTGGGAATTGGAGCGGTTTGAATGATGAAGCGTATCGGCTATCGCCCGGCGGTGGCGCGCCAGACGGAAAGTCTCGAAATCGGCCGGCGTTCGGTGGCCTCGTCGCTTGACGACCTCGATCTCCGCGCTTTTGCCGGCAAGACGATCGGGCTTGCCGGCATCGGCGCCAGCTATCAGGCAGCGCTGGCCGGTGCGCTTTATCTGCGCGCCTCCGGTATCAAGGCTTTTGCCTATACGCCGACCGATCTCTATGGCCGGACGGATGCAGCCGCCGATGCGTTCATCGCGCTGTCGGCCTCCGGGCAGAGCCGCGAAATCTACGACGTCATGCGCGAGGCGTCGGGCGCGCCGCGCCTGGCGGTCTGCCGTGGCAGCGGCAATCCGCTGGCTGATCTGACTGGTGCTGTGCTTGCCACGGATTCTGGCGCCGACAATGGCGCAAGCTCCACCGGCTATACCGGGACCTTGCTGGCGCTTGGCATGCTGATCGGCAGGCTTGCCGGCAACAGCTTCGATTGGGCGCGTTTGCCTGCCGCCGCAGCCGCCGTTCTTTCCGGCGCGACGCAAGCTGCTGGGCAGGCGGCACGGCTGCTGCAGGGCAGAACATCCATCGACATCGTTGGCGCCGGCGTCGGCTTCGCCAATGCCGGCGAGGCGGCGATGCTGATCCGCGAGGCGGTGAGGGTGCCGGCATCCGGATGGGATACGCTGAACTACCTGCACGGACCGATGGAATCGCAAGATGCGGCGACCGGACTCATTTGCATCGGTGATGGCCGCGAGGTGAAGATCGCGCAGGATGTTGCGGCCTTCGGTTGTCACTCGGTGCTGGTGACACGGCGCGTCGATGTCGCTGCCGCCGACAGGCTAGTGGTGATTTCCATCCCGGCACTCGGCAACGACATGGCCGATGCCATACTGGAGATCATCGCCATCCAGCTCATTGTCGGCGACATGCAGGACGCCGCCGGCCTCGCCGACATTACGTTCCGCTACCGCCAGACCGACACCAAGCTGAAGCCGTGGTCGCCGACCGAGGTGTAGCCTGTCCTGTTCGCGCATTTTCCGCTGCGTTCGACCTTCGGTTTGAGATCCTGCTTGCGGAAATTGCCAAACTGCCCGGCAATGAGGCATTCAGGGGAACATGCATGCGCCTTTGAGTCGTGCTGGTGATTTTGCGCGCGGCCAATAGGATTTTCAGGGCAAAAGGTCGAACGGCTGAGATGGCGGCTGCGGAAATCCCCAATCTGACCGAGAGCGCCCGCGCCGTGCTTCGTGTGCTCGCCGCGCATGGGCCGGTGACCCGGCCGAAACTCGGCGCCATGCTCGACCTGTCGAAACCGACCATGTCGGCGGCGGTGTCGGAACTGAGCGCCTTGGGTCTTGTGGCGTCGCGCGGACTGGAGCGTGGCGCCATCGGCCGCACGGCGACGGTCTACGGCATCGGTCCCGGCGCGGGCTACGCGATCGGCATCGATGTCGGCGCCGCCCAGGTGCGTGCCGTCGCCTATTCGATGGACGCGCAGAAGCTGGCGTCGGCGGAAGAACCGATCCCGGAAACGATAGCCGGCGATGCCGACGCGGTCGGCGCTGTCGTGCTGTCGGTGGCGCGTGCCACAATGGCCAAGGTGGCCAAGAGTTTTCGCGCGCTGCGTGCCATTGCGGTGGCGGTGCCGCGCATCGTCTCCAACGATCGTTTTGACCGGCCCGGCGGGCCGTCCGCCGTGCTTGGCCTGCTGCGGCGCAGTGTCAAAGTGCCGATCATCCTGGAAAACAACGTCAATTGCGCGGCCATCGGCGAGATGCACTTTGGCGCCGCGCAAGGCCACCAGACCTTCGCCTTTCTGCAGGTTGGCGTGCGGGTCGGCCTCGGCCTCATCACCGAAGGGCGTTTGTTTCGCGGAGCCGGCGGTGCTGCCGGCGAAATCGGCCGCATGCCGTTTCCGTGGTCGGCCAGCGAGACGCCCTATCGTGAAGGGCTCGAACATTATCTCGGCTCGCGGGCGCTGATCGAGCGCTGTCGTGTCGACTGGCCCGCTGGGGAAGGCGCGCCGCCCGACTCGGCCAAGGATCTGTTCGCGCGTGCTCTGGAGGGCTCAGCGTCGGCGGTAGCGGCAGTCGCGCGTCATGCAGCCGATATCGGCAGGCTGGCGGCCGGCTGCATCGGCATGCTCGACCCCGGCCTGATCGTGCTTGGCGGCGGTGTCGGCAGAAACCCGCTGATGACAGAAAATGTCGAACGCGTCGCAGCAGAACTTGCGTGGCCGACACGGATCGCCGTCAGTTCGCTTGAAGACGGCGGCACGGCGCTCGGCGCCATGAAGCTAGCCGTCGACTACAGTCTCGGGCTGATGCTGCGCGAAGGCCGCCATCCGGCTGTCGTGCTGCCGCCATTGTCAGAGCTGGAGCGCTAGTAGTGGTCTGATTTGGAAGATACCGCGTGACCAGATCGCTTCTGGAGAACTGTTTGCGACTGCGACTACTACCGTTGCAGAGCGCGTGTCTCGACTCTGGGGGCGAAAAAGTGCCCACGTAATGTTTTGACCTGTTCGTCGGCCAACGTCCCTTGCTGCAGCCCTTGCCCGCGGTCTCCGGGCAGTCGGCCTTAGGTCTTACTAGGTCAGCCCGCCATCCAGCCGCCGTCCACCATCAGGTTGATGCCTGTAACGTAGCTTGCCATGTCGCTGGCGAGAAACAAGGCGGCTCCGGCCACGTCGCTCGGATGTCCAAGCCGCGGCCATGGCGTGCGCCTTCGCGAGTAATCGAGCGCGTCGGGTTCGTTGGCGACACCCGGCTTGCCGGTGACGATCTTGCCTGGCGCAATCGCGTTGCAGACGATCAGGTCGTCGGCGTGGTCGACGGCGATCTGCCGTGTCATCTGCACGATGCCTCCCTTGCTCACAGAATAGGGGAAGTCGCCCGGGCAGGCCACGATACCATGCTGCGAGGAGATGTTGATGATGCGGCCGCGCACATCGGTGACGGGCGCCTGGGTGAGCATCTGCATCACCGCCCGTTTCGAGCAGTAGAAGAAACCGGTCAGGTTGACGCCGATGACGCGCTGCCATTGTTCCGGCGTGGTGTCGATCAGATTGGTGCTGGTGTAAATCGCGGCGTTGTTGACCATCACGTCGAGCCGTCCGAACTGCGTGACCGTCGCATCGACCAGCGCATCGACGGCGCTCCAGTCAGAGATGTCGGTCCGGATGTAAACAGCACCTCCGCCGGCCGAGCGGATCAACTCCACGGTGCTCTTACCGCCTTCGATCGGCTGCTCGACCGTGTCGGCGATGACGACGCTCGCGCCCTCGGCCGCGAATTTCAGCGCGATCGCGCGGCCGATGCCGGAACTGCCTCCGGTGACGATGGCGGTCTTGTCTGCGAGGAGGGGCATGGTCTTCAGCTTTCCCGGGTGACGATGGTTCCAATTTTCGGGCCGATCAGTTTTCCCTCGCGCGCGATTTCGCGACCGCGCAGGAAGACGCTTGTCAGCCGCGCCTGGACGGTCCAGCCATCGAATGGCGTATAGCCCGCTCGCGACACCTGATCGGCATTGGCGATCGTGCTGGACTGGCGCGGATCGAGGATGAGGATATCGGCATCGTAGCCGGTGGCGATCCGTCCCTTGCGCCGGCCAAGCCCGAAGCGCTCGGCCGGATTGCGGGCGCACAGGCGCACCAGATCGGACAATGCGATCAAGCCTTCATCGACCAGTTTCAGCATGGTCTGCAACAGTGTCTGCAGCCCTGGCATGCCACCTGGAATGTCGGCAAAGGCCGCATAGGATGCAGCCTTTTCGATTGGCGCGTGCGGCGCGTGGTCGGTGGCGACGATGTCGATCAGTCCTCCGCTCAGCGCGGCGCGCAGCGCATCCACATCATGCGGCGAGCGCAGGGGTGGCGAGGCCTTGAGATTAGCGCCTTGCATCTCATAATCGCTGGCGGTGAAGAAGAGGTTCTGCGGCGTTGTTTCGACGCTGGCGTCGGCCATGCCGCGCAGCCGGCCCCACGTCTCGACGCCGAGTTCGGAATTGATCTGGCGGACATGAATTCTGGTTTCGGCAGAGGCGGCGGCGATGAGCGCCCGGGCGATGCCGTTGGCTTCGGCGAGTGGCGGCCGGCTGGCCTGAAAGGCGGCGATGGTGCCGGGGCGGTCGCGTAGTGTGCTGCCGGTCAGGATCGATTGATCGCCGGGCGAGATGCCGATCAAAGTGTCGCTGCCGGCGAAAGCCTTCAACGCCTCGGCCACGGCGTCGGACGTCGCGAAGAGGAAGTCATCGGGCACATCGGCGGTGAACAGCTCGAACGAGACCGGCGCCAAGTCCAGCACGCGAGGGATAAGCGACAGGTTGCGGCTGACGACGGTCTGCAAGCCGACATCGACATGTATGCGGGCCTCGGTCATCGCCATCTTGTCGGCAAGCTGTTCGGCTGTGGCTGTCCATGGCTCGTCGGTCGGCATGTCGAGCACCGTCGTCACGCCGCCAAGGGCCGCGGCATGCGTGCCCGAGGAAAAGTCATCCTTGTGTGTCAGTCCAGGCTCGCGCAGGTGCGCGTGCGCGTCGACCAGGCCGGGCAGCAGATAGGCACCGGCCGCATCGATGACTGTCCTGGCCGAGGCCGTCTCGCCAGGCTGGACAAGCGCCGCGATACGGCCATCGGTAATGCCCACATCGCGCCGCTCGAACCCTTCGGCGTTGACGATGGTGGCTCCCCGGATCAGGGTTTCGAACATGCCGTCTTGTTTCCGTTAGCCGCGCCGCTCGAAGCTGGCATGGCTCTCCAGCCAGAACCGGGCAATCTCTTCGCGGCGCATGAAGGCAGCGGCCGGGTTCTGCTTCACATGTTCGATCACCTCGCGCAGCCCGGACGCCCGGTTGGGTTGGCCCATCCAGCGCGCATGGATGCCGATCGTCAGCATGCGGCCGCCGGTCTCGTCGGCTTCACCGAGCATGTAATCGATCGCCGAGCGGCAATCCTCAGCGAAGTCGCGCGGTTTGCTGTAGCCCGGCGCCACCAGATAACGGCTGTCGTTGAGCGTCTTGGAATAGGGCACGACCAGGATTTCCGTGCCCCGATGGTCGAGGAAGTAGGGCAGGTCGTCATTGCAGGGATCGGAGTGATAGAGGAAGCTGCCTTCCTCGACGAGCAGATCGCGCGTGTTGACGCTGGGCAGCGAGCGGCAGTTCCAGCCGAGCGGCCGCCTCCCCAGTAGTGTCTCGTAAAGCCCGACCGCTTCATGCAGCTGGCGCTTTTCCTCGCTGCGCTCCATGGTCGTATAGTCGATCCAGCGTAGGCCGTGGCCGAGCAGATCGTGTCGTCGCGTCTTCATCCATTCGACGAAGGGCGGGTTGCGCTCCAGCGCCACCGCGCAAGCTGAGATGGTGATCGGGATGTCGTAGCGATCAAAAAGCCGTGCCAAGCGCCAGACGCCGGCGCGGCTGCCATATTCGAAATGCGTCTCGGTGCCGAGGTCGCGCACCGGCGGGCTCGAGGTGAGATTGTATTCGCCCCAATTGTCGTTGCGGCCATCTTCGAGCCAGGAATATTCCGAGCCCTCCTCATAGTTGAGCACGAGGTTGATGGCGAGCTTGACGCCGCCGGGCCAGGTCACGAAGGGCGGATTCGGACCATAGCCGACGAGGTCGCGCGGCTGGGGCGGTTGCGAGGCAGCGCTTGGCGTCATGGCAAATTCCTCTCATCTCGTTTCGTTGGCGGTTATCCAGTCCATGTAGGCGTGGAAGGCTTCCTTGCCCGGACGCGGCCGCCATGTAGTGTCGCGCAGGATGCGGGCGATGTCATACGCGCCCCACATGCCGCCCTTCAGTCTCACATCCTGGACGATATTGGCGTCTTCTCCTGGTGTCACTTCGGCCTTCAGGCCCGGCACGCGTTCCCTTGCCCAGCCGACGATCTCGCCGATGGTCTGGCTAGACCCGGAGCCGATGTTGTAGTGACGGTAATTGAGGCGCGGTGCATCGATCAGCGCGAGGATCGCGGCGGCAACGTCGGTCGAGACGATATAGTCGCCGACCGGCTCCAGGCTGTTCGGCCTGATCGTCTCGCCGGCTAAAGCCATATGTGCGACGCGGTTGGGAACATGGCGAAAGTTGCGGCTCTCGGTCGCGCGGTCCATCGGGCCGTAGACCGAAGCAAGTCGCACCGAGACCGCCGACAGGTCGAACAGGTCGGCATAGCGGTTGGTCACCATCTCGGAGGCGAATTTCGAGATGCCGTAGAGCGTCAACGGCGCGACATAGCCGTCTTCCGGCAGCGGCTCGCTGCTCCAGTCGGGGCCATTGTGACGGTAGACGGAGCCGGAACTGACATAGACGAAGCGCTTGAGGTCCGGTCTCTCTCGCGCCCAGTCCAGCATCCGCACGGTGCCCATTAGATTGACGTCGACGATGCGGGCCGGGTCTTCGGCCTCGGGCTGCCGTTTTGCCTCCGAGGCGCTGCCGCGCGAGATCGGCGTGATTGTCGCGCCATGCACGATCGCCGTGATGCCTTGCTCGTCTAGCGCCGCGGACCAGGCTTTCGGGTCGAGGACGTCGGCGGCGACCACTGTGAGCCGGTCGCGCACCGGGGCGAAATGCTTTTCGGCCGCCGCGTCCAGGCCGGACCGGTCGAGGATCACGGCCCGGGCTTGCGGATCGCGGTCGAGCCATGCGCGCGCGACCACGCTCATGACAAAGCCGGTGCCTCCGGTGACAAGCAGCGTCATGTGAACTCCTTCTAAGTTGAACGAACAGGATCAGCGCGTTGCATAGCCGCCGTCCACGAGCATGTCGGATCCGGTGACGAAGGATGCGTCCGATGACAAAAGGAAAGCGGCCGCCGCGGCGATCTCATCCGGCTCTGCGATGCGGCCGAGCAGATGGGCGGGGCCAAGACCCGCATTGGCGGCCTCGAAGTCCGGAAATCTGCGCAGCAGGCGCGCTGTCGCCACCGCGCCCGGCGACAGGCTGTTGACGCGCACATTGTCCGGCGCATGGTCGACCGCCATCGCCTTGGCGAGATGGATCAGCCCCGCCTTGGCAGCGCAATAGGCGACGGCATTGGCGGTGGCGACGCGTCCGAACTGCGAGCCGATGAACACCACCGAGCCGCCGCCACCCACCGCGATCAACGGCACCGCGAACTTGCTCATCAGGAACGCACCGGTCAGGCTGACGTCGAGTTCGCGGCGCCAGGACTGTTCGTCGAGATCGACGACGGTGGCATTGGTCGATGGCGCGGCGGCGTTGTGCACCAGTCCGTCCAGCCGGCCGAAGCGCTGCCTTGCGATGTCGACGGCGCTGCGAGCCTGCTCCGCATCGGTCACATCGCAGCCGCAGGCGGAAGCGGCGGCGCCGAGCTCATCGGCAAGGGCTTGCGCCGCCTCCAGCTCATAATCGGCGCAGATCACGCCGGCGCCTTCCGCGACGCAGCGCCGGGCAATGGCCGCGCCAATGCCGCTTGCGGCGCCTGCTATCAGGACAGCGCTGCCTTCGAGACGGTTCATCGCGGCCTCCTCAAACCCGTTCCTCGATACGTTGCATGACCGGCGCCGTGACCGGCCGGCGCAGAAGATTGTAGCAGGCGGCCAACGTGACCAGGGCAGCGCCGCCGCCGAGCAGCAGGAACATGGCGGGAGGTCCAAGATGCGCCATCAACCCCGCGGCGACGCCCGGCGTTGCCACATTGCCGATCGAGTAGAGCAGGAGCAGCGTGCCGGAGGCGGCGACCATGTGCCGGCTATGAAGCTGCGATGCGCCGAAGGCCATCGCCACCGGATAGATCGTCAGCGCCGTGGCGCCATAGATGAAGAACAGCACGAAGAGCAGAGGCACCGACAGGGTGCCGACCCAAGCGATCAAGGCGCAGGCCGTCACCGATACCAGCCCTTGCACCAGCAGTATCAGGCGGCGGTCGAAACGGTCAGAAAGCCAGCCGACCGGGGTCTGCGCCACCATTCCGGCAATGCTTATCGTGGTCACCAGCCAGACCGTGGCCGCCGCCGACAGGCCGATCTGCGTTCCGTAAAGAGGCGTCAGCACGAAGACGTTCATGTTGGTGATGCCGCCCTGGAAAATCGCCACGACCGTCACCGGCGCCAGCCTGAAGAGCGCCAGCGGTCCCAGCCGCCTGTCTGCCTTGGCTCCGGACGCGGGCGCCGGATCACTCGGCACCGAAGGCAGCGCCGGCCAGCGCACCCCGGCGAAGTTGGGCGCAAAGGCCACAAGCACCGTCGCCATCGCGACCAGAAACAGATGCGGAGATTGCGGACCGACCATCGCCACCAGGACCTGGCCAAGCAGCACGGCAATCGCCGTCGTCAGCATGTAGAGCGCGAATAGCGAGCCGCGATTGTGCTGTTCGGCATAGAGATTGATCCAACTCTCGCAGACGACGAACATCGAGGCCATCGACATGCCGCCGAGCAGCCGCAAGCAGAACCATGCCGGCATGAAGTCGGTAACGACGAAGCCCAGGGCCGACAGCAGCGCAGTTGCCAGGACCAGCAGGAATGTCCGCTCATGGCCGTAGCGGGTGACCAATGGACGCGTCACTAGGCATCCGATCAGGAAACCGGCCGGATAGGCGGTCAGCACGATCTGCACGGTTCCGGGATCGACGCCGGCTTTGCCGAGGTGGAACGACACCGCTGTCGTCAGCATGGCGCTGCCGATACAGGCGAAACAGACGCCTGCCATCATCGGCAGCGTTGCGCGGGAGCGCTCGGCGTTCTGCCAAAAGCGCATCGCGGATTGACCGATCGATCCCATGAATGCCGCGCCTGGCCGACTAGGACGGACGCCGGAGATCGCAAGCAGGATCGACAAGCGGCGCCGGATTCTTGTGCATTGCGACGGCTCCCCTTGGCAGTCACGCTGGCCGGCGGCTGCTCTCCCAAACAGAAGCTACACCCAGTCATGCCTGCTGCAAGCGAAGATTGACACGGCTATGGCGTCATTTTTTTTGGCCATCCCGGCGGCGGAAAACGGCGTTGCGCCCTGCGAAAGGCTTTACAGTCCTTTAGTGCGCTCCCTACGATAGGTCGCCTGTCAAAGATCGAGAGGGGACCCCGAGATGACGATCGAACGTCTTGAGAACGGCCAACGCTTTTGCCGGGTGTTGCGCCATAACGGCACCGTTTATGTTTCCGGCCTGACGGCGGACGACCTTTCAAGCGACACCACCGCGCAGAGCAAGCAGATATTCGCCAAGATCGATGCGCTTCTGGCCAAGGCCGGCAGCGACAAGTCGAAACTCCTGAGCGCTCAGATCTGGCTGCGTGACATCGCCGACTTCGACATGATGAATATGGCTTGGGATGCCTGGATCGACCGCAGCGCCATGCCGGTGCGCGCGACGGTGGAGGCGCGGCTTGCCGGCGACCAGTATCGCGTCGAGATCATGGTGACGGCGGCGGTCGGCTGACGCCGATTGGGGTGGGCAAACCGAATGCATGAGCTGGTGATCAAAGGCGGACGCGTTGCCCTCGACGACGGTTGGGCCGAATGCGATATCGCCATCGACGACGGCCGCATCGCCGCCACCGGGACGGGCCTGGCCGGCAAATCCTTGATCGGCGCCGGCGGTCGTTGGGTCATGCCGGGCGGCATCGATGCCCATTGCCATCTCGACCAGCCGGTCTGGGGCGGGGCCGGCAATGCGGATGATTTCGAATCCGGCACCATCTCGGCTGCCTTCGGTGGCACGACATGCATCGTCCCGTTCGGCATGCCGGGTCCGGAGATGAGCACCGTCGCCGCCATCGATCGAGCGCTCGACCGTGCCACAGGGCGCGCGGTGATCGATTACGGGCTGCACGCGGTGGTGACCATGGGCACCGGCCCGGATGTCGAGCAACAGCTTTCGCTGCTCGCCGGCCGCGGTATCGCGTCGGTCAAGCTGTTCATGACCTATCAGGGCTTTGCCGTCGATGACGATCTGTTCTTCAGGGTGCTCGATGCTGCCCATAGGCTTGGCTGGATCGTCATGGTCCATGCCGAGAACGATGCCGCCATAAGGCGCACGCGGCAGCGCCTGATCGATCTCGGCCGCACCGATATCCGCTACCATGTCGTTGCCCACAGCGAGACAATGGAGCGGGAGGCAACGCATCGTGCGTTGGCCTTCGCCGAAATGACCGGCGCGCGCATGACCATCGTCCACGTCTCCTCCTGGCAGTCGGCCGAGGAGGTGGCGCGGGCGCGCGGGCGAGGGGTGGATGCGATAGCCGAGACCTGCCCGCAATATCTGTTCATCGGCGCCGCCGACCTCGACCGGCCGGCCATGGATGCGGCGCGCTTTGTGTTTTCGCCGCCGCCGCGCTCGCCGCGCAGCCATCGGCATCTGTGGCAGGCGCTGATCGATGGCGGCATCGACCTGTGGTCGTCGGACCATTCGCCCTATTTCTTCGCCGACAAGATCGCTCGGTCGCAGACACCCGACTTCACCACCACGCTGAGCGGCATTCCCGGCATCGAGACTCGTCTGCCGCTGCTCTTCTCGGAGGGACTGCTGAGCGGCCGCCTGACGCTCGAGCGCTATCTCGATCTCACCTCGCGCAACGCCGCCGCGATCTATGGCCTGGCCCATGCCAAGGGGCGCATAGCGGTCGGCCTCGATGCCGATCTGGCGCTGTGGGATCCGACAGTGACCTGGACGCTCGGGCACCGGGCGCTGCATTCGCGTGTCGACTTCACGCCCTATGAGGGCAGGAGCGTGACGGGCAAGCCGACCACTGTGCTGGTGCGCGGCGTGCCGGTTGTCGCCGACGGCGAACTCCAGGTGCAGCCGGGGTTCGGACAGTTCGTAGAGCGCAGCGCCGCCGATCCGGCCCGCTCGGGAAAACCAGTCGAGGAGATGATGCCGTGGCTCGATGCCTGACTATCGCGGTCGCCCAGACCGGGCCAATCCAGCGCAGTGCGACGCGGAGCGAGACGGTCGATCGCCTCATCCACTTGCTGGAACAGGCAGCTTCCGCCGGGGCGGAGATTGCCGTGTTTCCCGAGATGGCGCTGACCACTTTCTTCCCGCGCTGGCGCATCGACGATCAGGCGGAGATCGACGCCTTCTTCGAAAGGGCAATGCCGGGGCCCGAAACGCGATGCCTCTATGATGCCGCCGCCCGCCTCAAGATCGGCTTCGCGCTCGGCTATTGCGAGATCGCAAGGGAAGACGGCCGCACGCGCTGTTTCAACACCATGGACCTTGTCGGCCCGGACGGGCGGTTCATCGGCCGCTACCGCAAGATGCATGTGCCGGGGTCGAGCGAGCCGGAGGAAGGCATCACCACGCATCTCGAACGTCGCTATTTCGAACCGGGCAATCTCGGCTTTCCGGTCTTCGACTATCGCGGCGTGCGTGTCGGCATGGCGATCTGCAACGATCGCCGCTGGCCGGAAACCTACCGCATGCTTTGCCTCAATGGCGCCGAGGTGGCCTTGCTCGGCTACAACACGCCACTGCTGCTCGACGAGGCGCCGGCGCTGGCGCATCTGCGAATGTTCCACAACCATCTGCCGATGCAGGCCGGCGCCTACCAGAACACGCTGTGGGTCGCTGCGGCCGCCAAGGCGGGGCTGGAAGACGGCCAGGCACTGATCGGCGGGTCCTGCATCATCGCGCCGACCGGCGAGATCGCCGCGCAGGCGATGTCGCTCGACGACGAGGTCATCGTCCACCGCGCCGATCTCGACCTGATCGAGACCTGCCGGAAAGTGAATTTCAACTTCGCGCTCTATCGCCGCCCCGACCAGTACCGGCGCATTTCCGAACCGGCCTGAGATCGAAACTTGATGGCCCCCAGCGAAACCAGCCAGGACACGGCGCCGCGCGCGACCGAGCCGCTGTCGCTCGGCGAGATCGTGGAAAACGGTCTCTGCATCGGTTGCGGGCTCTGCCGTTCGATCGCCGGTCCCGGCAAGGTCGAGATGGCGATGACGCCGGAAGGGCGCGAGCGGCCGGTGGCGATGCAGGTGTTGGTCAGGTCGACGCTGACGCGGGTCAACGCAGTCTGCCCGGGAACGCGCATCGCCGGTCCACCGCCGGCGCAGGCGAGCAATGCAGCGTTGACGGACACCGTCTGGGGCCCCGCCGAACGGCTTGTGCTCGGACGCGCGGGAGATCCCACGGTGCGGTTTGTCGGATCGGGAGGCGGTGTGCTGACGGCGCTTGGGCAATTTCTGCTGAGCTCGGGACGCGTCAAGTTCGTGCTGCATGTCGCCGCATCACGCTTACAGCCGATGCGCAATGAGCGGCGCCTGAGCTTCGATGCCGTTTCGATGA
The DNA here is from genome assembly GCF_024518615.1 of Mesorhizobium sp. SEMIA396. Taxonomy (NCBI): domain Bacteria; kingdom Pseudomonadati; phylum Pseudomonadota; class Alphaproteobacteria; order Hyphomicrobiales; family Phyllobacteriaceae; genus Mesorhizobium; species Mesorhizobium sp. SEMIA396. Next base: position 122,789 of record NZ_JANIFC010000001.1, read on the forward strand.
TCGAGGGCGCCGGCTCGCGCTACGGCCCCACGGCGACGCTGGTGGATTTCGACGACATCCTTGATCGCGGCCAGCCCTTCGCGCTGATCGCCAAGCCTTGCGATATCACCGCCGTGCGCAATTTGGCGCGGCTCGATCCGCGCGTCGACCGATATATGCGCTATGCCCTGGCCTTCGTTTGCGGCGGCGCATCGGACCTTTCGAAATCGGAACAGGTGTTGCGGCGTTTCGGCCTCTGCGAGGACGAGCTCACGCTTTTTCGCTATCGCGGCCATGGCAATCCCGGCCTCAACCGGATCGAAACCAGGGACGGCCGCGCCTTCGAACTCACCTATCGGCAGTTGTGGGAGGACGAGGACAAATGGATGACCCAGCCGCGCTGCAAGATCTGTCCGGACGCGATCGGCCAGGTGGCGGATATCGCGGTTCATGACGCCTGGCTGAATGGTGGGCCGGCGGTCGAGGATGAGCTGCTCAACAGCATCATCGTGCGTACCGGGCGCGGCCTCGAACTGTTCGATGCGGCCGTCGACGCCGGCGCTCTGGAGATCAAGCGCGAGACCGGCATTGCCGAAATCAGCGAGTTGCAGTCGCACCAGGTGCGCAAGCGGCGCGCCGTCTGGGCGCGGCTGAAAGGCATGGCGATCGCCGGCAGGCCGGTGCCTTTTGTCACCGATCTCGCCCTTGCAGATTGCGCCGCGCAGAATTCGCTGGCGGAGAATCTGGCCGAGGGGCGCGGCGCTCGCGACCGCGCGCGGCGCGGACGCCTGGGTGAGCCGCCTGCCGTGCCGCGCGAAGGCCGGGCAATCATGTTGAAGGATGGGTTGAGATGAATGCCGCCGAGGAAACGGACGTCATCATTATCGGCGGCGGCATGGCCGGTGCCGGTGCGGCCTTCGAGATATCCCACTCCGCAAAGGTGGTGCTGCTCGAGCGGGAAAGCCATTGCGGCTACCACACGACCGGACGCTCGGCGGCAAGCTTTACCGAAAATTACGGCAACGGCGTCATCCGGCGTATTGTGCTTGCCAGCCGGTCTTTCCTGACCGAACCGCCAGCTGGATTCTCCGAGTATCCGCTGCTTGGCAAGCGCGGCATGATCACCGTGGCGCGCGCCGATCAGATCGATCTCCTGCGGGAGGATCTGGCGGCCGCGCAGGGGCTTGTGCCCTCCATCGTCGCCATGACGCCGGCCGAAGCGATCGCCAGCGTACCGGTGCTGCGCGCGGAGTATCTCGCCGGCGCCTATATCGAACCGCATTCGATGGACATCGACGTCAACGGCCTGCACCAAGGTTATCTGCGCGGCGCCCGCGCGCGCGGCGCGCGCATCGTCACCAATGCCGGCGTGACGGCGATCGACCGGCAGGGCGGCCAGTGGCGGGTCGAGACGCGGGCGGGGACCTTTCGCGCGCCAATGCTCGTCAATGCAGCCGGCGCCTGGGGCGACGAGGTCGCCATCATGGCAGGGGTGCGCCCGGTCGGCCTGCAGCCGAAACGCCGCACCGCCTTCAACATTCCATCGCCCGCAGGGGTCGACATATCGGACTGGCCGCTGGTCAACGATGTCGGCGCCGAATTCTATTTCAAGCCGGATGCCGGGCAGCTGTTCGTCTCGCCGGCCGATGCGACGCCGTCGGTGCCGATGGATGCTTATGCCGAGGACATCGACGTCGCCATCGGCGCCGAGCGTCTCGAAAGGGTGACCACGATCGAGGTGCAGCGCGTGTCGCGCTCCTGGGCGGGCTTGCGGACCTTCGTCGCCGACGGATCGCCGGTGGTCGGGCCGGATGATGAGGTTCCAGACTTTATCTGGCTGGTCGGGCAGGGCGGTTACGGCATCAAGACCTCACCGGCGCTGTCGCGCGTCTGTGCCAGTCTGATCGCCGGCAAGGGTTTTCCGGACGATGTCGCTAGGCAGGGCGTTTCGATGGACGATCTCACGCCACACCGGCTGCGCGGCGTCGATCCTCAAGCCAGGCAGGTTGCTTGATGAGCAGTGCCGCGCTGACTGGCGGCGGCAGGCTGGCCGGGCATCTGCTGGAGAGGCTTGCGCAAGCCACGGCCGACCCACCGGGCGTAACCCGCGCGGCTTATGGGCCCGGCGAGCGTTTTGCCCACGCCCTCATTCGCGACGAAGCCGAGCAGCTCGGCGCCACGGCGCGCGTCGATGCCGCCGGCAATCTCTATTTGACGCTGAAGGGCCGTAATCCGGATTTGCCGATGATCGTTCTCGGTTCGCATCTCGACAGCGTGCCGCATGGCGGCAATTTCGACGGCGCCGCGGGTGTGGTGGCAGGGCTGGCCGTGATGGCCGAACTGGTCGGGCAAGGCATCCAATTGCCGCGCGACCTGATCGTGCTGGCGACCCGCGCCGAGGAAGCGGTCTGGTTTCCGCTGTCCTATCCCGGCAGCCAGGCAGCTGTCGGCCTGCTGGAGCCGATAGCGCTGGAAGCGAAGCGGTCGGACAGCGGACGCACGCTGGCTGACCATATGCTGGAGGAAGGTTTCGACCCTGATGCCGTGCAGCGCGGCGTGCCGGGCATCGATGCCGGACGGATCGCGGCTTTCGTCGAAGTGCATATCGAGCAGGGACCACGCCTTGTCGCATCCGGCGCGCCGGTCGGCATCGTCACCGGGATCGCCGGCGGGTTTCGCTATGTCGACGCGACCTGCCTCGGCGCCTACGCGCATTCCGGCGCCGAGCCGCGCTTCGCCCGGCATGACAGCGTGCTCGGCTTTGCCGATCTGGTCGCCGGCCTTGAAGCGGAATGGGACGCGCTCGAGCGCGACGGCCATGAAGCCACCATCACCTTCGGCCGCGTGCAGTCCGATCCTGCGCAACACGGCGGCAGCCGCGTCCTGGGCGAGCTTCGCTTCACACTCGATGTGCGTAGCGCCGAGGCCGCCGTGCTGGACCGGATCGAGGCAAGGCTGCACGCGCTTTTCACAGAAGTAGGCAAGAAGCGCGGCGTCAGCTTCGAGGCCGGACCGCGCTTCACCTGGGAGCCGACGACGATGTCGCCGGCGTTGATAGCGAGGCTGGACCGCGCCGCCGCCGAACTGCAAATTCCGGCGCCGCATGTGCCGAGCGGAGCGGGGCATGATGCGGCAAGCTTTGCCGGCGCCGGTATTGCGACCGCCATGATCTTCGTGCGCAACGAGAATGGCAGCCACAACCCGCATGAAGCCATGGAAATCGCCGATCTCGACCAGGCGATCCGCCTGCTTCTTCAATTCGTCACCCACTTCGACAACCCCCCGGGACAGCCATGAACCTTGCCGCGACCGCCTTGCTCGTCATCGATCTGCAAAACGAGTACCGTCCCGGAGCCGCCTGGCCGGTCATCGGCTATGACGCGGTGCTCGCCAATGCCGCCGCGCTGATCGAAGCCGCCCGCGCAGCAGGCGTGCCCGTCATCCATGCGCAAGCCTGGGTGCAGCCGGAAGAACGCGACGGCTATGTAAGGCAGGAGGAAACCCTGACCGAGGAATTCCGCTCCGCCGTGGCCGGCAGCGATGGCGCCGCGATCTGCGCCGAGGTGGCGGCGATGCCCGGCGACATCGTCATCCACAAGCACTGGCCGAGCGCCTTTCGCCGCACCGACCTTTCAAGACGGCTTGCCGACCTCAAGGTCGAGAACCTGATCGTGACCGGGGTGCTGACCGACAGCTGCGTGACCGAGAGCGTGTTCGACGCAGTCTATCAGGGGTTCAGGGTCTGGCTGGTCAAGGAGGCCTGTGGCAGCATGAGCGAAGCCATGCACCGCATCGGCATGCTCGACATGGCCAACCGGCTCTATGGCGGCGGCATCCTGCGCCTTCCCGAGGCGCTGAAGGCGCTTGCCGGCCAGCCTTTCGACGGCTGGCGCTGCACGCGGCCGGTTGAGTTCGTCTACACGCTTGAGATGGTGGACCGGATCTACGAGGCCTTGTGATCGGCGCCGCAGCCGCATGTGCCTCGGACAACCTTTGAAGCTGAGGGCTTGAGTACCGTGCCCGGCAGCGATCCGGTCGCCTTGCCGTCAGTCCACACGGACACGCCGTTGACGAAGACATGCTCGATGCCGGCGGCGGGCCGGCGCGGTTCCTCGAAAGTGGCGGTGTCGATGATCGTCGCCGGATCGAAGATGACGAGGTCGGCGAAATTGCCTTCGGCCAGCAGGCCGCGTTGCTGGATGCCGAATTCACGCGCGGGCAGGCCGGTCATGCGGAACACCGCCTCCTGCAGGCTGAACAGGCCGACATCCCTGGCGTAATGGCCGAGCACGCGCGGAAACGTGCCCCATAGGCGCGGATGCGGATGGATATCGTGCGGCAGGCCGTCCGAGCCGATCATCGTGCGCGGGTGCGCGATGATGTTGCGCACATCCGTCTCGTCCAGCTGGAAGTAGACGGCGCCCGCCGGCAGCAGGCGCTGGCCCGCCTCGCGCTCACTGCAGTTCCATTCGCGCGCGATGTCGGCGATCTCGCGCCTCGCCATTTCAGGATGCGGATCGGACCATGTGACGAGGATCTTCAGACCCGTGTCGCAGCGCTCCAGTCGCAGCACCGTCGAGCTCGCGGCATAGGGATAGACATCCATGCCGATGTCCATCGTTTTGCGCGCCTGATCGATTCTTTCCAAGGACGGACGGCTCTTGCCGAAATTGGCGCGGCCGGTGCATTGATGGTGCGAAATGAACAGCTTGCCGCTGGCATGATCGGCAATGTCGATCGCTTCCTCGATCGCCTCGTCCATCGTCTCGAAATAGTTGCGGGTATGGGTGACATAGGGGCCGCCGAGGTCGGCCGCCGTTGCGGCGAGTGCCTTGACCTCTTCGGTCGAAGAGTTGACCGCCGGCGGATAGTCGAGCCCGGTGCTGAGCCCGAAGGCGCCCTCGGCCATCGCCTCGGCCACCGCCTCCTGCATCGCCACCGTCTCCGCTTCGTTGGCCGGACGGTCGGTCACCGGCATGCAGCGCTGGCGCAAAGTGGTGTGGCCGACCAATAGAGCCGCGTTCGTGGCGATGCCGCGCCGTTTGAGCTCGGCGACATAGTCGGCAAAACGATCGAAACGGAAACTCTCCCGGCCGCCGACCAGCGTGAAGGGCGGCGGTGGTGTCGTGTTGAGAAGCAACGGCGCCAGGCTGACGCCGCAATTGCCGGCGATCACCGTCGTCACGCCCTGGCTGATCTTCGGGTCCATGCCACGTGGCGCCAAAAGCGCGCCGTCATCATGAGTGTGCACGTCGATAAAGCCAGGTGCGACCACCTTACCCGCGGCGTCGATTTCCTCGCTGCCCGTTGCATCGTCCAGCTGACCGATGGCGACGATCCTGTCGCCGGTGACGGCGATGTCGGCCTCGAGAGGCTTCGATCCGTCGCCGGCGATCAGCGTCGCGTGACGGATGACGAGATCATAGGGCATCGGGCAAAAGGTCCTAACCTTCGGGATCGGCGGCGATCTCCTCGCGGCGGCGTGCGACATAGGCGTCGAGCTCCTCTCGGATCGCGGGGTCCATTACCGGCTCTTCGTAGTCGTGCAGCGCCTGTTGCCAGAGCTCCGTCGCCCGCTCCAGCGCATCCTTGCCGCCGGCCTCCTCCCAGGCGCCGTGGTTCTGCCAGTTGGACAGCATCGGCTGGTAGAAGGCGGTCGTGTAGCGCGACATCGTGTGTTCGGCGCCGAAGAAATGACCGCCGGCCGGTACCGACTTGATCGCCTCGAAACCGAGATCGTCCTCCTGGAACGGCAGCGGGCGCAGGAACTCCATCATGTTCTGCAGGATCTCCACATCGAGAATGAGCTTTTCGTAGGACGCAGTCAGGCCGCCCTCCAGCCAGCCCGCAGCGTGGTAGACCAAGTTGGCGCCACCCAGCACCGCGCCCCATGTCGCCATTTCCGTCTCATAGGCGGCCTGCAGATCAACCACGTTCGAGGCATTCGCATTCGAGGTGCGGTAGGGAAGATTGTAGCGGCGTGCCAACTGGCCAGCGATGATGTTGGCCTTGGCGTTCTCCGGCGTGCCGAAGGCCGGCGCGCCCGACTTCATGTCGACATTGGAGGTGAAGGCGCCATACATCACGGGCGTGCCGGGGTTGACGAGCTGCGTCAGCACCACGCCGAACAGAGCTTCGGCGTTCTGCTGGCAAAGGGCCGCCGCGAGCGTCACCGGCGTCATCGCTCCCATCAGGGTGAAGGGAGTAACGGTTACAGGCTGGCCGTGCTCGGCCATTGCGATCAGGCCCTCCGCCATGGCGTCATCGAACAGCCGCGGCGAGTTGATCGATATGATGGTCGTCACGCCAGGAGAGGTGCGCATCTCCTCGACGGAAATGCCGCGCGAGATTGCCATCATGTTGATCCCATCCATTGCCCTGGCGCTGCCGATCGCCGTGCAATGGAAGGAGAGGTCGCTGAGCGTCAAATTTGCGTAGTAGGTGTCGAGATGGCGCGAATTGGCCGGCAGCTCCATCGGCGCCACAACCTGGTTGCCGATGATGTGGATGGCGTTGAAGTGGTGCGCCAGCCGGATGAAGTTCTGATAGTCGGGCAAATTCCCCTGGCGGCGGCCATTGATGCGGTCATGTACATTGGGCGGTCCGGCAACCAGGCCGAAGACCAGCGAATTGCCGCCGAGATGCACCTGCTTTTCCGGATTGCGGCTGGTCAACGTGAAGGATGACGGGACTGTCCGCAGCGCCTCGCGCACCAGGCTTTCGTCGATGCGAATGGTCTTTTCCTCGCGGTCGACGATGGCGCCCGCGTCGGCGAACAGGTCCATCACCCGATCGCTCATGACACGGATGCCGAGTTCCGACAGGATGCGCATCGATGTGTCGTGCAGCCGCTCCATCCGCTCTTCGTCGAGCAGTTGCATGGGCGGATAGGGGTTCTTCACCTGCTCCCAGAGCAGTTGCGCGATGCCCCCGCCGCTGCGTCCGGATTTCCCCCTGCGGCCACCGCCGCGCCTGTCCTGTGTCATGAGACTGCTTTCCTCTCGCTTCAGTAACCGCGTTCCGGACTGACGACATTTTCAAGCGGCGCGCCGCCGCGGTAGCGCTTCAGATTGTCGGCGAACATGCGCACCGACTTGATATCCCAACCGTCGTAGACCGCCGCGCAATGCGGAGTGATGGCAACGCTCTCGTAACCCCATAGCGGATGGCCCGCCGGCAGCGGCTCGGTCGCGAAGACATCAAGCGCGGCGCCCTTGATCCGCTTGTTATCGAGCGCAGCGAGCAGGGCTGCCTCGTCGACGACGCCGCCGCGCGATATGTCGATCAGCACGGAGGAAGGCTTCATTGCGGCGAAGGCCGCCGCACCGAGAAGACCGCGCGTGCTGGACAGCAGCGGAACGCAGCATACGATGAAGTCGGCGCGTCCAAGCAGGGTCGGCAGCGCGTCCGGTCCATGCACCTCGTCGAGGCCGTCCATGGCTTTTGGGCGCGCGCGGATGCCGAGCGTGCGGATGCCCATTGCCTGTGCGCGACTGGCGACGGCTGTGCCCGTCTTGCCAAGGCCGATGATCAAGACCGTCTTGCCTTCGATCGGCTCGACGCGGCCACCGCCCCATTGCCGCGCCTGCCGGCGGCGCTCGAAGCCGCGCAGGTCAAGCGAGAAGGACAGCATGGCGCCGAGCGCATATTCCGCCAGCATGCCGGCGGCGACGCCCGCCGCATTCGTCACAGTGAGCCGCTCGGGGTCCCAACTGCCGAGATGATCGGTGCCGGAGCCGCCGACGGAGACCCATTTCACGCTCGGGCTTTCGACAAGCGCCTGGCGCGGATAGCGAGGGGTGCCGTCGAAGCGAACGGAATAAACCACTTCCGCTGCCACGCGCCCGATCAGCTCGGGCAGGGCGGCATAGCTGTCGCAACAATGGACGGTCAGATCCGGATGCGTCTCCTCGAGCACGGCCAGCGCAGCGGCTGGCCGGTCGGTGTGCAGGATGACGGATGGATCAGCCGACATGGGGCCGCTCAGCTCGGGCCAATGTGGTCGGCCGAAGGACCGAGCGCGGCAAGCAGTTTTTCACCACTTTCGAGTGTCGCGTTCTCGTGCGGCGCGCGCAGGGTCAGCCAGCGCTGGTCACCGGAGCGCACCGCCAGCACGGCCTTCATTGCCGGGATGAGGCCGGCATCCTGGATGATCTTGCGGAACGCCTTGACCGCCGCATCCGCCTCGGCAACGTCCTCGCCGGCGATCGCTCGATCGTAGAGGGCCCGGATGGCCGCGGCATTGAGGTTGACGGTCGCCGAGATGCAGCCCGCGGCACCATTGGCGAGCCCCTTGGTCAGCTGTGCTTCCGAGCTCGGGAAGACCGCGACCGCGGGCGCCGCAGCAATCACTGCCGCCGTGTTGTTCCAGTCACCGGCGCTGTCCTTGTAAGCCACGACGGTGTCGGGAAACGCCTCGCTCAGCCGTGCGGTCAAGGCGGGGCTCACCGGCACGCCGGAATTCTGCGGGATGTGGTATAGGATCATCTTCATTGCCGGGTTCGCCACCCGCGCGATCAGTTCGGTGTAGTAGCGGGCCTGGCCGTTGTCGCCGGCAGCGGTGTAGAAGAACGACGGCAGGACCATCACCCCGGCGCAGCCCAGCCCGACCGCATGCGCCGACAGCTCGACGGTTTCGGGCAGCGCGGTGACGCCGGTGCCGGGCATCAGCCGGCTCGGCGAAATGCCGGCCTCGATCAGCCACTCCAGCGCCTGCATGCGCTCGTGCAAGGACAGCGACAGCGCCTCGCCGGTGGTGCCGAACGGCGACAGGAAATGCGCGCCTTGGCCCAGCACCCATTTGGCATGCGAGATCCAGAGATCGCGCGCGATGCGGCCATCGTTTTCGAACGGCGTCAGGATCGGTGCGATGGTTCCTTGCGGGCGGGTCATGTGTGTCCTTCCGTATCGGTCGGCAACTCTATGCACTGCGTGGCCGCTGCCGCTGTCGTCCTGGCGAAGTAGGCCGACGCTGTGACGTCGAACATTACATCAAAACCCGCTTGCGAGCGGAACGTGACCGCCTCGACGTGACCGACGCGTGTTTGCGTTATGTCTTCGACACCGAATTGGTCGGCCCGGAGATCAAGCGCGCATAGCCGTTCCATCGCTTGCGGCGCGTGCGGGCCAGAGAGGCGCATCCACGCCCAGCCTTCCTCGCGCCAGGATGAATAGGCTTTCGCCCCGGCATCGTTCGCCCAGGCGGCTTTGAGTTCGGCCAGCGCCTCGGCCGCACCTTCGGCCAGCAGCAGGATGTCCTCGTTGCCGAGGCGCAGGATCCGCATGCCGTGATGCGCGCCGATGCGATTGACTGCAGGCAGCGCGATGCCGTGCGCCGTGAGCCAGGCGGCGCCGCCGCCGCCTTTCAGGCCAAAGCGCGGAGTGGCCGTCAGGTCGCTCAGCGTTACCGCGCCGATGGGCAGCTTGGTGCCGTGCGCCGCGCCGCCGGCCATGAAGGGGAAAACCGCGCTTGGCGCCATCTACATCTCCTGCCGTGCATTGGCGGGATCGAAGAAGGCGTGAGCAACCACGGGCGCGTCGACCAGATTGCCGTTCCGGCACTTCACCGTCACCAGGCTGCCTTCCGTGGAGTCGTCAACATGGACAAAGGCCAGCGCGATGCTACAGCCGAGTGTCGGCGAGAACCCGATTGAGGTGATCTGACCGACAGGATCATTTCCGCGCAGCACGAGGCAGCTGTCGCCGGGTATATCTTTGGCATCGGCCGGAAATCGCAGGCCCACGAGCTTGCGTGACTGTCCCAGCCTTGCGCGCATCTCAATCGACCGTTTGCCGATAAAGAAAGGCTTCTTATTCGAGACCGCCCAGCCAAAGCCGAGCTCGTCAGGCGTCGTGATCGCGTCGGTGTCCTGGCCGATCAGAATGTGCCCCTTCTCCAGGCGAAGGACGCGCGAGGCTTCGAGACCGTAAGGCTTCAAGCCGTAAGGTTCGCCGGCAGTCATCACCGCGTCCCAAAGGGCGGGCGCGAGGCTGGATGGACAATGCAGTTCGTAGCTCAGCTCGCCGGTGAAACCAATCCGCATGACGCGCACCGGCACGCCGGCGACAACGCCTTCGCGACCGCTGAGATAGGGGAAAGCCTCGCGGTCGAAATCGATGTCGCTGTCCAGCGCCTGAAGCACGGCCCTCGCTTTCGGTCCGGTGACGTTCAGGCCGCAGAACGCGCCGGTGAGGTTGAGGACATCGACTCGCAAGCGCCATTGCGCGTTCCAGAACAGCATGTCGGCATAGACGCGCGCCACCGCACCCGTGGTGGCGGTCACATAGAACCGGTCGTCCGCCATCCGGTAAGCGACGCCATCGTCGACCACCGAGCCCATCTCGTTGAGCATCAGGCAATAGCGCACACGCCCGACAGGCTGGTTGGCATGCGCCATTGTGTAGAGGCGGTCGAGGAACTCGCCAGCATCCGGCCCGCGCAGCTCCAGCTTGCCGAGCGTCGAGACGTCGAGCAGGCCGACCCCTTGCCGCACCGCCATGATCTCGTCGCGGATCGTCTTTTCGGCCGCGCCGGCATCGCCATAGAAATACGGCCGCCACCATGCGCCCACCGGCTTCATCACGGCGTTGAGCGCCAGGTGCCTGGCATGCAGTGCGGTGCGCCGCTCAAGGGGTTCGTGGTCGCCGGCAAGCACGCCAAGCGTCTCCGGTCCGACCGGCGGGCGGGCAGTGGTGATGCCGACTTCGGCGACCGCGCGGTTGGTCGCCTCGGCAACGATCCTGGCTGTTGCGAGCGCGGAATGGCGACCCTGGCTCGGGCCCATGCCGACGGTGCTGAAGCGTTTGACCAGCTCGATCTCGCGATAACCCTCCTTGACCGCGTTTTGCAGATCCTTGACCTGCAGATCTTCGTCGAAATCGACGAAGTCGCGGCCCTTCCGATCGGCGACGATCGGCAGCACATGGACCGGGCTGGTGGCCATCGGCCTGGTGAATATTTTGTCCTCTGCAACAGCGTGGCCGAGCCCCAAACGTGCGGCCACGGCCGCGCGATGCCCGCCGGCAATCGCGTCCTGCAGATCGCTGTCTCCAGCGACAGAGCCGGCAAGGTGGACCGGTGCTTTCGGCAGGCTGAGCGTCATTGATCCGGTGGTGGCGTCGTAGCCGACCTTGGCGCCGGCCTGGCAAGGCAGCTGCCAGGCAGGCACCTTGCCAGCCGAGACAGCCAGCAGGTCGCACTCGATCCAGTGCCCGCCGATGCGAACCCGCGCAAGGTGACGATTTCCCGCTGTCCCCTCGGCGGCTTCGATCGCCGCGGCCTTCCGGATGGCCACGCCCTTGCCGTGCAATTCGGCTTCGAAGGCGCCCGTCTCGCCGCTGGATCTCGGATCAACGACTTGCATCACCGAGACGCCGGCTTCGACCAGATCGAGCGCGACACAATAGCCTTCGTCGCCGGTGGCCAGCACCACGGCCTTTTGTCCGGGGCGCACGCCGTAATGGCGGATCAGCCGCTGCACAGCGCCGCCGAACATGATTCCCGGCAGGTCGTTGTTGCGGAAGATGGCGGGCTGTTCGATCGAGCCGGTGGCCAGGATCACGGCGCGGGCGCGGGTGCGATAGAGCCGGTCGCCCTGGATCAGCGGCAGCCAGTTGTCCTCGTACCATCCGTTGCAGACGGTCCCGGTCAGCAGGCGCAGATTTGGCAGGGCCCGCAGCCGGGAGGACAGGTCGGCAAGCATGGCCGGATCATGCCGGCCATAGGTCAGCGACCCGCCGATCTCCGGGTTCTCGTCGCAGAGCACGACATCCGCGCCCGCCTCGGCGGCAGCGATGGCGGCGTTCAGTCCTGCCGGACCGGCGCCGACCACGAGAATGTCGCAGTGCAGGTGCGTCTTGTCGAAATGCCGGCGCGGAGCGGTGGTGTCGACCACGCCCAGTCCGGCCTTGCGGCGGATCATCGGCTCCCAGAATTTCTGCCAGCTGTCGCGGCGCGGCCCCATGAAGGTGCGGTAGTAGAAGCCGACCGGCATAAACCGTCCCAGCCTGTCGATGATCGCGTCGCGGTCGCGCTCGAGCGTGCCGTTGACGTTCTGCGCGCTGATCCGCAACCCCTCGCTGATCGGCGTGCGGTCTGCGGCGACGTTCGGCTCGAACGGCAGTTGCACCAGCGTGTTGGCATCCGCCCCGGTCATCGAAAGGATGCCGCGCGGCCGATGATATTTGAAGGACCGCGACAGCACCCATTGTCCGGAGGCAGCGAGCGCGCTGGCGATGCTGTCACCGGCATAGCCCTCGAAGTTCTTGCCTTCGAATGTGAAGCGGATGGGGCGGCTTCGGTCGATCCTGCTGCCCCAGGGCTCAGCCAGCCGGTTCATGGTTGAGCTCGGTGTTCGGAAGCATCGAAGGTGCGGATGATCTCGTTGGTGACGAGGTCGCGCTCGGCCAGGAAGAAGTAATTGCTGGGCACGTGCCGCCACCACTCGACCACGACGCCCTTGCGATTTTCGGCGCGGAACAGGTGTCGCGACCAGTCGGCATCGGCGGCCCGGTCCGGATCCAGCTCGGCGCGGACGGGCCCGAACGACTGGAACTCGTCTATATTGCGCTGGCCGTTCATCGGGCAGGTCAGGATCTTCATGGTCAGCGGCGTTTCATGGTCAGTGACTGGCCGCCGTAGCGCCCATTTCGTTGAGCAGCCGGAACGTCTCGAAACGTTCCAGCGCGAACGGCTTCAATATGTCGGGCACGCGGCCCCTGGCGATCGTCTCCGCCATGCGTTTGCCGGCGACCGGTGTTGCCTTGAACCCCCACGTCCCCCAACCGCAATCGAGCCAAAGATTTTCGAGTGGACTGGCACCCATGATCGGGCTGTAGTCGGGCGTCATGTCGGTAATCCCGGCCCATTGCCTCAGCAGCCGCACGCCCTGCAGGAACGGGAAGAGATGCACGGCGCCCTCGGCGAGGTGTTCCTTCATGTCGAGCGTCGAGCGCGTCGAGTAGAGCTGGTAGGGATCGGAGCCGCCGCCGATGACGACCTCGCCGCGCGAGGACTGCACCAGGTAGGTGTGCAGCGAGACGGAGGAAACCAGCGTATCCAGCCAGGGCTTCAGCGGCTGCGTCACCATCGCCTGCAGCGGATAGCAGCGGATGGGAAGTTCGACGCCGGCCATCAGCGCCACGTCGTAATTCATCCCGCCGGTCGCGATCAGCACCTGGCCGCAGGCAATGCGGCCGCGGTTGGTCTTGACGGCCTGGACCCGGTCGCCGACGACCTCGAAACCTTCCACTTCGGTCCGCTGGTGTATCTCGACGCCGCGCCGCGACGCCTGCGCGGCATAGCCCCAGGCAACCGCATCATGCCGCGCGGTTCCGCCATCGGCATGCCAGAGCCCGCCAAGGATCTCAAGCGTGCCGCCATAGTCCATGTTGAGGGACGGTGCGAGCTCTTCGACCGCTTTCTGGTCGACGACTTCGGTGCGCGTGCCCAGATGCTTGCCCATCTCGGCGCGCGCATGAAAGCTGCGCAGGGTCGCTTCCGTGTGCGCCAGCGTCAGCTGGCCGCGCTGCGAGAACATGACGTTGAAGTCGAGTTCCTGCGACAGGCCCTCGAACAGCTCGACCGCTTCCTTGTAGAAGGCGATGCCTTCCGGTGTGATGTAGTTCGAGCGGATCGTGGTCGTGTTGCGCGCCGTGTTGCCGCCCGCGAGGTAGCCCTTCTCGATCACCGCGACGCTGCTTATGCCGTGATATTTCGAAAGATGATGCGCGCACGCCAATCCATGCCCGCCGCCGCCGACAATCACCACATCGTAGGATGGCTTGAGGTCCGGTGTTGCCGGAATGTCGCCGCTGACCGGATAGTCCCTGCTGAGACCGTATTTCAGAAGCCTGAGCGGCATTTCAGGCTACCACGCTGGCCGTTGGAGGGTCATGCTGACGAGGGGCGGATCGTAGAGCAATACCGAAAGATCGGAGAAGCGGCTGTCCTGATCGGCAAGCGAAAGGACCGCGTCGCGGATCGCGCTGGCACGGCCCTGTCCGAGCACCGGCGTCGCGAACTCCATATACTTGGCCTCGATCTCAGCCAGTGTCAGCGGCGCCTCGGGTCCGCCGCGCGCGTGGACGTCGCCGGAAGCAAGCACGCGCCCGTCCGTGGTCGTGATCGCCACGTCGGCCCAGCGCCCCGAGGGGAAGCGGACGCTGTGGCGCTCCGATTCCCGGACCGTGATGCGGCTCAGCAGTTCGGCGACGGCGGCATCCTCAAGCCCGTTGCCGGAAATGTGCTCCAGACCGATGCGGCCATGCATGATGAAGGTCGCGACGGCGAAGCGCAGGCTGTATTGCGCCTTCGAGGTCGTGTCCGGCACCCCGTCGAACAGTGTCACGGCGTAGTGGAAGCTGTTGACCTCGACATGGCTGATCTCCGACGGGGTCAGGTTATGCGCCAGGACGAGGCCACGCGTTGCGTCGATGGCCGCATGCGCCCAGCGGCAGATCGGGTAGGGCTTCACATATTGATGCAGCACCTGCCAGAAGGCGCCGAGATCCTGCCAATGAGCGGCGATTTCGGGCGCCTCGACCGTGATCGCCGGCGCGCCGGTGAAGCCGCGCTCGGCCAGCACGGCAGCGGACAGGCCGGTCAGCGCGCCGATACCCGAGCCGTCGTGCAGCATCGTCGGCGTAGCGATCTCGCGCATCATCTGGCTGCGCGGGCCATGATATTCGGCAATGCCTAGCGCCTCCCGGAATTGCTTTTCGCCGAGCCGCCGCAATCTTGCCGCGAGCGCGGCCACGCCCACGGCATTCCATGCGCCTGACGTGTGGTAGTCCGACACCGTCGCATGCAGCGCGATGCCGGCCCGGCCGGCGACTTCGTAGCCGACGACAAGCGATGCCAGCGCTTCCGGCCCGCTGAGGTCGGGGAGCGCCTCCGCCAGCGCTGCCAGCGCCGGAACGACGGCGACGCCGATATGGCCCTTGGTCGGGCTGTAACCGTCATGGCCATCGAGATTGTCGATCTGCGTTGCGGCCGCATAAGCGGCCCCGGCGATGCTGGCGCGGCGGCCGTCGAAAAGCATGCGCGCCGAATGCGGAGGATCGGCGGAGCCGTAGAGAAGGGCGGCGGTGTCGCGGGCGATCCGGCCGGCTTCCATCGGGCTAGCCGCAATGGCTATTCCGAGCGTGTCGAGCAGGAGATATCGCGCCTGTTCCAGGACAGGGAGAGGGAATACGGCCGCCGGCCGCCGCAACACGAAATCGGCCAGGCGAACCGCCACGCTGGTACTCGCGTCAAGCCCTTCACGCCGGTGCGACGGCACAGCCACTGGCATCACTCCCCTCTGCGTCACGACATCATTAATTTGGGTCCATCGCGCTTTCACGCAATTAGTTCGGCGGCTTTGGCCAAAAATATCTATGTCTTGTCGCTTGCCTGCGATTGAACGCCGGCGCTTCCATGGTTTACCTCTCACTGCACGAAGCAGGAGCCGCAGATGAAGCCACCACCCCCGTTGAACTATATCAGGTCATTCGAGAGTTCGGCCCGGCACCTCTCCTTCACCCTGGCCGCCAAGGAGCTCGGATACACGCAGGCAGCGGTCAGCACGCATGTCCGCGCGCTTGAACATTATATCGGCCGGCAATTGTTCATCCGCTATCCGCGCAGTCTCAAGCTCACCGAAATGGGCGAGGCCTTCCTTCCCACCTTGCGGCAGGCGCTCGATCAGATCGACCAGGCGACGGAGGCGATCGTGACTTCGTCGCGCAACCGCACGGTGGTCGTCTCCTGCCCGATGAGCCTGGCGGAGAACTGGCTGGCGGGCTGCATGGCCGCCTTTCGCAAGAAACATCCCGAAATCGAGATCGTGCTGCATGGCACGATCTGGGAGGACCTCAGCGAGCAGATCGCCGACATCACCATTTCGACGCGGCGTTTCGACGACCGTCCGCCCGCGGGCCTTCCATTGTGGAACGACGAGCTGGTTCTGCTGTGCGCGCCGACGCTGCTGGATGGCGAGGGCGCCCTGAAGCTGCCTCGGGATATACTCAAGGTCGATTGGATCTTCGTGCATGGCCGCCAGGAATATTGGCAGGTCGTCACGTCGGCACTGGGCGTCGACATGGACGATCACGACAAGGGCCTGACGACCAACGCTTCCAACATCGCGCTTGAGCTGGCCGCCATGGGGGCAGGGCTCGTCGCGACCCAGCGCTCGCTTGCCCACGCGTATCTGCGGCGGGGACTGCTTGTCGAACCGTTCCCGGTCCGGCCGGCCAGTCCGTGGAACTACTACCTCACCGAAAACCAGCTTTCGAAGGGGACCATCGCGCGCACGGTGCGGGAATGGATTCTGCTGCGGGCGCAGGAGGATGGCGCTTAAGCGCTGTTCGTCCTACCCCCTTGTGAATTCTCCAACTCAAAAATTGACACGCCAATGGCTTCGTTTTTTTAGGTCTTATTGGCTGGTTTTCGGCCGTTTGCCGGGGCTCAAGCCCTTCCGGGATTTTTGCATCGCCTCTAACATCTTCCACGCAAGGGGAATGTAACGGGCGGAAAGCCCAAACCGGAGAATCACAATGACGATTTTCAAGAGCAACGGTGACCGCGTCCCGGCCGTCATCGAAAGCTACGCAGACGAAGTCAGGAAGGGCGGCATGGATCGCCGCGAGTTTCTTGCCATGGCGAGCGCGATGGGCGCTTCCACGGCGTTCGCCTATTCAATGATCGGCTCGTCGCCTGCGCAGGCCGCCGCACTGGAGCCGGGCAAGAAGGGCGGCATCCTGAAGATGCAGATGATCATCAAGGAAATGAAGGATCCGCGCTCCTGGGACTGGTCCGAGATCGCCAATGTCATGCGCCAGTGCAACGACTACATGATCCGCTACACCACCGACTTCACCTTCGAGGGCCACCTGGTCGAAAGCTGGGAGGTGAGCGACGACGCTGTCGAATATACGCTGCATCTGCGCAAGGGCGTGAAGTGGTCGAATGGCGACGACTTCAACGCCGACGACATCGTCCACAACATCGAGCGCTGGTGCGACAAGGCGGCCGAAGGCAATTCGATGGCCGGGCGCATGAACTCCCTCATCGATCCCGCCACCAAGAAAGCGGCAGCCGGCGCCATCACCAAGGTCGACGACCACACGGTGAAGCTGAAATGCCAACAGTCCGACGTCACGATCATTCCGGGCTTTGCCGATTATCCGGCGATCATCGTCCATCGCGACTTCGACAAGGACGGCGGCGACATGCTCAAGACGCCCGGCACCGGCCCCTATGAGCTGATCTCATACAAGGTCGGCGAATCGGCCGCGGTGCGGCGACGCAAGGACTTCACCTGGTTTGGGGGCGACCCCTATCTCGATGGCGTCGACTGGACCGACTACGGATCGGACGCGTCCAACCCCGCCATCGCCAGCGCCTTCGAGGCCGGTGAGATCGATTGCAACTACCAGACGGTGGGCGGCACGGTCGACCTCTATGACAGCATGGGCCTGGTCAAGGAGCCGGTCGTCACGGCCGGAACCATCGTGCTGCGCACCAATGTGACCAACAAACCTTATGACGACAAGCGGGTGCGCAACGCCATCCAGCTCGTGGTCGACAATGAGACGGTGCTGAAGCTCGGCTATAGCGGCCTTGGACAGGTCGCCGAAAACCACCATGTCTGCCCGATCCATCCGGAATATTACGCTTTGCCGAAAGTTCCACGCGATCTCGCCAAGGCCAAGGCGCTGATGGCCGAGGCCGGCCAGACGGATCACGAGTTCGAGCTGATCTCCTACGATGCGGACTATGTGAAGGACCCCGCCGACGTCGTCGCCGCGCAGATGCGCGAGGCCGGCTTCAAGGTCAAGCGAACCATCATTCCAGGTTCGTCGTTCTGGAACGACTGGACGAAATATCCGTGGTCGACCACCGATTGGGGCATGCGGCCGCTCGGCGTCCAGGTGCTGGCGATCGCCTATCGCAGCGGCGAGGCCTGGAACGAGTCCGGCTACGCCAACCCGGAATTCGACAAGAAGCTCAACGCGGCGCTCGCCATGGCGGATGTCGACAAGCGCAAGGAACTGATGAAGGACGTCGAATTCATCCTGCAGGACTCCGGCATCCTCGTCCAGGCGTTCTGGCGCTCGCTTTACCGGCACCATGCGACCTATGTGAAGAACCTCGGCATGCATCAGACATTCGAACTGCAGCTGGATAAGGTCTGGCTCGACAAGGCCTAGGCCGGGCCGGTCACGGCAAAAAAAGCCAGGGGCGCATGTTGCGCCCCTGGGGGGTCACTGGGCGACTCTGATTGACCAGCCAGCCAAACAGATCTCCAAGGCGCTTCTCGAAAGCGCAAAGAAGAAAAGTCGCCGAACCAAGGGAAGAAACATGCGTACTCATGCACAAGCCGTCGTCATCGGCGGTGGTCTGATTGGCTGCTCGATCCTCTATCATCTTGCCAAGTTCGGCTGGACGGATGTCGTCCTTCTGGAGCGCAGCGAACTGACCTCCGGCTCCACCTGGCACGCGGCGGCCAACATCCACGGCCTGCATGATTCCACCAACATCAGCCGCCTCCAGCACTACACCATGGCGCTCTACAAGGAACTGGAAGCCGAGACCGGCCAGGGCTGCGGCATCTTTCAGCCGGGCTCGCTCTATCTGGCCCAGACCGAGGCGCGCGAGCATCAGCTGAGGCTCCAGGAAGCCAAGGCGCGGCGCTACAAGATGAATTTCTACGAAGTCGCGCGCGACGAGGCGGAGCGGCTGCATCCGCTGGTCGACTTCGACGGCATACGCTGCATCATGTACGAGCCGGAAGGCGGCAATGTCGACCCGTCCGGCGTCACCGCCGCCTACGCCGCCGGCGCGCGTCAGCGCGGTGCCGAGATCCATCGCTTCAAGCCGGTCACCGCCACCGAGGCGCAACCCGACGGCAGCTGGATCGTGCGCACGCCGAAGGGCGACATCCACACACAATGGGTGGTAAACGCCGCCGGCCTGTGGGGCAGGGAGGTCGCCGCGATGGCTGGCCTGCAACTGCCTTTGATCCCGACCGAGCACCAGTATTTCGTCACCGAGACCATCCCGGAAATTGCGGCCATGGGCCGCCGGCTGCCTTCGGTCGCCGATCGCGATGGCGAGTACTATCTGCGCCAGGAAGGCCTGGGGCTGCTCATCGGCGCCTATGAGCGCAAGATGAAGTTCTGGGCTGAGGACGGCACGCCGCTGGATTTCGGCCATGAACTGTTTCCCGACGATCTCGACCGTATCGAAGAGAACATGCTGCGCGCGATCGCGCGCGTCCCGGCCGTCGGCACCGCCGGCGTCAAAAAGGTGATCAACGGACCGATGATCTGGTCGCCGGACAGTGCCGTGCTGTTCGGACCGGTGCCCGAACTGAGCAACTATTTCTGTTGCAACGGCATAATTCCCGGCTTCTCGCAGTCGGGCGGCATGGGGAAGCTGGCGGCCGAGTGGATGATCGAGGGTGAACCTTCGCTCGACATGTTCGCCTGGGACATGGCGCGCTTCGGCCACTGGGCCGGCAAGGCCTTCACCAAGGCCCGCGTCCAGGATCAGTACAGCCATCGCTTCAAGATCCACTTCCCCAACGAGGAACGCGCCGCCGGGCGGCCGGTGCGGACCCGGCCTGCCTACGACATGCAAAAGGGAATGAACGCTGTTTTCGGTCTCAATTTCGGTTGGGAGCACCCGCTGTGGTACGCCGCCGAGGGCGAGCCGCGCGAGGAGACGATCGGCTTCACGCGCCAGAACTGGTGGGGACCGGTGGGCCGCGAGGCGCGCATGCTGCGCGAACGCGCCGGCATCATCGACATCTCCAATTTCGCCAAATACGAGGTCAAGGGCGCTGGTGCCGAGGCCTGGCTCAATGCGCTGTTCGCCAACCGCATGCCGACAAAGATCGGCCGCTCCTGCCTCACGCCGCTGATCGGCAAACGCGGCGGCATCGCCGGCGACTTCACCGTGACCAGGCTCGCGGACGACGAATTCATGGTCATCGGCTCCGGCATGGCCGAGCGCTTCCATCTACGGTTCTTCAAGGCCGTCCCCTTGCCCGAGGGCACGACGTTCCGCTCGCGCACCGAGGACCTCTGCGGCTTCAACGTAGCGGGACCGAGTTCGCGCGACCTGCTGCAGCGCCTGACCAATGAGGATCTGTCGAACGAGGCGTTCCCCTTCATGCAGTCGCGCCGGACCACCGTCGCCGGCATCGATGTGGTGGCGCTCAGAGTGTCCTTCACCGGCGACCTTGGCTGGGAACTGCATTGTGAAGCCACTGACCAGGTCGAGCTTTACGGCGCGCTACTCAAGGCCGGCAAGGAAGTCGGCGCCGGACCGGTCGGCTCGCGCGCGCTGATGTCGCTGCGCGTCGAGAAGGGCTATGGCAGCTGGAGCCGCGAATATTCGCCCGAATATTGGCCGCAGGAGGTCAAGTTCGATCGCCTTGTCAAACTGGACAAGGGCGCGTTCCTCAACCGCGATGCCTACGCTGCCATCGCCGGCAAGCCGGTACGCGATGAGCTCATCATGCTGTCGATCGACGCCAGGGATGCCGACGCGACCGGCGGCGAGCCGATCTTCCTCACCGACGGCACGCCGATCGGCCAGGTATCTTCAGGCGCCTACGGCTATTTCGTCGAGCAGTCGCTGGCGCTTGGCTATGTCAAAGCGGGCTCCGCCAAGGCCGGCGACAAGGTCTCGGTCGCCATACTGGGAAGGCCGCATGAGGCAATCCTGCTGCCGCATCCGCCATTCGACCCCGAGGGCAAGCGGCTGCGCTCGTAGAAGCTCGGCCACCCGTTCGCCCAGTGAGCCAACTGACGAAAACCGAAGCCGGCCGGAGACGCCGGCGGAGCTGAACGAGGAAGATTTTCGACCACCTGAAAACAAAGGGGGATCGCATGATCAAACGGCATCTGCTGGGCACCATGTTTGCCCTCATTCTCACGTCCTTCACGCACGCGGCGAACGTCAAAGCGATCAATGACGATGCGTGGCTTGCCGAAGGTCCGATCTGGTATCAGGACAAGCTCTTCTACGTTGAACACGGCCGCGGCTCCGTGGACGTGTGGGACGGCAAGAAGAACGCGATCTTCTGGAAGATGGACGGCTGCGGCCCTTCGGCTGTACTGCCGACAACGACCGGCGAGTTCCTCGTTACTTGTTATGACAACAACACGATCGGCCGCATCTTCGCCGACGGCAAGTCGCTGCCGGCCTATGACAAGGACACGGACGGCAATCCGTTCAGCGGACCGAATGATTTCGCGCCCGACAAGGATGGTGGCATCTATTTCACCGGCTCCGGCAAGGGCGGGCCGTTGATCGATGCCGCGACCTGCACAACGCCAATGGTCTCGTCATCTCGAACGACGGCAAGATGCTCTATCTGGTCGAGACCGAGGACAACCGGATCATCATCGAGTTCGATGTCCAGCCCGATCACGCCCCTGAACAACCGCCGCGTCTTCCTGCGCCTCGATGATCTGTTCCCGAACCAGCCGCACATCTGGCCTGACGGCATCAAGATGGACAAGGCGGGCGAGATGTATATCGGCCAGAGCCCACGCTCGCTCGGTGCGCCAGGCAAGATCCTCGTCGTCGATGAGGGCGGCAAGCTGCGGCGCACGCTTTCAGTGCCGTCGCCATCCGTGCCGAACTTTGCCTTCTAACCCGACGAGAATGTGCTCTACGTCATGGCGCTCGATCAAATCGATGCCGTGCCCTGGTACGGCAAGGTCTACGAGATTCCAAACAAATAGCGCGTTCACTGACGGACGGGTGAAGGCTTCGCCCGACCGGTCCGGTTGATGGCGTCAGCCGCCGAACCGATCCAGCCAATGTTGGGCAAGGTCCGAGCGGCGGCAAATCCAGATGTCTGGATTGGCCTTGATCTTGTCGAGGAAGCGGGCGAGCCCGATCATGCGGCCCGGCCGTGCTGCCAGCCGGCAGTGCAGCGACACTGTCATCATGCGTGGCGTCCGTTCCGCTTCGGCCAGCAGCCAGTCCACACCATCGCTGACATATTCGAAGAACTGGCTGCCTGTCTCCAGGCCGGAGCCGCGCGAGAACCGGCTGTCATTGTTGTCGAAACTATGCGGCACCACCAGATGCCGCTTGGCATCGACGTCGACGAAATAGGGCAGGTCGTCATTGTAGTCGTCGCAATCGTAGAGGAAGCCGCCATGTTCGGCCACCAGCCGCCTTGTGTTGAGGCTGGGCCGGCCGGTGTACCAGCCGAGCGGGCGAATGCCGGTCAGGCTCTCGACGGTATCCACGGTCATCGCGATGTGATTGCGCTCCTCGGCCTCGCTCAACGGCGCGTAATCGATCCAGCGCCAGCCATGGCAGACGATGTCACTGCCAAGTGCTGCGATCGCCTTGCCGGCCGCCGGATTGAGCTCGAGCGCGCGCCCCACCACGTAGAATGTCGGGATGACGTCCTTGTCCTGAAACAGCGAGGCGAGCCGCCAGATGCCGACGCGTGAGCCATATTCGTAGAGCGATTCCATATTGCGGTTGCGCAGACCCGGCACCGCCGGAGACACGGCAAGATCCGACAGAATCGCCTCGGAGACGCCGTCGCCCTCGTCGATGCTGTATTCGGCGCCTTCCTCATAGTTGACGACGATGTTGAGCGCCAGCTTGGCGCCGCCGGGCCACTGCGCGGCAGGCGGCTTGTCGCCATAGCCGATAAAGTCACGGGCAGGCAAATACGGCATCTCTCAAGTCTCCCGAGGCTTCTGTCGCAAAACATGCGGTAGCCAACACTATCCGCCGTGCATGTCGATCAGTATGCGCAGTGCCCGATCCATTATCTCTTGCGGGCCGACCGTCGCGCGCAAACAGTCCGTGAGGCCGTAGCCGCCCAGGCCGCGCACAATGATATCGGCGCCCCATAAGGCCTTCTCTGCGGCCTCCGCGGCGGCTTCGTCGGAGAAGCGGATCAGCACGAAGTTCGTCCGGCTCTCCGGGACGTCATATCCTTTAGCCCTCAGCTCATGCGCGAACTGGTCGCGAATCCTCGCTGTGCGGGCCACGGTTTCTCGCATATAGGCCTGGTCCTCCACGGCCGCGACGGCCATTGCTAGGCTTGTCATTGTGACCTGGTTGGAGTTCTGCATCTTGCGCACTCCGGCCGCGACCGAAGGCGGAAACACCCCCCAGCCAACGCGCGCGCCGGCCAGGCCATAGGCTTTGGAAAGCGTGCGCAGCACGACCGTATCGCCACGCGCGACCAGCGCAAAGATCGGTTCGGGGTCTTGGTCGTCGAACTCGCCATAGGCCTGGTCGATCACCAGAAGCACATCCTGCGGCAAGGCGGCGCGCAAGCGCAGCAGCTCGGCGTTGCGGATGCGGGTGCCGGTCGGATTGCCGGGATTGCAGACGAACGCGACCCGCGTTGCCGGCGTGATGGCAGCCAGGATGCTGCCGGTCGAAACGGTGAAATCGTGCTCTGCCGCCTTGATGTAGGCCGCACCAACACGCGCGGCGGCGGAGGCTGCGAAATTATAGGCATAGGCCGTGCCCAGCACCTCGTCGCCTCGTCCCGCAAAGGCCGCGATGGTGCAGCTGATCAGGTCCATCGAACCGGCGCCGCACAAGATCAGATTGGGATCGATCCCATAGGCCTGCGCGATCGCCTTGCGCAGTGCAGTCCAGTCCGGATCAGGATAGAGATGGCTGCGGGCAATCGCGTCCTGGCCGGCGGTGATCGCCCTGGGGCTGGGTGGGAAAGCGCTCTCGTTCTGGGCAAGGGTTGTCCGGTCGCAGCCGCCGAAACTTGCCAAGGCAAAGGCGGACATGGCCTCGACATGAGCGGCAGCTTTCAGAGGCATGGGTGGTCCATGGGAATGTTCCTGTCGGCCATCTTGTGAACCACCGTTGCCGGACCGGCTCGTGGGACAAGTTACAAATCGCCTGCGCGTTCACAAGCAAAAACTAATCGTGCATAGGGCCCGAAATTCTGGCCCACTTTAGGACGCAAAACGCCCGGTCAGCACGAGAGCGGAAGAAAAGATGACGGTATGCTTGCACCTCGAAAAGGCGTTGCCGAAAGCCGTCAGACAACTGACCGAAATCTGGTCGCAAGAAGATCGGCATCATCAAGTGACGGGAAGCGTCGACATGCGGTTGGGGGAGATTTCGCGCTTTTTTTCGGATCTTCGCGCACTCGACGTCGTATCTCCAGTCTGCGGCAGTTCGTTTCACGGCCTCTCAATGGACGCTGACCGGGCCTGAGAATAGACTGCTACTGCGATCAGCGTCAGCAAGCCGATGAACCAATATTGCCAGGCTTGCGACAGGCCCAGGAAAACCATCGACGAATTGACTTCCTGGATCAGGACGGCGCCAAGCAGCACGCCGATGAAGCTGCCGCGTCCGCCAAAGAGACTGGCTCCGCCGAGGACCACTGCGGCAATGCTGCCCAGCGTGTATTCGATGCCCTGATTGGGATCGCCGATGCCGAGCTGCGCCACCACCATCATGCCCCCAAGCGCTGTGAGCAAGCTGCCGGCGATGAACGC
Organism: Mesorhizobium sp. SEMIA396; assembly: GCF_024518615.1. Taxonomy (NCBI): domain Bacteria; kingdom Pseudomonadati; phylum Pseudomonadota; class Alphaproteobacteria; order Hyphomicrobiales; family Phyllobacteriaceae; genus Mesorhizobium; species Mesorhizobium sp. SEMIA396. The sequence goes on from NZ_JANIFC010000001.1 coordinate 147,278, forward strand.
GCCGACGACGGTCCAGCCTGTGCGCACACCAATATGCGCCGCCGCTTTCTCGTTGGAGCCAACGGCGCGCAAGCTCATCCCCCAACGGCTGTAGCGCAAGCCGACTTCGAGGATGATCGCCAGGACCAACGCGACGATGAACACGACCGGAATGCTGCCGATAGTGGCTTTGATGGTATCCATGACGGTGGCGCTGATGGCCCCATCGGGATAGGGCCTCAGCAACACCGAGATGCCCTGAATGATGATGTAAACCCCTAGCGTGGCGGCAACGGAGGTGAAGTTCCCGAACCGAACCAAAGTCCCGTTGGTCAGGCCGACGAGGGCTGCGGCGCCAAAAACGGCCAACACGCCAACGATTATCGTTGCCATGCCGGCACCTTCATTCAGGAAGAATGACGCGATGACGAGGCTCAAGCCGATCAACGGACCGACCGACAGATCGATCCTGCCGGTGAACACTGCGCACATCTGGCCAAACGAGACGAACGCCAGCGCAGCGGAAAGGAACAGGATCTTCTCGATGTTGAAGCCTGAGACGAAACGAATGTTGTGGCCAGACGCTACCACGCCCAGCAGCACGATTAGCCCGGCAAGCACGAAGCTTGGAACATAGTCGCCGGCAGCAACCATTCGCAGCCATGAACGCGTAGTGCCGAATCTGTCTCGTTCTTGCTGGTCGGTCTTGCGATGGGTGGTGGCCGTTATCATGGTCCGGCCGATATTGGCCTCGTTGACGTCTTGGCCTGAGAGTTCGCCCACGACGTGCCCGCGGGAGAAGACCAGCACGCGGTCGCATACGCCCTCAAGCTCAACAATATCGGATGAGACGATCACAACCAATGTCCCGCGCGAAGCGACGTCACGCAGGATGCGATAGATTTCGGCGCGGGCACCCACGTCAACCCCGGCTGTCGGCTCCTCTGCCAGCACGAGTGAAGCCTCTGCCAGGAGAGCTCGTGACAGGATCGTCTTTTGCTGGTTCCCGCCAGACAGCGTGGCGACATTCTGCTCGATCGATGCCGCGCGAATGTTCAAGTCCACTCGCTGGGCTTCCATTTGCCGCCGTTCGAGCGGACGGTCCACGACGCCAAAGTTCGCGAAACGTGACAGGGCCGAGATGGTACCGTTTTCGCGCACGGAAAGACTGGGAAAAAGGCCTTCATGCTGGCGGTCGGGAGACAGATAGATAATGCCGGCACTACGAGCGGCACCCGGGTTGCCGAGCGGCACGGTCTTCCCGTCCAGAGTGACGGCTCCACGGGCATTTCCAAGACCTGCCAGCGAACGCAGGAAGTCGCTCTGGCCGTTTCCGGTAATGCCGGCGATACCAACGATCTCGCCGCCACGCGCCGACATATTGATGTCTACGAAATCAGCGCCCGAAAGCCCTTTGACCTCAAGAATACTTGCGCCATTCAAGACACCGGCTGATTTGAGCGGAAATTGCTTGGTGACGGTGCGTCCGACAATGAGGTTGAGGATTTGGTCATCACTGACATCGCGCATCGGTGCCGATCCCTTCACTTCACCGTCACGCATGACGGTGACCGTGTCTGCGATCTGCCTGATTTCCTGCAGCCGATGCGAAATGTAGATGACCGCCGCGCCCCGAGTCGCTGCTTCGCGCACGTTGCGAAACAGGATGTCGACAAGGTCGGCTGTCAAAGCCGCGGTGGGTTCGTCAAGAATGAGGATCTTTGGGTCGATCGCAAGCGCCTTGGCAAGTTCTATCAGTTGGCTTTGCGCGATGTCGACATCGCACAGCCGGGTCTTGGGGTGAACGGCAGAGCCAACACGACGGAGTTGGGCGATTACCCAGTCATTGGCATAATCCGTTCGAAGCGCTGCTGGAACTGCAAGCAGCAGGTTTTCAGCCACCGTCAGATCGGGAAGCACCGCCGGATGTTGATGCACGATGGCGAGCCCGAGCCGTTGCGCCTGTGCCGCGCTAAAGCGATCTACAGATTGTCCACATATTTCAATCGAGCCCTGATCGTAGCTCAAAGTGCCGGAGGCAATGCCCATCAATGTCGACTTGCCTGCGCCATTTTCTCCCAGAAGCGCATGAACCTCGCCGCATCGGGCCACAAACGAAATGTCCTTCACGGCGACGACATGGCCGAAACGCTTCCACACGCCTTGCATGCGCAATCCCAACGGGCTGTCCAACGCAGTACTGGTCGGCGTTGCCATGTCAGACTGAAGCTGCTCGACGGTGGCCATGGGTCGATCCTCCTAAGTGACTTCCATCATCCTCCTTGAGGAGATGAAGGGGCGGACAGAAGCCCGCCCCGTTTGGCTCGAGATCAGAGACCGCCCTTGAGGGCTGCCAGGACCTGTTCGTCAGTCAGGCTGGTGCCGTTTGAAGCGGATTCCGGAAGCTTCGGATTGCAGAAAACAGTTCCGGCAAGCGAATCCTCGAGCTGGAAGTTCGTCACTTCCTTCACACCGGCCTCAGCCACCGTATGTTTGGTGCCGTTGGGGTCGGTTATGACGAGCGGCTGATCCATCTTGCCGCCGGCTGCCTCAGCGATCGCCCAGCGTACGGCCAGACGCACGTTCCACTGCTCGGCGCTGTTTGTCGTGTACTGGAAGGCGGACTTGGCGTCGGCATCGTGCAGCTTCTTCCAGGTGCAGCCGAACACGTTGGCGTCTTCACCGGCGATCAGCGGAAGTGGCCGACCAGCCCGTTCGAAAACGCCCGAGGCGACAACGCCCATGCTGAGGTCCGCGATCACACCGTCGATCTGCGGATACTGGGCAATTAGCGCGCCCAGCGATTTGGCGACCATGCTGGAATCCCAATTCGTCACTTCGAACGGCTTCTGTCCGATCTGGACGATGCCCGGATAGTCCTTGAAAGCTTCGAGGATGCCATCAGCGCGCTCACGGCTCTGACTGGTTCCGGCAGGCCCGCCGAGGTAGGCGACATTTCCCTTGCCGTTGAGGGCCTTGGCCATCCATTTGCCCCAGTCGACGCCATCCTGGTGGAAGTTCGTGCCGACGAAAACGCTGTAATCCTTGCCTTCCTCGCCGCCGACACGGGCCCGGTAGGGGACGACGGTGCTGCCTTGCTTGAAGGCATCGCGGATCGCCGGCAACATGGCTGGTCCGGCATCGGGGAACACGACAATGGCATTGACGCCGCGTGCCGCGAGACCGCTGAGGTCGGAGATTGCCTTCTGGGTGTTACCCTGTCCGTCGGTATGATCCCAGCCGGTGACATTCGGGCACTGGCTGGCCTCGTTGATCGCAGCGGCCGTCGTCATCTGCCGCCAGGGGTTCTGGGCGAAGCCATCCGCCAGCGCGACGGAGATTTCCTTCGTTCCGCAGAAGCTCGGCGGCGTCGCCGCTGGTTCGGCGCAGAAGACACCACCGGCGATGCCCTTGCACCAATCCGCGGCGCCGGCTTGTGTGATCGACAGCGGTGAGACAGTTGCAAAGGCCGACAGGGCGAGCGCGGCGCCCGATATCGCGTTTAATCCAAGATAAGACTTCATCATTTCCTCCCAACGAAGTTTGGTTGCTGTTCTCCAACCTGCCCGTGATGGACAGCGTTGAAACTGTTTATTCCCTTGGCCGCCGACATCATGCGGTCGACCTGTTCCTCAAGCTGATTGCCCGCCTGAGATTGCGAAAATTCAGACCATAGATGCCGACCCCAACCAGGATCGCGGCACCTTGGAAAAGGTATTGAACGCCGATGCTGGCGCCCGTCGTCAGCACCAATTGTTGCAGCTGTGTGAGAAAGAGGGCGGCGATCACGGTTGCCGCCAAATTGCCCTTGCCGCCAAACAGCGAGGTTCCACCCAGAACCGTCGCGGCGATCGACGGCATCAGGTAGTTGTCGCCCTGCTGCGGACTTGGCAGCTGCATAAGGCCGCCGAGCAGAATGCCGCCTGCCGCATAAAACAGGCTCGCACCCACATACGCGGCGATCTGGTAGCGGTCAGCGACGATACCTGCCGCGCGTGCGGCCCTGATGTTTGCGCCGACAGCCTCGAAATTGCGCCCGAAGGTCGTCGCCTTGACGACGAAAATGACGACGATAGCCATCGCTACTGCCAAATAGGCGAGCTGCGTGATGCCAAAGATCTTACCGTTGGCGAACGCTGCTATCGACCCGGGCACAGACACCGGTGTGCCGCCTGAAATCTTGACGTTCAGGCCGTAGAGCAGCGCGTTCATGCCGATCGTGGCAACGATGGGCGCAACACGAACCTTGCTGACGAGCAGGCCGCTGATCAGCCCCGCTACCGCCGCAGCGGCGAAAGCGTAGAAGAGGGCCAGGGCAACACTGCCCTCGGCATCGGGTTGGCTCTCCGCGAAGTAGCAGACGATGACAGCGCTGAGCGAAACCATCCCCGGCACGGACAGATCGATGCCGCCCTGCTGGATGACCATCGTTTGGCCCAGGCTGATGAGGGCCAGGATGGCGGCAAAGGGCAGCATTCCGCTCATCGCGCCGGTGCCAAGACTTTGCGGGGCGATCAGGCCGCCGAAGACGAACAGGACCAGCGTTGCCGCCGCGATACCCGCGGTCGGCCCGCCAGCTGAGGCAAACCAACTGCTCGGTCCGGATGCACCTTCTCCTAAGGCCGTGACCGGCTTCGGCTTGTCTGAAAGCTTTTCCACGTGTCTTGTCCTTCTGCGGATTCGCGGCATCGAACTTGTCCGTTAAAGCAGTGCGGATCTTGCTCCGCTGGCCAGACAGATTTCGCTGATCCGCAGCTTCTGGCTGGAGAGCCGGGACGGGAATGTCTGTTCGAGCCGCGACTCGTGAACGGGTATGACCCGTCGAGACTCATGGCCGACCTGTTTCATCATGGCTTCGGTGGCCATGATCAGATTGATCTGGCTGCCGGTGGCCAGGCCGACCGGGAGATACATGTCGTCGATCTTGAGCTGTTCGGAGGCGCCGTTCAGGTTCTCGAACTGGTAAACAAGATCACCGGCAAGCACCCAGGTGTCCTGGGAATCCGTCTTGCCATCATTGCGCACCGTCACCCACATGCATGCGAAGGTATGGCTGTCATAGGCGACGTGAAGATCGATGCCGGGGAAGACGTTTTCCATGGCACCATCGACCGCGATCAGGCGTTTGTCGCGCGCCAGCTGCACACCACGCAGGATATCCGCCGTATCGATGCCGGACAGGATCCAGCGCATGCGGTCCGGCAGCGACATCGCCCAGATCCATTCCTGCAGCTCCTTCTTCTGGACGTAGAAGGTGGCATTGGGAAATGCATCAACATTGCCGAAATGATCGAAATGCGCGTGCGTGATAAAGACCGCGTTGATGTCTTCCGGCGTCAATCCGATTTCGGCAAGAACCTCGCGCGGTCCGCGCCAGTTCTGGACATTGAACAGCATGCCAAGATAGTTCCCATAGTCGCGGTCGTTGTAACCGACGTCGACCATCGCGGCCCAACCGTCTCCCTTGATGACGGCGTAGCAGTAGGGCAGCTTGACATAGCCTTCATTGTGGGCGCCGTAGATGACGCCGCTCTTGTGGTATTCGGGCACGTAGCCGTACTCGAGGACGTAGATCGAATAGAGTGACACCGGTTTCCTCCCTTGATCCAGCCGGTTAATTTTTCGCGGGTCGGCAGTTGCAGCAGGCCGCCCTGAAATCCACGGGCGTCAGTCCGGCGGAAGGTTCCGAAACCATCCGCAGCGACCGCTGCGCGAAAAAAAGCGCGTCAACGACGGCATCGAGATCGGGACTTGCCGGATCAATGAGATCGGCAAGACGATCAAGCCGCGAGAGTATCCGGCCGAGAAGCACAAGCAGATCGGCTAGCGCGGCTTGGTGGCGGGCCGCTGTCGGCGGCGCCTTCACCGCACCCAGCCGGTCGGTTGCCTCGCGCAACTGCCTTGTCACCGACGCCAGCAAGAGATCGTTGCGGTTGCGGTCGAGGCTGTCGGTCTGGAGCAGAAGCAGGATTCCCGAAAGCTGGCTAACGCAACGCTTGGCGGCGTCATAGAGCGGGCGGGTGTCTGACAGGTAGGAGGCAACCGCTTCATCCTTGATCCCTGACTTCAACAAGGCATCTGGCTGGAACTCGCGGGGGGTGTCCCATATCGAACAGGCGGGACGATGCACGCTTTCGATCGCTGAAGAAGGCGCTGGAAATTCACGACGAAATGGTGGAAGCGCCGCCCCATGCGCAAGCGGAGCCTCGTCTTGTCCGGAATTGATCCTGAGCATGCGTCGCCTCCAATGTTTCGTCGTCGCATCGATCCGCAGGGCCGTGCGGACTGTCTTTTCAGTGCATGAATCGGCCGCCGTTGACGTCGAGAATGAGCCCCGTCACGTAGTCGGACAGGTCTGAGACCAGAAACAGGCAAGCTTTTGCGATATCGTCAGCCGTTCCGAGCCGGCCAAGCGGGATGTTCACGACGATGTCGCGCCGCTTGTCTTCGGTCAGCTTGTCGCCAAAGATGTCCGTGTCGATCGTGCCTGGGGCAATCGCGTTGACGCGGATATTGTGCTGCGCCAGTTCGCGCGCCATCGATTTGGTGAGGCTGTGGATGCCGCCCTTGGCTGCGGAATAATGCGGCCCGCCGAAAATGCCACCGCCGATCTGGGCCGCGATCGAGCCGATCGAAACGATCGCGCCGGTCCGTCGGTCGATCATCGAAGGCACGCTAGCCTGGGCCATGTTCAGGCTGCCCCGCAGGCTGGAATCGATGACCAGATCGAAATTCTCCTGGGTGATATCCATCAGCCGGTCGGGTTGGCTGATGCCGGCATTGTTGATCAGGATGTCGACATGTCCGAAGCGGGCCATGACGTCACCAACCGCCTTGCGGCAAAAAGCTGGATCCCGGACGTCGCAGACGACGCCGATGTGTTCGGGGCCGATGTCGCGCGCTGCATTCATGGCGGCTTCTTCGTCGAGGTCGAAGATTGCCACACGGCATCCCTGCGCGGCAAACCGCCGGGCCGTGGCCTTGCCAATGCCGCGCGGCGACGCCGCGCCTGTAATGATGGCGGTCTTGTCCTTCAGCATCACGGCGTAGTCCTCCCCATGTTCATTCATTCGGCAGCCTCGGCCGCGTCTTCGATTTCCACGCCCGCCCAACCCTCGATGAGGGCCGCGATGCGCGAGCAATCGGCATCGGCCATGCCTTGCGTCATGGCGAACTGCCAGAACTGGCGAACGTTGGCGCCGAGCCACATCGGCACGCCCATGCGCTCCGCTTCCTGCATGCAGAGCGTCACGTCCTTGTGCATCAGCTCGGTGCGAAAATTCTGGTCGTAGCGGCGTGTCACCACATGCTTTGGATAGGCGATCTCCGACACCCAGGACCGGCCGGAGCCGGCATTGATGATCCGGAACAGATCCTCGGGCTCGATGCCGCCCTTTTCGGCGAACGCCAGCGCCTCGCCGACGATCACCATGTTGGTTGCGGTGAGAAGATTATTGGCGAGCTTGAGGATCTGTGCCTTGCCCACTTCGGGGCCGAGATGAACAAAGGTCTTGGCAAATGTCGCCAGGAAAGGCCGTGCCCGTTCCAAGGTGTGCTCCGACCCCGAAGCCATGACCGCCAGCGTCTCGTTGCGGACGCCTATCGGTCCTCCGCTGACAGGCGCATCCAGCACCGATACGCCGCGCCCCGCCATCGCATCGCCGACCTTGCGCGCCATTGTCGGGCCGGTGGTCGAGAGGTCGATATAGTGCTTGATGCGTTTGCCATGGATAAGGCCTGCCTCGCCCAGCGCGACGGCCTCGACGATCGGCGCGTTTGGCAGGCTGACGAAGACCGTCTCGACCGCATTGGCGACCGCGGCGGCGCTGTCTTGCCGCTTTGCTCCCTGCGCGACAAGCACGTCGACGGCCGCAGCGTTGGTATCGAAGATGTGGACGTCGAGCTGGGCTGCTAGAGCCTTGCTGACCATGGGCATGCCCATTGCACCGAGACCGACGAATCCGTAAGAATTACTGGGCACGCGCGCTCTCCCCGATCGCTGTAAGATGTGACGGCGCGCCTTCGTAGAGGCGATAGATGCCGGTGCCGTCGATGTCGCCGTGGCCGGCGGTGATAAGCAGACGAAAGAGCTGGGCGGCTTGGCCGGACATTGGGGTTGCCGTGCCCGAACTACGGGCGAGCTCCTGCACCATGTCGAGGTCTTTCAGCAGCTGACGCGCATAGGCCCGCGGCGCGAAATCATGTGCGGCGATACGTGGATAGAGCTGTTGCATCAGAACGCCGTCGGCATGGCCGTATTTCACGCATTCGGGCAGCAGCGCAGCATCCATTCCTGCCGCTTCAGCGAGGCGCACGGCTTCGGCCAGAACAGCATAATTCGTGCCGACCACGAGCTGCGCGATCATCTTGGCAACCGAACCCATGCCTGTCTGTCCGACATGGGTGAACTGCCGGCCGACGTCCTGGATTAAGGAACGGATGCGTGCGATCGCCCAATCCGAGCCGCCGGCCATGATCGTCAGATTGCCTTCGCCTGCCGCCGAGGGACCACCCGAAACCGGAGCGTCGATCCATTCGCATCCCGTGGCCGCTTGGACGCGCCAACCGATGGACCGGCAGAAATCCGGCGACACGGTTGAGAAATCCACCACGATCTGCGGTGACAGCAGAGCATCCGACAGGCCCGCTTGGCCAAACACCACGGTTTCGACTGCCGCCTGCGACGGCAGGTTGAGGAGCACGAGATCCGCGTCCTCGACACAGTCTTTTGGCGACGCAGCGCCAACTGCACCCGAAGCCATAGCCGCAGCTTGCCGGCCGGCATCGGCGTCGAAGACTCGTAGCTTGTAGCCAAGCCCTGCAAGGCGCGCGGCCATGGGTCCGCCCATCAGGCCGACGCCGATATAGGCAAGGCGCGGCTTACCGGATGTCATAGAATTGGACCGCATTGTCGTGGAACAGGCGCTTTTGCGCTTCAGGTCCGAGATCCGCCGTGATCTCCTTGTAGCCACCAAAGATCTTATCGAGCGTGCCGCACACACTGTCGACCGGGAAATTGCTCCCGAACAGGCAGCGCTCGACGCCGTAAATCTCGATGATCGACCTCACGATGTCGCGGTTGTTGGCGACCGTCCAAGGCTGGCCAGGCAGGCCGATGCCGGAGATCTTCACTGCCACGTTGGGCCGCTTGGCGAATTCGGTCATTGCCGCCTTCCAGCCGGCAATCCCCTCGGCACTGCGATCGGCCGGCAGCCCTGAATGCAGCAGGATGATCTGCGTCTGCGGGAAGCGGTCGGCGAGCGTGCACGCCTCGTGCAGATGCCACCATGGTGTCTGCAGATCGAACCGCAAACCATAGCTGGACAGCATGGCGAAACCTTCGACCCAATGCGGGTCGACCATGCTGCCTGGAGCGGCTGAGCCGGGCTTGGGATTGGATTTCGGCCTGTGACGCAGGCCGCGTACGAAGTCGAAACCGGCCAGCCGCTCCAGCACCCGGGCGCGGTCGTCCCGGTCGAGCCATGCCTGGCCGACAGCGACGTTAGGCCACCCCGTCTCACGACGAAGGGAGGCGATATAATCCATCTCGCCGATTGGATCATTCGGATCCCACTCGGCTTCGATATAGACCGTCTTGACAACGTGGTGGCCGACAGCGTCCCGCTTGTAATCGGCCGGCAGATACGGCCGGCATATCGAGGAGTAGTCGCCATAGCGGAATGGGATCAGCGGCCGATCGTTGAGCCACGGATAATAGTTCTGCTCGGGATTCCAGAAGTGGACGTGAGCATCCACCATCGGCATATCAGTCACGTCTGTCTCCTCTCCGTCTCGGGACGACCCGTCTCAGATTGGATGCCAGCTCCTCATCCGGCATCCGCAGTCGTCGCCGCGATTTATCGCGATTTATTCAGCGGCGGCCGCATAGGGGACGTTGCGCCCGCCATAGCGACGGACACGAACGTTTGCCTGCTCGGCATGGCCGGCGAACCCTTCAAGTATGCAAAGGCGCGAACAGTATTCGCCGATCATTGCCGAGGCCTCATCGGTCAGGACGCGTTGATAGGTAACGGTCTTCAGGAACTTGCCGACCCAAAGGCCGCCGGTGTAACGGGCGGCTCCCGCCGTCGGCAGCGTGTGGTTGGTTCCAATCACCTTGTCGCCATAGGCGACATTGGTTCGCGGCCCGAGAAACAGCGCCCCGTAGTTCGTCATCCGCTCGAGGAAGATATCGGGATCGCGTGTCATGACCTGCACATGTTCCGATGCGATGCGGTTTGCTTCACCGACCATTTCGTCCTCTGTCGAACACAGGATCACCTGGCCATAATCCTCCCATGCGCGACGGGCGACGACGGCAGTCGGCAGGATATTCAGCAGCCTTTCGACCTCTGCGATCGTGGCTTTGGCGAGGGCCTCTGAATTGGTCAGCAAGACTGCCGGTGAGTTGGGACCATGCTCGGCTTGGCCGAGGAGATCGGTCGCGCATAGCTCGGCGTCGACGCTGTCATCGGCAATGACCAGGGTTTCCGTCGGACCGGCGAAGAGATCGATGCCGACCTGCCCATAGAGCTGGCGCTTGGCTTCCGCCACAAAGGCGTTGCCTGGACCGACCAGCATGGCAACGGACTGGATGCTTTGTGTGCCCAGTGCCATGGCGGCTACGGCCTGCACACCGCCGAGACAATAGATTTCATCCGCGCCTGCCAGGTGCTGGGCCGCAACGATCGCCGCGGCAGGGCGCCCCTCGTAAGGCGGCGCAGCCGTGAAGATGCGCGGCACGCCGGCAACCTTGGCCGTAATGACCGACATATGGGCCGAAGCCAGCAATGGATATTTTCCGCCTGGCACATAGCAGCCGACGGACTGAACGGGGATGTTCTTGTGCCCAAGAACAACGCCCGGCAGGGTTTCGATCTCGATATCGCGCAACGCTTCGCGCTGATGCTGCGCGAAGTTGCGAACCTGTTCCTGCGCGAAGCGGATGTCGCTCAGGTTCTGTTCGGACAGTTCCGCAAGGCAGGCGCGTATTTCCGCATCGGTCAGGCGAAAATCCTTGCGGTCCCATTTGTCGAAGCGGATCGAAAGCTCGCGCACCGCAACATCGCCACGCGCACGGACATCTGCGATGATGCCCTCTACAGTGGCTCTGACGGTGGCCTGATCGGCTGCCACGGCGCTCGGGTCGCGCCCCTCTTTGAGTTTGCGGATCACTTGGTCGCCCCTTCCGTCGTCCTGCCTTCTAAGTAGCTGTCGAGATCGAGCGCCAGTTTGATGATGCTCGAATAGTCCTCGCCGGCATGTCCATTCTGGCAATGGATGGCGAAGAGCTCTGTTGCCAGATTTCCCATCGCTGCCAGGACTTTCGAGCTGTTCGCCAGTTCCTTGGCGAGCCGCATGTCCTTCAACTGGAAATCCGAGCGGAAACCGCCGGCAAAACCGTTGGCAGAGGGCACATTCTCCATCAGGCCCGGGAATGGGTGATAGCGCTCGAGCGCGTAGTTGTTGCCCGAGGAGTTGCGCATCACATCGCTGAGGATTGCTGGGTCGAGACCATTGGCGACACCGAGTGCCAGCGCCTCGACAGTTCCCGCCATGCATATTCCGGACAGAATGTTGTTGCAGAGCTTCGCCGTGTGGCCCGCTCCCGAAGCCCCGACATGATAGATGCGCTGTCCCATTGCTTCCAGCAGAGGGCGGGCATGCTCGACATCCGTGGCCTCGCCGCCGACCATGAAAGTCAAAGTGCCGGAATGGGCGCGCGGCGTCCCGCCTGAAACCGGTGCATCGATCATGCGCCGGCCGGCGGCGCGGGCGGCAGCGGCGATTTCCACGGTGACGGTCGATGAAATCGTGCTGCTATCCATCAAGAGCGCACCCTTGCGGGATGCCGCGATGACACCCGACGCTCCAAGATAGACGTCGCGGACATTGTCTCCGGTCGGAAGCATGGTGATAACCACATCGGCCGATGAAGCCGCCTCGGCGGCGGAGGTGGCACGTTTCACGCCCTGCTTCTCAGCCGCGTCCTGTGCGGCCGAAGACGGGTCGAAGCCAATGACTGGAAAGCCAGCTTGGACCAGATTGCGGGTCATTGGTTGACCCATATTGCCAAGTCCAAGGAAAGCGACGGTTTTCACTTGAGCATTCTCCCGGTCAGGCAGCCGACGTGTTGACGATGACGGTCTTCGACCAGGTGAAATGCTGGACCATGCTTGCCAGCGAGAGCTCACGTCCCATGCCGCTCATTTTCGTCCCCCCATATTCGATGTTGGCTTCCGCGACGGCAAACTGGTTGACCTGCACGAAGCCGGCGTCGATGCGCGACACGAAGTCGAACGCCGCCGGGAGGTTTTCCGTGAAAATCGTTGCCGCGAGGCCGTAAGGCGTGTCGTTGGCTTCCTGCAGCACGGTCTCGAAATCGGTAAAGCGTGAGACAGTCGCGACCGGCCCGAAGATCTCGTCACGGCAAACGGGTGAGCTTGCGGGAACGCCCTCGATCAGCGTCGTCGAGTAGTAATAACCCTTGTCCAGACCTTCGGGACGCTGGCCGCCGCAAAGGATACGGGCGCCCGGCGTCTGCCGCGCCATTTCGATATAGCGTTCGACACGATCGAACTGCTTGCGCGATACGATACAGCCCACCTGTGTCGCTTCATCCAGCGGGTTTCCAACCCGAAAAGACGGAATGCCGGCCAGGACGCGCTCGATCACCGCATCATAGATGGCGTCGTGGATATAGATCCGCGTACCGGCGGAACACGACTGGCCCTGACGCTGAAGCCGAAGCCCCTGCAGAATGCCACGCGCCGCGCGATCGACATTGGCATCAGCCAGGACGATGTTCGGATTCTTGCCACCGAGTTCGGCTGTGACTGGTATGATCTTGTCGGCGGCGTAGTGCATGATCAAGGCGCCGACGGCGCTCGATCCGGTGAAGCTGATCTTGCGTACAGCCGGATGTTGGCAAAGCAGGCGACCTGCTTCCTCGCCGAGCCCGGTGATTGCGTTCGCGACGCCGGGTGGCAGAACCGCCTGCAGCAGTTCGAACACCCGAAGCACTGCCAAGGGTGCTTGCTCGGCCGGCTTTAGCACGACGGTGTTGCCCGCGGCGAGTGCCGGGGCGATCTTGCTGGCAAGCTGCATCAGCGGTGCATTCCACGGAATGATCGCGCCAACGACTCCAAGCGCCTCGCGTCGCGTATAGAGCAGCCGGCCAGGATCGGGCGGATAGGTCTGGCCGTTGATCTCGCCGGCCAGGCCACCGAAATAACGCAGGATGTCGACCATGGTGCCGGCTTCATTGCGCGATTGGGTTGGAAGTGCGTTGCCAGTCTCCAGCGACGAGAGCCGGGCAATGTCTTCACGGAAGCCGTCGAGATGATCGGCTGCCCGCATGAGCAGGGCGCCGCGCTCTCTCGCCGGCGTTGCCGACCAAGACCGGAACGCAAGGGAAGCCGCATCCACCGCAGAATTGACATCCTCTATGCCGCAGCGTGGCGCAGAGCCGATGATCTCTTCGGTGGCGGGGTTCTCGATATCGAATTGCGCGGTTGTGAGCGCTTTTCTCAAGCCGCCGCCGCAGACGATCTGGCCCGAAAGTCGTCTCGCTTCCGTGGTTTGCGCGCCGATGCGCGCTTCAAGAGAGTCTGTTGCAAAGGCTTTCATATGAGATGGCTTCTGTCGTTTTTGATTGAGCATACGTATGCACTCTGTTAGACATTTGAAATGAGTTTGTCAAACAGGAGTGAGAAATGTCTGTGACAACAATCGGCCTCGTCGCGGGAGACCCATCCGGTGTCGGTCCGGAACTTTGCGCCAAATTGGTCAATGCAAAGGGGCGCCAGAGTGACCTTCGCGTTGCCGTCTTTTGTGGGAAAGGGAGCTTTCGCGACGGAATGCGAATCGCTGGACTCGATGCTGAAATCCCGGTCGTCGATGGCGTCTCATCAATTCCGGAGCGTGGCGGCGTGGCGCTGATTTCAGGTCTGGATCGAGGCGGCCACAAACCCGGTGTGGCGAGCGCGGAGGGCGGAACTGCCACGCTCGCGGCGCTGGAGAGTGCAGCAGACGCGGCCGGGGCAGGGCAGCTCGATGCGATTGTCTATGGTCCGCTCAACAAACAGGCGATGTGGCTGGCCGGTCACAAGGCGATCGACGAACTGCATTTTTTCTCAAATCGCCTCGGGGTTACTGGCTTCTGCTGCGAAATGAATAACCAGGGGGCTCTCTGGACGGCCCGCGTAACCTCGCATATCCCGCTTCGCGCCGTGGCCGACAACATCTCCGTGGAGTCCATCATTGCGGCCACGGTGGCCGGCGCCAGGGCGGTCGAATCATCAAGCGGCAAACGTGCGAGAATAGCCGTTGCCGGCCTTAACCCGCATTTGGGAGAAGGCGGCGCAATGGGCACTGAGGAGATCGAGATTATCCTCCCCGCTGTCGAAAGGCTAAAGGAGCTTGGATACGATGTCGCCGGCCTCTATCCGGCCGATACCGTCTTTCTGCGTGTGGGGCCGGAGAAGCTCGACTTGATCATCACCATGTTCCACGATCAGGGCCAGATCGCGCTGAAGACACTCGGTTTCACCAACACCTCGACCGTTCTTGGCGGATTGCCGCTGCCAATCGTTACCGCCTCGCAAGGAACAGCCTACGACATTGTTGGCCAAAATCGCGCCGACCCCGCCGGGCTGACAGCAGCGTTTGATCTCGCGCATCGTCTTGCTATTGCTGCGCGCAAGGCAGCATAACAGGCGCAAAAGCTGATTTGCGCAAAGGATCCAATGCATGAGACGGTCAACTTCGGTGGATGTCGCGCGGGAGGCTGGCGTATCGCAATCGACGGTGTCTCGCGCGCTCGCCGGCGACGGGAGGATTTCAGAGGAGACAAAGAAAAAGATTCGCAAGACGGCGGAGCGCTTGGGCTATACGCCAAATGGGATCGCGCGAAGCCTGCAGACGAAGAAGACGAATATGGTTGGCCTGATCATGGCCGATATCCTCAATCCGTTCTACCCGGCCGTCCTGGAAATCTACACCCAGAAGCTCAACGCCATGGGCAAGCAGCTCCTGTTGCTTTCCGTGCCCAAGGGTTTCGAAGTCGATGACGTGCTGCCATCGATGCTTCAGTACGAGATCGACGGTTTGATCGTCACGTCAGCTGTGTTGTCGTCGCGAATGCGCGACATCCTGCACAACAGGAACACTCGGGTGGTTTTGTTCAACCGCTCCGTCGACGACTTTTCGATCAATTCAGTGTGCTGCGAGAACAGGTCGGCTTCTATGGAAGTTGCCGCCCTTCTTGTTGCCGCAGGGCATAGGCGTATAGCCCTTATAGGGGGCCGCCCTGATACGTCGACCCACCGCGAACGTAGCGCCGGCTTTCAGGATGAATTGCGCCGCCATGGAGTCCAAATCATTGGCGAGCAATTCGGCGAAAACACCTATGGCGGGGGTTACAGGGCAGCGATCAATCTGCTGTCCGGCCCGACTCCCCCGGACGCCATCTTCTGTATCGCCGATGTCATGGCGCTTGGCGCGCTGGATGCCGCGCGCTTCGGGCTTGGGCTGAAAGTTCCGCGCGATGTTTCCATCGTGGGCTTCGATGACATTCCCTCGGCCGCCTGGCCGGCATACGACCTCACCACCTTCCGCCAGCCGATCGAGGCGATGGTGGGGCGGTCCCTGTCCCTGCTGTTTGATCCGGCAGACTTTCCACCAGCGGCTATTCGCATACCCGGCGAACTGATCATTCGCGGCTCTACCAACATTGGTCCTGCAACCGCCTGAGCTGATCAACGCCAGATACTAATTTAGCAAATACATATGCATACGTATTCTCAATTTGAGGAAATGGAGAGTGATTTATGGAGGAAAATCAAGTCGCGCCAAATTTCAGGCTGGACGGAAAACGGGCGCTTGTTACCGGAGCCGGGCGGGGGCTGGGACTGGCCGCCGCTCATGCGCTCGCCCACTTTGGTGCCGAGGTCGTTCTGGCCGCCCGCACATTGAGCGAGGTGGAGGCTGCCGCGGCCAATATCACTCGCGCGGGCGGACAAGCCGAAGCCATCGCTCTCGATATCCGGGACGTTTCGGCAGTGAGTGAAGCTGTTTCACACAGGCCGGCTTTTCACGTGCTGGTCAATAATGCCGGGATGAACCGCACCAACCCATTCCTTGACGTAACGCGGGCCGATTTCGACGACATCATCGGGCTCAACCTGCGCGCTTCCTTCTTTGTAGCGCAGATCGTCGCGCGGCGCATGGTCGAGCAAGGCGTGGGCGGAAGCATCATAAATATGTCGTCGCAGATGGGCCATGTCGGCGCCGCGACGCGCAGCGTCTACTGCGCCTCTAAATGGGCGATGGAGGGGATGACCAAGGCTACGGCAATAGATCTGGCTCCATACAAGATCCGTGTCAACACCGTCTGCCCGACGTTTGTCGAAACGCCGCTCGCTCAGAATTTTCTCAAGAATGAGGCCTTCAGGGCGGAGGTGCTGTCCAAGATAAAGCTTGGCCGCATCGGTCATGTCGACGACATAACCGGGGCGGTTGTCTTCCTGGCGTCCGATGCATCCTCTCTCATGACGGGATCGTCCATGATCATCGACGGCGGTTGGACTGCGGACTAAGAACCTGCTGGAGGGTCGCATGATCTGGATGCCGGACAGGCGAACCCCGGAATGAGAGCGCGATTTCAGGAACGGCGCTCGTAAGCCTTCGTGCCCGAGGTTTGGCGGGCGGTGTTCTGATCGGATCGGCGGCGAGCCGGGCGCGCCATCAGCGTCGCGAAAAGCCGTCGAGCATCACTGCGAAGATGATGATGGCGCCTTTCAGGATCGCCTGTTGGGCGGGTCCGACGCCAGTGATGCTCAACCCATTGTCGACGACGCCGATGATCAGCGTACCGAGCAGCACGCCGACGATGCTGCCCTTGCCGCCCGACAGGCTGACGCCGCCGATGGCAACCGCGGCGATCGTCGATAGTTCGAGGCCGGTCGTCTGCGCCATCGTGGCGCTCATGTAGCGCGACATGCTGATTACGGCGCCGATCGCATAGAAGCTGCCGGCAATGGCGAACACGATGATGCGCACGCGCACCACGCGCACGCCGCTGATGAAGGCCGATCGGGAATTGCCCCCAACGGCGTAGATTTCGGCCCCGAAAGCGGTCCGGTGCAGGACGAAATAGCTGAGCGCCACGATCGCGAAGAACAGGATGACCGGGTTGGGCACGTAGAGCAGGCTGCCCTGGCCGATGAAGGCAATGCTCGAGGGGATGCTGTCGACGAAGCCACTGCCGGTCACCTGATAGGCGAGCCCGACGCCGATTTGCCAGACGCCAAGCGTCACGATCAGGGATGGCAACCGCAGCCGTGCCACGAGGAAACCGTTGGCGGTGCCGAACGCGACGCCAACGAAGAGCATCACCGGGATGGCGAGAAGCGGAGAGATCGCGATGCCGAGAAGGCTGAATTGCGGGTTGGTGGTGACGAGGCTGCCGCCGACCATCAGCGTCACCGCCACGATGCCGCTCACCGAGAGATCGAGGCCTACCGTGAGCACCACGAACGCCTGCCCGCAGGCGGCAATGCCTCGGATGGACGACTGGATCAGCACGTTCGCGAGGTTTTCGGTGCCGATTGTGGCGCCGCGCGTGACGATTGCGAACCCCGCGATCAAGGCGGCGAGGATGAGCAGGCGCACGAAGTCGTCGCTGGTCAGTACGCCGAAGCCAAAGCCTCGGCGGCCCGGCCCGGCATCCGCTTCCCGAAGTTGGTCGACGATCACTCTGGTTGCCTCCGCAATTGCATGTCAGGCCGTGATGCGGGTTGGCCGCTCGCGGCGGCGGAAGAATTCGATCGACACCGCCAGGATGATGACCGCACCTTTGACCGTGTTCTGGACGTCGGTGCTGGCGCCCATGGCGCCGAGGCCGCTGTCGATGACGGCGAGGATCAGTGTCCCTAACAACACGCCGAGCACGGTGCCGCGGCCGCCATAGATGCTGACGCCGCCGATCGCGACAGCGGCGATGCTGTCGAGCTGCAGCCCGCTCAGCGTCCTGATCGAGACCGACATCATCCGCGATTCGATCGACAGGGCGGCGAGTGCGACCATCAGTCCCGAGATCACGAAGACGAGGAACTGCACGCGCCGGACCTTGATGCCGGAGAGATACGCGCTGGCGGAATTGCCGCCGACGGCATAGATGGCTCGGCCGAAGGACGTGTGGCTGAGCACGAAATGCGCCAGCGCGAAGAGCAGGAGCATCTCAATGACCGGCACGGGCACGCCCCGGATCGAGCCCTGTCCCAGCATGCTAAGGCTCGAAGGCAGATCGGTGATCGTGTAGCCGCCGCCGACGAGTTGGGCGAGACCCAGGCCGATCTGCCACATGCCGAGCGTCGCGATCAGCGCGGGCACGCGCAGCCGCGCGACCAGCAGGCCGTTGACGGCGCCCATCACGATGCCGACGAGCAGGATAATGGCGATACCGACGGGAACTGGCCAAGGATCGCCGCCGACCATGTTGAGGTCGAAGCGGCTGGTCAGCGTGGAAGCGCCAAGTACGCTTGCGAAGACGCCGATGCCGTAGAGCGACACGTCGATGCCTCCCGTCAGGATGACAAAGGTCTGGCCGATAGCGGCTATGCCGATGATGGAACTCTGCAGCAGGATGTTGGACAGCCCGCGCGCACTGTAGGTAACGCCTCCGGTTAAGAGGCCGAACACGACGATCAGCGCCACGAGTATGAGCGCGCGCAGCACGTTGTCGTTGCGCAGGAAGCTCTTCATCCGTGCGCCTCCGGCACGCCAGCGATATCGGCGCCCTTGTCGCCGCGCACGAGCACCATTTCGAGCAAGTCGCGCTCGCTGACCCGATCGGGCGCGACTTCGCGTGTGATCCGGCCCTGCGCCATGATCAGGATGCGGTCCGACGCCACCATGATCTCGCGCATGTCGGATGACAGCAGCAAAACGCCGACGCCCCGCTCCCGCGCCTGGCGGCGGATGACGTCGTAGATCTCCTGGCGGGCGCCGACGTCGATACCCCGGGTCGGCTCGTCGAGAATGAAGAGCTTCGAACCGGCGGCGATCCACTTGCCGATGACCACCTTCTGCTGGTTGCCGCCGCTGAGCAGTCGCACGAGCTTGCCCGGTTCGCGCGGCCGCAGCCCCACATCGTCCATCACTCGGGCCACCAGGCCGCGCACCCGGCGGCCGACGAGCACGCCCGCAGTCGTCACTCGGCTCAGTGCCGGCAGCACCATGTTGAAGCCGACCGAGTGCTCCTGGACGATGCCTTCGGCCTGGCGATCCTCGCTGACGAAGCCGATGCCGAGCCGGCGCGCCTTGCTCGGCGTCATCGTGGCGACGTTCACCGCCACGCCATCGAAGTGAAGGCTGCCCTTGACACGGGTTCCGTCCGGCAGCGCACCGACGATGGCGCGCGCGAGTTCGCTCTTGCCCGCGCCGATCACGCCGGCGATGCCGACGATGGTGCCCTTCGCGATGGTCAGGTCGATTCCTTCGAACAGGCCGTCGGCGGAAAATCCGGAGAGTTCGAGGAGCCTGCCGGCGCCCGGTCCGGCCGCCTGCCGCAACGTTGATGTGCTGTCAACCGGCTTGCCGGTCATGCGCTCGACCAGCGTCGCCATGTCGATTTCGGCGATGCCGCAGCTCTTGACGACGGCGCCGTCGCGCAGGATCGTCACCCGGTCGGCGAGCGCGAAGACTTCTTCGAGTTTGTGCGAGATGTAGACGATGGCGACGCCGCGCTGCTTGAGCACCCTGACGAGGCCATAGAGATTGTCGATCTCGACGCGCGACAAGGCGGAGGACGGCTCATCCATGATGAAGACGGCCGGATCGTAGGAGAGGGCGCGCGCGATCTCCACTTCCTGCTGGTCGGCCACCTTCAGGTCGCCGACCGTGGCATCGGGCGACACTCTGCTGCCGAGCCGCTGCAGGATCTGCGCGGCCTCGCGGCGCGCCTTGGGCCAGTCGACCTTGCCCCAGCGGGCGGGCAGGCGGCCGAGAAGGATATTCTCGGTGACGCTCAGATACTGGACCAGGCCGAACTCCTGATAGACCATCGAGACGCCGTTGCGCTGCGCCTCGGATGGATTGGAAAACTGGGCCTGCTTGCTGCGCACCGTGTATTCGCCGCTGTCGGGCCGCAGCACGCCCATGAGGATCTTCATCAATGAGCTTTTGCCGGCGCCGTTCTCGCCGAGAAGGGCGTGGACCTCGCCGGCGCGCAATTCGAGCGCCACGTCCCTCAGAATCTTGATGCTCCCGAAGGACTTGGTGATGCCCACCATGCTCAGGACGATGTCACCCACGCGTGTCTCACCTGTTCCCTGGATACCGCCCGGCGTCTGTCGCGCGGTGGGATTGCAGCCACCCGCGCGACGAACGGATGCGCCTCAATAGCCGAGGAGGCTCTTGCGGTCGGCGAGCGTCGGGACGGGGAGGCCGATCTCCTTGGTGTCGAGGACTGGCCAGTAGTTCCACTTGCCGAGCGGCATGTCGGTGAAGGCGACGGTTCCGCCCCACATATGCGCTGCATCCGTGTCGATCGTCGCACCCGTCAGGAGCGGCATCGGCAGCAATACTCGGCGCGGCAGCTTGACCGTTCCGGAATTGGCATCGCCGTCGCCCAACGGCTGCTTGAGCACGGTGTGCCAGAGGAACTGCTTCACGACGACATCGATCTGGTGCCACGGGTTGTTCGACACCGTGAAGTCGAAGGTGCCGTCGCGCAAAGGTGCCAGCATCGCCTTGTCGATATCCTGGAGGATGACGACGACGTGGTTCGGATCGCCGGCGGGCGCCAGACGGTCGACGGAGCGCAGGCCCTCTGTGATGGCGCCGGCATCGCCGAACTGGGGATAGATGGCCTTGATGTCGGGATAGCGGGCAAAGGCATCCTGGATAGCCTTGATCACCGACTCCGGCTGGCCGGACGTGTCGACCGATTCGACGATCTCGACAGCGGGATCTCCCGCCAGCCCCAGACCGACGCCGTGGTGACGGGCCTGGCAGATCGGCAGGGCGCGTGCGCCCCAGATCTCCAGCACGCGATAAGGCTTCTCGGCGGTAGCGCCCGCCGTTTTGGCGAGTTCGGAGAATTTCACGCCGATCTGGCCGTTGCCTTCCATCGTGTCGGCATCATAGCCGGCAAAGCCGGTGAGCTTGTCGGTGTTGGCCGGAAGCACCCAGTTGTAGACGTCGATCCCGGATGCGATGGCCTTGTCGATGGTGGTGGCCATGGAGGTCGGGTCGATGGGATGCAGCACGATCGCGTCGTAGGCGTGCGTGGCGATGGCGTCTTCCATCAGGCGCGTCTGCGTCGGCACGTCGAATTCGGCCGAGCTCGTGGTGAAGGTCGCGCCGGCTTCCTCGAGCTGGGTCTGCAGGAGATGCTGCGCGATGACCTGGTAGTCGTCGCCCATCCACACCGGCAAATAGAGCACCTTGTAGGGCGACCCGTCCTGCTTGACGGCGATCCCCTTGTAAGGCTGCCACTGGACACGGCTCGGATCTATGAGACCCTTGATCTTGCCCCAGTCGGCCTCGGGTATGAAGTCCGGTCGCGCGGCTTCCTGGGCCGTCGCGGCAAATGCCAGGGACAGCGAGAATAAAGCTGCCGCTATATATTTCTTCATTGAATTCCTCCTCCAAACTCTTCCTGCCATTCGCGAATGCGGTACCTGGGGTACCGGCATTGCCTCCCTGCTGCGAAAGAAGACCTCCAATTCGTTTGCTGAAGCTATTCGGTGATAGGGGTGATGAACTATAGAAGCATGCAGCCGAACAAATATTGCCTGGAAGCACTGTCCTAAGGCAAATCCCCAACCGAAGTCCTAGCCGCCCCGGCAAGAGGGCTCAAATCGTTGTTCACCATGTCGGCATCGCGAACGGCGAGGAAACGGTGATATTCAGGTGGAGGGATGGCCGCGCTTTGTCGTCACCACGCCCTGCCTTCGCAATCGGGCCAGTGTTCTTCGACAAGCTCAGGATGAGGTAGGAAGCGGGCGAGCCTAGACCGACCGAGAAGGAGAATGCCGGCGCCATTGGCGCGACCGCCACCGTCAGGTGTCGAGCTTGGTGGCCATGTCCTCGATGTCGTCGGCGATGACATCCCAATCCGCCTCGGCGGCAAGGTCGATCGCTTGGTTGGGGCCGAATTCGGTGGGACGCAGGAAGAAGCCGGTCATCAAACCGTACTTGCGCGCGTTGGCGAGGTCGCCATTGTGCGCCGACGCCAGCATGACCTCGCCCGGTTCGAGATTGAGCAGCCGGGCGCTGCCCAGGTAGGTGTCGGGATGCGGCTTGAAGCGTGAGAACATGTCGGAGCCGAAGACCACGTCCCACGGCAGGTTCGCGCCCTTGGCCATGTCGACCAGCAGGCGCACGTTGCCGTTCGAAAGCGAGCCGACGATGTATTTGGTCTTCAGCCGCGTCAGGCCCGCCACGGCATCCGGCCAGGCCTTGAGGCGATGCCAGCCGAGGTTGATGTCGCGCAGGTCGTCCTCTCTGAAGCCGGTGACGCCAACATCGCGCATGGCCTCGTCGAGCAGTTCGCGATGCAGGTCGTCGAGGAGGCCGTAGTCCCGCGTGCCCGCGGTTACTTCATCGAGCATCCGGTGATAGCCGTGGCGCCATGCGTCGGCGACGGCGGCCCAGTCGCCGTTGACGCCGCGCTTGCCACCGAGTTCCTTCATTTCGGCGACCAGGCTGCCGCGCCAGTCCACCACGGATCCGAATGTGTCGAAGACGATGGCTACGGGTTTCTTGCTGGACATGGCGGTCTTCTCTTCGAATTTGGAAAAAGGGGAGCACCGGCGGGTTTCGCGGTGCGTGCTATGAGGCGCATCGTATCGAGGGTCTTCCTCCCATCGAAACTAACGGAGAGCCCGGCGAAGGAAAGTATCCGTTGGGCACCCCCCACCTCGCGGAACGTGGCGGCAGCCTGCGTCGCGCCGCGGAAGGCGATCGCCGCGCGACGACTGCGTTCAGGCGAAGGCGATCTGTACCTTGATGGCCCGGCTCTTGTCGCCTGCCAGCAGGAAGGCGTCATTGGCATCAGTGACCGGCATGGTCGCGCTGTGCAGCGGCGCCACGTCGATCCGGCCCGAACCAATGAGCTTGGCGGCGAGCGAAAACTCGCCGGCGAAGCGGAAGCTGCCGCGCAGCACCAGTTCCTTGCCGACGATGGTCGAGATCGGCAGTTCGGGGACGGCGCCCTGGCCGACGGGCACGATGGTGCTGCGCGGCTGTGTCGCGCGCAGTGCCCCGGCGATGGTCAGCGACTAGCCGGCGACCTCGAAGACGACGTCGAATAGCCCTTGTTGGACTCATAGCCGGCCAGCGCATCCGGCCCGACCGCCCGACGTTGACCGTATGGTCGGCGCCGAGCGAAGGGGCGAGGGCGAGCGGCTTGTCGAGGATGTCGGTGACCACCACTTCGCGCGCGCCAGTCGCGCCGAAAGCAGGAGGAGGAGGCCGATCGCGGCGTCGACGCCGGCAGCCATGGCGACGGCGTTGGCGGCGTCGCAGACGATGTAGTCGGCAAACCCGCCCTGCACGAGCGGCGTGCGCATGGCGCTGCCGAGGAAGCGCATGTCGGAACAGTGGATCGGCTGGCCGCTGCAGCAGAAGCCGCAATGGCCGCAGGGCGACGACGGACTGACGGCGACCATAGCGCCCAACTGCACGCCCACGACACCGGCGCCGAGCGCCGCGACATGCCCGGAAATCTCGTGATCGAGGATCATCGGCTCGCGCACTCGGACCGGCCCGAAGCCGCCATGGTTCTAACAATGCAGGTCGGAGCCGCAGATGCCGCCATTGGCGATCCGCACCAGCACCTGTTAGGGGCCAGGTTCGGGCCTGGCCCTTTCCTCGACGCGCAGGTCTTCTCTCGGCATGCAGAACCACGGCGCGCATCATGTTCAAATCCTCGTATCCCGCAGCATCTGCCGTCGCCGCTTCAGTACAAGGCGCACGCCATGTTCAATGGCTGATCTGGCTGAGGAACGCCTTGCTGCGGGCTTCCCTCGGATTGTCGAAGAAGGTGCCCGGCTCGCCCATCTCGACGATCTCGCCCTGGTCCATGAAGATGACGCGGTCGGCGACCTGGCGGGCGAAGCCCATCTCGTGGGTGACGCAGAGCATGGTCATGCCTTCGTTGGCCAGTTCGATCATGGTGTCGAGGACTTCCTTGACCATCTCCGGGTCGAGCGAGGAGGTCGGCTCGTCGAACAGCATGATCCTGGGATTCATGCAGAGCGCGCGCGCGATCGCCACGCGCTGCTGCTGGCCGCCCGAAAGCTGGGCGGGATATTTGTGGGCCTGTTCGGGAATGCGCACGCGGGCGAGGTATTTGCGCGCGGTCTCCTCCGCCTTCGCCTTGGCGATGCCGGAAACCTTCATGGGCGCTAGCGTGCAGTTTTCGAGCACCGTCATGTGCGGGAACAGGTTGAACTGCTGGAACACCATGCCGACGTTGCGGCGCACCGCCTCGACGTTCTTCGGCCCCGCGGTGAGTTCGATGCCGTCGACGACGATCTTGCCGCTGCGGACCTGCTCGAGCTGGTTGATGCAGCGGATGAGCGTCGACTTGCCCGAGCCGGACGGGCCGCAAAGGACGATTCGCTCGCCTGTGCGGACCGTCAGGTTGACGGCCTTCAGCGCATGGAAAGCGCCGTAGTATTTCTCGACGTTTTCCATGCTCACCGCGAGCGAGACGGTTGCGTTCGCCTGTTCTGAACTCACGTGGACATCTCCCTGCGGCCGGCCGTGCCTGAACCTACTTCTCGGCGTTTTCGATGAAGTCCGGCAACGGCGCCTTCATCCATTGCTCGTGCAGCTTGCCCAGGCTTCCGTCCTTCTTCTTCCCGTTCAGGAAGTCGTTGACGGCGGCAAGCAGCTCGGGCGAGTCCTTGCGCACGACGATACCCTGCGCCTGCTGGCGCAGCAGGAACTTCTTGGTGAAGCGGTCCGGCGCCGTCTTTTCGATCTGGCCGATCGCGATGTCGGCAACGCCGAGCAGCGGCACCTGGCCGGAGATCAGTGCCTGCGCGGAGGAGGCGTCGTCGTCGTAGCGCTGGACGTTGGTGTCGGCCGCGGCGATTGCCGTCACGGCGGTATCCTGCGTGGTGCCGCGGGTGACGCCGATCGTCTGGCCCGCGAGGCCCGCCTTGTCGGTGATGGCGATATCCTTGTCGCCATAGACGAACTGCTCGAGACCGGCATAGGGCACCGAGAAGTTGACAACCTTGAGGCGTTCCTCGGTGATGCCGAGCGTGGCAAACAGCACGTCGGCCTGGCCCGACAGCAGGTACTGGATGCGGTTGGCCGAGGTCACCGGCAGGATGGTCAGCTTGACGCCGATGCTGTCGGCGAACTCCTTGGCGAGATCGGGATCGTAGCCGACGGCCTGGCCGTTGGAATCGAGCAGGCCGAAGGGTGGGTAATCGACCAGCGAGCCGACGGTGATCGTGCCTTTGTCCTTGATTTCCTTCAAGGTCAGGGCTGAAGCCGGCATCACGGTGACGGCCGCCGCGACCGCGACGCTCGCGACGAACGTCAGAGCATTTTTCCAGAGTGTCATCAGGTGTATCCTCCCTTTCAAAAAATGGATCCCCGACATCGAGGGTCCGGACAATTCGAGACGTCAGCGTGTCGCCAGAGCGGCGTAATGCCCTTCCATGCGCCGGGCGTAGACCGAAAGCGGCCAGCACAGGCAGAAGTAGATGATGGTCACCAGCCCGTAGACCTTGAGCGGCGAGTAGGTCGCGTTGTTCATGATCTGCGCGGCGCGCATCAGCTCGACGAAGCCGATGATCGAGGCGAGCGACGTGCCCTTGATCAGCTGGACGAGGAAGCCGACGGTCGGCGCCACGGCGATGCGCGCGGCCTGCGGCAGGATCACCGATTTCATCCGATCGAAATAGGACAGGCCAAGCGCCCAGCTCGCCTCGCTCTGGCCTTCCGGCACCGCCTGGATGCAGCCGCGCCAGATCTCGCCGAGAAAGGCGGCGGCGTGCACGGTAAGCGCCAGTGCGGCCGCCACCCAGGGGCTGACGCCGAAGCCGATGATCTGCAGGCCGAAATAGGTGAGGAAGAGCTGCATCAAGAGCGGCGTGCCCTGGAACAGGCGAATGAAGCCGAGCGCCGGCAGGCAGAGCAGCCGGTATTTCGACACCCGCGCCAGCGCCACCACGAGTCCGCCGACGGCGCCGCCGGCAAAGGCGGCGGCCGAAAGCGCGATGGTCCACTGGACAGCCAGAACGATGAACCAGAATTCCTGTATGCCGAAGGGGCGGATCATGACCTCGCTCCTACCGGCTTAAGGGATAGTTAAAGGCGAGGCGCTGGATCAGGCGGAACAGGCCGGAGAAGCCGAGCGACATGACGAGGTACATGCCGGTGATGACAAGATAGACCTCGAAGGCGGTGAAGGTTCGCTGCTGGATGTCGTTGCCGGCGGCGGCCAGGTCCGTCGCCGAGATCACCGAGACGACGCTGGTCGACAGCATCAGGTAGACGAACTGGCTGGTCAGCGCCGGGTAGATGGTACGCACCGCCTGCTTCAGGATGATGTAGCGGAAGATCTGCAGGCGGTTGAGCCCGAGCGCGACGCCGGCCTCGACCTGGCCCTTGGCGATGGATTCGATGCCGGCCCGGATGATCTCGGTGGCGAAGGCGCCGACATTGACCACCAGCGCCACGATGGCGGCGGTGTTCGGCGTCATGCGGATGCCGAATTCCGGCAGCGCGAAATAAATGAAGTAGATCTGCGCCAGGAAGGGTGTGTTACGGACGAGCTCGATATAGGCGTCGATCAGCCAGCGCAGCGGGGGCGGCCCGCCGGTCTTGGCAAAGGCCAGCACGACGCCGACGATCAGGCCGAGAATCATGGCAACGAACGAGAGCTGGATGGTGATCCACGCGCCCGTTAGAAGATGGTCCATGTTCGCGAACACGGGCGCGAATAGGAGCTGATACTGCATGACCTCCCTAACTTCCGGCTGCTCCAGAAATGCCTGCCCGCCACGCTCCGATCCGCCGACCGCGCGCGCCTTCCCTATCGGGGAAGCTTAAGCCGGCGGCGCGATGCAGGGATATTATCGGTTCGGTTCCCCCCACCTCGCCAAATGTGTTGGCTGGCGCCGCCCGCGCGGCGGTTCAATCCAGCCGGTAGACGCGCCGCGCGGTGCCGGCAAACAGCCCGCGTTTCACGCCGTCGGATGCGCCGGAAACGATGCGCTTGAAGGCGTTCCAAAGGGCGGCATAGCCGATGCCCATCCGGTCGACCGGGAAGTTGCTCTCGAACATGGCGCGGTCGGCTCCGAAGAGTTCGATGCAGGTCTCGATGTAGGGACCCCACATGGAGGCGAGCTCGGCCGAGGTCGGCGGCGCGGGCCGGGTGTTGTAGTCGTAGGCGGCAAGCCGCATCATCATGCCGCCGAGCTTGATCGAGACGTTCGGGCACGTGGCGAGTTCGGCCATCGACGCTTTCCAGGCGGCGAAGACCTCGTCCTTGCGGCCGGCATAGGGGCCGTAGCCGAGCGGGCAGCCGCAATGGCCCATGACGATGCAGGCCTCGGGAAAGGCGCGCGCGAGGTCGGTGACGTCGGCGAGCTGGGGATGGTAGAGCCAGGCGTCAAAGGACAGGCCCATGGCGACGAGCCGGGCAAATCCGGCGCGAAAATCCGGCTGCCCGTAAAGCCCGGGCGCGATGCCCGGAAAGCTGTTGCCGATGATCGGGTCGGCGTCCCAGCCGCCTGAGTGGCGGATGCCTCGGAAACGACCGCCGCCGGCCCGTACATGCGCCTCCAGGACCGGCGCGACGCCGTCGCCGAGCATCAGGTCGGCGAAGCCGACGATGCCGGCCGCAACGCGGATCGGCCCGTAGATGCCATTGTCGCACATGGCGGCGATGCCGGCGGCGACCTCGGTCTCACCGACGGGCTGCATCTCCTTCGGGCCGAAGGCGCGATCCCATTCGTAAGCGTTCATGTGAACGGTGGCGACGACCGTGTGGCCGCTGTTGGCATCGGCGAGGAACTCGTCGAGCATGTAGCGGTGGCCGCTGGTGGTGCGAAGGTCCCAGAGATGATGATGGGTGTCGATGATCTCCAATTCGGGGTCGAGAATGACCTCCGGCTCTGCCGTCGCCAGCCAGGCTTCGTCCGGCGGGAAAATACGGCCGTATCGGGTGGGCAGTCTGGACGAACGCATCGGTATTCCCTGTCTCATTTGTCGGTGGACCGCGAAGCCGGCTGCCTCACGGAGCGGGCACGAGCCGGCAACGCAATGCCGATCCCGTGCCGGTGACGGCGAGTTCGCACGGCGCCGCGACGTCGAACGGTTGCGTCAGCGTGCCGGTGAAGACCGCGCCGCCACGCCTCAGGACCTGTCCCCGTTCGCGCAGATGCGCGATCAGGTGGCCGAGCACCGCGAGCGTATCGGGCAGATCGTCGCCGCGCAGGCCGCGGGCGCGCAAATGGCCGTCGACCGTGACGCCGGCATGTGCGGCGATGTCGCCGATCGCGTCAAGATCGACGGTTTGGCCCAGGACCACCGCATGCGACACGCAATTGTCGGCGATCGTGGCCGGCACGCCGATGCTCTGGCGGTCGGGAAGGCGCGAGGAGACGATTTCGAAGCCGATATGCGCGGATTCGATCAGGTCTGGGGTGACGACGGGTCCCGCATCGCACGCCAGCACGAGCGCGATCTCCAGTTCGATAGTGACGCTGGCATCGCGGGGCACGATGACGTCTTCGCCACTGACGTGGCGGCGCGGCGCCAGGATGCGCCCGAAGATCGGACGGGAGAGACCGGCGCCGCGATAGAAGTTGCGCCCGGCGAGGCCGATCTTCCAGCCGACTACCGCATGGCCGAGGAGTGCGATCAGCCGGTCCTGGACATCGTAGCCTTCGGCGAGGCTGCGCGGCCGTACGTCGGCGCGCAATCCGGCCGGCTGCGCACCGGCGCGCCATGCGTTCGCCAGTCCCTCTGCCGCGCGGTCGGGATCGAAGCTGTCGCTCATGGCGTCAACGGCCCGTCATCAGGCGAAGAAGACGCCGCCATTGACGTTGACGATCTCGCCGCAGAAATTGCTCGCCCCCTTCGTGCACAGGAAGGCGATCGGCCAAGCGATCTCCTCGGCGGTGGCCATGCGTCCGAGCGGAAAGTTTTCGCGCGGAAAGTCGATGTTGGCGCTGAACGGCGTCACGACCGGTCCGGGGGCGACGCCGTTGACCAGGACGCCGCCCGACGCAGCCTTGCGGGCAAGCAGGCGGACTAGCGCGTGCAACCCGCCCTTCGAGGTGACGTAATCGGGCGGCGTCGTCGTCAGCGTGCCGCCGTGCCAGCCGGCGAGCGAGCCGACGAGGATCAACCGGCCGCCGCCGTTCCCGACCATGTGGGCGATGCTGGCGTGACCGAGTTCGATCGGTAGCCGGACGTTGACCGCCATGGTCCGGGCGAATCGGGCTTCCCAGTTCGGGTCCTGGTCCCATGGAATCTGCGCCGGAACGATGCCCGCGCAATGGACGACCGCGCGGACCGGCCCGGAGGCGAAGAGCGGGGCTATGGCGCCGGGCGCCAGGAGGTCGCCCTGGAAGGTTTCGGGAACGACGTTGTGGGCGGTGAGATCGGCACAGGTTGCGTCGAGGCTCGAGACATCGGCGAGCAGCAGGTCGGCGCCGAGGCTGGCGAGAGCGCTTGCCGTCGCCCGGCCGATCCCGCTCGCCGCGCCGGTGACGACAATGCGCTGGCCGCTGAGGTCGAGTGCTTCGGGAAGAGATAGTGCCATGAATTCCACCCTGAAGCTGCGTTCAGACCCTGGCGCGCGGCGCCAGTCGCTCGATGATCGCCCGGGCGATCGCGCCCGTGCCGTCGCTGCCGCCAATGTCATAGGGACGAACCGAGCCGGCGGCAAACGCCGCGTCGACGGCGGCCTCGATCTCGTCGGATGCTTCCAGGCAGGCCTCGCTGCCATGGCGGGTGCCGAGCCAGTCGAGCATCATGGCGGTCGACAGGATCATCGCGACCGGATTGGCGATGCCCTGGCCGGCAATGTCGGGCGCGGTGCCATGGCAAGGCTGGAACAAAGCGTGATCGTCGCCGATATCGGCCGACGGCGCGAAGCCCATGCCGCCGACGAGTCCGGCCCCCAGGTCCGACAGGATATCGCCGAACATGTTCTCGGTGACCATCACGTCGAAATCCCACGGCCGGCGGATGAGGTCGAGCGCGGTCGCGTCGATCGAATGCTGGGCCGCCGTGACGTCGGGATGCTGCGAGGCGACCTCGAAGAAGATCTTGCGCATGAAGGCGAACGACCGGAACACGTTTGACTTGTCGATGAGCGTCACCGTGCCCTTGCGCTTGCGCCGCCGGGCGCGTCGCTCGGCGAGCTTGAAGGAGAAGTGCGACACCCGCTCCGTGACGTCGCGCGTGATCCGCATCGTGTCGGTGGCGACCTTGTCGTCGGTCACGATGCCCTTGCCGCGCGAGGCAAACAGCCCCTCGGTCGATTCTCGCACCAGCGCGAAATCGATCTCGGAAGCGCGCGGCGAAGCCAGCGCCAGCGGCACGCCGGGAATGGCCCGGATCGGGCGCAGGCCCGCGTAGAGCTTCATGCGAAAGCGCATGTCGAGCTGGGGGGCTGGCTCGGTGCCGTCGGGATGGCGGATGTCCGGCGAGCCCATGGCGCCGAACAGGATGGCGTCGGCCCGTTCGGCCGCCTCGAATCCCTCTTCGGTCATGGCGACGCCGGTCTCCTGATACTGGCGGGCGCCGCCATTGACGCGCTCCATCTTGAAGCCGATGTCGTGACGCTTCTCGATCACCTCCAGCACCGCCGTCGCCGCCTCCATAACCTCGACGCCGATGCCGTCGCCCGGCATGATCGCGAGCCGAAAAGAGTTCTCTCTCATGAAATTCTCCCGGAGCGCCGTATCTCCCCGACGGGGATGGACGCCCACGCTTTGAATGGATGCATCGCGCTTGCCGAAGACCGGTTTGCGATCCTGGACCCGATACTGGTGAACACGGCGCGACGTTATGATGGCTGCCGCCGACGCGACAGTATCGGTTCGGCAGGCCCCCCTTATCAAACAGCGACGATCGGCGGCGGCTGGCGATCACCGCTATGGGACGGACCGCAGGTGATCGAGCATGAACAGCGCCGCGGTCGTCAGCTGTCGGTCGTTGCGGACGCAGATGACGTGCGGACGCGTCGACCATTCGTCGAGCAGCGGAATGGCGCAGACCCGGTCGTTGCCGACTTTGTCGGCCAGCACGCCGTCCGGCAGGATAGTGATGCCGAGCCCGGCCTCGACCATACGCACGGCCGATTCGAAGGTCTTCACCTCGATGCACGTCTTCAGCGTCATGCTGAGCGCGTCGGCCGCACCCGCGAGCAGGGTGCCGAGCGAACTGGTGACGGCGAGCCCGACATGGTCGAAGCCGAGCGTGTCGGCAAAGCGC
Source organism: Mesorhizobium sp. SEMIA396 (assembly GCF_024518615.1). Lineage (NCBI taxonomy): Bacteria > Pseudomonadati > Pseudomonadota > Alphaproteobacteria > Hyphomicrobiales > Phyllobacteriaceae > Mesorhizobium > Mesorhizobium sp. SEMIA396. The sequence continues at coordinate 178,742 of NZ_JANIFC010000001.1, forward strand.
ACCCCGCCCGACGTGCTGAGCGGGTGGCCGGCCGGAACCAGAACCACCAGCTTGTCGTGCCTGTAGTCGAAGACATCCAGCGCATCCGGGAAGGCCATGTTGCCCGCGAGGATACCGATGTCCGTCAGGCCCTCGATCGTCGCCTGCAGGACGCCGAGGCTCGAATCCTCGACCAGGATGATCTTCACCGAGGGATAGGCCTTGGTGAAGCTGGCGATCTGGCTCGGCATGTATTGAACGATGGCCGAGGTGTGCGCGTGAATGCGCACCTGGCCGGCGACGCCGGAGGCGAAGGTGCTCATCTCCGAGGTCATCCGGTTGATCTGGCTGAACAGGGTCGCCGCGTGCTTGGCGAGCATCTCGCCGGCGGGCGTCGCCTCGACGCCGCGCGAATGCCGATAGAACAGCGGCGCCCCGAGTTCCGATTCAAGCGAGTGGAGGCGCTTGCTGATCGCCGACGACGCGATGTTCTCGCGCGCCGCCGCCTTGCTGATGTTGCCCAGATTGTAGACGGCAAGGAAGATTCTGAGCGTCGTGAAATCGGGATGGAACATGCCGTTCTGCCTTTGTTGGGTGGAACCGCTAGTCCTTAAGCGACAATCCGGCAGCGTCAAGCGCGGCCGGATTGGGAACGGTTGGCGCCGCGCGTCAGTCCTCTTCGGGCCCCGCATTGTTCGCCGATGAGCGGGAGGAACCGGCCGCCGCCGAAATCCTCCTCCCTGTAGGTCGCGGCTGCCCTTCGTGCGGTCCTGACGAGACGCTGGCTGTAGGGTCTTCGCCGACGGGATCAAGAGCCGGCCACCGATGTCGAGCTGTTCGCGCAGGGCGGGCGGCGGGGCGGGCGCGGCAGCCGCCACCAGGATGGCGTCGAAGGGCGCGGCGTCCGGCCAGCCCATGGTGCGTCGCCCGCGCGCACCGCGACGTTGTCGTAGCCGAGTTTCCCGAACCGTTGCCGCTGTGCAGGGCGTGTGCCCCTGTCAGCCTTGGTAGAACTCCTGACGCTGCATGCCGAGGCCCTCGATGCCGAGCGTAACGACGTCGCCTGCCTTGAGGAAGATGTTCGGTTTCTGGCCTAGGCCGACGCCAGGAGGGGTGCCGGTGGAGATGATGTCTCCCGGCAGCAGGCTCATGAACTGCGACAGGTAGGACACCAGATAGCGGACGCCGTAAATCATCGTTTTGGTCGAGCCGTCCTGGAATTTGCGCCCGTTGACCTCGAGATGCATCTTGAGGTTCTGCGGGTCGTCGATCTCGTCGGCCGTCACCAGCCACGGGCCGGTCGGTCCGAACGTATCGCAGGACTTGCCCTTGGTCCACTGGCCCTGACGTTCAGCCTGGAAGGCGCGCTCGGAAACGTCATTGATGACGCAATAGCCCGCGACATAGTCCATCGCCTCGGCCTCCGACACGTATTTTGCCGTCTTGCCGATGACGACGCCGAGCTCGACTTCCCAGTCGGTCTTGAGTGATCCACGCGGGATTTCGACCGGATCGTTGGGGCCGACAATGGCCGACGTGGCCTTCATGAAGATGATCGGCTCCGGCGGCACCGTCGCGCCCGTCTCTGCGGCGTGGTCGGAATAATTCAGGCCGATGCAGATGAACTTGCCGGTGCCGGCAACGCAGGCACCGAGGCGCGGGTTGCCTTCGATCAAGGGCAAGGTCATCGGGTCGATGGCGCGTAGTGCGTCAAGACTTTCCGGAAGCAACGTACTACCGGCAATGTTGGCCACCTTGCCAGATAGGTCGCGGATGCGGCCGTCCTTATCGAGCATTCCGGGCTTTTCCTGGCCCAACGGGCCATAATGCAACAACTTCATTTTAGGGGTCACTCCTCGACATGACTTCACGTTCTAAAGACGTAGTCGGCAGTCGTGGCGGCCGCAAAAGCCGGAAGGTCGCGGCCGATAGACAACAAGTTCCTTGCTACGCCAAACCTGCCATTTGGGCGATGAAGGCATTCGCGCTTATCAGTCCGGAACGGTCCAGCCCTGCTCGGCCGCGTGGCGCTTCTCGAAGGCATCGATTTGGTCCTTCTGTGACAGCGTGTAGTCGAGTTCGTCGATGCCGTTTAGCAAGCAGTGCTTGGAGAACTCATCTATCTCGAAGGAATGGACCGCTCCGTTCGGGGCGGTCAGAGTCTGTGCGGCGAGATCGACCTCAATGGTCGCCCCCTGTTGTTCCTTGAGCTGGATCATGATGCTGCTGATTGCGTCGCGTTTCAGTACCACTGGCAGCAGACCGTTCTTCAAGCTGTTGGAGAAGAAGATGTCGCCAAAGCTCGGCGCGACGACAACCCGGAAACCATAATCCGCAACCGCCCAGACGGCATTTTCGCGCGACGAGCCGCAACCGAAATTATCTTCGCCAACCAAGATCTCGCCGTGGCGATAGGGTGGCGTGTTGAGTACAAAATTTTCCCGCTCCTTGCCGCCGTCGTCGAAGCGCAGATCGTGGAAGAGATATTGGGAAAAGCCCTCGGCGCGGGGTTTCGAAAGGAAGCGCGCCGGCAGGATCTGGTCGGTATCGACATTGACGCCAGGAAAGGGAACGGCGGTCGCCGTGACCGACTTGAACGGTTCCATGGTCATTCTCCTCGCTGAAACTGGCGAACGTCGGTGAGGTGGCCGGTGATAGCGGCTGCGGCCGCCATGGTCGGGCTCATCAAGTGGGTACGTGCGCCGCGACCCTGTCGGCCGACGAAATTACGATTTGAGGTCGAGGCGCAGCGCTTGCCGGAAGCCACGGTCTCGCCATTGGTTCCCAGGCAAAGCGAACAGCCCGCCTCGCGCCACTCGAAACCGGCGTGGAGGAAGATGCTGTCCAGCCCCTCAGCCTCCGCCTGAGCCTTGACCAGGCCAGACCCAGGCACGATCCAAGCTTCGACTCTCGGATGGACCGTCCGGCCTTTGACGACCGCCGCGGCGGATCTCAAGTCCTCGATCCGGCCATTGGTGCACGAGCCGATGAATACCCGGTCGACCGGGATTTCAGCCAGCAACGTGCCGGGTTCGAGTCCCATATATGTAAGCGCCTTCGACATGGCTTCGCGGCGCTCGGCGGTGTTGGCGCGATCCGGGTCTGGCACTAGCGCGTCGATTGGAGCGACGTCCTCAAGGCTCGTGCCCCAGGTTACCATCGGCGCGATCTCGGCCGCGTCGAGTGTGACTTCCCTGTCGAACACGGCGTCGGGATCCGAGCCGAGCTGCGACCAGCGCTCGACCGCCTTGTCCCAGGCTTCTCCCGAGGGCGAATAGGGCCGGCCCTTCACATAGTCGAACGTCACCTGGTCTGGCGCGATCATGCCGGCGCGCGCGCCGGCCTCGATCGACATATTGCAGACAGTCAAGCGGCCTTCCATGGTCAGATCACGGATGGCGGAGCCGGCATATTCGATGACATAGCCGACCGCGCCAGCGGCGCCGATCTTACGGATAATGGCGAGAATGACGTCCTTGGCGCTTACGCCGAAGCCCAGTTCGCCCTCGACGGAAATCCGCATGGATTTCGGTTTGCGCTGCCATAGCGTTTGGGTGGCCAACACCTGCGTTGCCTGCGTCATGCCGACGCCGAACGCCAGAGCGCCCAGCGCGCCGTGCGTCGAGGTATGACTGTCGGCGCAAACGATGGTCATGCCCGGCTGGCTGATACCCTGCTCGGGGCCGATGACATGCACGATGCCCTGCCGGCTGTCGGCAAGTTCAAACACGGTGAAGCCGAGCTCCTTGGCGTTCTCCATCAGCGACTCGACCATGCCGCGGCGCTCGGCGCTGGGAATGCGCGCAACCTGACGCACGTCAGTCGGCACGTAGTGGTCGGGCGTGCCGAAAATTTGATGAGGAGCTCTCGGGCGCAAGCCGCGCGCCCGCAGGAACTCGAATGCTGGCTGATAACCGTCGTGGATGAGATGCCGGTCGACATAGAGCAGCGTCTCACCGTCCGCGCGGTCGAGGATGCTGTGCTGCGACCAGATCTTGTCCAGCATGGTGAGAGCCGCGCGAGGCCGGCCTAAGCTCATCATATTTTTCTCCCATAGGAAGCAGATCAAACGAAGCAAGCAACCAAAGGCGGTGATGCTCAGCCGCAGCCGGTGAGTAGCATGGCGCCCGCCGATACGTTCGGGGCCATTTTCTAACGTAGTGACGTCCGCCCCAAGGAGTCTTTGTTGGGAAGGGTGTCATCGCAACGCGCGATGACTGGCGATTGTCGCACCGAGTTGATCGGCTCACCATCGATTCTGGCCAAGGCGTGTCGGGTGGACAGCTTCCCCTCCCGACGCTCGTCCACGGGCGCATCCAACCCGACTCCCGGCAACGGGCGTCGATCCGAACAGACCGTCCAAACTACTTCTCTTCAAGCAACACGGGGGGCCCCTGGGGCTTGGAAGCCAGTGCAGTTAGCTGGCTCCTAACAATGCCGCATATCTTTCAAGGGACAGGCCCGCCGAGCGGTCATCTCAAAGCTGACTCTTGCCCCCGTCAACGACGATCTCGGTGCCCAGCATGAAGGACGAGGCGTCGGAGGCGAGGAAAAGCGCCACTTCCGCCTGCTCGGATGGATCGGCGGCGCGGCCGATCGGCACGCGTGCCTGAACGGTCGCCAGCGCCTTTTCGGCGCCGTTGGCGAACGGTCCTTCGCTGGTGAACACGGCGGTCTTGGTTGGTCCTGGCGACAGGCAGAAGACACGGATGCGGCGCGACAAGAGGTCTGCCGAAATCGCCTTGGCTAGGGCCAAGGCCGGAGCCTTCGAAGCCGCGTACAGTGCCATATTGGGCTGACCGGTCTTGGCGGCGATCGACCCCGTCAGGATCACCACGCCGCAATCGCGCATGAAGGGTGCTGCCTTTTGGACCGTGAAGAACTGGCCCTTGGTGTTGACAGCAAAAAGCTTATCGAAATCCTCGCCGGTCCAGTCGGCGAACGGCTTGAACACGGTGATGCCGGCATTGGCGAAGACGATGTCGATGCCTCCGAGCGCTTCCGAGGCAAGCACCGCACCAGCCGCGATGGAGTCCAGGTCGGAGACGTCCATGTGGACGCCGACACTACCCGGACCCAGCTCGGCTGCCAGCGCCTGGGCTTTCTTGCCGTCGCGTGCGCAGAGCGCCACACGCGCGCCTTCGCGGACGAATGTCCGCGCCGCAGCAAGCCCGATGCCGCTCGTTCCGCCGGTAATCAGCGCAGTCTTTCCCGCAAGTCGCATTCACAATCCCTCAATGTTGGCGCCCGCATCCGTCTGGTGGTGAGAACCTACGGGAGGCGGCGGGTGGTAGGAGCCCAGCTCATCTTCGCCGGCACACCCCCGGGCCAAATGGAGCATGCCCCGCTCTGATAGCGTTTGACCGGCTGCTCGGCATTGAATGCTCTCTTTGCCCCTTCATGGTTCAGACGAGAGCGCCGACGCGGACGTGGCGCCAGTCTCGGCCTCTCTTAAAAGCAGGCTTCCATGATCGAAAGTCGCAAACGGGAAGGAAAGCATCGTGCCCGACGATGCCGCGGCCCGGCACATCGCCGATCACGATGCCCCCCTTCCCGAATGGCGTCTTCAGTTGCTGCCCACGACGCTTTAGACAATCCGGGGACGCTACAGTTTGCCGGCTGATCCCGACTGGGGTCGCGTGGTCCGCCGCGCCGCACGCAAATCGAAGGATTTCAAGATTCTCGGTTCAAGAGCAGGAGATTTATACATGTACACCGATCCGATCAGGGTTTTCTGGGTGCCTGGATGCTCGGCCTGCGTCAAGACGAAGGAGTTCCTGACCAGTCTCGGCGTGCCGTTCGAATCCGTGAACCTGCTCGAGAACGAGCAAGGCGCAGCCGACCTCGCCAAGCTCGGCGCGAAGTCTTTGCCTGTCGTATCGCGCGGCGAGAAGTTCACCTTCGCCCAGTCGCTCGACCAGGTCGCCGAGTTCGTCGGCAGGAAGCGAGACGGCGTCGAGCGACTGCCGCCTGAAGAGCTCCATCGGCGCTGGCAGGAATTTCTCGCGGTAGCGAGATCACTGATCGTGGAGATTCCGGTGGACAAGCTCGGCCACCATCCCATTCCGAACCGCCTGGAGCGAACGGTCCTTGGCCTTGCCTATCACATTTTCCAGATACCTGACGTATTCGTCCGCAACGTCGCGGGAGAATTCGAGGATTGGGCGCACTACGTCAATCTTCCCGCGCCTGATGACATGAAGAACAATGCCGACATCCTTGCTTTTGCCGACGCATCGATCGCGACCCTGACGGGCTGGTGGGATGGCTTGCAGGACCGCGCCTGCCTATGGACCGTCCGGACTTATTATGGCGTGCGTTCGGGCTGGGAGGTACTTGAGCGCCAGACCTGGCACTCGGCGCAGCATACGCGCCAGTTGCAGGCGGTACTCGAAGGCTTTGATATTCCTCTCTCCAAGACTGTCGACGCGAAACTCTATGACGGTCTGCCGATGCCGGTCGCCCTCTGGGAATAGCGCCGCCCCGGTTGCCAACGACGGCCTCTCCCGCCATGCCAGCTGATGGCTACGTCGGACCGCTGCTTTTCGGAGCGGGCGCGAGGCAGCGGATAACCGAGGCGGGCGGGCAATACCGTCGAGCCGGGCAAACCCACCAGCAATCTTGGGCGAACGAATGAGCACACGGGTCATCATTATCGGGTCGGGGCCGGCGGGCTACACCGCCGCCATCTATGCGGCACGCGCGCTGTGCAATCCCGTGCTGATCTGTGGGCCGCAACCTGGTGGACAGCTGACGGTAACCACGGATGTCGAGAACTATCCGGGATTCCCCGACATCGTCCAGGGCCCATGGCTCATGGAGCAGATGCAGAAACAGGCGGAACACTGCGGGGCGACTATCGTCACTGACCATGTCGAAACCGCCGATCTCAGCGAGCGGCCGTTCAGGGTAATCACGTCGTCCGGCAAGCGCTACGAGACCGAGGCGCTCATCATCGCGACCGGCGCCCAGGCCAGGTGGCTTGGCCTGCCTTCGGAAGAGCGTTTCCGCGGCTTCGGTGTCTCCGCTTGCGCTACATGCGACGGCATATTCTTCATCCGCAAGCACGTCGTGGTGGTTGGCGGGGGCAACACCGCGGCCGAGGAAGCGCTATTCCTCAGCAAATATGCGTCTAAGGTCACGCTCGTGCACCGTGGTGCCAGTTTGCGAGCGGAGAAAATCCTGCAGCAACGACTGTTCAACGACACGAAAATCGAGGTCGTCTGGGAGCATGTAGTGGATGAAGTTCTGGGCAACGAAGAACCGGCGCTCTCCGTCGAAGGCATTCGCCTCAGGCATGCCAGAACGGGTGCCGTGCAGAACCTGCCTGCCGACGGGCTGTTCGTCGCGATCGGCCACAGCCCGTCCGTCCGGGTCTTTGGCGACCAGCTCCGACAGAAGCCCGGTGGCTACATCTGGGTTGAGCCTGGATCGACGCGCACCAGCGTTCCGGGCGTCTTTGCGGCAGGCGATGTAAGCGACGATGTCTATCGGCAGGCGGTAACCGCTGCCGGCCTCGGCTGCATGGCCGCCATCGAGGCGGAACGGTTCCTCGCTCACCCTCATTCGTAATGCTTGCGGCTGCGCAACCGGGCCTGGCTCGCTCTACCATGCTTTGCCATATTCTCTCCGCTCCGCCGTCTATCGGTAAAGCATACCGCGGCACCTGGCTCCGAGCAGAAGCCTTATCCTCGCAGTGTGCGATGCCGGCATAAGAATCTACGACTCACCTTTTTGCGCCGTTTCTTTTTATAAGGTCGCCGTACTGCGCCGTCGGCCATGCCGTCGCGAAGTGCCGCGGGAGGCCAAGAGGAACGGTGATGGGCTTTTAGTTGGCGGCAGGAATTCGGGTGCGCTGTCTACGGTTCCTTTGGGACGTGACGCTAGCAAAGTCTCGCTGCGGGATGGAAGCCTCGAAGAAGCAATAAAAAGGGAGAGAAGAATGATTGGATCCTACAAAAAATCAGCCCATGCCATGCTGGCAGCGCTGTCGCTGGTACTGCTGTCGCTCGCTGGCGCCAACTGCGCCAAGGCGGCTGATGACTATCCGAACAAGCCGATCGAAGTAATCGTCGGCTACCTCCCCGGTGGCGCAACCGACTTCGCCGCCCGCGTCCTCGCCGAGTCACTGTCGACCAGCCTCGGACAGCCGGTGATCGTCAATAACCGCCCCGGCGCCTCTTCGGCGATCGCCGTTGATGCCGTCAAGCGCGCGGATCCAGATGGCTATACGCTTCTGTTTGGCAACAACGACGCGATTGCGATATTGCCGGCCGTCAAGCCGGACGTGGCCTACAAGATCCCGGACGACCTGACCTTCATTTCCCGGGTCGTCGAGTTTCCACTGGTGTTCGCTGTCAGCACGAAGCTGCCGCTCAACGCCATGAAAGATTTCGTCGAATACGCGAAGGCCAATCCCGGCAAGTTCAACTACGGCTCTTCGGGTGTTGGCGGTTCGCTGCACATTGAGGGTGTGCGTATGGCCCTGGCGGCAGGCATCGACATCACCCACGTCGCCTACAAAGGTGCTGCCGGTGCTGTGACCGACCTCGTCGGAGGCCAGATCGACGGCATGTTCGGCACGGTGAAGGACATCTCCGCCCATCTCAACACTGGCACCATCAAGCTGCTGGCCGTGACCTCTCCCGAGCGCGTACCGGTAGTGCCGGATGTGCCGACTTTGGCCGAAGCCGGCCTCGGCGACGCCACCGTCACGGGCTGGTTCGCCCTCATGGGTCCCGCGAACATGCCTAAGGAGGTCACCGACAAGCTGAGCAAGGCCGTCGCCGACGCCTTGGTCAAGCCGGAAGTGGCAAAGCGTCTGGCTGACTCTGGCCTGTATACGTCGCCGCTTGCCGGCGCTGAGTTCAAGGATTTCGTGGTCAAGCAACTCGACACGTTCAAGACCATCGCCGAAAAGCAGAACATCCGGATTACCGATTGACGGTTCGTCGCGGGCGGCTCATTCGTTTTGGGCCGCCCTAAGTCTGGCATGAACGTTGCGCGCGGATTGGAATTTTCGATGCGAAATCCGCCAATCGCCCCATATCGCCAAGCGGCATCAAGCACCCCGAACCAGGCAGGTTCTGACCTACCATGGCTCCTGCTGCTTCGGCCTATGATTTATGCACCGGGTCCTCACGATGCCATCTCAACTTGAAAAGCCGAGAGACGTGATCAGTGGGACGCTGGTGCTCGCCACCGGTGCAGCGTTCCTTTACTTCGGTCGCGGGTTGACGGTCGGCAGCGCTTCGCGAATGGGGCCGGGCTACTTTCCGATCGTTCTGAGCCTGCTGATGGTCGTTCTGGGGCTTGCCATCATCGTTAACGCATTGCGTTCAAAAAGCGGGGCAGGCGAGGCGCTGACGATCCCTTGGCGTGCGCTTGTCCTCGTCCTGGGCTCGATCATGGTCTTCGCCCTAACCCTCAAAGGGCTCGGCCTGTTCATCTCGCTGGCGCTCTGCATTCTGGCGACGACCATGGCCAGCAGCTACACGAAGTGGATCCCCTCCATCACGCTAGCCCTCGTGCTGTCTCTCGTCTGCGCCTTCCTTTTCGTCTATGCGCTCGGATTGCCCATCCCGATCATCGGGCAATGGCTATCTTTCGGTTACTGGTGGCCTTCGGCTTCCCCCAGCCCGTGAAAATCACCAGCTGAAGAACATTTTTCATGGACTTCTTTTCCAATCTTGAGCTTGGTTTCCAGACGGCACTGAACCCGTGGAACCTGCTGTACTGCTTCATCGGCTGCCTGCTAGGCACAGCTGTCGGGGTCTTGCCGGGTCTCGGGCCGGTGGCAACAATTGCCATGCTTCTGCCGCTGACCTTCAGCCTGTCGCCCGACACGGCGATGATAATGCTGGCCGGCATCTACTACGGTGCGCAATACGGAAGCTCCACCACCGCCATCCTGATCAACCTGCCGGGCGAAGCCGGCTCGATCGTGACCGCGATTGACGGCTACGAGATGGCCAAGCAGGGCAGGGCGGGTCAGGCGTTGGCGGTGGCGGCACTGGGTTCGTTCTTCGCCGGAACGGTCGCAACGCTCATCCTGGCGCTGTTCGCTCCGGTGCTGGCCGGCTTTGCGCTGAAGTTCGGCCCGGCAGAGTATTTCTCCCTGATGGTGCTCGGCCTCGTTGCATCAGTTACGCTTGCGTCAGGTTCGCTGCTCAAGGCGTTCGCGATGATCGTGCTGGGCCTGCTGCTTGGCCTGGTCGGGACCGATGTCGAGAGCGGCACGCTGCGATACACGTTCGGCATACCGAGCTTGGCCGACGGGCTCGATTTCGTCGCGCTCAGCATGGGCGTATTCGGTATCAACGAGATCATCTTCAACATCGAGCATGAGCAGAAGCGCAACGTAATTGTTCGCAAGGTGAGCAAACTCATGTTGACGGCTGCGGAGCTCAAGAGCGTCATAGCCCCGGTCTTGCGAGGGACTGGCATCGGCACCGTGCTTGGGATCTTGCCCGGCGGTGGCGCAGTCCTGGCATCGTTCGCGGCCTATGCGGTCGAGAGCCGTGTCTCGAAAAACCGGTCGCAGTTCGGCAAGGGCGCTATTCAAGGGGTCGCGGCGCCAGAAAGCGCCAACAATGCCGGCGCGCAGACCTCATTCATCCCGATGCTGACGCTCGGCATCCCCTCCAACCCGGTAATGGCGATGATGATCGGCGCGTTGGTTATCCAGGGCATTACACCTGGCCCGAATGTCGCCACTGAGCAGCCGGCCCTGTTCTGGGGTCTGATCGCCTCGATGTGGGTCGGCAATCTGATGCTGGTCCTGCTTAACCTGCCTCTGATTGGCATATGGGTGCGGATGCTGATGGTGCCGTACCACTACCTCGCTCCGGCGATCGTTGCGATTTGCTGCATCGGCGCTTACAGCGTCTACAACGACTCGTTCAGCATCTACACAATGGCCCTGTTCGGCCTCGTCGGCTACATCCTGATCAAGCTCGACTTCGAACCAGCGCCGCTGCTGCTCGGCTTCGTGCTGGGACCGATGCTGGAGGAGAACCTGCGGCGGGCAATGGTGCTTTCCCGTGGCGACCCGACCGTGTTCCTCACCCGGCCCGGCAGCCTCATGCTGATCGTTCTGGCCGCGATACTGTTGGTCCTGGTGCTGTTGCCCAGCATACGCTCGAAGCGCGAGGAAGCGTTTCAGGAGTGACTTCGGGTAGGAGGGAAAAACCGGCGCGTCAGGCATCTCAGCCAGCGATTGAGTCCTTCCAAAAATGGTGTCGCGCAGGTCTTGACAGAGTTGCATGGGAGCTATCCGAATTGCGGACGGTCGACCGACGCGATTGGCAAGTGACGCCGTGGCCAAGGATGAGCGCTGGTGGCATCGTCCGAGACGATGCATCACTTCCCAATCGCGACTGGGGCTAACGCCGTCGTATCATTATCAGAACTGCGTCGCCTCCTGGGCGACTAGTTGGCCCGTTGTCATCGGAACGTTCCCGATCGACGGACTAAGCCACGCAATTGGGAGGATTTATGCCGTATTCGGATTTCAAGGGGAAGGTTGCGATCATAACGGGGGCCGGTGCAGGTATCGGCCTTGCCATTGCTGAAGCGCTTGTCAAGGAAGGGGTGCGTGTTGCTGGCATGGATATCAATCTGGATGGTGTGAGCCGGGTTGAGCAGCGCGTTGGGAAAGACAAGTTCCTTGCCTTGCAGGTCGACATCACTGATCCGGCGAATTGCAAACGGGGCGTGGATGCTGCTGCAGAGCATTTCGGTGGATTGCATGTCCTCATCAACAATGCCGCGCTCGGCATGAACGCCGTGCACCCACGTTACGAGACTCTCCCCTTGCAGATCGAAGACGTCAGCGAAGAACTGTGGAAAAAATTCATGCTGACCAATGTCTGCGGCACGTTCAACATGTCGCGCCAGGTCGTTCCGCGCCTGCGTCCGCAGAAATGGGGCCGCATCATTAACGTCAGCACGAGCTACTTGACCATGATGCGGCCGGGCTTTTCCCCCTACGGACCGTCAAAGGCGGCTCTCGAAGCATGGTCGATGATGCTGTCGCGCGAACTCGATGAATCAGGCATCACCGTCAACGTCGTGTTGCCGGGCGGGCCGGTAGACACGGCCATGGTTCCCGATAGGGATGGCCTTGATCGCGAGACGCTTATCCGCCCCGAGATGATGGCTCCGATGATTCTGGCGCTCTTGACCAGCGAGGGCGACAAAATAACCGGCAAACGCTTCCTCGCGGTCGATTGGGACAATACGACCAGCGACCCGCAGCTTCAGACCCACCGGACCGCGGCCTGGCCGGAGCTAGCCACTCCGCTCGCAGCGTTGGCGCCGAAGAAGGGGTGAATGTCCTCCATGGACTAACCTCCCATGTACAGCGTGGCGGGAGGGGAACAACCAGCCAGACAAGGGATTTGCCTCTTTCCGGCAAGGCAGCTCTCCTCGAGGGAAGGTCGGGTCGTTGACCGGCTTGATGAAGTTCTGAAAACCGCTGAAGCGGGCGCGTGCCCAGTTGGGCAAAAGATGCGTCCGTCATGGCAGACCGCACGGCCTCAACCAGCGGATAAACGATCACCAGAACCAGAAGTATGGCGATCGGCGCCAACAGCAAATAGGGCAGCCCTTCAAAGCTTTGGCGTCGCCTCTTCGAACGAGCTATGTCCCTCCACTCAGCAGTTACTGAAACTTCGCTCAAATGCGCGACCTCCAGCATGCGCGGACACCAGGGCGGTCGAATTCAGCATTGGGATAGTTGGCTGGACGCGGGCTCAGAGCCTTCGATGGGATGGACCTCGTCGCATTCCACGATGTAAGGCGTGAACGCGGAAGACTTGTCGATATCCAAGTGACACAGCCGGTCCGCCCCCGGAGCGGACATCTCAAGACTGGCAAAAGGATGGCGGCGTGATTGGTCCCAGCGTGAGCCTAGGCTGCGAGCTGGTTCTTCACGAATGCACCATCCTTCATGATGGCGGACATGTAGCGGCCTTGACTGCCCAGCGCAGACAGATCCTTCACGGGATCCTTGTCGACCACGAGGAGGTCGGCAAAGGCGCCTGCCGCGATCGTGCCGACCTTGCCTTCCATACGGACGAGTTCGGCGGCGGTAAGGGTTGCCGATTTGATCACCTCGATCGCCGGCAGCGCCTCCGCGCGGATCAGGAACTCTTCGGACTGATAGCTGTGCATCGAGCCCAACACGTCGGTGCCGTAAGCCAGCTTGACGCCGGCTGCCCGCATCGTCTCCAGCGATTCGGGACCTCTTGCGCGCACCCATTTCAGGCGTTCCACAAAGCCGGGATCCAGCTTCAGCGCATCGGCCTCGCGGATCTGCGCTTCATAGGCGGCGATCGTCGGCGTGACGATCGCACCTTGCTTCGCAGCGGTGGCAGCGGTTTGAGGGGTAATAAGTGTCGCGTGTTCGATCGAATGAATACCGCATTCGAGTGCACGTGCGACGGCCTCGTCGGTGTGGGTGTGCACCGACACATACATCTTGGCCTTGTCGGCTTCGTCCTGGAACGCGCGCAGCTCATCCATCGAATAGCCGAGATATGGCCGAGGAAAATGGGAGGATGCCGCGCCGCCATTGGCCATCACCTTGATGAATCTGGCGCCCTTGCGAACCTCGTCGCGAGCGGCACGGCGGCAGTCGTCGACGCCGTCAACGATGCGTCCTACCGAGCCGAGTTGGTCGAGTTGACGGTCGCCACTGATCATGTCGTAGCGCGTCCGATAGTCCGAATGGCCGCCGGTCTGCACCATGGCCTTGCCGCAAATGACCAGGCGAGGACCTTCGATAAGACCCTGCTCTATCGCATGGACCTGAGCCACAGTCGCGCCGCCGAGGTCGCGTACGGTGGTGAAACCGCGATTGAGCATGCCCTTCAATATCCGCACCGAATGATAGGCGACGAGTTCGTTTGGCAGAAACGAGTTTTCGGCCGGATCGGCAACTCCGGAATTGATGTGCACATGGCAATCGATCAGGCCCGGCATCAAAGTCTTCCCGCGCAGATCGAAGCGATGCGCGTTGCTATCCCGGATCGGCTTGTCTGAAACCTCGTCGATAACATTGCCGCTGACGCGGACGAAACGGTCGTGCTCGCCGTCCTCATTGGAGCCGTCAACGATCCGCGCGTTTTCGAATATGTAGGAAGGCATCAGCAGTCTCCTTGTTGGATCGGTGCGCCGCCACGTGCGCCGCGGAATTTGACGGGCGCTACGGTCAGTAGGTTGCCCTGCCGCCGGAAAGATCGAACACCGCGCCGGTGGTAAAGGAATTCTCCTCTGACGCTAGCCAGCAGATCATGGAGGCGGCTTCGCCAAGTTCGAGCATGCGGCCGCGCGGAATCTTGGCAAGCATGTACTCGATGTGTTGCGGTGACTGCTCCATTGCCCCAGGCGTCTTGGCAACCGCCGGAGTGACGCAGTTGACTGCGATGTTCTGCCCTGCGAGTTCCTTGCCCAGTGACTTCGTCAAGGCGATCACGGCTGCCTTCATGGAGCTGTAGGCGACCGCGTTGGGGTTGCCCTCCTTGCCGGCAATGGAGCTGAGGTTGACGATGCGCCCGTAGTTAAGCTCCCGCATATGAGGGACGATGGCGCGGCAGCAGTTGAAAGTCCCTATCAATCCCACACTCAGGACCTGTGCGAAGGCCTCGGGTGGATATTCCCAGGTCGGCATGTTCGGCCCGACCAACGCCGCATTGTTGATCAGTATGTCGATCTTGCCAAACCGTTCCAGCGTGTGTGCAAAGCCCGCTTCCACCGACGCGAGGTCGCCAATGTCAGTCTCAATCCCAAGCACGTCGCGGGTTCGTCCAAGCTGATTGAGAGCCTTTTGCAACGCAGCGCCATCGCGATCCCAGATCGCTATCCTGGCACCGGATGCCAGCATCCGCTCGCTGACTGCGAACCCGATGCCCTGCGCTCCGCCCGTGACAATCGCTACGCGCTGCTCAAGATCATATCGATTCATGGTCGAAGACGCACTCTGATTGAATTATTGATTGAAGCATGTTCCACGGGGGAACCGGTGGCGATTTCGCGACAAGCGCGTGCCAGAACGTATTGACTGCGATGGCCTTTCGCAAAAGACTTCGTTTGGAATGGCTGCTTCGCGATCCGCGATGATGCCCTTGCGACAGTTGCATCCGTGCGGTCAACAGCTATTAGCAGTGACTGGCTGCGTGTTTCGCAGGCCTGACATGGATGGAATATGCCGGAGAGGGGGAGCTACATTGCGTTTTGACCTTCTTTCGCTTCAGCTGTTTGTCGCCGTTTGCGAAGAGCAGAGTATCGCCAAGGCGGCCGATCGCGAGCACATCGCGGCATCGGCGGTGAGCAAGCGGATTTCCGATCTCGAGATACGCCTCAGTACGCCTTTGTTTCACCGCAGCTCGAAGGGACTGGAGCTGACCGCGGCAGCGCAGGCGCTGCTCCACCATGCGCGCGTCGTGCTCCGCGACTTGAAGCAGATGGAGATTGAGCTTGCCCATCACGCCAGTGGCGTCAGCGGGCAGGTCCGCATTTTTGCGAGTGTTTCGACGATCATCCAGCATCTGCCGTCGGATCTGAGCAACTTTCTGGGGACGCATTCGGCCATTCGAATCGATCTGGAGGAGGGCACCAGCCAGCAGGCCGTGGACGCGGTGGCCGAGAACGCTGCGGATATCGGCGTCTTCGGTGGCGTCGTGCCCCGTCGCGGTTTGAAATACATCCCGTATCGCAGCGACCGCCTCGTGGTGCTGGCTCACAGGGACCACCCGCTAAGCTCGCAAACTTCCGTCAAGTTCGCCGACCTCCCGGATTATGACCTGATCGGGCCAAGCAGGGGAAGTTTTCTGGATATGCTCGTCATTCGCGCCGCGGCTGAGCTGAGCAAACCGTTGAAAATGCCAATCCGGGTCAACGGGTTCGAGACGGTGTCGACAATGGTAGAGGCGCAGATGGGCGTCGGCCTCGTGCCGGCGGGATGTGCCGCCCGTTATGTAACGGGTGGCATGCTTGCGGCAATCGCGCTCGACGAGCCTTGGGCAGTCAGGCAGTGGAACATCTGCGTTCAGGACAGTCAGGGCCTGCCACCACCCGTGAAGCTGCTGTTGAAGCACCTTACCAACAGTTGAGAGGCTGGTCCGCCGGCTAACCGGTGCGTCGCGTCCGACGATGCGAGCTTTCCAAAGGACGACTTCGAAGGGTCCGGGTCGGCCCATATAAGTCCTGCCGCAGAGAGGGCCGAGCGAATGCGCCCGCCTCTTCAACTCAATTTCGAAAGGCAAGGCCTTGAAGATAGTAGTGCTCCCAGGAGACGGGATCGGTAAGGAAGTGACCGCGGAGGCAGTAAGGGCGCTGCACGCGGTCATCGGTAGTGAACTCCCGCTCGAACTCACAGAAGCCGTAATCGGAGGTGAGGGGCTGGAGCGCTTCGGCGATGCCCTGCCGCCTGATACCCTCGACATCTCACGCAAAGCTGATGCCATTCTGCTTGGCGGAACCGGCGTTCCTGAGGATGAGAGGCGAGCGCCGAGCGAGGGGGCCGGTTACGGCCTGCTCAAGCTGCGCAAGGCCCTCGGTCTCTATGCTAACTTCCGCCCGGTCGTGCTTTATCCCGAGCTTGTGGACGCCTCCACACTCAAGCCCGAAATTGTCACGGGGGTCGATCTGATCATCTTGCGTGAACTGACCGGCGATCTCTATTTCGGCCAGCCGCGTGGTGTCTCTCGTGACGAGACTGGCGCGCGTGTCGGCATCAACACGATGCGTTATACCGATGCCGAGATCGAGCGCATAGCGCATGCGGGCTTCCAGGCCGCCGCGAAACGACGTAAGAAACTGTGTTCGGTTGACAAGGCAAACGTCCTTGAAACGATGGCGCTGTGGCGCGAGGTCGTTATCGAAGTCAGCAAGCAGTATCCCGATGTGGAATTGACGCATCTCTACATTGACGCGGCGTCCATGGCCTTGATCCGGAATCCCAAGCAATTCGATGTTGTCGTGACGGGCAATGTCTTCGGCGATATCCTCTCCGATGCGGCGGCCATGTTGGCCGGCTCAATCGGAATGCTGCCGTCGGCCTCCCTCGGCGATCACAACAAGGGCCTATACGAACCGGTCCATGGCACCGCGCCGGACATCGCTGGCAAGGACTTGGCGAACCCACTGGCCGCAATCCTTTCGGTTGCCATGATGCTCCGGCAGTCGTTTGGCCGCGACCAGCACGCTTCGCGTATCGAGCAGGCCGTACGGTCAGTGCTGCGCGAGGGGTATCGGACCGCAGACATCTATCAACCCGGCTGCAGGAAGATCGGCACGAGGGCCATGGGTGAAGCAGTTGTCGAGGCGATCCGCAAGCAGAAGGTTGGCGGGGAGGCGGAATTTGCCTGACCGGCCGCTATGACCTGCTGCTCTCGCGGCAAGTCGGTCGCGTCCGCATCGCCGATTGCGACGACAGGTCACCAAACCGAGACTTACTTCGGTTGACTGACCAGCGGTACTCGAAGGCAAGCCAGACATGTTCGAGCGACGTCACGTGGCCGAAGAGGGCTGAATCAGCCGCCGAACATCATAGGTGCCGGGCCGTAGCGACGGACGGCGGATCGTGAGAGCCGAGGGACGGCAGATGAAACATGGCGGTCCTTTCGAACTTGCCTTCGGTCGTGGATTGCTGAAGCTGGCATTGCCGCAAGGCGCGGAGCCGACAGTAATCCGGAAGGCGTTGTTGCCAAAACTCTTCGACGCCTCTTCAGCAATTGCATCCGCCTTCGCGAATCCGATTGGCTCCGAGCCTTTAGCCCGTCTGGTGGTCGGGCGTCGGAGCGCCTGCATCCTTATCTGCGACATCACGCGCCCGGTGCCGAACCGGCTATTCCTACGCGTCATGATCGAGACAATGATTAAAGGCGACATTCCCGCGGACAGGATCGATGTGCTCGTTGCCACCGGCCTTCATCGTCCGAACGAGGGTGTGGAACTGGAGGAACTGGTCGGCGATCCTTGGGTTCTGAAGACCGTCCGCGTCACCAATCATTTCGCACGCAACGAACACGACCACGTCGATCTGGGACATACGCAGACGCGTGGGACACCGATCCGGATCAATCGGCTTTTCGCGGATGCGGACCTCCGTATCGCTACAGGCCTGGTCGAGCCCCATTTCATGGCAGGCTGGTCCGGTGGTCGAAAGGTTGTCGCCCCCGGCGTTGCCGGCCACGAAACCATCCGCACCTTCCACTCGGCGCGTTTCATGGAAGACCCGCTGTCAGTCCAGTGCAATCTGGTCGGCAACCCGCTCCATGAGGAACAGTTGCAGATCGTACGCAAGGTTGGCGAAATCTATGCGTTGAACACCGTGCTCGATGAAGATCGCGATCTGGTTTGCGTGACCTTTGGCGAGATCATAGCCAGCCATCTGGCTGCGGTCGATTTCATCGCCGACACGACGATGATCGACGTGCCGCGCCGGTTCAAGACCGTGGTGACGTCGTCTGCAGGCTATCCCCTCGACAAGACCTACTACCAGACGATCAAGGGTATGGTGACGCCGATCGACATTCTCGACCCGGGCGGGACGCTGATCATCGCCTCGGAATGTTCGGAGGGCTTTGGCAGCCACGAATTCCGCCAGGCGCAAGCGCGCTTGGTGGAGATGGGACCCGAGCCATTCCTTGCCACGCTTACGGCGAAGACGCTTGCCGACATCGATGAATGGCAGACGGAGATGCAGCTGAAGCCGATGCGGGTGGGCAAGATCCAGCTCTACACGACCGGGCTAGATCGCGAGGAACGCCGCATCACCGGAGTTGAACTGGTCCCCTCGGTAAACGACGCAATCGCGGCCAGTCTTGAACGCCATGGCGACCCCGCCGTTGCCATCATCCCGGAGGGACCATACGTCATTCCGATCTATCGGCGGGCAGGACTGTGAGACGCGTCCACCTCGATGCAGTCGGCGGCATCGCCGGCGACATGTTCGTCGCGGCAATGCTCGACGCGCTGCCTGACCTGCGAGAGCGCGTACTTGCCGACGGCGCTGCAGTGCTTCCGGTTGAGGCCGGTGGCATTGCCTTCGAGGAAGGCGAGAGCCTGTCGATGCGCGTGCGGCGCTTCGGTCTGGTCGCGAAGCGCGCGATTTCGGCTGCAGCGCCACACGCCCATGCGAACGCATATGGTGATGATGATGGCCACCATCACCATCACGATCGCAACCAGATTCCTGATGAAGCGCATGCAGGTAGTTTTGCTGACATGGTGGCACGCATCAAAGCCGCGGATCTCCACGATGGAACGGCTGCCAGGGCCATTGCGATACTGACGATCATTGCCGAGGCGGAGGCGGCCATCCATCGCGTGCCGGTCGAAAGGGTACATTTTCACGAGATCGCCGACTGGGACTCCCTGGTTGACGTCGTCTGCGCCGGCAGCATCGCAGCGGCGCTCGACAAGACGGTGTGGAGTGTCTCGGCTCTGCCGCGAGGCGGTGGCCTTGTGCACACCGCCCACGGGCTGCTGCCCGTTCCCGCGCCTGCCACGGCCGCGATCCTGACCGGTTTCGAATGGCGCGACGACGGGATATCAGGCGAGCGCGTGACGCCGACCGGCGCGGCGATCCTTAAACATCTCACAGCGCCTGGTGCTGGCGGCACGTCTGGCCGGCTTGTGTCGTCCGGAACAGGCGCGGGGACGCGGCACCTGCCCGGGATGCCGAACATTCTTCGCGTTCTCGTCCTAGAGAACGAAGTCTCAACTCCGAGCGACACCATCAGTGTCATCGAATTCGAAATCGACGACATGACCGGCGAAGAGATGGGCGTCGCCTGCGATCGCCTCAGGGCAACGGACGGCGTGTTGGATCTCTCCGTGGGGCAGCGCCTCGGCAAGAAGGGGCGTCCCGCCTCGTCGTTCCGGCTTCTGGCGAGACCGGAACTGGCCGATCAGGTGACGGCCCGGTGTTTTGCCGAGACATCGACAATCGGCTTGCGCCTGCGGGAGGAACGCCGGCTGGTCCTCTTCCGGGAAAACGTCAAGGCTGCCGGACTTGCCGTCAAGGCGGTCCTCCGGCCATCGGGCATCACACGCAAGGTGGAAAGCGATGCCCTTCGAGGCGGAAGCCTTGCCGAGCGCCGCGCCATGAAGTGGCAGGCCGAGACGACCGACGATGAATGACATTGCGCCGGCACAGCGTCTTGACCGCGTTCTTGACCGTTTCGAACAGCTCGCCATTGCTGTCAGCGGCGGCGTGGATTCAGTGACGCTGGCAGCCTTCGCACATCGCAAGCCGGGCCTTGCGGTGACGGTAATCCATGCCGCCTCACCAGCCGTTCCGGAAGAGGCGACGGCACGCGTGCGGGGTCTGTCAGATACCGAAGGCTGGACGACCCTCGTCATCGGAACTGGCGAGTTCGAGGATTCACGCTATCGGGACAATCCCTCGAACCGCTGCTATTTCTGCAAGACCAATCTCTACGATCGGATACGCACACTGACGCCGCATGTGATCGCGTCGGGTGCCAATCTCGATGATCTCGGCGACTATCGTCCCGGGCTGCTGGCTGCCGCCGAGCGCCAGGTGGTACATCCCCTCATCGAAGCGGAAATGGCCAAGGCCGACATTCGCGCGCTTTCTCGCGAGCTTGGCCTGGGCTCTGTCGCCGAATTGCCCGCCCAGCCATGCCTGGCAAGCCGCGTCGAGACGGGAATAGCGATCGATGCCCGCGACCTCGCATTCATCGAGAAGGCCGAGCGGCATCTGGCTGACATTGCCGCCAGTGGCGTTACGTTGCGCTGCCGGATTACGCGGTCAGGCGTGGTTCTGGAACTCGGCGACGGCGTGTCCGCGCAGAAGCATCTGCTGGTCGAGATCACGCAGCGGCTTTGCGCCGAGGCAGGACGCGTCTTCGTGGGCGCCCGGCCCTACAGCCGCGGCGCGATGTTCATGCGCCCATGAACGACTTTCAACTCGACTGGCAACGCAGCAGGCGCACCGGAGTGCCGGAGGCGGTGCTATGTGAGCATAAGAGCCCGACCCAGGTGGCCGCCATCATCGTCGCTGCTTCCGAGAAAGGAGAGCGGCTGTTGTTCACGCGTCTCGACGAAAGCCATTTTCTGGCGCTCGATTTCGCCATTCGCAGTGCACTTGATTATGATCCACTGTCGCGCACTGCGGTGCTGGGCGGGTCCATGCCCGTTGCAAGCACAGGTGTGGGCATCGTGGCGGCGGGCACGTCGGATATGTCGGTCGCACGGGAAGCCGCCCGAGCGCTCTGCTTCAACGGCCATGACGCGCCTATCGTCGCCGATGTCGGTGTCGCCGGATTGTGGCGGCTTACTGAAAGGCTCGACGAAATCCGGATGTTTCGGGTTGTTATCGCTGTCGCCGGCATGGAAGGCGCGCTCTTCAGCGTGCTCGCCGGGCTGATCGCGGCGCCGTTGATCGCTGTACCGACATCTGTCGGCTACGGCGTGGCCGCCGGCGGATATGTGGCGCTCAACGCAGCGCTCGCGAGTTGCTCGCCGGGAGTTGTGGTGGTCAACATCGACAATGGCTTTGGCGCAGCGGCAGCCGCGGTGAAGATGCTTTCAATGCGTTGACGCACCAGCCTCGTTAAGCGCGATGCGCGCGTTCCGATATAGAGCAAACAATCGATTTTGCCGGTGCTAGAAAGGCGTGGCGCCAGCCAAACTGGTCTGCCCCGCCAAATCATCGGAGGTCCCCACGACAATGCAGTTCGACTTCTCCGAGCTGAAGCCGCTTGACCGGCACAAACTTCTATCCTCGACGATCACGCCACGGCCGATCGCATGGGTCACGACCGTCGCGTCGGACGGGGTGCGCAATGCAGCGCCATTCTCGTTCTTCAATGTCTTCAGCGAGGATCCCCCTGTCGTCGGTTTCAGCATCGTCGACCGGTCTGCAGGCGACAACAAGGACACAGGACGCAATATCCGGATGTCGGGCCAATTCGTCGTCAATCTGGTCGACGAGGATCGGCTGGACCAGATGAACATAACCGCCGCCGAGTTTGCGCCGGAAATCGATGAGTTTTCGCGCTCCGGGCTTGCAGAGGAAGCTTCAGTGACGATCGCCGCGCCGCGAATTGCCGAGAGCCCCGTCTCCATGGAGTGCGTGCTGCACAGCATTGTTCCTCTCGGGGTATCGCGCTCGCTCATCCTGGGAACGGTCCAGATGATGCATATACGCGACGACATGCTGATCGACCCGGTTCGCTTCCATGTCGATACACAAAAATTGCGCCTTGTCGCCAGGGCACAAGGAAACACCTATGTCCGCACGACAGACGCGTTTGAGTTGCCGAGAATCTCGGCGACGTGACAGGGCCGGCGGTTCGCAAGCCTGACGAAGTCGCAGCCCCTGTCTCTCAGTCAACATTGGCGCGCGCAACCGCAACTATTTGAGCCCAAATCCCCGCGCCTTCAGGAAGTCCGTGAGCACGTGCCTGCCGGTCAGTGCAGCAACGTCCTTTATCCGCGCCGCGGTCTGTTCAGTCCAGTCGATGTTGCGCATGTTCTGTTCGGCCTGGAATTCCCGCATGCGTGCCTCGTAGGCCGCCATAAGCTCCGGGTCGATTTGGGTATACCGCTCGCGGTGGAGGATTATGCCTTGCGGCAGGCGCGGCTTGACGTCTGTTGCCACCGCCGGATCGGGGCGGCCGACTGTCATGCCGAACACGACCATCGATTCGTCGGGCAGTCCCAGTTCGTTGGCGACGGCCTGAGGGTCGTTACGCATCGCGCCTATGTAGCAGCAGCCGAGGCCGAGCGACTCGATTGCAACAGCGGCATTCTGCGCTGCGAACGCGGCGTCCGCGATGGCAAAGATGAATGCCTCGATGTAATCGAGTGCGACACCGGCATGTCCCCGCTCATCGCTGATCGCACGCAGGCGAGCCAGATCGGCGACGAAAACGAGCAGCAGCGGCGCGTCATGGATGTGCTTCTGGTCCGCGGCGTAGCCGGCCAGCCGCGCCTTGCGATCCTTGTCCTCGACCGCAATGACGCTCCAAGCTTGGAGGTTGGAAGTTGAAGCCGCCGACTGTGCGGCCGCCACGACGAGCTCAAGGGTATTTGCGGGAAGGGGCTGGTCGAGGTAGTAGCGCACCGACCGGTGCGACAGCATCACATCCAGCGTGCTGTTCCAAGTGACGTGGGACAATTCTTCGGCGAGAGCGGGATCACGGTAGCGCGTACCGACGCGTTCACGTGCCGCTGTACCGTCGGCGACGCTGTTTCGCTGCTTGCTGGTCATCTGATTGTCATCCATCTGGTTGTTTGGCTTGATCCGCCTGGGATTCTTGCCGAGGTCAAATAACGCCCTCGTGCTTGAACGAGCGGATCTGTGCTGTTGAGTGGCCGAGGAGTTCACCGAGGACATATTCGTTGTCTTCGCCGTAACAAGGCGCTCCGCGGTTGATCAATCCGCCTGCATGCGCGGGTGTGCGGCCAAGTTTGAACGGCACTTCGGCCACGGGCCACGTCCCGATCCTTGTCCCAGGCACTTCGGTCAGCCACTCCAGCCTCCGCAACTGCGGATCGTGATCGCAGCGATCCTCCGCCGTCTGGCATACGCCAGCGGCCACGCCAGCTGCTTGCAAGCGGCTCATGCAGTCATAGGCCTCAACGCCCTCGGTCCACGTTCCAACCACCTTGTCCAGTGCATCCTGGTTGACAAGACGAGCCGCAATATTGGCGAAGCGTGGATCGGTTAGCCATTCAGGATGGCCCGCGGCATGGGCGAGCGCCGCCCATGACCGCTGGTCGCAGCACGAGATCGCGATCCAGCGATCCGCCCCCTGGCAACGATAGGCGCCATGCGGCGCGGCATTGCCATAAGGGGAGCGGTTGCCGGTACGCTGCCACACTCGCCCGTTTGCCGACCAATCAAGGATGGCCTGGCTGGCAAGGAAGATGCCCGCTTCGCATTGGGACGCATCGATATGCTGACCCTTGCCGGTGACCGAGCGGTAGTACAGCGCACCGAGGAGCGATTGGGCGAAGCCATAGGCCCCCATCCAGTCGAGATAGGAATAGCCCCACCCGGCAGGCATCGCCGGTTCGGCAAGACCGGACATCTCGTTCATCCCAGCAAACGAGGCAGCGATAGGCCCAACGGTGCGCAGTCGGCCATAGGTGCCGTAACTGCCCATGCCGGACTGCTGGACGTAGATGATATCGGGACGGATGCTGCGCAGGACGTCATACCCCAGGCCTAACCGATCGAGGACGCCCGGAGAGAAGCCTTCGGCGACGACGTCGGAGATTGCGATCAGCCGCTTGGCGATATCGATACCTTTCGGGTGGCGGATATTGAGCGAGAGCCCGCGCTTGCCCGCGTTCTTATTGTTGAACTGGCCGCCCATGTCGGGATCGCTGACGCCCGGCAGTGGGCCGGTCGCGGCCTCGCGCGCCGTGCGGCCCCCAACGGGTGCCATTGCGGCGAGGCGTGTGTCTGGGTTTTCCTTCCATTCGACCTTGATGCACTCGGCGCCAAGCGCAGCAGCAAAGCGCGTTCCGCCCGCCGAAGCAAGAAACCATGAGAAGTCAAAGATGCGGACGTTCTGCAAAGGAAAGGGACGATTGCGTGCTGAGAGCGCCGGTTTCAGGGTCGCCTCTGCCGCTACCTTTGGCGATGCCTGCCTTGAGGTGTTGCTCACTTCGTCCGTATGCTCACCGCGCAGCGGCGCGCGCTTGCCGGCCTGCCATCGTGTTTCCGAACTCAGCCATTTGCTTGTGGCATAATGGAAGCTGCGCCCAAGTTCAGGGTGATCGACCTTGGTGATGGCGCCGCGCTTCAGCCAATGCTCGTCTTGTGCATTCTCATGCGGCTTGCGCACCGGTGCCCAGAGCAATCCCGCTGCCTGAGCTTCTTGCCAGGGCGTCGCGTCATATGTGTGGGCGCGGACGAAACGCTGAACCACTTCCAGCGTGTGCGAGGTGGCGTCGTCCATCTTCGACGAGCCCGGGACGCTGCGTGCGTTGAAGTCCGCATCGGCTGTGGGCGCCTCGAGGTCCGCAGCCATGTCGAAACGCTCGAGGAACGGCACGAGATTGGCCTTGTCACGGGCGCCAACACCCCAGGTCATGTACCAGCGACCATCTTTGGTGTGACTGATGTTGGGGACACGCGACACTGCCTCCAGGGCATGACGGCATGTCAGACGATGGAGCGGCGCTCGGCGCATCACCCATGACATCAGATCGATCTCGGTGCTCTTGGCCACCGCCTCATGGATGGCACAGGAGATATCCTGACCGAGACCCGAGGTGGTCCGCTCGATCAGAGCGGCAAGAATGCCAATCATGAGTTGCTCACCGGCAATATGGTAGGCATGCCAGATTTGCGGTGCGATAGGCGGTAGGTCGTACTGTTCCGATGGATCCGGATCGTAGCCGCAATTCATCATGACGCCGCCGAGCGCCAGATGAACCAGGTCCGACCCCTTGAAGGTACTCCAAGGGCCGTCATCGCCGAAAGGCGTCATGCGGGCGATGACGAGCGAGGGGTACCGCGCCGCCAAGGCTTCGCGGGTCAGCCCAAGCTGTTCATTCAACATGCCGCAGCTAGCATCCAGCAGGATGTCGGCAGTACCCAGGAGCTGGACCAACATCTCGCGACCGCCTGCGGTATCCAGATCGGCGACGGCGGATTTCTTGCCGCGGTTGTATGCCCAGAAATAGAGCGACTTTTCGGGGTCGGGCTCCTCAGAACAGAACGGGGCGATGCGCCTCGTCGGGCTGCCGTCTGCTGATTCGATCTTGATCACCTCGGCGCCGAGTCCTGCAAGCAGCAGGCCGCAATACTCCGCCGTCTCGTCCGCCACCTCGATCACTCGAAGGCCAGACAGCATTCCGGGGGCGGTGTCGGACGCCAGAGCGGTCGACCGGGGTTCAACTCTTGCAGCTGTCATGAAGGGTGTTTGGACCGTCTCAGCGTTGATGTTGAGCAACCACATTTATGGAGTTTGCTCGGCAAGATAATGCATTATATAAAATTAGGCATTGAGAAGCGGCGCCTGTCAATTAGAAATTGCGGGGGTCAAACCAATTCACCTTGGGTGGTGGAAAAAGTGCAGAAGAAATTTCGATCCTGAATTTTTAAGGCTTCCGGCGCTATGTCGTGGCCAATGCGCCATTGGAGCGTCTTCACACCGGCATTGTGGGCGGAGGGTCCGGTCTGTTTTGCGGATCTCGAGATTCTCCTTCTTAGCGACGTTCCAGCAGAGCAAATATTACTGTCGCCAAAGGGCAGCCACCGGTCGTCTTTCGCCATCCGTCCGGCAACGCCAATGGCAACACCCGGGACCGCCAAGGGCGTCTGCCACCTGCGAGAGCGGCAATCGTCGCGTCGTCCGCACCGAACTTGACGGGAGGCAGACCGTTCTCGCCGATAGCTACGAGGGAAAGCGGCTCAACTCGCCAAACGACATCGTCGTACGCTCGGATGATTCGATCTGGTTTACCGACCCGGATTATGGAATTCTCAGCGATTACACAGGAAACCGCGCCTCCAGCGAGCTCGGGCGCCGCTGCGTTTTCCGCCTTGATCCCCTCGATGGCAAGCTGGCGATCGCCACGGACAAACTGGACAAGCCCAATGGTCTGGCCTTCTCGCCCACCGAGAAAATCCTTTTCGTTGCCGACTCAGGCGCGACGCACACGCCTGGGTGGCGCACATGAGATCCTAGCTTTTGACGTAGCGGCCGATGGTGGGCTTGGCAACCGCCGGACATTCGCCATGATCGATGCCGGGGTGCCTGACGGGTTCAGCGTGGACCTCGATGGCAATATCTGGACAAGCGCGGCTGATGGTGTTCACTGCATCAGCCCCGAGGGGAATTAATCGGTAAGATTGCGGTCCCGGAAACCCGTCACAAACCTGACGTTCGGCGGCCCAAGCGCAATCGCCTGTTCATAGCCGCTGCCTCGTCTCTTTACTCGATTTATGTCGGGACACGCGGCCTCTGAAACGGTTCCGAGCCTCTTGACCAAAATAAAATAAAATGCATCATCCATTACGGAGGGACGATGCAAGGCTTTTCTGGGCTTCGAGATAAAGTATCGGTGGTGGGCGTCGGCACGACGGCGTACGGCAACTTTCCCGACATGGACGAGTATGGCCTGGCGGCTGAGGCGTTTCGCAACGCGGTTGCAGATTGCGGACTGGACAAGGGCGCGGTCGACGGCCTGCTTACATGTCGTATTCCGAGCTACTACCGGATGGGCGAAGTCCTGGGACTTGATCCGCGTTGGACGATCACCCTACCGGGGCATGGTCGCATGTCGGGCATCGGCCTCATCGAGGCAACGATCGCCTTGACGAGCGGCCAGGCGAAATATGTCGCGCTGCTTTACGCCAACATCGGCCGATCTCGCCGCGTCTTCTACGGCGGAGGTGAAATGCCGGGCCATTGGGACCCTTGGGGGTTCACCTCGCCCGGCGGCGCCCACGCCATGATGTTCCGTCGCCACATGGAGCTTTACGGTACGACGACGCGGCAACTCGCTGAAGTTTCCGTCGCCTTCCGCAGCCATGCGCAACTCAATCCCGGCGCGGTGATGAAGGAGGCAATGACTATCGACGACCATGAGAATTCCCGTCCGATCGTCGCCCCGCTGCGCCTATTCGATTATTGCCTGATCAACGATGGCGCCGTCTGCCTGATCCTCACGACAAGCGAGCGTGCCGCTGATCTCGCCAAGCCGCCGGTTCGGATCAGCGGATTTTCGGGGCGCGAGGCCTATCGAAACTCGTCCATAGAGAATTTTCACATCGACTTCTGGCACGATCAGGTCTCGGCATCGGGCGATGAGGCGTTCGCCATGGCCGGCGTCGAGCCCGCCGATGTCGATGCATTGATGTGTTACGACAATTTCAGTCCGACCGTGCTGTTCAGCCTCGAAGGCCTTGGCTTCTGCCCGCGCGGCGAAGGCGGCCGGTTCGTCGAGGGCGGAGCGTTGAAACTTGGCGGCCGGCTGCCGACCAACACGGACGGCGGCCATCTGTCCAATTCGTATATGCAGGGCTGGGCCCTCAACGTCGAGGCGGTGCGCCAACTGCGTGGCGAATGCGGCGATCGGCAGGTTGAGGACTGTGAAGTCGTGACGTACGTGCAAGCAACACCATGCACGCGCACGATCGTTTATACGCGGGCGTGACGGCTGACATGGCGTATGGCGCTTCCGCTTCCGAGAAATCCGTAGAGGCAAAGCCGTTGCCCAAGATTACGCCCTTGAACAGGCCGTTCTGGGACTATGCGCTCAAGTCAATTTACGCGCTGCAGACCTGCGATGCGTGCGGCGACGCTCATGTTCCCGAAGCGCCGGTCTGCCCTCGGTGCCTGAATGACCGCCAGACCTGGAAACCGGCGAGCGGAAAAGGCACGCTGCAGTCCTGGGCGGATTTCCATCGCGCCTATTGGGACGGCTTTGAGGCAGACTTGCCCTACCGTACATGTCTGGTGCGGCTTGACGAAGGCCCGCTGGTCGTCAGCAATTTGGTCGGCGGGCAGGCGAACCTCAGGATTGGTGCGCGCGTCCATGTGGTGTTCGACCGCATCGCCGATGGCATTGCATTACCGAAATTTTCTCTGGACGAACCGGGATGCTGAACGAAGCAGCTGACGCCGAAGTGAGCGCGGCCGGATGCGATCGTCATCACGCCGGCCGCCTGCCAGCCCGGCCAAACCGCAGCATCCTGAGATCGGCGACGCGCCCGCTCGAAATCATTGAACTCTTTGCTGCTCTTCGCCGCCCGCTGTCGGTCTCGGAAATCGCCTGCGCGCTCGAAATCCCCCAGTCAAGTTCGTCCGTGCTGCTACAGGCCATGAGCGGTGCAGGTTTCATAGCGCGCGATCGCAAGACGCGGAAATACCTACCGAGCGTCCGCTCCGTGCTGTTGAGCAACTGGGTCCACGACACGTTTCTCCAGGGCAGCGGCCTGCTGCAGGCGTTGGATGCGTTGAGCATCGAGGCCAATGCAAATGTCCGGCTTGGCGTCCGCAATGGGGTGCACGTTCAATATGTGCATGTCTCCTGGCCGTCGGCCGAGCCAAGGACGAATCGCCTGAGTCCCGGCATGAAGTTGCCGATTGGCAGCGACGCCCTGGGCAGGATGCTGCTTCTAGCAGAGAACGAGAATGACGTACGTGGCATTCTCCGGCACGGGAACGCCGTCGGCGATGCTGCACATGCGGTCAATGTGGAGGATCTTGTCAACGAGCTGCGAATGCACCGCGTCGATCGCTTCGCGGTTTGTCGCGATCTGAGTGCCCAGGACGACCTCGTCATCGCAATCCAGTTGCCCGCGCGATTTGGAGCGCCTGCTGCGATCGGCATTGGCGTTGCCGTTTCCGGGCACGCGGACGGTCGGTCGAGGTTCGCCGCGCTGCTTCGTGACTTCGCTGCAGAAGCCTGGGGTGCGTGAGGGCGAAGTGCTTGACCGCCACATGCGTACGCCGGGGCGGAATAGGAGCTACCAGGCGGCTCTTTCTAAAACGACTAAGAAGCAGGCTGGTGGAGGAATGCGCAATGAAGAGCAGTAACTTGATGGAACTCATGCAGCAAATGTCGCTGACACGACGGCAATTGCTCGGCACGTCAGCAATGCTGGGGGCAGCCGCTCTGATGCCGCGGCAGGCATGGAGCGCGCCCGATCTCAAGGGTATCGAACTCAATCTTATGGTGATCCAGCCGCACGTCACCGGTGGACGCATAGTTGCAGACGAGTTCGGCAAGGCGACCGGCGCGAAGGTCAACGTACTGCCGGTTCCCAACGACCAGATCCAGCAAAAGGCGACCCTCGACGTCCAGTCCGGATCCAACGTCTACGACGTCATCGACTACTGGTACTGTCTGCTCGGCGCGCTCGCCGAAGACGGCACGGTCGTCGACGTTACCGACCGCATTGCCAAGGATTATGCCGCTGCGGACTTCCTGCCGTCGATCTACGATCCCTACACACTGTACAAGGGAAAGCGCTGGGGGGTGCCATATGACGGCGATTCGCACGTGCTGTTCGTCAACACCGAGATCCTGGAACGGAGCGGCCAGAAGCCGCCCACGACTTGGGACGAATATCTGGCGACGGCGAAGGTCATCACGGAGGCCGAGACAGCGAACGGCATCTTCGGCACCGCGCTGCTCGGTGTGAAAAACCCTTTCATGATAGGCTGCAGCTACACCAACCGGCTGGCTGGTCTGGGTGGCGATTTCTTCGATGCCAGCGGCAAGCCGTTGCTCGATTCGGAAGTCAGCATCGCGGCCGTCCAGGCCATGCTTAACGTTGCTCCGTATGCTCTGCCGACGCCGCTGGAAACCGGGTTCGAGCAAGGATTGCCGGCCTTCCTCTCCGGTAAGGCGGCCATGATCGAGTTCTGGACCGATCTCGGGGTCAACGCACAGGATCCGGCAATGTCGCAGATTGTTGACAAGTGGACCGTGGTGCAGATGCCGATTGGCGGCGCCAACAAACAGCATCGCGGCTCGCTCGACGCCGGTTTCGGCCTG
Organism: Mesorhizobium sp. SEMIA396; assembly: GCF_024518615.1. Taxonomy (NCBI): domain Bacteria; kingdom Pseudomonadati; phylum Pseudomonadota; class Alphaproteobacteria; order Hyphomicrobiales; family Phyllobacteriaceae; genus Mesorhizobium; species Mesorhizobium sp. SEMIA396. The sequence continues at coordinate 209,228 of NZ_JANIFC010000001.1, forward strand.
GCGATCTCGGCCGGCTCGAAGCAGCCGGACGCCGCTTGGGAACTGGTCAAGTTTGCCTGCAGCAAGGAAATGAACCTCAAGCTGACACTGACTCCCGGCAGTGGCATCGATCCGATCTTCACGTCGGTTCTCGACAGCAGCCAGTACAAGGCGGCGGCGCCGAAGGTTCAGGCTGCTGGCGCCCAGGCACTAAATGGCGCGCTTGCCTGGCCTACCGGGGCACTGGCGTCCAAGATGCTGCAAGGCCTGGCTGACGAACTTGCATTGGTTCTCGCTCATACCAAGACCCCCGAGCAGGCTATGAAAGATGCCCAGGCGGCTTGGGTTGCAATGCTGAATGGATAGAGGCAACCCGGTTTCCACATCGGCCGGAGCGACGGTAAGCGGCTCGCGATTGGCAGGGTTCCTTCTGGTCGCGCCGCTGCTGCTCGGCCTCTCCGCCTTTGCCATCTATCCGTTTCTCGACGTGCTTGCGTTGTCGCTGTCGAAGAGCTCGCTGGGGCGGCAGTTCCAGCATTGGCCGGTTCTGACCAACTTTGCCGCCATTCAGCGCGATGGCGACTTTCAGGCGGCCCTGTTGAGGACGACGATTTTCGCAATTCCCGTCGCATTGATCCAGCTCGCACTTGGCTTGGCGATCGCGATGATGCTGCATTCAAGTCTGAAGCAGGCGAGGTGGGTGCGCAGCCTTATCCTGTTGCCGCTAATGACGCCGCCCATGATGGTGGCCGTGGCCTGGAAATTGATCCTTGCGCCCGCCGGCGGCCTGCTCAACGGCGTGCTGTTGCGCACCGGCATCATAGACCAGCCGGTCTCATTCCTCGGCACCATGCCCGCAGCCTTCCTTTCGGTCGCTGTCGCCGATACCTGGCAGTGGACGCCGTTCGTGGCGATCCTCGCTTATGCGGCGCTCCAGACCTTGCCAGACGAGGTGTTCGAGGCGGCAAGTGTCGACGGCGCGTCGCCGCGAACGATCTTCTGGCAGATCACGCTTCCGATGCTGATGCCGACGCTGCTTGCCATCTTGCTGTTGCGCGTCGTGATCGCGTTCAAGCTCTTCGACCTCGTCTATGGTCTGACATTCGGCGGGCCGGGATTCAGCACCACCGTCACCACCTTCCGCATATGGCGCACTGCCATGCAGGAGTTCGATGTCGGTCTGGCCGCAGCCCAAACGCTGGTGTTCGCCATCCTCGTCAGTATTGTCACCCTGCCTATCACCTGGCTTCACAAACGCAGCGAAACGAGGTCGGGATGAGCCATTCCAGTCAAGCTGGGGGGAAGTCGCGGGGCCGGGTCGCAACAGGGTGTGCCGCGGTCATGGTCGGCTTCTTTGTGTTGCCGATTGCGTATCTCGTCTCGGTTTCCTTCAAGACGCCAGACCAGGTGCTTACCGGGTATTTCCTGCCGCAGGCACCGACACTGGCGAACTGGATCAACACCTTCCAGATCATCCCACTGTTTCGCCTGCTGGCGAACTCGCTGCTGGTCGCGGTTTGTAGCAGCCTGCTGACGCTCGCCGTCGCCTTTCCAGCCACGTACGCCATGGTGCGGTTGAAGGTCGGCGGGCGCTTCCTTCCGGCCTTCACGCTGGCGACCTACGTGGCGCCGCCGGTGGTCGCGCTCATTCCGCTTTTTCTGCTTCTGCGTCGGCTTGGTCTGCTCAACAGCCTGTCTGGCCTTATCCTGGTCAACGGGATAGCCAACCTGCCGGTGGCCTTTTGGCTGTTGTCAGGCTTCCTGCGACGGGTGCCCGTGGAAATCGACGAAGCGGCAAAGATCGACGGTGCTGGGTATTTCACGATCATCTTTCGCCTCGTCGGCCCAGTCATGGCGCCAGGCCTCGTGGCAACGGGTTTGATTTGTGGCATCCTCGCCTATGATGAGTTCCTGCTCGCCTCCGCCTTCAGCAATGACGAAGGCAGCCGAACGCTGCCGGTGGCGATAGCTCTTTTCCAGGGCGAGCGATTGATAAATTTCGGCCAGATGGCGGTAGCGTCTCTCACCGGCATTATACCGGTCTATCTGATCGGGCTGTTCGCGCAGCGGTGGCTGATCGGCGGGCTGACGGCGGGCAGCGTCAAGTAAACCAGAATCCAGGTTGGAAAAAGCGTCGACGATTTTGCTTCCTGCGTTTTTCGCTGGCCTCCCGGGGCGGTATCAGCCGGTGCGCTTTGCTGACTTCGCCCTGATCTCATCGAGGATTGGCACGATATACTCCCGGAACTTCGCCGGGTTCTCGGCCATGGGGAAGTGGCCCATGTCGCGCATATGCACCCATTTCGAGCCGGGTATCATCGACGCAAGCTGACGCCCTTCCTCGACCGTCGCCGACCAGTCGTAATCGGCATTCAGCAAATAGAGGTCGATCTTCGCCGTGTCGATATACTTGGCCGTATCCGTGAGATCATGCTCCTCGACATAATAGTGCAGGTCGCCCGGGAAGACCGACGGCGCCCCCTGGCTGTACATCCAGATCGTCTCGCGGCGGTAAACCTCCGGGCTGCTCGGCGAACACTGTGTGTGTTGCAAGGCGGCGCGTGTGTCGTTGGATGTCGTTGGGTGCCAGTACCAGTCTGTCAGCGTGCCAGGCTCGGGGCTCTTGATAAGAGGCTCAAGCGCGATCGCGGCGCGAAAATGCTCGGGATGGTAAAGCGCCAGATCGGTCGCCAGCAGCCCACCCATCGAGCAGCCCATGAAGACGGGTCTGTCGAGCTCGAGCGCCTTTGACAACTCGAGCACGTAGCGCAGGAACCAGTCCATCTTGAGCTTGTAGCCAGTCTCCCAATAGCGGTGGGTGAGGGGAGGCAGCGACTTGCCATGGTAGGGCAAGTCCCACGCGATGAAACGGAAATACCGGGTGAGTTCCTCATCCTCGAGAAGGTGCCGCCATTGGCGCGCATCGGTGCCTGCCGTGTGCTGCAGCAGCACCGGGATGCCGGTGCCAGCCTGTTCGAGGTATATACGGTACTCGGTGTCATCCAGGGTCAGATACAGATAGCCGCATTCCATCTTTGCAAACTTTGCCATCATCCGTCCCTCAAGCCTTCACGCCGTTGATCTCCTGGCGCATCACGGCGAGGATTCGCTGCAAGGCGCTGTAATATGCGTAGAGCGACGACAGATCGCCGCCGAGCCGCATGCCGCGATGGATCGCCGCCGGGAAGAAGTCGTTGCAGAAGCGCGCCGGCGCCGGCTTCAGGATGTCGCGCCAGGTTTCCCGCGGCCCGCCGACATAGATGGTCGACGACTTGTAGCCGTCGCTTCCTTGCTGGAAGTCCACGACGCGGCCATCCCGGATCTCCATGAAATACTCGTCCGCCTCGTTGCTGTAGAAGCGGATGCGGGCGTTCCAGAAGCGGGCGGCAATCGCAAACTCCGGGTCCTTATTGACGCCATCGCGGACGGCTTTGACGGGAATGACCAACTGGTCCTTGTCGCTCACTGACGATACTCCTCCATGCTTCCGTTAGGGTGCGCGATGGGAAAAAATCCACCGTGATCCCAACTCGCCAAGAGGCCGAAATCAACCGATCTCAAGAGTCCGGCTGAAGAAATCAATATTCTGATGCCCGTCGAACGCTGAACCGCTCGATTGTGGTTGCGGGAACGGGACGAACATGGAAATCCTGATGTAGGTCGACCAGCAGTTTCGAGTGTCGGCTTCGGAAATGAGGAATGACCGACCACCAGCCGCTCGACGCATTGCAGCAACAGATCAGCAAGCGCAGTCTCGCCGACGACAGCGGCGACTGGTCTTTGAAATCACGGACGACGGCTGAGTATCAGATTGCTGAAGTGCTGCGCGAAAAGATCATCGTCGGTGTCCTCGCGCGTGGACAGAAGCTGAAGCAGGCCGAGATCGCCAAGATGCTCGGCGTCTCGATCACGCCGGTGCGCGAGGCGCTGCGGCTGCTGGAAGCCCAGGGCTATGTGGCGGTGAGTGCCCATCGCGGCGCGATCGTCGCACCCTTCCTGATCGAAGGTGCCGAGGAACTCTACCAGTTACGACAGTTGCTTGAAACGCGCCTGACCGCGGAAGCTGCGCGGCGCATGTCGCCGAACGATCTGTACGTTCTCAAAGCCATCAACCACGATCTTCTCATGGCCGCCAGGGCTGGCGACCGCGCCGCCTGCCAGGAGAAGAATTTTCGCTTCCACTTCCGGCTATACGAACTGGCAGGCCAGGCGCAGACGCTCGATTTCGTGCGCATACTCTGGGCCAAATATCCGCTCGACTTGCTGAGCCAGATGCCGGGCAGGCAGTCGCGCGTTTTCGATGAACACGTGACGCTTCTGGCCGCTCTGGAGCGGGGCGATGTTGAGGGCGCTACGGGTGCGATGGAAGTGCACATCAATACAGGCTGGTCGGAGTTCCTGGCAAACTACAAGATGCCCGTCTTGCCCTGAGGAAGTCGCCTCACCTAGTGACAGTCGCAACTGCGGAGCGCGCCCATGGACATCGTCTGGGGCGATGGCCGCATAGCCAACGACGACTTCGGCTGAATTGTCAGTGTCTCCTATAACCATCGCAGGGGTTCTGTTCCAAACAGGCCAGCAGGGAGGGTCTTTAACGTTTGCTATGAGCGACCCTCATGGCGAGGGTTAGATTCGTCCTTCCGGCGGTTTGCGAACCTCATGATAAAAAGGGGAGGAGAGCATGCTTACCTGGAAGAACAGAGCCGTACGGTTCGCCCGCGTGATCACCGTGGCGGCCTGCACGGCAGCATTTTCGTTGGTCGGGCTGGCGGCTAGTCACGCGGCCGATCCGACGGCCGAGGAGCAGGCAGCCGCGCTGGCCGCCGTGCCGAAGGAGGCGCAGAAATACTACGGCGGCTACTGGTATGCGACCAATATAGTCGCCGATCCGTTCGCTAACTGGAAGCCCCATGCGCCGCCATGGAAGATTTGCCACAATGATTCCTATCTTGGGAATTCGTGGCGCGCCAACCTTGTGGCGGAGCTGAAGGCGCTGACCAAGCAATTGGCCGATCAAGGCCTCGCTGAACCCGAACTCAACGTCACGAACTCTAACGGCGACATCAACCTCGAGCTCACGCAGCTGAAGGCGCAGATCGCGCAGGGCTGTGACCTGATCATGAGCTATCCGGGGTCTGCGACCGGCCTTTGCGCGGGCATCAAGGAGGCTTTCGACAAGGGCATCCTTTTCGTAACCATCGACTCGACGGTCACCTGCCCGGAAGCGCTGAACGTAGCGACCAATCCCTACTATCGCGGTCAGTACGAAGGTGAGTGGATCGCCAAGCAATTGGGCGGCAAAGGTACCGCCCTCATCATGAACGGACAGCCCGGGACCGCGAACACGGTCGCTCAGGAGACAGGTTTCCGGAAGGCCGTCGAGGCGTTTCCCGACATTAAGGTCGCCGGCAGCCTGTTTGGCATGTGGACCGGGTCGGTGGCCAAAACCGAGGTGCTGAAGTTCCTGGCGACGCATCCTGAGCCTGTGCACGCTGTGTTCTCGACAGGCAATATGGGCGTTGGCGTGGGCCAAGCGTTCGAGCAGTCGGGCCGTGCGCTTCCGATCATCACCGAAGTCACCAACCTTTGCAGCCTGCTTGCTTACTGGAAGGAAAAGAACCTCACCGCCAACACCTTTGTCCAGGATGGCGGTCCGATGGCCTATTCCGCCTTCATTCCTGCACTGCACATGATGGCCGGGCAAAAACCGAAGGTGAACACCATCTTCATGCCGCTGCCCAGCATCACGGCGGAGAACTTCAATGACTACTACGACGCTTCCATGACCGTGCAAAGCACCTGCTTCGCCAACGGCAAGGACCTGCACCTCGTGCCGGACTCGTATTTCGAGCAGTTCTTCACCGGCGGCGAGCCGAGAGCCAAGGTTGAGATCGTCTCGACCAACGCCCAGCCGCAGTGAAATGCACCACGATGGGTGCTCGCGTTCAGCGCGGGCACCCATAAGGGAGTTGCGCATCGTGCGCGGCATTGCTTTTCAAAGGATCACACCCGTCGGGTATGAATGGTAGTCGCACTTTGACCGACTTGTCCCTCAAGACCATCCAACGAGTGGCCGGGCCTTTGGCCCCGTTTCTCCTCGCCTTCATCCTTTTCTTTGTCATAAACGTCTTCATTCCCGGCTATGCCAGCGTCATAAGCCTGCTGTCGCTTCTGCTGCTTTCCAGTCTGCTTGGCATCGCCTCGATCGGCCAGACCCTGACGATCGTCATCGGCGGCTTCGACCTTTCGATCCCGGCTGTGATCGGCTTGTCTAACGTGCTGTTCGCGCTGCTTTACGGCGCCGGCTATTCCGCTTTTGCTGCGGCCGTGTTCATTCTAGCGCTGGCGACGCTGATCGGTCTGGCAAACGGCTTTGCATCCCGATACCTGCAGCTCAACCCGCTCGTGGTGACGCTGGCGAGCGGCTCGATCATCCTTGGCGCCATCTGGGCAGGGACGCATGGCGAGGTTTCGGGCTTGGTGCCTGATTGGCTCGTCAACATGGTTTCGGTTATCGGCAAGACCGGTCCCATCCCGCTGCCCGGCTCCGTGGTGATCTGGCTGCTCATCGCCGGCGGCATCCTATTCCTCGAGCGCAAGACCAAGCTCGGCCGCTGGATGTTCGCCGCAGGGGCAAATCCTCGCGCCGCCGAATTGGCCGGCGTGCCGATGCTGCTCGTCTGGATGAGTGTCTACGCGCTCAGTGCCTTCCTGGCAGCGACGACGGGCATTCTACTTGCAGGCTTCAGCGGAGCGGCCGATCCGACCGTCGGCGCAGCCTACCTCTTCACCACTGTCGCAGCAGTCGTCGTCGGCGGCACGCCGCTGACCGGCGGGCGCGGCGGCTATGGGCGCACAATTGCCGGCTGTCTTGTCGTAACAGAACTTAGCACCCTCCTTGTCGGTCTCGGGCTCGACCAGGCGGCACAGCAGATATTCCTCGGTTTCCTGATCGTCGGGCTCGTGGCGCTCTATGGCCGCGAACCGCATCTGAGTATGCGCATATGAAGAGCGCGGTCCATCAGCGCGCGATAGAACCGCCCGCCGACCGCAAGGGCATGCCGCTGCTTCTGTCCGCGGATGGGCTTCGCCGGACATTTGGCGAAACGATCGCGCTTGATTCCTGCTCGCTGTCGATCCGCGAGGGCGAAATCCATGCCGTTGTCGGAGAGAATGGTTCGGGCAAGAGCACGCTGATCAAGATACTCAGCGGCATCGTCCGCGCAGAAGCGGGCACACTGGATTGGCTCGGCCGGCAAGCCAGTTTCGCGAATCCGCGTGCCGCGCAGGACGCCGGCATTGCTACGGTGTTCCAGGAGACGCTGGTCCTTCCAGACATGTCAATTCGTGACAATGTCATGTTGGGCCTGGACGGCATGATCCGTCGCAAGATGACCCCCTTGCGCGAGCGCGAAGCCGTGCGGAAAGCACTGGCGGCTGTCGGTATCGGCAATCTTGATATCGAGCGGCTGGCCGGCACGGTATCGCTCGCCAACCGCCAGATGATCGGCGTCGCACGGTCTCTTATGCGGCCCTGGCGCCTGCTTATCCTCGATGAATCGACCTCCGCGATCGATATCGAAGACCGCGATCGTCTCTTCGAAGTGCTACGAAGTTTCCGTGGCGAAGGGCGATCGATCCTATTTGTCTCGCATCGCATGGACGAGATTCACGCCCTTGCCGATTGCACGACGGTACTTCGATCTGGCCGGAGCGTCGCATCGCTGGAGCGCGGCGCAGTATCGAGCGAAATCCTGCTCGACCTGATGTCGACGCGCGAAGGTGCGCGGGCGGCGGAAGGCGAAGGCTGCGGCGAGACTATTCCCGCCAATGCCGAGGTGATCGTCGGCGTGCGAGGCCTGTCGGTTCTCGAAGGCAAGCCGACACTGGATCTCGACCTTCGTCGCGGCGAGATCATTGGCGTGGGGGGGCTGGAGGGGCACGGCCAGGTCGCCCTGCTGGAGTGCATCGCTGGTCTGCGTCGCGCGCCCACGGGGACAGTGCACGTCGGGACCATGACCATACGGTCGCAACGCGACGCGGCGCGCGCGAAGATCGCGTTCCTGCCGCGCGACCGCAAATCCGAGGGTATCTTCGCCCCGCTGTCGGTGCTCGACAACGTGACCGTATCGGCGCTCGGCTCATTCGCCCGTTGGGGTGTGCTGGGCACAAGGAAGCGGATAGAGGTCGCCGGCGAGGTCACTCGGCGGACCAGGGTCAAGATGGCTGGGCTCGACACGCCGATATCGGCGCTGAGTGGCGGCAACCAGCAGAAGGCGCTACTCGGGCGTCTGATCGCCACCCAACCGCGTGTGTTGGTGTTGAACGATCCGATGCGTGGTGTGGATCTGGGTGCCAAGCGCGACCTCTACGAGGTGCTCAATAATCTCGCTTTGAGCGGCGTTTCCATCCTGATGCTGTCGACCGAACTGGTGGAACTGTGCCTGCTTTGCCACCGGGTGGTTGTGTTTCACGATCACGCCGTCAGCGCGATCGTCGAGCGCGGCGACCTTAGTGAACGCGCATTGATCGATGCGATGTTCTCGCAACGCCGACTGGAGACCTCGACATGAAGTGGCTCGGCGACCGCAGCTACGCATGGCCCGTGCTCATTGCGGTGGTCATTTTTACTGCTCTCAACGCCTTCGCCAGCCCCGCTTTTACCGATGTGACGAACTGGAACGGCATGCTCATCGGCGTGGCGCCGTTCATCATCACCGCCATGGCCCAGACCGCGCCCGTGCTTTCAGGAGAGGGCGGGATCGACCTTTCGGTCGGGCCGCTTGCGGGGCTCGTCAATGCCATGGTGACGTCGATCCTCGTGCCGAATGGGTGGGCCGATCCGGTGACAATCATCGGCGCTTCGCTGGGCGTCGGCATCTTGTCCGGCCTGTTGAACGGCTTCCTCATCGCAGTCGTGCGCGTCCAGCCGATAATCGCAACCTTGGGCACGTTCCTCGCCTTCCAGGGCATTACGCTAGAGATGCTGCCCATGGCCGGCGGTCTGGCGCCGCAATGGCTGCTCGGTCTTGCAGACAGCTATGGCGGACTTTCGGGGATGCTCGTCCTGCTCATCGTGCTTGGCCTTGTCTGGCTGGCGTTCGAGCGGACAGGCTACCGCCGCAACCTGCTCGCCGTTGGAGGGGATGCGCGCGCTGCCTACGCATCGGGCGTCAATGTGGCGGGCGTGCGCATCATCGCCTACGTCATTGGCGGCGTGCTGGCGGCGATCGCTGGGCTGGTGTTTACCGCTGCCCTCGGTTCGGGTGATCCACGCGTCGGCGTTCCGTACACGTTGACCTCCATCGCTGCCGTCGCGCTGGGCGGCATCGCCTTGACCGGCGGGCGAGGGGGCATGCTGGGTGCAGCCGCGGCCGGCACGCTGCTCTTCCTGATCCAGACCCTGTTCACGCTGGCGCAGGTTTCGATCTTCTACATCCAGATCATGTACGGCCTGATCCTTCTGGTTGCGCTGACCTTGAACGCAGCCGGCGAGCGCGCGCGGCGCGGCCGTATGACAAAGCAGCTCGGCTGAGCCGCGTTGCCTCCGCGGCCAAGCAAGTCGTCGCGGCAAGCTTCGCGCATCGCGATGGTTGGATGCTCAACCACGACTTAGCGCCCAAAGCCGTTTGACCTAGACCAATTCATGTCGGTCTTATCGGCCGGTTCTTTTGGGAGGAGATCATGAACATGCTACCAGCTTCGCTGGCACGGCGCGGCGTGGCCGCAGTTGCGTTTTTGGGTGTCTGCGTCTTGGCTTCGCTAAGCGCGGCCGGTGCCGCCAGCGCCCAGGACAAGCCGCGCATCGTCATGCTGGGCGGCCCGCTATGGGATCCCTTTTTCGGCGCGATGAAGAAGGGCGGCGACGACGCTGCTCGTGACCTCAATGTCGACTACCAGTGGATCACCGGCACCGATCCCAACAATTTCGTCGCCGACTACGCCAAGCTGGTGAAGCAGGCCGCGAGCCAGAAGCCGGCCGCCATGGTCATAGGCAACTACTTCCCGGACACGCTCGACCCCATCATCAAGGAGATCACGGCCAGCGGCATCCCGGTCATCATTCAGCATGATGGTGGCGCTTCCTGGCGGGATATCGGCGCGATTTCATACGTAGGCTTCAGCGCCCGTGACCTCGGTCGCTCGGTTGGTGAGAGGGAGATCAAGGCCGGTGCAAAATTCGGCCTTTGCGTCAATCACGTTCCCGGCAACACCACGCTGGACCTGGATTGCCTCGGCTATAACGATGCCTTCAAGGCGGCCGGAGGCGACTCCAAGGTCCTGACCATCCAGTTCTCCGATGCCAGCAACCCCACTTTTGTCAGCAGCGCCATCCGTGGTGCGCTGCAAAGCGATCAGAGGATCGATGCGATCTGGACCATTGGCGCCGTGCAGGGCGTTGCTTCCGTGGAGGCCGTCAAGCAGAGCGGAAGAAAGATCGTCAATGCTTCGCTCGGCCTGTCGCTCGGCTCGCTCGAAGCCTTGAAGAACGGCGACCTGCTCTTCATCGCCGACCTGCAGCCATATCTCGACGGCTACTACGCCTTGCTCGCGGCATACCAGTATGTGCAATACAAGATGCTGCCAATGGGTCAGATATCAACCGGTCCGCTGATGATCACCAAGGACAATGTTGACGAGGTGCTGAAAGTCAACGTGACCTATCCCGGCGTCAGAGGGGCGTCCTGATTACGCGCCAGCTCCCTGCGATCGTGGCGCGCCCGAGATCCCGCCTTCACTGTCCCTCGGATCTTCTCAACCAATCCCAGCACTTGCCGGATGACGCTCATGACATTGGAAACCCAGGCGCTGCGTGACGCATCGGCCGCCACCTCCCGGCCAATGCGGAGCTGGTCTCCGTCCAGTCTAGTGCGCAGACCCGAGTTCGGTGCCTTCGTAGCCACCGTTTTCGTCTATGCTTTCTTCGCGGCGACGGCCTATCGGTACGGCTTCGTAACCTTCGACGGCACCGCCGGATGGCTCAACACCGCAGCCGAGCTCGGCATCATCGCCATACCGGTCGGCATTCTCATGGTTGCGGGCGAGTTCGACCTGTCGGTCGGCGCGGTGGTAGGCGCGGCGTCGATCACGGTTGCGATCGGCACGACATTGTTTGACTTTTCCGTGTGGCTCATGATCTCAGCCGCCCTTGCACTTGGCCTGGCTGTCGGCGTCCTGAACGGTCTCCTTGTCGTGCGCACCGGGTTGCCGTCCTTCATCGTGACGCTTGCCAGCAGTTTCAGCATAGGCGGCCTGTCACTTGGCCTGGCGCGGCTGCTCAGCAACACCACCTCGGTCTCGGTGAAGTCGACACCGCTTTCAGATGCTGTCTTCGCATCGAACTGGGGCCAGGCAAACATCTCGATCCTGTGGTGGTTCGCCATCACGATCTTTGGCGGTTGGGTACTGGCGAGGACCGCGTTCGGCAACTGGATATTCGCGACCGGTGGAAACCCTGTCGCGGCGCGCGGCGCCGGAGTACCGACAGGTTTTGTCAAGATCGTGCTGTTCATGATGACCGGTCTTGGCGCGAGCCTTGTCGGTGTCATCCAGGCGATCGGATATCATTCCGGCAACGCGACTGCCGGCCTCGGCTATGTCTTTCAGGCACCGATCGTCGCCGTAATCGGCGGCGTCCTGCTCGGCGGCGGCTACGGCTCCGCGTTCGGGGTGTTTCTCGGCACCGTCATTTTCGGCGTCATCAATATCGGCATCTTCTACACCGGATGGAGCACCGACTGGGTCCAGCTCTTTCTCGGCGTTCTGCTGATGGCGGCCGTGATCACCAATCACTACTTCCGGCGCCTCGCCATGAGCGCTGGCTAGCCGACAGCGCGAGGTTCTGCATGGCTTCTGAAAACCGCCCCCTCATCGAACTGCAAGGCGTCTCCAAGCGCTTTGCCGGCGTCCAGGCGCTTACTGACGTGTCTCTTAGCGTTCCAGCCGGGCAGGTGGTTTGCCTTCTAGGTGACAACGGTGCCGGCAAGTCGACATTAATTAAGATCCTGTCGGGCTTTCACGGTCCTAGTGAAGGCAAGATCCTACTTGATGGCGTGGAAACGCAATTCACCGATCCGCGCGATGCCCGAGCGCGCGGTATCGCCACAGTGCATCAGGATATCGGCACCATTCCGCTGATGAGCGTGGGCAGGAACTTTTTTCTTGGCGCCGAGCCCAAGAAAGGTGTCTGGCCGTTCCAGCGGCTAGACATCGAGAAGGCGAACCGCGTCTCCGTGGAGCAGATAAGGCGCTTCGGGATCACGCGTGTGCGCGACGGCAACCAATTGGTGGGATCGCTATCGGGGGGTGAGCGACAGGTGCTTGCAATCGGGCGAGCTATGTATTTTGGCGCCCGCGTCCTGATTCTGGACGAGCCGACATCGGCACTTGGTGTCAAGGAGGCCGCTACCGTGCTGCGCTTCATACAGGCGGCGCGTGCCGAGGGTGTCGGCATTGTCTTCATAACGCACAATGCACATCATGCCACGCTCGTGGGCGACCTGTTCACCGTCCTGATCCAGGGTCGTGTTGCGGCCAGTTTCAAGCGCGGTGAAAAGAGCAGCACGGAACTGCTGTCGCTGATGGCAGGAGGCGAGCAGATGGAGGACATAGCGGGCGAGCTCGCCGTTCTGGCGCCGACAGTTACGACAACGCCCCTGGGAGAGACGCAATAGTGACCACACGCGATGTGCATTCGATCGACGCCTTGCTTCGCAGGGCGGCGCAGCGCGGTGACGTGCCCGGCGTCGTTGCCATCGCGGTCGACAAAACGACCCGGCTGTATGAGGGCGCCTTCGGCCTGCGTAACCTTACCAGGCGCGCACCGATGACGCTGGACACAGTCTTCTGGTACGCATCGATGACCAAGGCCCTGGTGGCGACGGCGGCGATGCAATTGGTGGAGCAGGGGCGGGTCGCTCTGGACGAACCGATCGGAAGCGTCCTGCCGTCGCTTGCCTCACCAGAGGTTCTCGATGGTTTCGACGCGAACGGCACGCCAATGGTGCGGCCGGCCAAGCGGCCGATCACACTCCGGCATCTGCTGACGCACACATCCGGCTATGGCTACGACATTTGGAATAAGGCGGTCGAGCGCTATATGCGCGAGAACCACATACCGCTGCTAGTCGACTGCAAGTTGAGTTCGCTCGCTCAGCCTCTGGTGGCCGATCCGGGCGAGAAATGGGAATATGGCATCAGCATCGACTGGGCCGGGCAGGTCGTCGAAGCTGTCAGCGGCCTATCGCTCGAGGACTATCTGCGCGAGCACCTGTTCGCGCCCCTTGGGATGCACGACACGGCGTTTCTGATAAAACCGGCGTGGCGCGAGCGCTTGGCGGACGTGCATCGCCGCCAAGCAGACGGCTCGCTTATTCCGATCGAGCATGAGATCTCCCAGCAGCCCGAATTCTTCATGGGCGGCGGCGGCATCTACGGAACCGCTGGCGACTACGCGTCGTATATCCAGATGCTCTTGAATGACGGGCGAGCCAAGGATGGCACTGTCGTGCTCAAGCCGGATACCGTCGAACTCATGGGCCAGAATAGCATCGGCGACATCAAGGCAGGCGTGCTCACCTCGGTGTTGAAGGATCTCGCCAACGATACTGATTTTTTCCCTGGCATGCCGCAGAAATGGGGATTGAGTTTTCTGCTCAATACGAGTGATTCGCCCAATGGGCGTAGCGCCGGCAGCATGACCTGGGCTGGCCTTGCCAATACCTATTTCTGGGTGGATCGCTACAGAAGCATAGGCGGCGTGATCATGACGCAGATACTGCCTTTCGGGGATCCGATCACTCTGAAACTCTATGAAGGCTTCGAGCGCGGTCTCTACTTTGGACCGAGCAAACCTTCGTAGCGACGATCGCCCCCATCTCTCATCGCCGAACGCGATGGTTGCTTGGCAATTTACGATTTCCGTTCCTTCGGACCATGTCCTAAGAGACCTAATGGCGGTCGTTCCGGTTCGCCATCTCGGCCGTTTTGGAGGATGGCGGTCGTGCTCCCAGGCTTCGCCGAGCGCTTGCGTTGACGGCCCGCTGAAGATTGGGCGCTTCTCCGCTCCGCTTGCACCCTCCCGAAGAACCTTGGGAATGTGACGTGACAGCAGCCAAACCACACTGCCAGCCGTCGGGTGCCTATCACATCGCCATCGGCGACATGACGGTGACTGCGGTCAATGACGGTACCTTTCAGGCCACTTTCGATATGATCGCGGGTATCGATCAGGAGGATTGCATCCGCATCGAAACAGCGGCGTTCCGTCCGGTTCCGCCAAAAATGACGATGAATGCCTTTCTGCTCCGGACCGGCGATCATGTGGCGCTTGTCGACACGGGCTGTGGAACGCGTTCGGGACCGACGTTGGGCATGGTCTGCCGGAACTTGGCGGCAATCGGCATTGTTCCCGCTGACATCGACACCATCCTGATCACGCACATGCATCCCGACCACATCAATGGGTTAATCGATGAAGCCGGTGAGGCTGTGTTTGCGAACGCAGAACTTGTCGTCAACGAGGCCGAGCTCCAGTTCTTTCGAGATCCCATGTCGCCCTCACGCTCACCCGATGGCGAACCGCAGGAATTTTTTGAAGGGTTCCGGCGGGCTACCCGGCCGTATGGAGAGCGCATCCGGACGGTTCGTGACGGACCCGTCATGCCAGGGGTCATTGCTGTCACACAGGCCGGCCATACGCCCGGCCACACCGGCTGGCTCATTGAATCCGGCGGTGACTCTGTAATGATCTGGGGCGACATTGTTCATATGCCGCATCTACAATTTACGGCGCCCCAGGCAGCAACGATTCTTGACATAGACCGCGATCTGGCTGTGGCTACCAGGCGGCGTGCCTTGGATATGGCGGCTGCAGACAGGCTTCGCGTAGCCGGCATTCACCTGGACTTTCCTGCCTTCGGTCATGTCGAGCGACGAGGCGGTGGCTATGCCTTCGTTCCGGAGGTCTGGCGCGCGGTTGTCTGACGATTTGGCGTCCCTCTGTTGAGCGCCCCAATATCGATCTCTTGAAACTAGATGGGAGGAAGCAATGAATCCGGATCGCCGTCGGCTTTTGAAACTCGTGTCCGGTGCTGCGCTCGCTGGCGTTACGTCAACGGCACCTTTGCGGCCCGCCTTCGCGCAGCAGAAGCTGCGAATCGGATTGGTTGTCAAGGTCATGGGCATCAGCTATTTCGACGTGACCCGCGATGGTGGTCAGCAAGCGGCCGATGAACTAGGCAATGTCGAACTCGTTTACACGGGTCCGACCGCAGCGACCGTCGAACAGCAGATTGCGGTCATCGACGCGCTCGTCGCCCAGAAAATCGACGCTCTTGTCATCTCGGCCAACGACGCCACAGCCCTCATCCCTACAGGCAAGAAGGCGATGCAGCGTGGCATAAAGGTCATCTCCTTCGATTCTGCGATCGCGCCGGAAGGCCGCATAATGCATGTGAACGCCCCGCACGATGACTTAATCGGCGCCAATGACGTGCGCATGATCAGCAAGACGCTCGGTGGCGAAGGCGAGGTCGCAATTCTGTCGGCAACCTCGCAGGCAACCAACCAGAACCTCTGGATCGAGAAGATGAAGGAGGAGTGGCAGAAGGAGAAATATGCCAAGCTAAAGCTGGTCGGCGTGGTCTATGGCGACGACGCGGCGGACAAGAGCTATCGCGAGGCGCAGGGACTCATAAAAGCGTACCCAAATTTGAGGGCCATTATCTCGCCGACCGCCGTCGGCATTGTCTCCGCCTGCCGGGCGGTTACCGATGCAGGTCAGTTGGGCAAGATATTTGTTACTGGCCACGGCCTGCCTTCGGAGATGAAGCCAAACGTGCTTTCCGGTGTGACCGATACGTTCCAGCTTTGGAGTCCTGCTGATCTCGGCTACGCGGCCGTCATGTATGCCGGCATGCTCGCGCGTGGGCAAACCGACGGTGCAGCCAACAGCACCACCAAGATCGGTCGTCTCGGCGACATGACCGTAGAGGCGGACGGCAGCGCTTATCTCAAGGACCTGTTGGTATTCGATAAGTCGAACATCGAAGAGTGGGCGACGAAATTTTAAGCGTCAGGAGTTTCGGACGCCTGGTTGTGCGTGATCTCGAAGCGAACCAAAGTTTCGTCAACGGGCAAACTCTCGCGCTTTACGGGAGGTCGTGATTGCGGGCTTTTAATCAGCCGATCTGAACGAAGTTTGCCCCGGGGACACTTGCCGCAAGGGAAGTTTCGGCGCTCTGGGCCGGCATGCCGATCCGATCGTGCCGTTCGCATTCCTACCGGGCGGCACTGGGCTGAAGCTTCTGCGCTACGGGCGTGTCCGTGACGACCTTATTCTCGACGCAGAGCGCTTCTGTCTGGACACAGAAATTCGCCTTGTCAGTAGGGTGCAAGGGAATTGCTCCGTGGAGAGGGCGAACAGTTCGCAAATGATTCCGCGATACGCGGCGAACCCTAGTACCCGGCTGCAGCCAGCCCGTCAGCGTGCATCTCCAAACGCGATGACATGTTTTCCATATGAGACTCCCTCACGCCGGCAGTTGCGGTAAAAACCCTGGAAAAGCAACCCGAGCCACAGAATTGGGCTGAGCCCACGGTGTAGGCGGATATTTGTCGTGGGGGAGGAGCGTTGCCGCAACCCTACCATTTGCGCCATCGCCAGACAGTCTGGTTGGCGGCGATTATGCGCCCGAACCCTTGGTTCACACGATCCAAACCGCCTTAACACGACAAATATTAATGAGGAGGAATTAATAAATGCCAATGAAGACACTTGCTGCTGTCGGCCTGACAATAGCTATCGCTCTGACCGGTACTGTCCCGACATCAGCCCAGATGAAGAGCAGCACGTTCAACATTCTGATGCTGACTGATCTTTCCTCGGTCTATTCAGAAACCTCAGGTCCAGGTGATGTGGAATTCGCAAAGATGGCGGTCGAAGATTTCGGTGGCAAGGTCAACGGGGTTCCGATAAAAGTCATCGTCGTCGACAACAAGCTTGATCCGGCGCTGTCCGTCAACAAGGCACGCGAGATCATCGATTCCCAGGGCGTGAATCTGATAACGGACGTGTCGAGCTCGGCGGCCGCGATCGCTGTTGCCAAGCTTGCCAACGAACGACACATTCTGACGACTTTCGTCAGCCCAGGAACCATGGCACTTTCCAACGAGGCCTGCGGTAAATACACTTGGCACTACGGATACGATACTTCAGCCATGTCGGTCCCAGTCAAACAAATGACCAAGGAGGGCACTAAGAAGTGGTACTTTATCGCGGCTGACTTTGCCTTCGGTAAATCTCTGCTCGATTCTTTCTCAAAGGCTGTCAAGCAGAATGGCGGCGAAATCGTCGGGGTGGACATGGTGCCGTTCCCCAATGATGATTTCTCAAACTATCTCCTGAAAGCGCAGGCGGCGGGCGCGCAGGCCATCGGCATTCTTGAATCGGGTCAGGACCTGCGCAACGCGGTCAAGCAGGCACGAGAGTTCGGATTGATGGACGCCGGTATAAAGATTGTTCCCGGCCAGTTGAATCTGTCGGACGTCAAAGCTCTTGGCCCAGACACTTGGGCTGGCGTTAACGCCGCGCTGATCTGGTATTGGGATCTGGACGACGAGACCCGGAAATTCGCCAAACGCTTCCATGAGAAACTGAATTTCTATCCCGGCGACATCCACGCCGGGAACTATTCCGCCGTCTATCAGGTGCTGAAAACGGTCCAGGAACTCGGCACCGACGATCCCGACAAGGTGACGAAAGTCCTTGAAGGCCGACGTTTCAGCGACATGTTCGCGAAGGACGCGCTCATGCGCAAGAGCGACCATCTTGTGGTCAAGCGCACCTTCGTCGGTCAGGTCAAGCCCGCGTCGGGCGTGAAGAACGATAGTGACTTTTTTGATATCACCGGCTCGGTTCCAGGTGACGAGGCGTATTATCCGGAGACGGACAGCACCTGCAAGCACGACTGGGAGTAGGACGACATAGTTCCCGGAATCGGTTTATCGACGTCGCCGGGACGCATCTGGCCTGCAGGGATCCGGAGTTCTACCTAATGTCATATTATGCGATATTGCTCTTCAATGGGCTGGTGAGCGGCGGGGTCCTGGCGCTGATGAGCCTCGGAATGAGCATCATTTTCGGCATGATGCGCGTGGTCAATTTTATGCATGGCTCCATGTTCATGCTTGGCGCCGTCACCGCGTTGGTTCTGGGGTCTCAATTCGGCCTCTCGTTGTGGGTCGGCTTCCTCGTTTCAGCCGTCTTTGTTGGCACGACTGGCATCGTGCTGGAACGGCTGCTTATACGGCGCCTCTACGGCCTCGACCTTGCGTATGTTCTGATCCTAACGTTCGGCCTCTCGCTGATCATGCAAGACGTCGTCCGGATATTCTACGGTGTGACGTCCGCGCCCTATCTTGTGCCCGACCTTCTCAAAGGTGCCGTCAACCTTGGGTTCGTCTCCTATCCGAAATATCGTCTCTTTGTCGTCATAGTATCGATCGGCTTGTGTTTCGGTACATGGTTCGCGCTGGAGCGTACCCGTTTGGGCGCCCTTATCCGGGCGGCCTCGGAGCGGCCCGATCTCCTCAAATGCTTCGGTGGGAACGTACCCCTCCTCATTTCCGGGACATTCTTCTTTGCCTCGGCTCTGGCCGGGCTGGCTGGGGCGCTCTCGGCGCCGTTGCGCAACGTGTCACCCTTCATGGGCGAAGAGATGATCAATTTCGTCTTTGCTGTGGTCGTTGCCGGCGGGATGGGGTCGATTGCCGGCTCGGTGGTCATGGGCTTTGCATCCGGTCTCGTCTCGGCCATCGCAGCGATCTTCTATGCCCCGGCGTCCACCGCAGTCATTTACATCCTTATGCTTGTTGTGCTGCTGGTGCGGCCCGGCGGTATCTTCCAGGGCATCGACATCTCTCATTTCGCGCTTCACTACACACCGATGACGGAGCGCGCGCGACAGGTATTCCTGAGCAGGCCTGCCGCCTTGGTCGCGCTTGCTGCCGCCCTTCTGCTTCCTTGGGTGATCTATCCGGTCCTGGCGACCGATATCATCCTATGGGGATTGTTCGCCCTCGGTTTCGATCTTCTGTTCGCATTCGGTGGCCTGCTATCTTTCGGACAGGCGGCCTATTGGGGCACTTCCGCTTATATCACCGGCATTCTGATGGTTAAGCTCGGGGTCCCGATGCTACTTTCCGTGCTCACGGGTGTCGCCGCCAGTACGGCTGTCAGCCTCCTCTTCGGCTTGGTCGTCGCGCGAAAGAAGGGGATCTATTTCTCGATGATCACTTTCGCGTTCGCATCGATCGTATATTTCATCATCAACCAGTTTCCCGACTTTACGGGGGGCGAGGATGGCCTGCATGGGCTGGTTCGGCCGACACTCCTGGGGCTGGATCTGGGCGATGATAGGGTCTTCTACTATGTATCTCTGGGCGCTGTGGCACTGGTGGTCTACGCCATCCTACGGCTTCTCAAATCGCCTTATGGGCTCGCGCTTCTCGGCGCTCGCGAGAACGAGCAGCGCTTGATGAGCATTGGGTACAATGTATACAGCCTGCGAGTGAAGGCTTACGTGTTTTCGGCTTTGGTATGTTCGATCGGAGGCGCTTTTTATGCGCTAAACCATCAGTTCGTTACGCTCGAGATGGTCAGCTGGCGGGCGTCCGGAGAGCCGGTCATGATGACGCTTCTGGGCGGAGCAGGCACCATTTTCGGGCCATTCGTTGGCAGCGGCGTCGTCCTGATGATGCGCAGCACGCTTTCGTCGATAACGGACAGCGGCAGCCTGTTCCTTGGCATTTTGTTCGTCACCATTGTGCTTCTGTTCCGCCGCGGCATACTCGGCGAAATCGTGCATTATTCCGTTGACCGCGTTCCACCCGCCGAAATGTCTGGCTCGGGCAGGCGATATGCATCGAAGCCCGATCGGGTTGTCGCTACGGGAGATGCAGCCGATGCCTGATTGTGGCCAGAACATTGGCGAGAGCGCTGGCGGAACCGTGATGCCGCTACTGGAACTGCAGTCCGTCACGATGAGTTTCGGCGGCTTCAAGGCGATCAATGACTTAAGCCTGAAATTCGAGAGAAAGCCGGTTTACGGCATCATCGGCCCTAATGGGGCCGGCAAGACGACTTTGTTCAACGTCTTGAGCGGGTTTTATCGGCCGAAGCGTGGTCGGCTGCTGTTCAACGGCCAGGACATGACTCGTTTACGTGCCGAGCAGTTTGCTCGCCAAGGTATCGTGCGCAGCTTTCAGATCACGAGCATCTTCCCCAATCTCTCGGTCATGGACAATGTCGTGCTGTCGGTGCAGCGCCGAGCAGACGGGGGTACGAAGGCCTTCGCAAAGATCGACTGGCATGAGGATCACCGGCCGGAAGCGTCGGCACTGCTGGATCAGGTCGGAATTCCGTCCTCTTTGCGCGGTCGACCCGCAGGGGACCTGCCATATGGCCGCAAACGCGCCTTGGAGCTCGCGATTTCCCTGGGAGCACACCCAACGATTCTCCTTCTCGACGAACCAACCGCTGGGATGACGACGGCAGATGTATCGCGTACGACGGACCTTATTGCGCAACTGTCCGTCGACCGCATGATCATCGTCGTGGAGCACAACCTCGGTGTCATCGCAAATGTCGCCGATGAGATCATTGTGTTGCAGCAGGGGGCGCTTCTAACGCGCGGTCGCTACGCCGACGTCCGACAGGATCCCCGGGTGATAGAAGCCTATTTGGGAAAGCGCCATTGAGCATGCTGGAGATAACGGATCTCGACGCCTATTATGGCGAAAGCCATATTTTGCAGGGCGTCAACTTGTCTGTCCAGACTGGCGAAGTGGTAACGTTGGTGGGGCGAAACGGTGCCGGCAAGACCACGCTGCTGAAGTCGATCATCGGCGATATTCCGCGACGAACCGGGAGCATCCGCTTCATCGGAACCGAAATCATCGATCTCTCGCCTGAGCGGATTTGCAAGATGCGGGTCGGTTTTGTGCCGGAAGACCGCGGAATTTTCTCGACGCTGAACGTATACGAGAATCTGTCGATCGGCCGTGCGAACGGAGACACCGCCTGGCCGCTCGACCGGATCTATGAGTATTTCCCGATCCTCAAAACCCGGCGCTCGCAAAAGGCCGCGTCGTTGTCGGGTGGGGAAAAGCAGATGCTAGCGATAGCGCGGCCCCTTTACATGGGCGCTTCGTTTCTGATGCTCGACGAGCCGACAGAGGGGCTGGCACCTGTCGTGGTCGATGCGATCGGTGCACTGATCAAAGATATCAAGTCCACAGGACTGACCATTCTCTTAGTCGAGCAGAATCTTCAATTCGCCGCCGAGGTCGCCGACCGGTACTACGTAATCGAAAATGGAAAAATCGTCAGAGAAATGACGAACCATCAGATGGCCGAAGATCAACAAAGTCTTCTTGATCACCTCGGAGTGTGAGGCACGACCAGGATGTTGTCGAGCTCCGGATGGCAATGGCGAATCAAACCTTTGACAACGCCCATCCTCGAGCTCCGCTGCCCGACCGCGAAAACGCCGGGGCACGCTCATGCGCGCTGTCGCCGATCCTGGCCTGCGCTGTCCCAGGACATCTCGATCGCAACGACACAGCCGAGTTACGCGCGAGGGCCAAGCCAACTTAGCGTTATGGTCAAAATGCAGTGATTGATCTTCTCTGTGGATTGCACTGAGGCACCCCTCCCAAAAAACTAATTGTCTTCTTGGTCTTAGGTTCGCCGGACCATACGAGAGAATATGAAGGAAACCGGTTGGCTAACCATCCCCTCTACGTATTGATTGTATATGCAAAGTTGACCCGCAGAGGCTAAAACAGTCGTTATTCGTCAGTGGTTTACGAAGCGGTTCGTCCATTTTGATTCAGGAAGCTGATCCAGCTATTTCGCTGCCCGAATTTAACTCATACCGAATGGCAGCTTTGCGTCCAATATCGGCCGTTCGGCCTCACCGGCATCGATCCCCCCAAAAGCGGCCGTTCGTTCCTCCGGGCAAGCGGTCGCTCAGGAATGCCTGGCTTCGGATAATCCAGTCAGTCCGCTTTGTGGGAACGGTGGGTCATAAGCAGCCGCATAGATTGGCTGAGAACGCCGTTGGCGGATGAGCATGGGAACGCGTTCCATTACCGGCGACGGCTTTCCGCCAGATGTCGGCTACACCGACGTTCGCCCCCGCAATGAAGCGTCACCTATGAACTCGGTCGGAGACAGTCGTTGTAGGGCGAGAACGTAGCGTTCCGACGCATCCGGAGGAGTTTTCAGTTGAGATTAAACGAACAAGCCCGGCCGTGAGGTCAGACGTCCGGCGGCCGAAACTCACGTACGACCTCGAACACGCCGGGCTCGAAAATCACAGTTTCCATGATCTCTCGAAGCGCGCTCATCGAGCTGCTGCCTGCGCGCATCGCCTGATATTCCGCGAGGCTTCGCCAGCGCGCATACATCACAACCCGCTCGCCATCCAGGCTCAGATGCAGTGTCGCGCCTTCGAAGCCAAGGGCCGTCGCGACCGACTCTTCTGTGACTTTGGTTAGCAGAGCTATCAATTCCGCCGGCTCTTCTGCCTTCAACCGGAAGGTGTTGATCAGAATGACGCGGCGCTGTTGTTTCGGCATCACGAAGCCCTTCCTTCCACGTGCGGCTGTGCGTCTTCAGAACCTGAGGCCGCCGCAGCTTGCAGCACGGCTTGCAGTTCCTGGTCGAGACGCTGCGCGACGACGTCAACCAGCGGGTCGCCGAACTGGCGGAAAACGGCGGCGGGCCGGTCGTACTCGAACGCCGAGCCTTCTCCGTCCTCTCGCAACAGGACGCGGATGGGTGCGTAAATCCCGGCGGAAAGCTGGTGGCGGGTCATCTTCGAGGCCGTAAGCGGGTTGCCAATGTCATACTGGATGGAGCGCCGCTTCTGGCCTGCGATCGCCAACAGCGCGCCATGGTCCCGGAAGCCGAAAATCGACAGGTTCGCCGAAGCTTCGAGCTCGCGCAAAGCGCGCTCGGCCTCGCCGTATCGCAGTAGTGTGAATATCCCATCGTCGATCCGCGGGACGAGGCTCTCAAGCCTGGCCTTCGTCTCGGTGAAGGGATTGGCGGATCGGATGGTGATGTGCTCGTTTGTGAACGGGCGTGTCTCGACCGTGGGGGTGGCCATTGGCTGTCTCCAAATGATGAGGGGCGGGATTTCGAGAGCGATTAGAAGGTTATTGACTTGCCCTGAGGACCTTCTCCACCCGCGCCGCGAGACCAAGGAGCGCGCGATCCTCGCTTTCTGGCCCGTCGAGCTCGAGGCCGATCGGGAGGCCATGGCTGTCAAGGCCGATCGGCAGGCTGAGCCCGGGTAGTCCAGCAGCGCTGGCGGGAATGGTGTTGTTGGCCAATGCCCGGAAATCAACCGCCTGGCCGCCCACGGTGAATTGCATCTGGCGCTCAACCCTCGGTGCCGTGCAGGGCGTCGTCGGGAAGATCAGCGCGTGGGCACCATGCCGCGTGAAAATCTCGCTCATGCGTTCCTTCACCGCCAGGCGGTCGGCAGTCAGGGCGTGATAAGCCTGCTCACTCAGGTAGCCCGGCGCGCCGGGTATGACGAAGTGGTCCCAGGCGTCCTTGACGCCTGCGCGCAGACCCACGTGCAGATCCTTGAAGGCGACGGGGATCGCGTGTCGCTCCAGGAAGTCGCTCAGCGAGGCCTTGGTCTCGCGGAAGAAGAGGCTCCACGTGGTCCGAAGGGCCAGCGCCTGGAAGTCCCCACCGAGATCGATCTCGACGATTTCGGCCCCCGCCTCGGCGAGGCGCAGGAGCGTGTTGCGGAACCGCGCCTCGACCTCGGGGTCCACTGGGTTCAGGTACTGGCGCGGCGCAAAGGCGAAACGGGTCCCCTTGAGATCGGCGCGAGAGTCCAGCTCCGCCGCCGGCGCACCGGTGACGACCTGATCGATCAGGACGCAATCCTCGACGCTTCGGGCGAAGACCCCCGTCGTATCGAGTGTGTGAGAGATCGGCGCGACCCCTGCGCGCGGCCAGCGGCGGGTTGTCGGCTTGAACCCCACGACGCCGCATAGGGAGGCGGGGACGCGGATTGACCCGATCGTGTCCCCGCCCAGCGTCGCCGGAGCGAGGCCGGCGGCGACCGCCGCCGCCGAACCGCTCGACGAACCGCCGGTTACATGGTCGGGCGCATGCGGGTTTCCGACCTGGCCATAAGGGCCGTTGTCGCCTGTCAAACCATAGGAAAGTTCGACCAGGTTGGTCTTCCCAAGCACGATCGCGCCCGCCGCCTTGAGCGTCGCAATGGCGTCCGCGTCCTCAGTTGGCTGGAAGTCTCTGAGCGAACCGACTCCCAGCGTCGTGCGCAAGCCGGCCGTGAGATAGCTGTCCTTGATGCCGAGGGGAACACCGAGCAGCGGCGCGTTCACGCCCTTGGCGCGGGCCTTGTCGGCTTCGCGGGCTGCGGAGAGGGCGCCAGGCTCGTCCAGGGTGATGAAAGCTCTCAGGCCCTCTTTCCGCCGCGCCTTGGCGAGAAGGGCAGAAACATAGTTTTCGGCGCTGATCTCGCCCCGGCGAATGGCTTCCGCCGCGCCCGACACGCCCAGCCGTGTGAGTTCTACCGCTTCTGGCACATTGGCATCGATGGCTCTGGTCTGCTGGTTCAGCATGAGCCTCTCCTCTCATTAGTAATCAGTTAGATGTTGCATGACATCTATTTGGATGTCATATAACATCTAACCTGTCAAGGCTCGTTCGTGAGCGGTAGCGAGGAAGCGTCGTTGAGGAAGTCAAACAAGGAAGCCGCTGAAACCCGGCGCGCCATCGTCACCGCGGCCGCAGACTGCATCCGGCGCACGGGCATCGCCGGGGCCAGTCTCTCGGACGTTATGGCTGCCGCCGGCCTCACCCACGGCGGCTTCTACAAGCATTTTCGCAACAGGGAGCAGCTGATAGCCGAGGCGCTCGTCGCTGCGGGCAACGCATCTGCGGACATGCTCGGGAAGGTCCGGGCAGAAAAGGGGCGGAACGCTGCGTTGGACCGCTACCTGTCCCCTGAGCATCGCGATGCGGGTACGCCTACCTGTCCAATGGCGGCGTTGGGGAGCGAAGCTGCCCGGTCCTCAGGTAAGACGCGGGCGGCGGCGGTGGCTGTCGTCGAAGAGATGATCGACGCGCTGGTCGAAGATCGATTTTCTGGGGAGGCCCGCGGCGAAGCCATGGTGGACTACGCCACCATGATCGGCGCAATGACCTTGGCCCGAATCGCGTCGGGGACGCCACTATCGGAGGAAATCCTTGAACGTGCAAGGAAGCGCCTGCGTCGATAGGCGCGCCCCGTCTGGACAGCGCCGTGACCGGCCCACTCGCGGCCTGCGGGCTGAACGTCCGTTACGGAAGACGGCCGCCCCAGCGTCGGTGCAGGACGGCCGGTTACGGCGCCGATAGCGATCCGAGCCGCAGGAGCTAGGCCGGCAGCCTTTGTTTCCAGCATAGCCCCGATAAGGGTCGCTTCGGCCAATTTCGGGGGCACCAGTTGGTCGTGTGTCCGCATTCTCGTTACACGGCCGTTCCATCATAGTTCCTTTCAGGTTGCGAGGGGGGCGGCGGCGGATGTCCGTGCCGTCTGCTGTGTTTTCAGGGTGGAATCAAACGGCCTCGGTCGCGGCGGCTTGCCGGACAAGCGCCGCGATCACCTCCACAAGAGGTGTCTTGCCTTTGACGCTGTTCTGTCCGTTATCTTTGAAGTCGATCCAGCCTTCGTTGAAGCCGTCGAGCATGCGCATGCGCGGCTGTGGGTTACGCGTACCCTGGGCACGGAACAGGCCCTCCCAGCTTTCCCGCGGGACGATCTCCACCCGCACCGGATGCCCGAGTGCCGACGCGAAGGCATTGGCGAGATCGTTGGGCGAGACCCGCGACGGGCCTTCAAGTTCCACGACCCGCTTGCCGGTCCACCCCTCGCGGATCAGATCGGCGGCAAGCCGGCCGATATCCTGCGTCGCCACCATGGCGAAGGTCTTGTCAGCCGGCTGGAGGAAGCTGTGCAGCACGCCTTCGTCGCGGGCCGGCGCGACGTCCCAGGCCGCATTTTCCATGAACCAGCCGGGCCGCAGGAAGGTGACGGGAAAATCGAGCTCGCCGAGGGCTTCTTCCAGCATCGCCCGTTGGCTCAACAGATTGTCCACTTCCCCGTCGGCGCCGATGGTGGAGAGGCAGACGACCCTTTCCGGGCGCGCAGCAAGGAGAGCGGTCGTCAGCACCTCATTCTGCTTGGCCGCTTCCGGATAGCCGGGCGCAGGGTCGAATTCCGACGGCGGCAGAATGAAAACGCCAGTGGCGCCCTTGAAGGCGGCAGCAAGCTGGGCGGCGGCGCCCATCTCGGCGAAGGCGATTTCACACCCGCGCTTGCGCCAGATTTCCGCCTTGGCGGGATCGCGCAGCACCGCACGGACCGGTTCTCCGGCTTCGATCAGGGCTTTCGCCAGCGCGCCGCCGACCTTGCCAGTTATTCCTGTAATCGCATACATGATATGTCTCCTTGTGTTGAAATCGGGATGGATCAGGCGAGGCCGTCGTAGAGGCCGCGCTCGAATGTGCCGTAGAGCTTCACGACCTTTTGGTCGTAGAAGGGCAGGAGCTGGGTGAAGATGGCGCCGGTCACCTTCCTGACCGGGTCGAGCCAGAAATAGCAGTTGAGCAGGCCGGCCCAGGAAATGCTGCCTGCCGACCGACCGTTCGGACCGGGCAGCGTGTTGATGTCGAACGAATATCCCCACTTGTGGGGCTCGTCGGGAAACTGGTCGAAGCTCTGCGAATAGGCAGGCTGGGCAGTCCTCATGGCATGGACGTCGAGGTCGCCGATCTGGTTGCGCATCATCGACGCGACCGTTTCCGGCTTCAGCACCCGTACGCCTTTATGAGTGCCTCCGTTCAGCAGCATCCGCAGGAAGGCCATGTAGTCGCGCGGCGTACTGAAGCCGCCGCCGCCGCCCATGAAGAATTCCGGCCGCTGGGGCATTTCGAAGGGCGCGGGCGTCAGGCCGCCGTCTTCGCGACGGTTGTGGAAGGTGGCGACCCTGGCCTTCTGCTTGCTTCCGATCAGGAAGCCTGAATCGGTCATGCCGAGCGGGGCGAAGATGTTCTCGCGGAAATAGACTTCCAGAGACTGGTCGCTGACCGCCTCAACCAGCTTTCCGACCCAGTCCATGCTAATGCCGTATTGCCAGCGTTCGCCGGGATCGAATTCGAGCGGTGCCAGAAAGGCGCCGTTCTTGCACGTGGCGATGTCCGGCATGCCGGTGACGTTCTCGTAGCGGGTTAGTGCATCGCTCCAGATCGAATAGGTATAGCCGGAGGTGTGTGTGAGCAGGTGACGCACCTTGATGGCCAGCTTGGCCGGGCGCAGGCGCGGCTGGCCGTGGCCGTCGAAGCCCTCCAGCACCATCGGATTGGCGAGTTCCGGCAGATATTTCGCCGCATCGTCCTCGGGATTGATCCTGCCCTGCTCGATTAGCTGCATGCAGGCCGTGGCGGTGAAGGCCTTCGTCATGGACAACAGCCAAAATACCGTATCAGCGCGCATCGTTGCTCCGGTGGCCGTACTGGCCTTTCCGAAGGTTCCTTCGTAGATCATGCTGTCTGGTCCTGCCGCGGTGGCAACGACGCCGGCGACGATCCCGTCGCGCACCGCCTGTTCCATGGCCATGTTGATGGACTTGAAGTTGCCGGACCGCGCTTGCCGGTTGGCCGCCAGTGCGTGAACCGGCGTGTTCACCGCGGCGGCGCCCGCCGCCAGCAAAAGGCCGCCACGCGCCAACAGGCTTCTGCGTGAGATCGCATTCATGGATGAATTCCTTCTCGCAAGGTCGGAGACTTCCGCGGTCCGGTGTGCCGCCGGCGCCGTCCCGGCGCTCAAAAATCATCTATGGGAAGCGACGCGATGATTCACGCGCAATAAGATCAAAGATAAGATGACTCAAAATCATCATGATGGGCTATTAACGATCATCGACCTTGCAACGGAGTTAGGGCATGAGTTTCGACACGCGGCTGCTGACCGGGGTCGGTGTTTTCGGGGCGGTGATGGAAGCGGGCAATTTCGTGCGGGCCGCGGATGTTCTCGGTCTCACGCCATCGGGGGTCAGCCGTGCGGTGGCGAGGCTCGAACAACGTGTCGGTGTCAGGTTGTTCGACCGCAATCCGCGCGAGGTCGCGCTGACGGAGGAGGGCGCGCGCTTCCATGCCCGGATAATGCCGCTGCTGGCCGGACTGGAGGAGGCGGCCTCCGAAGCCGCCGGTTCGGCGGCATTCGTGGGCGGGCGGCTCAGGGTATCGATCGATCCCTGGTTCGCGCGAATGGTGCTGGCGCCGAGGATCGGTGAATTCCTGGCACGCTACCCCGCACTGTCGCTCGATCTGACCACCAGCAACTATCGCGAAGAGTTGATGAGCGGCGCGGATGTCGCCGTGCGCTTCGGTCCGCCGGACGAATCCTCGCTGATCGCGCGCAAACTGCTGGACGTCCCGGTGCTTACCTGTGCCGCCCCAAGCTATCTCGACCGTCACGGCATTCCAGCCACGCCCCACGACCTGATGCACCACGATTGCATCCTATTCCGCGACCCGCAGACCGGGCGGCCGTTCACCTGGGAATTCCGAGGGGATAACGGGGCCATCGAGATCAAGGCGTCGGGGCGGTTGGTCTTGGACGATCCCTCCGCCGCCGTCGCGGCCGGTCTCGCGGGGCAAGGCATATTCCAGAGCCTTGCCATCGGCCTGGACGAGTGGCTTGAGAGCGGGGCGCTCGCGACGATCCTGGCGGAATGGTCAGACGAGCAGTTTCCGCTTTACGCCTATCATCCGTCACGCCACATGCCGCCTGCAAAAGTGCGCGCTTTTCTGGATTTTGTTCAACGGATCGCGGCGGAGTAGCGCGGGGCATTCTTGCCGCACGGCCCTAGCTGCCGCCGGAAAAAATGCTTGCTGCCTCGCATGATGGTGTTCCATATCGGTCATATGAGCCGACGGGGAGCCGGTCACCATCGGTCGAGCGGCCGAAATGCAATCGACGCCTCAGCCGCTGGATATCATCGCCTGGTCGGGCCGCTTGAAATTCGGAATTGGCTCTTATCTGCTTTTTCGTGATGACTTGCCAAAATCTTTAGCCGACAGACCACATGCCAACGGAAGTCCAAAGTCTCCCGTACCCAGCCACGTCAGCCTTTGGTCCTGATCTCATCTGACGCCAGGATGTCTGTGATTCACCGGATGCCCGGCGCGCCTTACCGCGTAAGTCTGCCTTCTTGGCCTCGCTTTCCAGAACCTGCCAGTCTCCTTCCGGCCCCAAACCCGACATTTAGAGATGGCCTGAGGGAGAACCGCTTTTGGTGCAACTTTGACCTTGTCGGCATCCGAGTTCGTGCAGCTGAACCCAGGTCGCTCTGGATCCTACGGGCGTCATGTGGTGGGACAAAAACATTGAAAAACATTGGAACAGATTTGAATGCTGCGCGGTCCCACCGACCTCTAACCGCTTGATTTGATTTATTTTCCAAACATCCTCCGGGCCCACCATTATCTTATTTATCAATAAGGTATCGTGTTTTATTTGCCTCGGTTAGCCAAATCAGGTTGACGAATCCGTCGATCTCCTTGAATTCATTGATTTATAATGGGCTCCCGAGGACTGCCGATCAAACTGCTTTACAACACGGGGCGGCGCGAAAGGAATCGAACTGCCCGCAATGCGCTCGTTCCATCCGTTTCGGGCGGGTGCAGTCCTTCGGCGCGATAGCGGGCTAACTCTCAGCAAATATGTGCGCCGTGCTCCCGGGCTGACCGAGCCTCCAGATGCGGGCTATGCAGCGACGCATCTCGTCAGCGGTGGCCCCGCCTCGAAATTCGGCAAGACGTATGGCCTTGGCTTCCAGTTCCTGTTTCGAAAGGGTGTTGCCGGGATCTCCCTTGGGCTCGTCGACGCGGGCATTGAATTTGCGGCCGTCAACCGTCGTGACGCTCACCTTGCCGACCCACTGCTTGGGATAAAGGGTGTCGACCTCGGCGTCGAGTTCCATCCGCACCTTCGCGCGGAAGCGTGCGACGCGGGCGTCGGCAAGCGCGTGGTGTTCGAACGCGTCGAGGTCGGCGACGCCGTGAACAGCGATCAGCCCCAAAACCGTGCCCATGGAGAACTTCGCCTGGGTGGACGGTTTGCGGAGTGACCACCGCGCCCAGGACATCGATGGCTCCCTGATGGACATGGGTCACCACGCCGGTGATGTCGTCCGGACCGAGCCCTTCGCGGCGCATGAGAGACTGCAGCGCGTCGGCGGCCGGATGAGTGTGCCGGCAGGCTGCGTGCCATTTGAAGGAGGTCTCCTCGGTTGCCCAACGGCTGCCGAGCCCGTCCGTCAGGCGGGCCGGATCGGCGTCGCTGGACATGCCGGCAGCCATTCCTTGCTGGCCTTCGAGGATCCGCGCGGCGCCCTTGAAGCCATCGCGCGCCAGATAGGCAGCGAACAGACCGTTGGCGGCCGCTCGCGCGGTATGGAGTTGCTTGGAATCGGCAGCGTCACGCAGAAATTCCCAGAGACCTGCCGCCTGCGTACCGGCCGAGCCGACAGCATGGTTGAGCCCGGCTGCGTCCAACCCGATCAACCTGCCGACCGCCGCGGCTGCTGCCACTGCGCCAGCCGTGCCGGTGGTGTGGAATATCTCGTAGTGCGAGCGTCCGAGGAATTCTCCCACTCGAATGCCCACTTCATAGCCGGCGATGCAGGCAGTCAGGACTTCGCGGCCGGTCTTCTCCTCAGCCTCCGCAACCGCCAAAACGGCCGGAAAGATCACCGCCGCCGGGTGAAAGACCGAGCCGTTGTGAACGTCGTCCTGTTCCACGACATGGGAGGCCGCCGCATTGACCATCGCTGCGAAGTAGGGGCTTGTGCGCCGCCGCGTCGGGATGATGGTGCTTGGGCCGTCCGCCGGCCCCATGGCACGCGCAAAACCGTCGATCATCTCGACCTGGTGCGCGCCCTTGCCGGCCAGCGCCGAGCCGAGCCAGTCGATCATCAATCCTTGCGCGAAATGAACGACGCGCGGCGGGATCTGTTCGAAGTCGAGTTCGGCAATGAAGGCGCAGAGCCTGGCGGTTGGCCAATCGGCGGTGTCCAGGCTCATCCGTTGCTCCTCCCCTGCATGCCCTTTAGACCAAAGCGGCCCGGCGCAGGACCTGCCTTGCGCGCTCGATGACCGGCCGATCCACCATTTCGCCGTTCACCTGGCTAGCTTCGCCGGACGAGGCTGCGCCGACGATGTCTCGTGCCCATGTGATGTCATTATCGCTCGGGCGAAAGCCACTGCGAATCGGCTCGATCTGCCTCGGGTGGATGGCCATCTTGCCGCCAAAACCCATCTTCATGGCGTGGCGGGCGTCATCCTCGGTGATTTCGGGACTGTTCAGGTCGGTCGTTACGCCGTCAATCGGCGCGGCCCGGCCAGCGGCGCGCGAACGCCAGACGATTTCGTTACGAGCCGCAAGCAGGATCAGCCGATCATGCGCGCAACCGAGATCGAGCGAGAAGTCGACCGAGCCGAAGGCGACGGCAACGACGTTGGGCATGGCCAATATGTCCGGCAAGTTGGCGAGACCGACGGCGCTCTCGACCAGCGCGATGACGGAAACGCTGCGTGCCATGTGCCTGGCCATATCGGCAATGTCTTCCGGACGTTCGGCCTTGGGCAGCATGACGGAGACGCCGTCAAGGCGCCGCACGGCAGCGATGTCCGCCTGGTGCCAAAATGTGCCGGCGGCATTGATGCGGACCACGACCGCGGATTTCAGCGCGGCTGCATGAGCAACGACCGCTTCCCGAGCGCGGTCCTTGTCGCCAGGGGCGACGGCATCCTCGAGGTCTAGAATGACTGCGTCCGCGCCGCTGCTGTCGGCTTTGGCAAACCGCTCAGGACGTGAGCCCGGCACGAATAGCGGCACGACAGGCGTGACGAAGCTCACCATTGCGCCGTGGCTTTCACCGTCACATGGCTGTCGGACGACCGTGCCTCGAGAGCCATGCCGTCCTGGCCTGGGGATGTTGCGCTCAGAAGCAGGCGCTGCGGGCCAGTCGCCGGATGGACGCCGCGGAATGAGAAACGGCGCGGCGACTGACCGACAATGGCGGCGGCGAAGTTCATCAGCAGCGTCGCCTGCAGCGGGCCATGGATGACGAGCCCGGGATAGTGCTCGACCCCCGTGGCATAGGGCGCGTCGTAGTGGATGCGATGCCCGTTGAACGTCAGCGCGGAATATCGAAAGAGCAGCACGGGATCGATGTCGATCGTGCGCTCGTGCGATGCGGCCAGGGGCGAATTGGCCGGCGGGGCAGGGGACGCAGCAGCGGCTTCGGCGCCGCGATAGACGATGATCTGGTCCTCCTCGATGACCGGACCGGAATCGTTGGCGATGTCGTGCCGGACCGTGACGAAGGTGAGCGGGCCGGTGCGGCCCTGCTTCTCCTCGATGGCGGCCAACGTCGAGCGGCGGCGGATGCGGTCGCCAGAGCGGATCGGCGCCATGAAACGCATGTCGCTGGCAGCCCACATGCGACGCGGAAGCGGCACCGGCGGCAGGAAGCCGCCTTTGGCCGGGTGCCCGTCAGGTCCGAGTTCTCGCATGGCGGCAATGTCGGGCGCCAGGCACCAATGCAGTCCGGGCGCGGCCGCGCCCTCGGCAGTCTGCGCCGCGTGGTCCCCAAGCGTGGCGCCAAAGCTGGCCAGCAGGCGCGGGGTCACAACATCCTCGACCTCGTGCGTGCGTCCAACCCATTCCTGCAGTGTGCTTG
Source organism: Mesorhizobium sp. SEMIA396 (assembly GCF_024518615.1). Classification (NCBI taxonomy): domain Bacteria; kingdom Pseudomonadati; phylum Pseudomonadota; class Alphaproteobacteria; order Hyphomicrobiales; family Phyllobacteriaceae; genus Mesorhizobium; species Mesorhizobium sp. SEMIA396. Next base: position 242,054 of record NZ_JANIFC010000001.1, read on the forward strand.
TGTCCAGGCTCATGAGGTCCTCGTCAGGCGGCGAATTCGGACCGGATCCGGTCCGTATCGGCGCCAAGCGCGGGGACGCTTGGAACCGTTGCAAATCCCTCCGGCCGCCCTGCCGGCTTGGGTACTGCGATGCGCTTGCCGTCCGGCAGTGCCACCTCCGTCCGGCGGAGCGCCTTGTGGTGCGGCAGGTCGCGCATTGCACTCACCCGGCCCCAGGCGATCTGCGCCTCGTCGAGACGGCTTATGGCCTCGTCGCAGTCGATTGCCGCGAAGATCGGTTCGATCTCGGCGTCGAGCGCCGTGCGGTTGGCAACCCGCCAGGTGTTGGTGGCGAAGCGTTCGTCGGCGAACAGATCCTGCCTTTGCAGCACGAGCGTGCAGAAGCGCTTCCATTCATTGTTCTGCTGGATGGACACGACCACGCTGCCATCCCGACAGGCATAAGGTCGATAGGGGTAGATCGAAGCATGCGCCAGGCCATATCTCTGCGTCTCGCGGCCCGCATATTCGTAGTGCAGCAGCGGCACGGTCATCCAGTCGGCCATGGCGTCGAACATGGCAATCTCGACAATGCGGCCGCGCCCGGTCTTCTGGCGCGCCAGCAAGGCTTCGAGGATCGCTGCATGGGCATTCATGCCGGTGGCGATGTCGGCGGCGGAAACCCCGATTTTGCTTGGCGTGTCCGGCGTGCCGGTAACGGCGCAGATGCCGCTTTCGGCCTGCACCAGCATGTCGTAGGCGCGCATGGCCGCGTAGGGCGTGTCCTGCCCGTAGCCGACGATGTTGATGGCTATCAGCCGAGGAAACTCTTTCGCAATTGTATCGGCCGAGAGGCCGAGCCTGTCGATGGCGCCCGGCACGAGATTCTGCACGAGGACGTCGGCGCGCGCGACCATCCGGTGCAGGAGAGCCAGGTCGTGCTCACTCTTCAGGTCGAGCACCGCGCTCTCCTTGCCGCGGTTGAGCCAGACGAAGTAAGCCGACATGCCTTCCACTGCGGAATCGTAATGACGCGCGGTTTCGCCTTCCGGACGCTCGATCTTCACGACGCGTGCGCCGGCATCGGCAAGGCGGACCGTGCAGAGCGGAGCGGCGACGGCCTGCTCGATCGAAACGACAAACAGGCCCTCCAGTGGGCGGGCGCCGTCAGACATTGCGCTGCACTCCCGAGCGCGCCAGCACACCAGGCTTCAGCCGCTCGTTCTTGCCGTAGTCCTCGGCGGCGTGGAAGAACAGATGCGGCGTGCCATCAATGTCCTCGAGCCTCTTGCGGTAGGCGTCCAGATAGGCCTTGCGGCCATCGTCGCCGACGCGGCCCGGCATGTAGGCGACGAAGGGCGGCAGCACGTCGAAGCCGGAATAGCGCAGCAGACCATTGTGGATCGGCCACAGCACGGTGAGGATGTCGCCATCGATGCCGTCGGGCGCGTAGGTGTCGGCCGACGTGCCCGTGGTGGCGGCCACCATGGCGAGCTTTCCCCTGAACATGCCGGTGTCGTATTTGCGGCCCGGCAGATAGGCGAAACCGCGCGCGAAGACGCGATCGGCCCAGCCCTTGAGCATTGCTGGCATTCCGAACCACCAGACCGGGAACTGGAACAGCACGAAGGCCGCCCGCTTCACCTTTTCGATCTCTGCACTGATATCGGCCGACAGTGCGCCGGCCTCGTAGGCGGCGGTCTGTTCGCGCGGCAGGCTGAAGAAGTCCGGATCGTTACGCTCGCCCGATACGTCGCCCGGCCCTGCGACAGGATTGAAGCCCATCGCATAGAGGTCGCTGACGACCACATCGTGGCCTGCGCGGGTCAAGGTTTCCACGGCCAGATCCTTCATGGCGCCGTTGAAGGATTTTGCTTCCGGGTGTGCATAGACGATGAGGACGTTCACGGACGACTCCTAGTAGGAACGCGGCAGTCCAAGCACGTGCTCGGAAAGGTATGACAGGATGAGGTTGGTCGAGATCGGCGCGACTTGATAAAGACGCGTCTCGCGGAACTTGCGCTCGACATCGTACTCTTCCGCGAAACCGAACCCGCCATAAGTCTGGATGCAGACATTGGCTGCTTCGTTCGAAGCGTCGGCCGCCAGCATCTTGGCCATGTTCGCTTCGGATCCGGGGTTCTTGCCGGCCTCGTAGAGGCTCAGCGCCTCGCGCACCATCAGTTCGGCCGCGCGCATGTTGGCGTAGGCCCTTGCGATCGGAAACTGGATGCCCTGGTTCTGGCCGATCGCCCGGCCAAACACATGCCGCTCCTTTGCGTAGGTGCTGGCCTTTTCGATGAACCATTTCGCATCGCCGATGCATTCGGCTGATATCAGGATGCGCTCGGCGTTCATGCCCGAGAGGATGTAGCGGAATCCCTTCCCCTCTTCGCCGATCAGGTTTTCGGCGGGTACGCGCAGATCGTCGAAGAAGACCTCGGTGGTGGCATGGTTCATCATGGTGCGGATCGGCCGGATTGTGAGGCCGTTGCCGACGGCTTCGCGCATGTCGACGATGAGGACGGAGAGGCCGTCGGTCTTTTTCATGCCGTCCTTCAGCGGTGTGGTCCGCGCCAGCAGCAGCATCAGATCCGAATGCTCGGCGCGGCTGGTCCAGATCTTCTGGCCCTTGACCACGAAATGATCGCCATCGAGGCGAGCAGTGGTCTTGAGCGCCCCCGTGTCGGTCCCGCTGCTCGGTTCGGTGACGCCGAATGCCTGCAGGCGCAATTCTCCCGCGGCGATCTTCGGCAGGTATCGCTGCTTCTGGGCTTCCGAGCCGTGGCGAAGAAGCGTGCCCATCGTGTACATCTGGGCATGGCAGGCGCCACCATTGCAGCCGGCGCGCTGGATTTCCTCCAGCACGGCAGCGGCGGCCGAAAGCGGCAGGCCCGAGCCACCATATGCCTCCGGGATCAGGATCGAGAGCCAACCGGCCTGCGTCAACGCTGCGACGAAGTCGCCGGGATAGGCCATGTCCCTGTCGAGTGCGCGCCAGTATTCTCCGGGAAAGCGCGTGCACAGCCTGGCGACGGCATCGCGAATGTCCTGATAGGCTTCCATGAGGTTTGTCCGGGTTTTCGTCTTGCTGCGGGCCTCACTATCGCGCCTCCGTGCCCTGTCAGCAATGCAGGGCGGACGTGAGCAGATATAACGGAATTCTAATGCTTATGGTGGAGGGCCGAGAAGCTGGCCGACCCAGACGGCCCGCCCGACAAGATCCTTGGCGATGTCCTCTATCGCTTGTCCGGCAAACCGCGCGAGCCGCGAGGCAGGCCGGTCCGCCGGGTAGGCAAGGATCAGGCGGCGCACGGGCACCGGATCGATCAATGGCGCGGCGGTGAGCAGCCCGGCGGTCACATCGGCATGGATAGGGGCGAGCGGCAGGATCGTCCAGCCATGGCCGTTGCGCACCAGGTCCTTCAGCGCCGAATAGGAGTCCGCTTCGATGCCGACATCGAGCGTGATGCCGGCATCCGTGGCGCAGCGTTCGACGATGATGCGTAACCCGTGCTTGATGCTGGGCAGCAGCAGGCGCTTGCCGGCGAGCGAGGCGAACGACACGGCGCGCACGGTTGAAAATCCCGCATCCGGCGGTCCGATCAGGAAGAGGTTTTCCAGGAGCAGCGGGCGCGAGCGCAGCGAACGCGCCATGCGCGGGTCGTAGAGTACCGCGACGTCCACCTCGCCGCGGTGCATCCAGTCCAGCAGATAGCCGGTGTAGGCGCTGACAAGTCTGAGCTTCGCCTTGGGATGGGCCTTGCCGAAGGCGGCCGCCAGCGGCAGCGAAATAATGTCGGCAACGGTGGGCGGCAGGCCGATGGCCACTTCGCCGGTCAGCGGCGCATCGGCGGGTGTGGCCGTGGCGCGGATCTCGTCGATCTCGGCCATCACGCGCATGGCGTGCGCCAGCACCTCCTTGCCCTGCTCGGACAGCACCATGCCGCGTCCGTGGCGCAGGAAAAGGGCAAAGCCCAATTCCTCCTCCAGCATGCGCACCTGCCGGCTGAGCGCCGGCTGCGCAATGTGCAGCCGGTCGGCGGCCTTGCTGAGGCTGCCGAGTTCGGCGACATGGATGAGGGTGCGTAGCTGCGATAACTCCATGAGCTATCGAATACCATTATATCTGATCACGAGAAAGAGACGAAGATTGCATCGGTCAAGCGCGCTAGTCTAATGCCAGTCCAATATCTCGGAGATGCAAGGTGACGGCGAGCATACAAGCAAAACCTCCGGAAGCAGCAGCGCTTGCCGCCGCTCCGACCGTGTCTGAAAGGCAGTGGCCGGATCAGGTCTATGAGGTGCTCAAGGCTGCCGGCATCAGCCACATGTCCTATGTGCCGGATGCCGGTCATACCACATTGATCCGCCTTTTCAGTGAGGATCCCGAAGTCGTCACCAATGTGCTGACGACGGAGGAGGAGGGCATCGCCATCGCAGCAGGCTCCTGGCTCGGTGGCAAGCGGAGCGTCGTGCTCATGCAATCCTCCGGTGTCGGCAATTGCATCAACATGCTGTCGCTTCCCGTGCAGGCGCGCTTCCCCTTGCTCGTCCTGGTGACGATGCGGGGCGAATGGGCCGAGTTCAACCCGTGGCAAGTGCCGATGGGGCAGGCGACGGAGGCGTCGCTGAAGGCGATCGGGCTCAGGGTGCTGCGCGCCGAAACCGGTCCCGACCTGGTGGAGACGGTGGCGCAGGCAGCCTTGATGGCTTTCGACGCCGACCAGCAGATTGCCGTGCTGATCGGGCAGCGGCTGCTCGGCAAGAAGAAGTGGTGAGCGACATGAATTTGCCGACGATGGACCGCCGGGTTGCGGTGAAGAAGCTGCTTGACGCCCGTGACGGCGCCCTGGTCGTGACCGGTCTCGGCTCGCCGAGCTACGACGTGCATGCCGCCGGCGACCGCAACGACAACTACTATCTCTGGGGCGCCATGGGGGGTGCTGCGCTGATCGGCCTCGGGCTTGCCCAGGCCCAACCCGACAAGCGGGTCATGGTGATCACCGGAGATGGCGAACAGCTGATGGCGTTCGGTTCGCTGGCGACGATCTCGGTGGCGCGGCCGAAAAATCTCGACCTGATCGTGCTCGACAATCAGCATTTCGGCGAGACCGGCATGCAGTCCAGCCATACCGGCAAGGGCATTGGTTTCGACAAGGTCGCGGCCGCTTGCGGTTTTTCGAAGACCGCCGAGCTGCGTACGCTGGAGGAGGTCGACATGCTCTGTGGAGAACTTCGGCGCCCGGCCGACGGTCCGCGCCTTTTCGTGCTGAAAATCACCGCCGAGAACCTGCCGCGCTCGCTGCCGCCGCGCGACGCGGTCGAGGTCAAGAACCGTTTTCGCGCCCATCTGGGCTTTGCCACCTGTTGAGGACCGATATGGCGCTGGTTAGTTTCCAGAACACGGTCGGCGGTCGGTTGCAATCGACAGCCGATACATTCGAGAGCCATGATCCGTTCACCGGCAGGCCCTGGGCGCTGATCCCGCGTGGAGGAGCGAGCCAGGTGGACGCCGCCGTGGCGTCCGCGAAGGCAGCATTCCGGTCGAAGGAATGGGCCGGCATCACGCCGACCGCGCGGGGCAAGCTGCTCGTGCGGCTGGCCGATCTGATCGCCGAGAACGTAGATCGTATTGCCGCCATCGAGACGCGCGACAATGGCAAGCTGCTCACCGAAATGACGGCACAGCTGCGCTATATCCCGGAATGGTTCCGCTATTTCGGCGGTCTTGCCGACAAGATCGAAGGGTCGGTGCTGCCGATCGACAAGGCTGGCATGTTCGCTTTCACCCGCCACGAGCCGCTGGGTGTCATTGCAGCGATCGTGCCCTGGAATTCGCCGCTTTTACTTCTGACATGGAAGCTCGCGCCGCTGCTGGCGGCAGGCAACACTGTCGTCATCAAACCGTCGGAACACGCCTCGGCCTCGACGTTGGAGTTCGTGAAACTGTTTGCGCGGGCAGGCTTCCCGCCCGGCGTGGTCAACACCGTTACCGGCATGCCGCTTGATGTCGGCGCGCCACTCGTCTCTCATCCCGACGTCGCCAAGATCGCCTTCACTGGTGGTGAGCCTGGCGGGATCGCGGTCTATCGGGCGGCTGCCGAACAGCTAAAGACCGTCACGCTGGAGCTCGGCGGCAAATCGGCCAACATCGTCTTCGACGACGCCGATATCGAGAGCGCGGTCAACGGCGCGATCTCAGGCATCTTCGCGGCCAGCGGCCAGACCTGCATCGCGGGTTCGCGGCTGCTGGTGCATCGCAAAATCCACGACCGGTTCGTGGAAGGCGTCATAACGCTGGCGGCCAGCGCTCGATTGGGCAATCCGGCGCTGCAAGAGACGCAGGTCGGGCCGATCACCACGCAAGCCCAGCGCGAGAAGGTGCTGTCCTATCTCGGCATCGCGCGCCGCGAGGGTGCGCTTTGCGTGCTGGGCGGCGGCAAGCCGGCCTCGGGTGAATTGGCCGAGGGCTGGTTCGTCGAGCCCACCATCTTCACCGGCGTGAACAACACCATGCGGATCGCGCGTGAGGAGGTGTTCGGGCCGATCCTGTCCGTCATCCCCTTTGACGACGAGGACGAGGCCTTCGCCATTGCCAATGACAGCCCCTATGGGCTGGCGGCGGGAATATGGACCAGCGACATGGGCAGGGCGCTGCGCGGCGCGGCCGCGATGGAAGCGGGGATGGTCTGGATCAATTCATACCGTGCCGTCTCCTACATGGCGCCCTTCGGCGGCTACAAGAGGAGCGGTATCGGGCGCGAAAGCGGGCAGGACGCCATCAATTCCTATCTGCAGACCAAGACGGTGTGGATAGACACCGCCGGCAAGACCGCCAATCCCTTCGTTATCCGCTAGGCTAGGCTTCGGTGGGAGAATCCCCATTCCTAGCCAAGCTCGGCCCATGCTCCCTGAGACGGTGGCCGACTTACAAATGATCGAAGGATTGGACATGAGACAGGCAGGCAAGGTGGTGGTTGTCACAGGCGCGGCGCGCGGCATCGGACGCGCTTGCGCGGAACGCTTTTTGGCCGAAGGCGCGAAGCTCGTGCTCGGCGACATCGATGCCGTGGAGTTAAAAAAATGTGCCGCTGAAATCGGTACCACCGACAGCGTCCTGGCGGTCGTCACGGATGTCAGCAAGAAGGACCAGGTCGATGGGCTGATTGCAGCGGCGGTGGCGAAGTTCGGCCGTGTCGACATCATGGTCAACAATGCCGGCATCGCTCCGGTCCAGGACTTTCTCGACATCACAGAGGCGGACTACGACAGGGTTCTCGCCGTCAATCTGAAGGGCGCGTTCATGGGCACCCAGGCCGCAGCCCGCCAGATGATCGCGCAGGGTGGAGGCGGCGTCATCATTAACATGTCGTCGATCAATTCGGGCCTCGCCAACCCGCGTGTCGCCACCTACGCGATCTCCAAGGGCGGCATGAACCAGGTCACCAGCACCGCCGCCGTCGCCTTCGCTCCCCATGGCATCCGCGTGGTCGGTGTCGGCCCGGGCACCATCGCCACGGACATGGTCATGGACGGGACATTCATCGATTCGGAAGAAATGAGACGGGCAGTCCTTTCGCGTACACCGCTCGGGCGCCTCGGCACGGCAGCCGAGATCGCCTCGGTCGTGGCATTCCTGGCCAGCGACGACGCTTCCTACATCACCGGCGAGACGATCTACCCCGACGGGGGGCGCCGCGTTCTGAACTATACGGTCCCGATCAAGGAGTGAGAAGAATGGGGAGTGACGACATGGGCAATTTCGACAAGCTGCATCACATCTGCATCGTCGTGCACGATATCGACAAGGCGCAGGCCTATTATGACTCCATCGGCATCGGGCCATGGGAGTCCTATCCGCCGCTGGCCGAATACGAAGAACTCCAGGTCCCAAGCCCCGAGGGTTTCAAGGCGATGCAATACCGGATTTGCAACTTGCCGAACGTTCAGCTGCAACTGTGCGAGCCGAACGGCGATCCTTCACCGCAGCGGATTCATCTCAATGGCAAGGGTGAAGGCGTCTTCCATATCGGCTTCGAGGTTCGTGATGCGGATGCAGCCGAGGCCAAGGCGCAGGACGACGGGCTTCCCGTGCTGATGCGCGGGCGCCGGGAAAACCGCACCGGCTTCACCTATTACGATACGGCCGACAAGGCGGGCGTGATCCTGCTGACCCGGGCGACCAATCTGCCCGGCAAATGATCTTCGCGCGAAGGATTGGGGCTGGACAAGGAGACGGGGCGACTGATCAGCTGCCCCGCAATTCCTCAAGCCGGTCGACCAGGAATTTGCCGCTGGTGATGATATGCATTTCCAAAAGGCCGACGGCGCGCAGCGTATCCTTGGCTTCGCACAGGTCGATGAGTTGCCAGTGGTCGCGGTCGGACTGTGCCTGGATCTCGGTGAGCGTCACCATCATGCGCGTGTAGCGTTCCAGCTGCTGATAGATGCGCCCGACCAGTTCGATCGTCGCCTTGCGGCCGGACGGCGCGTAGAGCGCGGCGTGGAAGTTCCAGTTGAGCTGGTTCGAATACTCGCCGGTCTTGCCCTGCTCCTGGTGCTGCTTTGCACGCTCGCGGGCCAGCGCGAGGTCGGCCTCCGTCATCCTTGGAATGGCGAGGGCCAGTAGCCATGTTTCGATCCGGGCCCGCAATTCGTAGAGCTCGAGGATCTCGTCCAGGGAAATGGAGGTGACGACGGCGCCCTTGTGGGAAACCAGCGTGACGAAGCCTTCCGAATGAAGCTGATGCAGCGCCTCTCGCACCGGAATTCGGCTGACGCCGAACTCGGTGGCCAGATGCTCCTGCCGCAGCTGAAAGTTGGCCTCGTATTCGCCGATCAGGATCTTCTGCCTGATGGCATCGGCGACCTGGGTCGAGATGGTTTTCTTCTGTACGAGCATGAATCAGCCTGAGGCGGCCGCCGTGTTTGTTGACTGGCGCCGTGTTGATTGAAGAAGTGGACGCATAGCACCGTTGTCACCGCGATGCCATGTCGCCCGTTTCGCTTCAGTAGACATGTTCCTCGATAGGTTGATTGCCAGCGATCCGTTCGTAGCGGAAGGCCGACAGGTCGACAGAGCGGTACTCGCCATAGGCAATGAGATCACTGACGCCCGACCCGGTCGCCGCTGCATGCATCATGCCGTGGCCGCTGAAGCCGGTAGCCAGGACAAAGTTCGAAACCTCGGGATGCCGGCCGATGATGCCGCTGTGGTCGAAGGTGTTGTATTCGTAGAGCCCCGCCCAGGCGCGCAGCATGCGCAATTGCTCAAACCCGGGCACGCGATGGGCGAGCGCCGGCCAGATCAACTCGTCGAACAGGTCGTAATCCACATCCAGGCCAAAATCGTCCGGCTCGTTCTCGCGCACCGGCGGAATACCGCACAGGAAGAGCTGGCCTTCCGGCCGCAGCCAGAAGCCGCTCGTGTCGAAGACGAAGGGGCAGTTTTCGATCGTTGCCGGCGTTTCGAAGACGAAGACGCAGCGCTTGCTCGGGACAACCGGCAGTTCGGCGCCGGCCATCCTGGCGATGCCCGCGCTCCACGGTCCGGCCGCGTTGATCACCGTGCCGGCGGCAAGCCGGTCGCCATTGTCGAGCACCACTTCGCCGACCTTTTGGGGAGACGCCATGGTCAGTCCGGTCACCGTCGCGGCAAGATAGTCCACGCCCTGCGTGCGCGCCTTGCGGCGAAAGGCCTGCATCAGGCCGGGGCCGTCGAACCAGCCTTCGCTGCCAAGGCCGAGCGAGCCAAGGGCGAGATCGTCCGTGTTGAGCCACGGGAAGCGTCGTGCCAGATCGACCTGCTCGATCAGTTCGGCGTCGACGCCCATGCCGCGCTGAACGCGGTTCTTGGCACGCTGCGCGTCTGCCCGCTCGGGTGTCGCCAGCACGAGGTAACCGGGCTCATGCAGGCCGATGTCGGCCAACTCGTCGCCGATGGCAAGCCGCGTCTTTACCTGGCGCAGGAAGTCGATGCTGAACTTCGACATGGCAATGTTGGGCGCCGTGCCGAACTGCTGGCGGATGGCGCTGGTCGACAAGGAAGACGAGGAGGCCGTGTAGTAGGGGTCCCGCTCGATCACCGCAATACTGCCATCGAAATCCGGATTGGCTGACAGGAAATAGGCGATCGAGCTGCCGACAACGCCGCCGCCGACGATCACCACATCATAGTTCGTGCCCATTCCAATCGTGTTCCCTATCTCGAATGTCATACGCGGCGATGAAGGATTGGATACTTTCCTCTATCGACCCACCACTGGAATGAGACATAACCCGGTCTTCGATGCAGAAAAAGGGGTTTGACGCGAAAATCAGAATACATTATCCAATTTTCACCAGATATCACCTGCCCGGCAACGTCGCGGCAGCCATGACGAGGATTTCCCGTGGGCCTCATCGCTCCCCGTCTTGACGTCATCAAGCCAAGCCCCAGCATGGCGGTCACCGCGCGGGCAATCGAAATGCGCTCGGCCGGCATCGACGTCATCAGCCTGAGCGCCGGCGAGCCGGATTTTCCAACGCCTCCGCACATCGTCGAGGCGGCCTACGAGGCGATGCGCAGGGGTGAAACGCGCTATACGGCGGTCGACGGCACCGCCGCGCTGAAGAAGGCGGTGGCCGGGAAATTCAGGCGCGAGAACGGCCTCGATTACAAGCCTTCGCAAATCAGCGTCGCGGGTGGCGCAAAGCAGATCATCTACAACGCCCTGCTGGCAACGCTGGCCCCCGGTGACGAGGTGGTCGTCCCCGCGCCCTATTGGGTTTCCTACACCGACATCGTCCTGCTCGGCGAAGGCAAGCCCGTGGTCGTTCCTTGCACGGAGGCGCAGGGCTTCAAACTGACACCGCAAGCCCTGCGAGCCGCGATCACCGGGCGCACCAAATGGCTGCTGCTCAACACGCCTTCCAATCCGACTGGCGCCGTCTACAGCCCCGACGAACTTGCCGGCCTGGCCGGGGTGTTGCTCGATCACCCGCATGTGCACGTTCTGACCGACGACATCTACGAGCATATCCTGTTCGATGGACGTACCTTCCATACCATCGCCGGCGTCGAGCCGAGGCTGAAGGACCGTACGCTGACAGTGAATGGCGTGTCGAAGGCCTATGCCATGACCGGCTGGCGGATCGGCTATGCCGGCGGGCCGGAACCGCTGATCCGCGCCATGGCCACCGTGCAGAGCCAAAGCACGTCGAACCCGTCATCCATCTCGCAGGCCGCGACCATTGCCGCACTGGAAGGTCCCCAGGACTTTCTTCGCCCTCGGGCGCTCGAATTCCAGGCTCGGCGCGACCGCGCTCTGGAGCTGCTGCGCAAGATTCCCGGCCTTACCTGCCAGACGCCCGAGGGCGCCTTCTATCTCTATCCCAATTGCTCGGCCCTGATCGGCCGTCGTCGCCCCGACGGCACTCCCATCGGCAGCGACGATGATTTCTCGCTTTACCTGCTCGATCAGGCGCGGGTCGCGGTGGTGCAGGGCTCTGCCTACGGGCTGTCGCCGCATTTCCGCATTTCCATAGCCACGTCGATGGATCTGATCGAAAAAGCGATCGGGCGAATCGCCAAGGCTGTCGAAGCGCTGCGATAGGGTCGGCGATGGATCTCGACTTCGTCCAGAAGCTGATCGAATTTGTCTCGCGTTCGCCCATTGCCGAACTGGAGATCGAGCGCAATGGCGTTCGCATCCGCATGTCCAGGCAGATGGCGCCGGCGCAATCCGCGTCGCAAGCGCAATCTGCGTCGCAGTCGGGGCCAGCCGCCGTCCCTGCCGTCTTCACAAATCCGGCTTCGACATCTCCGCCCATCGCACGCTATTCGATCCGCGCGCCGCTGACGGGCGTGTTCTACCGCTCCGGCACCGAAGGTGAACCGCCGCTCGCTTCGGTTGGCGATATGGTCGTGGAAGGGCAGAAGGTTGGTGTCCTCGAAGCCATGAAGACGTTCAATGTCGTGGAATCCGATCGCGCTGGGCGGATCGTCCAGATCGCGTTCGACGACCATGCCGCGGTGCAGTCCGGCGATGTGCTGTTCGTTCTCGAAGATTTGGGCTGAGGCGATGTTCGACACCGTCCTTATCGCCAATCGTGGTGAAATCGCGCTGCGCATCCTGCGCGCCTGCCGCGACCTCGGATTGAAGACGGTGGCGGCGCACTCGGAAGCGGATGCGAGCCTTCGACATGTCGCGCTGGCGGACAGGGCGATCTGCATCGGACCGGCGGCCGCGACGGAGAGCTATCTCAACATCGCCGAGATCATCGCGGCCGCGCAACTTACCGGCGCCGGCGCGATCCATCCGGGCTATGGTTTCCTCTCGGAAAACGCCGCCTTCGCCGAGGCTGTTGAGAATGCCGGTCTCATCTTCATCGGGCCGTCCGCGGCGGCGATCCGCACCATGGGCGACAAGGTCTCCGCCAAGCGCACGATGATCGCCGCCGGCGTTCCCTGCGTTGCAGGGTCGGAGGGTGCGCTGCCGCAGGACGAGCAGGCAGTGCGCGCCATTGCCGAGGCCATCGGCTATCCGGTCATCGTCAAGGCAGCGGGCGGCGGCGGCGGGCGCGGCATGCGCATCGTGCGCGAGCAGCACGCCCTGATGGAAGCCGTTTCAATGGCGGTGAAAGAGGCGGACCGGGCGTTCGGCAACCCGCAAGTCTATCTGGAAAAATTCCTCGAGCATCCGCGCCATATCGAGATCCAGATTCTGGCGGACAAGCATGGCAGGGCGGTCTGGCTCGGCGAGCGGGATTGCTCCATGCAGCGCCGCCACCAGAAGATCATCGAGGAGGCGCCGGCGCCCGGCATCGCCCGCGAGGCGGTTGCCGAGATCGGCGAGCTGTGTGCCCAGGCATGCCTGACCATCGGCTATACAGGCGCGGGCACATTCGAATTCCTCTACGAGGACGGGCGCTTCTCTTTCATCGAGATGAACACCCGCGTGCAGGTGGAGCATCCCGTCACGGAACTTGTCACCGGCATCGATATCGTGCGCGAGCAGATCCGCATCGCCCGGGGCGAACCCCTGTCGTTCAGCCAGGAAGACATCCGCATCCAGGGCCACGCCGTCGAATGCCGCATCAACGCTGAAGATCCATACAGCTTTCGCCCGCATCCGGGCCGGGTCGAGCGCTGGACGCCGCCCGGAGGTCCCGGAATCCGCGTCGAATCGCATCTCTACTCCGGCTACACCGTCCCGCCGCACTACGATTCATTGGTGGCCAAGCTGCTGGCGCATGGCGTGACGCGAGCCGAGGCGATCCGGCGCATGAGCGGCGCGCTGGGCGAGATGGAGGCTGTCGGCATCGCCACCAACGCGCCGCTGCACGGCCTCCTGATGGACGAGCCCGGCTTCGCTGCCGGCGGCTTCGATATCCATCATCTCGAACGTCTCATTGAAGGCGGTCTGCTCCAGGGACGAGGCGGCGATGACGATTGAGGAGATCGAAAGGCTGGCCGCCTGGTGCGCTAGCGCCGGCATCGGCGAGATCGAAGTGTCGGAGGCCGGCTTTTCGTTGCGCCTGCACATGCAATCCGTTGTTGCCTCGACACCCCTGGCCGAAGCCCCGAAGGCCGAAACGGCCTTCAAGGGCGTGCGCGCGCCCGGCGTCGGCGTGTTCCGTCTCGATCACCCGACGACCGGTCGCCCGATCGCCGAACCTGGCCAGACGGTTCGCAAGGGCGAGACGGTCGGCGTCCTGCAGGTCGGCCAATGCCTGAAGGCAATCGTTGCGCCGGCAGACGGTGTGCTGGGTGCAGCGCTGATCGAGGACGGAGCGGTCGTCGGCTACGGCACGCCGCTCTACGGGCTGGTGTGAAGCAAGGCGATGGTTCGAACCACTGAGGAAAGCGCCATGGCGGCCCAAGGATTGCAGGTCGATATCAATTCCGACATGGGCGAGGGTTTTGGAGCCTACAGGCTCGGCGACGATGCGGCGATCCTCGACATCGTCAGTTCCGCCAATGTGGCCTGCGGCTTTCACGCCGGCGACCCCGAGATCATGGCGGCCACGTTCTCGATGGCGCGCGACAAGGGCGTTGCTGTTGGCGCGCATCCGAGCTTCGCCGATCTGTGGGGGTTCGGACGCCGCATCATTCCGCATTCCATGGATGAGATCGAAAGGCTGGTCGCCTACCAGATCGGCGCGGCGCAGGCGCTTTCCGCCTATGCCGGCCACCCGATCCGCTACGTCAAGGCGCATGGCGCGCTAGGCAATCTTACCCAGACCGATCGTGGCGTCGCCGAAGCGGTGACGCGCGCGGTCAAGGCCGTCGATCCCGGCCTGATCTGCCTGGCCATTGCGCTCGGCTTCCAGGACAGGATCGCGCGCGACGCGGGCCTGACGGTCAGGTCCGAAATCTTTGCCGACCGCGCCTATACGGAGGAAGGCTTTCTTGTCTCGCGCAAGCTGGAAGGCGCTGTCATCCACGACGCCGAGAAGGCGGCAGAACGGGTCGTGCGGATGGTCAAGCAAGGCGCCATCGAGACGCTTTCCGGGCAGATGCTGCAGACGCCGATCGATTCGATCTGCGTCCACAGCGACACGCCGGCAGCCGTCGCCATCGCCGCGCGCGTTCGGCGACGGCTGGAGGCGAGCGGCGTCAGGGTCAGAGCGTTCGCGGCCTGAGCACGGCCGCGTCCGTTTCAGAACCAGACGTCGCTGAGGCGATGCCCGCGTGGATAAGGGTCCGTCGGGTCGAGGCCATATTGGCCGATGCTGGTGATCCAGGCTTGTCCGGCGATGGTGACCACGACAGCGTCGCGATCGCCGAGGCGCGTATTGGCGATCACGCGGGAATCGAAATGGGTCCCGATGATCGATCTGTTACGGAACAGCTCGCCCTTGACGATCTGCCCCTTTGCCGACATCACCGCCAGCCGCCCGGTGGTGCCGGTGCCTGTCGGTGAGCGGTCGAGCCTGCCATGCAGGCACACCGTGCCGTTGACGCTTTCCACGCGCCCGTCGACGCGCTCGATCGGACCTTCGAAAATCACGTTGGACACGTCGCGGATCTTCGGGTTCTCCGGATGCACGACCTTGAGCTGTTCGTTGACCGCCTTCTTGATGCGTTGGCCCATCAGCGACATCTGGTGGGCCTCGTCGGGTGTTATGGAAAAGCCGAGTGCGCGCGCATTGACATGGGCGAAAGTCATGCCGCCATAGGAGGTGTCGACGGTGATCGTGCCGAGCCCTTCCACCTCGACATGCGTGTCGAGGTGGAGTGCAAAAGCCGGTACATTGGTGAACTCCACCTGCTTCACCTTGCCGTTCTCGCAGAGACAGCGCACCTCGATCATGCCGGCCGGCGCTTCCATGCGCAGCAATGTCTCAGGCTCCTTCATCGGCACCATGCCCGTCTCCAGCGCCACTGTGGCGACGCAGATGGTGTTTGAGCCGGACATGGGCGGGTATTCCGTGCTTTCAATTATGACGTAGCCGAGATCCGCCGAGGGATCGCAAGGCGGCAGGATGATGTTGCCGTTGACGTAGGGCGCACCGCGCGGCTCGAACAAGAGCAGCCCACGAATGTCGTCCATATGCGCTTCGAGATACTCCTTCTTTTCGAACATGGTCTTGCCCGGAACGTCCTTGACGCCTCCGGTGATCACATTGCCGACTTCGCCCTCGGCATGGCAGCCGACGACCGTGAATGTTTTCGTCCAGCGCATTTTTCTCCTCCTGTGATTGGTCTTGGCCCTGGCGATACCGATTCAGACCGCGTCGAGCCCCCGTTCGAGAAAACGATCGAGTTGTTCCATTTCCTGGTGCGATAGGACGATACCGTCGCGCTCCGACGTCTCGCGGGCTAGGAACCGCCTTTGCGAGGGCAGGCGCGCACCCTGGCCCAAGATCGCCTCGAACAGCGCTTCAGCACGGCCCAGCGGATTGCCGGGCCGGCCGGCGGCGAAGGCTTTCGGCGAGAAAGCGATGACCAACTCTCCGTGCGACGGATAAAGCGTCGTGGTGCCAAGCAGCTCGAGCGCCTCGGGGCTGGTCAGGTCGCCGATCATGATCCCGGCGAGCAGTTCGATCATCGTCGCGATGGCCGAGCCCTTGTGCCCGCCGAAGGGAAGCATGGCGCCCGCCAGGGCAGCTTCGGGGTCCGTCGTTGGCCTGCCGTCAGAATCCATGGCCCAGCCTTCCGGCAGCTTCTTGCCTGCCCGGCGGTGGAGCTCGATCTCGCCGCGCGCGGCAACCGAGGTCGCGAAGTCGAAAACGTAGGGAGGCTGCTCTTCTCGCGGCCAGCCAAAGGCAAAAGGATTGGTGCCCAGCAATGGTCCGTTGCCACCGGTCGGAGCGACGGTGGCATAGCTCGGGCACATGGCCAGGCCGGTCAGGCCTGCCTGTGTCAAAGCTTCGACCTCCACCGAAAGGGCGGAAAAATGCACCGCATCGTTGATCGCGAGTGCGGCAATGCCGCACGACCGTGCCCGCTCGATCAGCACCGGCAGACCCAATTCGAAGGCTGGGTTGGCGAAACCATGCTTCGCATCCACTTTGACGAGGGCGGGAGCGTCTTGAGGCAACAACTCGGGCACCGCGTGTGGGCTCACCTTTCCGGCCTTGATCGTCCGCAGGGCGCCTTCGATCCGGTAGATGCCATGCGACTTGCAGGCATCGCGTTCCGCCGCGACGATGACCCTTGTAATGGCGCTGGCCTGAATGGGGTTCAGTCCGGCCTTGCGGAAAATTGCATCGACGCGCTCATGCAGGGCATCGGTGGTGATCGTGGTGTTGGTCATTTCTGGCCTTCGGGCTTGGCTGCGCGCAAACGCTGCCTTTAAAAATCCAGACCACCGGCAAAGGCTCTTAGATCCTGTGCAAGCAAAGCGGGCTGCTCGAGGGCTGCGAAATGACCACCGCGCGGCATCGCTGTCCACTGGCGGATGTCCTTGAAGACGCGCTCGACCCAACTCCTTGGCGGCATCGGCAGCTCTTTGGGGAACAAAGCCACTGCAAGCGGGACGTTGATCGCCGTGCCGGGCGCGAATGCAAGCGGACGGGCGCGCGTTTCCCAATAGAGCCGCATCGACGAAGCGACGGTCCGGGTGAACCAGTAGAGCGAGATGTTGGCGAGCATGTCGTCGCGCGAAAAAGCGGCGTTGGCCAGATCGCCATCGCAATCGCTCCAGTCGCGGAACTTCTCGATCATCCAGGCCGCCAGTCCGACCGGCGAATCCGTCAGCCCGTAGGCAAGCGTTTGCGGGCGCGTCGCTTGAATATGAGCATAGGCGCCATGAAGATCCGCCCATCCGGCTTTCCGTTCCAGGAAGGCGCGTTCTTCCAAGCTCAGGTCGCCATCCGGGCCTGGATCGTGAGGAGGTGAGTATGAGCCGGGGACGAAGTTCAGATGCACGCCGGCGAGACTGCCTGGATGCGCGTGCGCCAGACAGGTCGACACGCTGGCGCCCAGATCCCCGCCCTGGGCGAGATATCGCTCATAGCCTAGACGGCTCATCAACTCGGCCCAAAGATCGGCGACGGTGAACAGGTTGAGGCCAGGCCTGGTCGGCCGGCTCGAAAAGCCATAGCCGGGAATCGACGGGGCCACGACGTTGAAGGCGTCCTCCAGTCTTCCGCCATGCGAAAGCGGATCGGTCAGAAGCGGGATCAGCCTGTGAAATTCGAAGACGCTGCCTGGCCAGCCATGGGTGAGTATGACCGTTCTGTTGGTCGCCACAGCGGCGCGCGCATGGATGAAATGGATGGTTTCGCCGCCGATATCCGTCTGGTAGTGCGGATGGATGTTCCAGGCGGCTTCCTGCTTGCGCCAGTCGAAGCCGGTGCGCCAGTGCTGCATAAGTCGGCGCAGTTCCTCGTGCTCCGTTCCCTGCGCCCAGCCTATCGCCTGCAACTGGTCCGGCTCGCGCCAGGTCGAGATGCGCTTCTTCAAATCGTCGATTTCAGACTGGGCAATCTCGATGGTGAAGGGGCGAATTTTCATGGAGTCCTCTGCTCGCCGGCCATAAGGTTTCGGGCGGCGATAAAGTCGTGACTTTGCTGCCGGTTCGCGCGAAGCGCTTCCGTCGACGCTTTTATCGAGACCGCTGAGAAACGCAGGCGCGCGCCGACCGGCGCTTGCGCCAGCCGCCAGAGGTCGGCTTCGATCACCGTAGCGATCTTCGGATAGCCGCCGCAAGTGTTGGCATCGGCAAGTTGGATGATCGGTTGGCCGGACGGCGGCACCTGGACTGTGCCTGGTACGATGCCGTGCGAGAGCAATTCGAGCGGTGAGAGGAGCGAAAGCGTCTCTCCAGCAAGGCGATATCCCATACGGTTGGCGTCGTCGGTGATGCGCCATTCGCTGCCGGTGAAAGCCGCCTGGGCCTCCGGCGTGAAGGCGTCGAACTCGGCGGCCGGCAGAACCCGCAATTCGATTGCCGAGGCCAAGGCGTCCGCCGCGCCTCGTCGCTCCTCCAGCGCTGCGCCGATGCCGCCCGCGGGAAGGCGGCATTGCGCAGGTTTGAGCGCAAGCCGGTCACCGCGCGACAGGCCGCGTCCAGCGAACCCGCCGAAACCGCCTTTCACATCCGTCGCGCGCGACCCCATGACGGGCGGCAGATCGATCCCGCCGGCAAAGGCGATGTAGGAACGAGCACCGGCGCGCGGCGCCTCGAGGACAAGGGTCTCGCCTGCGCGGATCGTCATGGCCCACCAGGGCGGGCAGGGCCGGTCGCCGATGCTGACGGCGCAATCAGCGCCGGTGATGGCGACGGCGGTGTCGATATGCGCGCGCAGCCGGAACGGATGAAGCGTGACCTCGATCCCGGCGGCCGAAGGATCATTGCCCAGCATGAGATTGGCGATCGCCAGTGCCTGCTTGTCCATGGCGCCGCCATGGCTGACCCCCAGCGCCAGATGACCGGGCCGGCCGAGATCCTGGACCGTGTTCGGCAGGCCGGTGGTGAGGATCTCGATCATGCCTCGATCCCTGCAATTGCGAAGCGAATCTTGTCTCCGGGCCTGAGCAGCACGGGCAATTCCGCTTCGGCCTTGAAGAGCTTCACGTCGGTATGGCCGATGATGTGCCAGCCGGACGGCGCGGTCATCGGCATGATACCCGCCTGCGCGCCACCAATGATGACGGCGCCCTCGGTAACTTTGAGGCGAGGCGTGCTGCGCCTTGCCCAGGCAAGCCGCGGGTCGAGACCGGACAGATAGGGAAAACCCGGCATGGCGCCGATGGCGGCGACGGTGTAGCGGGCCGCCGCGTGGCGCCTGACGGTCTCGTCGACAGACAGGCCGCAATGCGCGGCCCAGCCGGTGAGATCCTCGCCGCGCGCGCCGCCGTAGTGAACGGGAATCGTATGATGCGTGCCGGTCACCGGGTGGGCATCGGTGGCGGACCAGAGCGACATCAGTTGATCTCCGACGCTGTGGGCGTCTGTGGCGAGCGGGTCAAACACCACCAGCAGGTTGTTCATGCCGGGAACGGCCTCGCGCACCCCTTCGAGGCTCAGCGCGGCATTCGCTACCGCCCAGACCAGTTCCTGGGTGGCATCGTTGAAAGCCCCCTGCGTTCCATCGAGCAGCAGCGCGCCCGATCCCGCAAGGCTGATGTGGGGCGTACCGACAACCATGGGCGGTCAGTCCTTCACCGGCACCGTATAATTCAGGATCAGGCGACCGCCGTCCGGATAGATGGTCTGGCCGACAATGTATGAAGCGTCGTCGCTGGCCAGGAAGGAAGCGACGCTGGCAATCTCCGATGGCTCGCCACAGCGGCCGCTCGGCGTGCGCGACAGGATGGTCTGGCGCTGCGCTTCGCTGGCCATGACCGAGCTCTTGACCATGTCGGTCAGGATGGTGCCGGGGCCGATGGCATTGACGCGGATATTGTACGGGATCAGTCCGACGGCCATCACCGCGGTCAATTGCTTGATGCCGCCCTTGGACACGGCATAGGCGACGGAATTGGGGATGGCCAGAATGGCGTTGATCGAGGACATGTTGATGATCGAGCCGCCGCGTCCCTGTGCGATCATGGCTCTTGCCGCGGCCTGCCCGAGCAGGAAGGGCGCCTTGAGATTGACCCGCTGAACCAGGTCGAACGCCTCCTCGGGGAAGTCGACGAAATCGTCCAGATGGATGATGCCGGCATTGTTGATGAGGACGTCGACGCCGCCGAATCGCTCCGTGGCCTTGGCAACAATATCGGCTGCCATTTCCTGCGTGCATTCGGAGAGATCCGCCGATAGCCAGGCGGCACGCTCGCCCAGACGTTCGGCATGCTCGCGCCCGCGATCGGCCTGTATGTCGACAAGCACCACCTTGGCGCCATCGGCATGAAAGCGCTCGGCGCAGGCAAGGCCCAGGCCTCGTGCCGCCCCGGTGACGATCACGACTTTTCCTGCGTGCTTCACAACCCAATCCCTTTTTCACAATTGCGCATTTATGGATATGTTATCCAATCTATCTTGAACTTCGACGCCATTGCAAGCCCCGGATAAGTGGATCTGTTGGGTCGGTTCCGCAGCCGTTTGCCGTTTCTAAGCCGCTTTTGGCTTTTTTCTGCCAACCATCTTAAGCCGGTTGACTCCACTGAATTAATTGTGATTGGATACTATATTCATAAAGCGACGACGGCGAGGAGTGTAGGCGATGGCGGATGGATCTCAGGAAAGCGAACTGATCGACGCGTTCCGCGCCCTTGCGACGCCGTTGATCAGTGACAATCTCGCTCGTGTCCCCGGGGCTGTCGGGTTACGGCCGTTTCATCGGGTGAGCGGCGTCATGGCGGGGAGGGCGCTGACGGTCAGGACCCGCCCCGGCGACAACCAGTTCATCCATCGTGCGCTCGATCTGCTACAGCCCGGCGACGTCATTGTCGTGGACGGCGGTGGCTATGAGGGGCGCGCGCTGGTCGGCGAAATCATGACAAGTGTCGCGGCTTCGCGTGGCGCCGCAGGCATTGTCATCGACGGCGCCATTCGCGATGCCGGTGCCATCGGCCGCAATCCGTTCCCATGTTTCGCGCGGTCGGCCATCCATCTCGGACCTTACAAGGATGGTCCGGGAGCCATAAATGTTCCCGTCTGCATAGGCGGCATGGTCGTCGGTCCTGGCGACATCGTCGTCGGCGACGAGGATGGCGTCGTGGCATTTCCAATCGACGGTGCCGCGGCCTTGCTGGCGGCCGTCCGGTCGCAGGAAGCCCGCGAGGCCGAGATCATGCAGAGCATCCAGGAGAACCGTTATCAGGGAGCCTATGCCCGGGCTTCAAGCGGCAGTCACTGATCTGCCGGGTCAGTCCTTGCCGGTGACAATCGTGTGGCCGGCTGGCGATCTTGCTCAACATAACCGCTCCGCAGCTAACCGAGGGCGAAACAATGCATTTCGGGCACGCCGCCTGGATGCACCAACAGGGGAAAATGGAGAGAATTGATGGTTGTTTCCTTCAAGAGGCTAACTTGCGCCACCGCCCTTGCCGGGCTGGCTCTGACCACGATGGCCGCGGCTGCCGACATCAAGATCGGCATCGTGGCCCCCATGACTGGCCAACTGGCCAGTGAAGGGCAGGATATGGAGAACGCCGTGAAGATGGCGATCGATGCCGTCAACGCCAAGGGCGGCGTCAACGGCGACAAGATCACTACCACCACCGCCGACGACGCCTGCGATCCGCAACAGGCGGTGACCGCAGGCAGCAAGCTTGTCTCGGAAGGCGTGACCGCCATCGTCGGCGGCTACTGCTCGGGCGCCGTCTTGCCGACATTGAAGATCTATGGTGACGCCGGCATTCCGTTCGTCATCATCGGAGCGAACTCGACCAAGCTGGTCGCCGCCAATCAGGGCAATGCCTTCCTCGCCAATTCGACCGGCGACATGCAGGCGACGACAGCCGTCGAACTCTTCAAGAAGAATGGCTACAAGAAGTTCGCGTTCGTGGACGAAGGCGATGCCTATTCATCCGACCTAGCCAAGTTGACCGCCGAAGCTTTCAAGAGCGCTGGCGGCGAAATTGCCGCCAAGGAGACCACCACGGCCGGCGAGCAGGACTATTCGGCGGTCGTCACCAAGATCAAGTCGAGCGGCGCCGATGCTGTCTTCTGGACCGCCTACCATGCCGGTGGCGCTCTGCTCACCAAGCAACTCCGGCAGGCCGGGTTCCAGGGCGGCATCGTGCTGGGCGACGGCAACAATTCACCGGAATATCTGGAGATCGCCGGGTCGGCCGGTGAGGGCGTGTACCTGTTGTCTCCGCCGACTGTCGACCTCTTGTCCGGCGCCGCCGACTTCAAGGCCAAGTACAAGGAAACCTATGGCCGCGACGCCGGCGCCTATGCGGCGCTCTCCCACGATGTGGGCGACCTGATCGTCGATGCGATCACGCGGGCCAAGTCGGCGGATCAGAAGGCGATCATCGAGGCGCTCAAGGCCAGCGATTTCAAGGGCCTCGCCGGTGAAATCAAGTTCACCGACAAGAACACGCTCCAGACCTCGAACTTCCGCCCGGTGATTGCAAAGGGCGGCAAGTGGGTGGCTGTCGAATAAAGGCCAACCGGATTGATGCCGAGGCAGGCCTTGTGGCGGCCTCGGCGTCACCGCCGATTGTCTGGTGCGCCGACGCTGCGCCCAGACAAGACTTTTTCAATTCTGCCCTGGAGCATCAATGACGCTCGACCTGCTTATTCAGCAACTGGTGAACGGTCTTATCGTCGGCTCGTTCTATGCCCTGATCGCGCTTGGCTACAGCATGGTCTTCGGCGTCATCAAGCTCCTGAATTTCGCCCATGGCGACATCTACATGAACGGCGCCTTCGTCGGCCTCATCGTGTTCTCCTTTGTCGGCATATGGGTCGGCAATGGCTGGCTGGGCGTGGTCTGCGCCCTGCTTGTGTCGATGCTGGCTGTCGGCTTGCTCGGCGTCATCATCGAACGCTTCGCCTATCGGCCGATGCGCAATGCGCCGCGCCTCTCCATCCTCATCACGGCGCTTGGTGCCTCGATGGTGTTGAACGGCACGGCACTCGCCCTGACCGGCGGGCGGCATTACGCCTTCAACACCGACCTCGGTTTTGCCGGTGTCGACATTTCCACCGTTCATATCACCTACACGCAGATGGTTCTGGTGGCCGCCTCCATTGCTCTTATGGCAGGCATGCAGGCCTTTGTCTCCCGCACCATGTACGGCAAGGCGATGCGCGCCGTGTCCATCGACATGGGGGCGAGCCGCCTGATGGGCATCGATGTCGACCGGGTGATCGCCTTGACGTTTTTCATGGGCTCGGCGCTCGCTGCCGGCGGTGGGGTCATGGCCGGCGCCTATTATGGCAGTGTCCATTTTTTCATGGGCTTCATCATGGGGCTCAAGGCCTTCACCGCCGCTGTCATAGGCGGGATCGGCAGCGTGCCGGGCGCCATGCTCGGCGGCTTGCTGCTCGGCCTGCTCGAGGCTTTCGGTTCGTCCTTGCCCTTCGTCGGATCGGAGTGGCGTGACGTCTTCGTTTTCGGGACCCTGATCCTGTTCCTTGTGTTCAAGCCGACCGGCCTTCTTGGACGCTCTGTCGTGGAGCGGGTGTGATGATCGACGAAGTGAGAACCATGCCGGCAGCCGTGCAACCGCAATTGATGCGCTGGTCCGTCGTGCTGCCCGGCCTGGCGGCACTCGCCGTCGCGCTGGTGTTGCCGCAATTCGCCAACGGCTATGTGACCGAGGTGGCGACCACGGCGCTGCTCTATGTCGTTTTGTGCCTCGGCCTCAACATTGTCGTTGGCTATGCCGGCCTGCTCGACCTCGGCTACGCCGCCTTCTTCGCAGTCGGCGCGTACACGTCAGGCATCCTGACCGCCGAATTCGGGTTCAATTTCTGGCTCACCATCCCGGTCGCCATGGCGGCAGCCTGCGTGGCTGGCATCATCATCGGGGCTCCGACATTGAGATTGCGCAGCGACTATCTGGCGATCGTGACGCTGGGCTTCGGCGAAATCGTGCGCATCATCGCCCGCAACCTCGACATCACCGGTGGCGCGAGCGGACTCATCGGCATCGAGCGCCCGGAGATATTCGGCTTCAGGTTGATGCAGGTGCAGCACTTCTACTATGCGTTCCTGGTGCTTGCGCTGCTCACCGCCTTCGTCTGTCTGAGCGTCGAGCGATCGCGAATGGGACGAGCCTGGTTCTACGTTCGCTACGATGAGGACGCCGCCGCTGGCATCGGCATCAACCGTGTCACGGCCAAGCTGCAAGCCTATATGATGGGCGCGGTGATCGCTTCGGTGGCCGGATGCCTCTACGCGGCCAAGATGACGGCCATCTCGCCGGAGAGTTTCACCTTCAACCAGTCGCTGCTCATCCTTCTCGGCGTCGTCCTGGGCGGCATGGGCCGCATTCCCGGCGTCGTCCTTGGTGCTGTTCTGGTGGCCCTGCTTCCCGAAGTGCTGCGCGGAGCAGGCACCTATCGTCCCCTGGTGACCGCGATTGCGCTGCTGGCAATCATGCTCTTCAGGCCGAACGGGCTGTGGCCGGACAAGCGAGTTTGACCATGGCGCTGCTGGAAGTCCGCGATCTGCGCCTCAGTTTCGGAGGACTGAAAGTCCTTCACGACATTTCGTTCTCAGTTGAGAAAGGCGCCATCAACAGTCTTATCGGGCCGAACGGGGCCGGCAAGACATCACTCTTCAATTGCCTGACCGGCTTCTACAAGCCGAAGGGCGGCTCGATCAGTCTGGGCGGCCGGCCAATCACCGGCTTGCCGCCGCATCGCATCACCGCGCTCGGCCTCGCCCGCACATTCCAGAACATCCGGCTGTTCAAGGAAATGACCGTTCTGGAAAACGCCATGTCCGGCCAGCATTGCCGCAGCCGCCACGGCATCATGTCGGCGATCCTGCACTTGCCGGCACAGCGGCGCGAGGAGGAGACGATCCGCGCGGCTGGCATGCGCTGGCTCGATTTTGTCGGTATCGAGCAGCATGCGCATCGCCGCGCCGGCGGTCTCTCTTATGGCGATCAACGGCGGCTCGAACTCGCAAGAGCCCTGGCGTCGGCACCCGAACTCATCCTGCTGGACGAGCCTGCCGCCGGCCTGAACGAGCGCGAGAAGCTGGACCTTGTGCACCTGATCCGCCGCATCCGCGACGAAACCGGCGTCACGGTCCTGCTGATCGAGCATGATATGGGCCTGGTCATGCAGGTGTCGGAGAAGATCGTGGTGTTCGACTATGGGCAGAAGATCGCCGACGGACGGCCGGAGGCCGTGCGAACAGACCCCAGGGTCATCGAAGCCTATCTCGGTACGGAGGAATGATGGACGCCGAAATCGTTCTTTCCGCGGACCGCATCGTCGCGCGCTATGACGGCATCGAAGCCCTTCATGGTGTCAGCCTTTCGGTCAAACGCGGCCAGATCGTCGCCCTGCTTGGCGCGAATGGTGCGGGCAAGAGCACCACGCTGCGCACGCTGTCCGGCCTCGTTGCCGCATCCTCCGGATGTGTCCGCTTCCTGGGCGAGGATATAACCAAAGTCCCTGCCCATCGCCTGCCGCATCGCGGGCTCGTCCACGTTCCGGAGGGAAGGCGTATTTTCGGCGACATGACGATCAAGGAGAACCTTGACCTGGGCTCTTTCACGCTTGCCGACGACGCCGAGCGCCGCCGGCGGCTGGATCATGTTTTCGAGCTCTTCCCCATCCTGGCGCGCAGACAGAATGGCGATGCAAGGAACCTCTCGGGAGGCGAGCAACAGATGCTGGCGATCGGCAGGGCCCTCATGG
Organism: Mesorhizobium sp. SEMIA396; assembly: GCF_024518615.1. NCBI lineage: Bacteria > Pseudomonadati > Pseudomonadota > Alphaproteobacteria > Hyphomicrobiales > Phyllobacteriaceae > Mesorhizobium > Mesorhizobium sp. SEMIA396. Next base: position 267,751 of record NZ_JANIFC010000001.1, read on the forward strand.
CCGCGCCCAAGGTGCTGTTGCTCGACGAGCCTTCCATGGGTCTGGCGCCGCAACTGATCAAGGAAGTCATGAACATCGTGCAGCGCCTCAATCGTGAAGGCGTGACCATCCTGCTTGTGGAGCAGAATAGCAAAGTCGCCTTGAAATTCGCCGACTATGGCTATGTGCTCAAGGCTGGGCGCGTTGTGCTTGAGGGACCAGGCAGTGATCTTGCGAGCAACGAAGCGGTCATCAGCGCCTATTTAGGTGGCGTCGCTGCTTAGCTGGCAAAGCTGCCAACTCCCGGATTTTTACAAAATGAGGCCGCCACTCCAGTCCAGCCCCTAACATATTGATTTGTGCAGGAAGCACTGACCCTCAGAGACAGACTACGCTGGCTTAAGATGACTGTGCCTCTAGACGGACGGCGGCGACAGGATGAAAAGCGCTTGCGCCTGCTTGGTGGCGGAACTGTTGCGGAAGGTGTGGAGGCGTCTTGGGTCGAAGGTCGTGGCGTCGCCTTCGAGCAGGACGACCTCAATTGATGACGCAGGCTGAGCGTAAAGGAATGGATCGCGGCCTGTGAGAGCAAGACGAGCGTCGAGTTCCAGGAACATCCGTCGTTGATTTGCGTTTGCTCTCCGAGGTTAGACGTTTTCAAACCGAAGGAGAACGGTGTCATGGACTGGAACCGCGTGGAAGGAAACTGGAAACAGGTGAAAGGCAAGGTCAAGGAGCAGTGGGGTAAACTCACGGATGACGACCTTGACCGCATCGCCGGCAAGCGCGATCAACTCGAAGGCAAGATCCAGGAGCGTTACGGCCTCGAAAAGGACCGTGTGCGGCGCGATATCGATGACTGGTACGGTCGACAGGGCTGGTAAGCGCGTGAGCCCCGGGCCGCGGCCAATTCCAAGACGCGGCCCAACAGTCCGGCAGGTCCGGCTCATGCAGATGCCGAGCCTTATCGTCAGTTGAATTTTGCAGCAAGGATTTCGTACTGTGTCAGAAGATATCTCTCGCAAGCAAGAGCAACGGGGGACAAGAAGGATCGTCATGTGGGCGATCGCAGTTACCGCTGTGATTTTCCTTGTTCTGCTGGCTACATTCGTGTTCGGCCCGCTGGTATGATTTTCATCGCCGATGATTGAGTTGTTTCCAGCGAGATCCGGGGATGATCGGGCGTTTGAGGGCGCTTGCAGCGGCCACCGGGCCGCGTCTTGCGACTGCGGCAGCAGGCGCGGATGAGCCGACAACCCGTCAAGTTGATGCCATCCGCGCTGCCCTGGGTGGCAGGCGTATTCGCGGCAATCGCCATTGTTCCGGTAGTTTGCGCCATCAACTTGGTCCGCGGCGACAATCTCCGGGAAACCACCATTGCACAGGCCATCGGGGGCGACCCTGACCGGGCCGTCCCGGCAATGATCCGCAACGGCTGTGGCGGATGTCACGAAATCCCGGGAGTGCCCGGCGCCCGTGGCACCGTCGGTCCGTCCCTGCAAGGCGTCGTCGAAAGAGGGATATACCGGGCCGTCGCGAGCCACCCCGGATGCGATGATGCGCTGGATCAGCAGGGCGCGGTACGTTGACCCGAAGACGGCCATGCCCAATACAAATCTGTCGCCTCAAGAGGCGCGCGACATTACCGCCTATCTCTACGCGCGAACATGAGGCGCGCTGAAGTCGCCCCACGGCGCAGGCGTCTTGCCAGCAAAAGCAGCAGGCCAAGCATCAACACGGCGGCGCCCGCTACAAGTGATTGAGCCGCCAGAATCATGATCGTCTGGCTGGTTGTCGTTCCTGCCCGCATCTGGCGTACATCGGCCGCGGTGACGCTGAGGTCGGGATTTCCGAACCGCACGGTGACGTAATTTGCAAGAGCTGCCACCTGGCCATCATCCAGCCAGCCGCCGAAGGCCGCCATCGATTGACGCCCGGCCACGTCACCAGCTTTGACGCCTTCAAGGATGGTCATGACGACATCCTCGGGCGTGGCCGCGCCGGGGGTGCTGTTACGGGTCAAGGACGGATAGGATCCGTCTGATGATCCGCCTCCGTTCGCCCCATGGCACGTCGAACAGAGCGATCGATAGAGATCATCGCCGGTTGCGGTTCCGCTGCCTTGCGTCATCCCTTCGGTTCCAGCAATGTCGTCGGCCGCGGCCGCGGCCGCGTTACCCCATGAGAAACGCGGCTGCTTCTCGTCTCCCGGTTGGGCGGGCACGTCCCTGAGATAGGCGACAATAGCCTGGATGTCGTCGTCGGAAAGATGCTGCAGGCTGTTCATGACCGTTTCCGCCATCGGCCCGCCCGCGTAGGCCTTCCCGGGCACGGCGCCGGTTTTGAGGAATCGAGACAGCTCTTCGTTGCTCCAGCCGCCGACGCCTGCGATCTTGTCGCTGGTGATGTTGAAGGCGTGCCAGATGCCGGCGGTGCCGCCGGCAAGCTTGTGGTCTTCATCCATGCCGAACGTCGCATTCCTTGGCGTGTGGCAGGCACCGCAGTGGCCGAGCACCTCGACAAGGTAGGCTCCCCTGTTCCATGCGGCGGTCCGGCTCCGGTCAGGCGTGAAACTGCCGCTTTGGAGGTTCGCGAGCTTCCACAGCGCAACCGTCCAGCGCTGGTTGAATGGAAAAGGCAGAATGTTTCGCGGCCGCGGCTGGGAAATCGGCGGCTGCGCAAGGAGATAGGCCCGGATCGCAAGCACGTCCTCGCGGCTCATTGCGGCGAAGCTGTCATAGGGCATGGCGGGGTAGAGATCGGCTCCGTCGCGCCTGATACCTTTCTGGACGGCTCGCACGAACTCGTCCGCGGAATAGCGTCCGATGCCCGTTTCGAGATCTGGTGTGATGTTGGTCGAGTATACATCGCCGAAGGGCGTCGGCACGCGATAGCCTCCAGCGAAGGGGCGGCTCGGATTGGACGTGTGGCAGCCGATGCAGTCGGCCGCTCGCGTGAGATATTCACCCCTCTGGATTTCGCTCGCCCGCAGCTCGGTACAAACCGCCAACGATAACAAGACGAGTACGACCGACCGAGAAATGACGGCTGGAAATGGAATGCCCGTGGCAGGCCAAAGCGCGTACCGGCGGTGGATGGCCAATCTCCGCGTCTTTGGCGTCGTCACAATTCGCACCCGCTGAAGATCAGCCCTGCCACCACTTGCGCCAGCAAGATGAGCGTGAACAGCGCCCCGATGCCCACCGAAGTCCTGGCAAGGAACGCGCGCGTGCGCGCCTTCCGGGGCGGGATCGTACCATGTCCGCGGTCATGAACGGCGTGCCACGACAGCAGCGTGCCTGCCAGGGCGACAGCGGCGCCTATCAATGAGAACAAGGCAGTGGGACGAAAGCCGGCATGGCACTGCCAGGATGCAATGGAGTAATCGAGCTGCAGGGCTATTGCCCATGCAACTGGCCCGCTGACCAGGCCTGCCCAGGAAACGCCGGTACGGATCGCCTGCATCTCACATCCTCGGAGCCCAATAGATAACAAGATAGAGCACGACCCATGAGACGACGACGAAGTCCCAGTAGAACGCATTGTCCGAGACGTCGCTGAAGCGGCGGCCCGCCTTGCCTTTTTGCGTGAACATGAGAACCGCCAGGACGATCGTGTCGCCGACATCGGTAAGAAGATGCGTGGTATGCAGTCCAAGTAGGAACCACACGATCGATCCGTAAGCGTTCTGATCCCAGGAAATCCGCAGAGCCGGAAATTCCCAGATGCGAACGATCAGCGGAAGAATCCCGACGACCGACATGACGACCATGCCAAGGCGAACTTTCGCGAGGTCCTGGCGACGCGCCCAAAACTCGATCAGGTGGTTGGGCACGACGCTCGCAACCAGAATGATCAACACTGCCGTGCCCGGCAGCAAATCTGGCGCCGGCGCTCCGATGGGCCAATGCCGGGCCAGCACGGCCAAATAGAAGTAGGTGCCTATCGCCAAGGCAAAACCTGTTGCCTCGAGAGCAATGAAGGCAAGGGTTCCCCACCACATCGGGCTCGCCGACCCGAAATCATATGTGGGCAGGTGGCTGACGCCGGCGACGGGACGGTGCCTCATTCCTCGTCCTCCGGTTCGCCCTTCGGCCAGAACCAACAGATGAAGCCGATCGAAACCGGGATCGCTCCCCAGACCACCGCCCATGGCGTGTATATCGAACCGAGAAATGCACCGCCCACCGCAATGGCCGACAGAAGCGGCCAGATCGAGTTGTCAGCCGATGGCACCCTTAGTTGCGGCACCGCATCGGCGACCGTGCCGGCGAGCACCTCGCGTGCGTCGACACGCAGACCCTCGACCACGGGAAGCGTATCGGGCTCGGCCCAAAGCGGTTCGCGGTGAGTTACCACGGGCAGCCGCGAAAAATCGTAGGAGGGCGGCGGCGACGTCGTCGCCCATTCGAGCGTGCTCGCGCCCCAGGGATTGTCTCCGGCAATGCTGCCGTTGCGAAGGCTGAGCAGGAGGTTCAGGAAGAAAAGCGCAAAGCCGGCGAACACCACCAGTGAAGAGAGGCTGATGAAGAGGTTCATCTCGCCCCAGCCGCTCGCCGGCGGATACGTATAAACGCGGCGCGGCATGCCTTGCAGACCGAGAATATGCATGGGGAAGAAGGTGAGATTGAACCCGAGGAAGACGAGCCAGAAATTCCAGCGGCCGAGCCTCTCAGACAGCATGCGTCCGGTGATCTTGGGAAACCAGTAGTAAACGGCGCCTAGCAGGGGGAAGACGGCGCCCCCGACCAGCACATAGTGGAAATGGGCAACCACGAAATAGGTGTCGTGTACCTGCAGGTCGAGCGGCACCGAGGCGACCATGACCCCGGTCAGGCCGCCGATCACAAAGGTGAAGATGAAGCCGAGCACGAAAAGCATGGGCGTGGCGAAGATCGGCCGGCCGCCCCAGATCGTCGCAATCCAGCAGAAGATCTGAATGCCGCTCGGAATGGCGATCATCATCGAGGAAGCGGTAAAGAAGCTTTCGCCGAGCTGCGGCAGGCCGGTAGCGAACATGTGGTGCACCCACAGGCCGAAGGAAAGAAAACCGATCGCGATCAACGACAGGACGATCCCGAGATAGCCAAAGATCGGGCGGCGAACGAAGGTCGGCAGGATCGCGGAGACGAAGCCGGTCGCCGGAACGAAGATGATGTAGACCTCGGGATGGCCGAAGAACCAGAATAGATGCTGCCACAGCAGTGCATCGCCGCCTGCAGCGGGATCGAAGAATTTCGTGCCGACCAGGCGGTCCAGGATCAGCATTGTGCTCGAGACCATCACGGCCGGCATGGCGAACAGGATGACGAAAGCCGTGACGAGGACGGACCAGACATAGAGCGGGATGCGGTCAAGCGACATGCCGGGAGCACGTTGTTTGAACACTGTCGCGATGATCTCGACCGCTACCGCGAGCGCGGACACTTCAGTGTAGGTCACCATCTGCGCCCAAAAATCGGGGCGCTTGCCGATGCCATATTCGGGTCCGGCGAGCGGTACGTAGGAAAACCAGCCGGCATCCGCACCGGTTTCGAAGGCGAAGGCGATCCAGATCATCAGCCCGCCGGAAAGATAGACCCAGTAGCTGAATGCATTGAGCCGCGGAAAGGCGACATTGCGAGTGCCGATCATCAGCGGCACCAGGTAAATGGCGAAAGCTTCCATCACCGGTACGGCGAACAGAAACATCATCGTCGTGCCATGCATGGTGAACAGCTGGTTGTAGAGATCGGGGCCGATGTGGCCGGCCTCCGGCTGGGCAAGCTGGAAACGCATGGCGAGCGCTGATAGACCCGCAAGGGCGAGAAACAGGAAAGCCGTCACGATATAGCGCCGTCCGATCAGCTTGTGATCGACCGTGACCAGCCAGCCGTAGAAGCCTTTCGGCGTTCGCCAGGCATGCGCCAGAAAGGCGCGCAGTCTCACCTCTTCGAGGCCGGTGTCACGGATGCCTTTCAGGCCCTCCTGGGTATGCTCGGCCGGCTTTCCCCCAATGCCGCTCATTCGAGGCTTCCGAGATAGGCGACGACCGCGTTGAGATCGTCGGCGCTAAGGGCAATGCGCGGCATCTTGGCGCCGGGCTTTATCGACTGTGGATCGGCAATCCAGGCGGCGAGCGCGCCAGGGGTCATGGCCAGCGTATCCGCGGCCAGTGCACGTCGGCTGGCGAGATGCGTAAGATCAGGACCGACCGTTCCGCTGGCAGGCGTGCCTCTTATCGTATGGCAGAGCGCACAGCCGGTGGAAAGAAATGCCTGTTGGCCGCGGCGTTCTTCCTCGCCGCCAGGCGCGGATGCGACGGCGTTTTGCCTGGATTGCCATGCGTCGAACGCTTCGCGGCTTTCCGCGATGACGGTGATGGCCATATGGGCGTGCTGATAGCCGCAGAATTCGGCACACTGGCCACGATAGATGCCGGGCTTATCGGCGATGAGGGTAAGCTGGCTTGGCCGGCCCGGAATGAGATCGCGCTTACCGGCAAGGTTCGGCACCCAGAAGCTATGAATAACATCGAGCGAATCGAGTTCGACCTTGACCGGTTCGCCAACCGGGACATGGATTTCATTTGCCGTGACGATCGATTGCGAGGGATCATTACCGGCATACCGGACCTCCCACCACCATTGGTGCCCCGTGATCCGCACGGCAAGCGTTTCCGTTCCGCTCAGCGAAGCAATGGATTTGCCGGCGAAAAAACTCGCTATCGTCATCATGACGAGCACCAGAACGGTCAACGCAACGGCGCTGCCGACAGCGCGGGTAAATCGGCGCTCCTGATGTGAATCGATCTCAAGCGGCGAGCGCGTTGTCTCGGAGAGGCGGCGACGCAAAAGCGCTGCCGCCAAGACCAGCATGACAAGCAGCCACGTGGCCGCCGCGACTGCGCTGAAAGACCAGATCAGATCAAGGATTCTCCGGGCGTTCGCACCGTGTGCATGGAGGGCCGATTGCCGATCGCCGCATCCTGCCAATACCAACATCGACGCTGCGCTGACCCACCTCAAACGCGGTTGCGCAGCCTTTCCCGCAACAATGCCAGTCAGGATTTGCGTTGGACATGTAAAGGCAAGCGACATTTGCGGTCATGTCCGCCTGCGAGAGCGGGCCAACGGACTCATGCACCTCGCCATGAAGGATCCACCATCGTTGCCAAGGCCATAACGCAGCTGGCTGAAAAAGGATGCTTGGCAACACCGCCCGGTGAAAACCGACGTGAAGCGGTGCGGGTTAGACGATGCGCAACTCCTGGGGAGCCTGATGCCGCCGACTGCTCGTTTGAATCCAGAAAGCAACCAAGAGCAGTGCGGCTCCGCCATAGATCAGGCCAGCGGGAATCCACATGATCAAGCCTGCAAGTTGCTGGTCCTCGAGCGGGCTGAGCCCCCACAGATCCGAGCCGACGGCATTAGCCGGATACCACAGCTTTGGCGAGACGACGAGCAAAACCCCGAGCAGCCCGGTGTGGAGCGAGGTGAAGAAGAGATGCATCACCGCATTGCCGCAAGCGTGCTCGCGGCCAGGGCGAGGCAGCAGCACCCACCAGAACAATAGCCCGGTACCGAGGAAGCTCGCATGCTGGGCATAGTGCAGGAAACCCTGCTGGAGGGCAGCCTCGAACAGCGCCGGGACATGCCAGATCCATATCGCGGCTCCGTGCAGGACGGTCGCGACCACAGGGCGGCTGATGAACGCCCAGATCGCCCGAAGCGTATTTGCATGTCCGGCCGCTCCGAATATCTGGCGCAGCTGTACCGGCAGTGCCCACATCATCGCCGCTGTCGGGCGGGAGGCAACCAGCAGAGGCGCTGCGACCGCCATCAGCAATTCATGCTCGATCATGTGCGCCGCAAACACATGTTCGCCCAACGCATGGATCGGGCTTACAAGGGCGAACGCCAGGACGGCCCAGCCGGCAGCAAACTGGAAGGCCTGCCGTGATCGCAAGCGGCGTCCGCGTCCGCTCCGTCGCCACAGTCGGCTGGCGCCCGCTGTATAGAGCGACACGACTGCCAGGAGCGGCAATGTGATGGGAAGCGCCAGTGTCCAACCGGCTTGCGGGGCGCCGTTGCCATAGCAGATCGAGGTCGAAAAGAGCGCGTCGAAGCTCATGATCCGCATCCGTCAGCCGGAAGAGCACCGGAGCTCCGGTTCATCTGGAAAGATCCAGATTGAAGCCACTGAGGCGCTGTTCTCACCTCCGTGCCTCTAGGCGTCCATCATCGATTTCGCCGGCTCCCGGGCGATGTTTTCTTCTATGCGTTCGTGTCCCGGTGTCCGCGGCAGGGCCTGGCGGAAGTTCTTGGCGTAATCTGCCGGCATTTTGGGCGGCATCAGCGGCTCATACGCATCTACCAGCGCTTCGATCACGACAGGGCCTTCCGTGGCGAAAGCCTGGTCGAGAACCGTCTCGATCTGATCGGCCCGCTCGATGCGAAAACCCTTTGCGCCCATTGCTTCCGCCGCCATGGCAAAATCGATCGGCTGCAATTCGCAACCGAATTGCGGATTCCCCAGAAACATCATCTGCTCCCAGGCGATCTGATTGAGCATGTTGTTCTTGATCACCAGAACCTTCAGCGGGATCTTGTAGCGCACCGCCGTCGAGAATTCGCCGAGCTGCATGGCAAAGCCGCCATCGCCGACGATGGCGGCAATCGGTCGACCGGGAAACGCGATGCCGGCAGCGATGGCGTAGGCGAGACCGCAAGCCATCGATGCCAGCGATCCGGACACCCCAAATGCCTGGCCGCTGCGAAGATCGACATGGCGGGCGGCCAGTTCCGTGTTCTGACCGGAATCCGTGGCCAGCACCGTGTCGTCGGCCAACCGTTGTCCGAACGCCCGGGCAATCGCCTGTGGCTTCAAGGGTTGCGCCTGCATGTCTTCCGACTGCCGCATCATCTCGCGCCATTTCCTCATGGTCTCCTGGGAACGGTGCAGGAACTCATCGGAGGGCTTCTGCGTCAGACGTTGGTTCAGCGCGCGCAATGTCTCGGCCGCGTCGCCGACAAGGCCGGCCTCGACCGGAAAGCGCAAGCCGATCCGCTGCGCATCGCAGTCGATCTGGACGCCACGGGCCTGCCCGGGCTGCGGGTAGTATTCGATATAGGGAAAGGTCGAACCGACAATCAGCACCGCATCACAGCTCTCCATCGCCTCTTGCGAAGCCAGGGTTCCAAGAATGCCGATCCCGCCGGTGGTGTAGGGATGGTCGTCCGGCAGCACCGCCTTGCCCAGCAAGGCCTTCGCGACAGGCGCCTGCAGCAGTCGCGCCGTGTGTTCGAGTTCGGCGGCCGCGCCGATGGCGCCGCGTCCGGCCAGGATCGCAACCCGCGAAGCGTCATTGAGAATGGCGGCGGCTTTGTCGAGCTCAACCTCCAGCGGTACGCTGTGACCGGCGAACATATCCTGCGGCGTGTGCGCCGGGCGATTGCGCTTGGAGCGCTTCGACGGATCGCTCTCCTGCTCCTGGATGTCGCTGGCAATCGAAAGATGGGCGACGCCCTTGCGCGCCAGCGCGGTTCGGCAGGCAAGGCTGGCGACGTTTTCCATATGCGCGGCGTCGGCGACATGTGCATTGTAAACGGAGACATCGTGGAACACGCGCGTCAGATCGACATCCTGTTGCGTGAACGTCTCGATCAGATCGTGGAACTGCATGCCCGTAATCGCCAGCACCGGAGCCTGGTCGAGCTTGGCGTCATAGAGGCCGGTCAGAAGATGTGTTCCGCCGGGACCGGACGTCGCAAGGCACACGCCCAGCTTTCCTGTCCACTTGGCATACGCACATGCCATGAAGGCAGCCGACTCTTCATGCCGGACCTGAACGAAGGCAATCTTGTCGCGCCGCGTCCGCAACGCTTCCATGACGCCGTTTATGCCGTCTCCCGGCAAGCCGAACACCACCTCCACGTCCCAGGCGACGAGCGTATCGATGAGAATTTCTGCTGCATTTGGCATGTCGGGGTAGCTCCGGTGGATGGTGTCCGAACCGGTGAATCCCGAGTTGGTTCCTTCGTCACAATAAATCGTGACAGGTTTCTGGAAGCGATCTTCCAGGAGCGGTCTATTCGATCTGCTCAAACGTGCATTGCCGTGGCGCCTTGTCGGGGCGCCAGCGCAGCAGTTTGGTGCCGTGGCGGAATCGATTGCCGGTAACGTGGTCGAAGCGGACCTCCACCACCAGTTCAGGCTGCAAGGGTTCCCATTGTCCGCTGCGCTCCGTGCTCCAGCGGCTCGGGCCGCCGGGCGCCTTGCCGGTGAATCCGGGCTCTGACCGCAGCCCTTCCAGCCGGCGCGTGAGCGCTCCTCTGTCGGTCCTGGCGATGGTCGACGTGAAGCCGACGTGATCGAGCTTGCCGTCGTCATTGTAGAGGCCGAGGAGCAGCGAGCCAACCTCACGACTGTCCGCGAGATAACGGAAACCGCCGACAACGCAATCGGCGGTGCGCCTCGGCTTTACCTTCACCATCGCACGTTCGCCGCACAGATAATGCTCATCAAGCACTTTGGCCATGATGCCGTCGGTCGATGCATGGCCGGAGCCGTGTAGCCATCGAGCCGCCGTGGCTGCATCATAAGTGCACTTCGACAGGCGAAGATCTGGACTGTTCGAGGAGGTCACCAAGTCCTCGATCGCTCGCCGCCGTTCCACAAGTGGCTTGCCCGTGATGACCTCGCCGCCCGGCCTGGCAAGCATGTCGAAGAGGATCAGACTGGCAGGCGTCTGCGAACTCAGTTTGCGGATTCTGCTTTGTGCCGGGTGAAGGCGCATCTGCAGCGCCTCGAAGGAAAGCTCACCGTCAACCTCAATGACAATCTCGCCGTCGAGGACGAAATGCCCGCGCTTGAGGTCACGCAAAATGTCCGTGATTTCTGGAAAATAGCGGCCGAGCGGCTTGCCGGATTTGGCGCGCAGGTCAACGGTGTCGTCGCTCTTGAAAGCCAGGCAGCGAAACCCGTCCCATTTGGGCTCGTACTGCCAGCGGTTTCCATCCCGGGGGATTTCATCGGCAAGCTTGGCCTCCATCGGAGACGTGTCCAGCGGGAGCGGGAAGGCGTTTATTGGTTCATGCACGGGTAGGCCTCCAAAACCGGCTCAGGAACGGCTCCGGCTTTTTTCAACTTCCAGGACTGGCACCGCGTTCCATCTGACGGTTCATGCCTGGTTCTTCGCGATGGGACATTTTCATTTGCCGCGGAACCCGGATGACGGCTGGCCGCTTTGATGTCATCGGCAGCGCTAACGGAGATGCCCCATCGATCCCTCATTGTGGATAGCTTTTGTCGGAACCGTCATTCTCATGCAGGTGCCGCCAGGTCCCGACAGCATGCTGGTGATGGCCCGCGGCATTGGACAGGGGCGCGACGTGGCGCTGCTCACGGTGCTCGGCATGACGCTGGGCGCCGGACTTGTGCAGCTTCCGCTGATTGCATTCGGCCTGTCCTCGCTTGTCCACGCCTCGCCCCTGGCGTTCAATCTGCTTCGATGGGCCGGGGCGGCCTACATCGTCTGGCTGGGTGTCCGGCTGCTGCTTTCATCCTCGGCAACCATTCCCACGGGTGACCTCAAGGCCCTGCGGCCGCTCGCCGCCGCCCGGGAAGGAATGATCGCCAATCTGAGCAATCCCTGGCCTTTGATGTTCATGGTTGCGTTCCTGCCGCAGTTTGTCGATCCGCACAGGGGCTCCGTCACGTCGCAGCTGGTGCTGCTTGGCGCAACACAGAAGATAACCGGTGTGCTGGTGCTGGGAGCCTATGCCTTGGCATCGGGCGCGGCCGGGGCATGGGTCATGCGGCACCCTCGCGCAAGGCTTTGGCAGCAGCGGCTCACCGGCTGTCTCATCATCGGCCTCGGCTTACGGATGGCGATCGGCGGCGGTACGAGCCGCTGACCAAGCGGATGAACGGGCTGGGCCGAACACTCGACTTTGGCGCCGCGGGATTTTCTTTCGGGGAAAGTTTTGTGCCAAGTCGCCTGAATGACAGGCTCCGACACCCTTCTTCAGTGGAGCGGAGCATTCGCTTGGATGTCCGGCTCCGCCGAAAGAACCCGCATCGGATGAAACGTCGTCGCGGGCCGGGACTGGTCCAGGAACAAAAAGCCTGACCAGAGGTTCGAGCCTCGATCTCAATGCAGCTTGAAACGGCTGCTTCATCGCCGTCCGATTGGAATGTTCGTCATGATTTCTTGCGTGGCCTCGGTAAAGACGCGCCTTCAATGAACAAGCCACCTGACGAGGGCCAAAGGGCAAGCGGGCAAAAAAAGGGCGGCGTCGTTCGGGCTCTCGGGCTTGGTCTGATCACCGGCGCGGCCGATGACGACTGCTCGGCCATCGGTACCTACGCGAGCGCCGGAGCGCGGTTCGGGCCTGACCTGCTGTGGACGGCACCTGTCACGCTGCCGATGATGTATGTCGTCGTCTATCTTTCATCCAAGCTTGGCCAGGTTTCGGGTCGCGGGCTTTTCAAGGTCATATCGGACTTCTATCCGCGTTGGCTGCTATGGTCCGTGCTGGTGGGCGTGCTGATTGGCAACACGATCGAGGCAGCCGCAGATCTTGGCGCCATGTCGGCGGCCATCGTGCTGTTCGTTCCTCTGCCTGCTCCCTTGGTCGTCATTGCCGTTGCGGTCGTCATTTTTGCCCTGCAGGTGTTCGGATCGTATAAATTGATCCGAAATGTGTTCCGGTGGCTGGCTCTGGCTCTGCTTGCCTATGTGGTCTCCGCGGTGCTTGCCAAACCGGATGCAGCCTCTGTCCTGCGCGGCACGCTGTTGCCAAAAATCGAATTCAGCCGCGAATACCTGTCCATCCTCGTCGCCATCATCGGGACCACGCTCTCCGCATACCTTTACACGTGGCAGTCCAATCAGGAGGTGGAGGAGGAGATAGCCAAGGGTCGAACGAGCCTCGAAGAGCGCAAAGGCGCCACGGAGAGCGAACTGCGCCGATCCCGCCGCGACATCCTGATCGGCATGACGTTCTCCAATCTGATCATGTATTTCATCATTCTTTCGACAGGTTCGACGCTCTACAAGGCCGGGCAGACGCAGATCGAGACAGCGGCGCAGGCGGCCGAAGCGCTGCGGCCGCTTGCCGGCGACGCTGCCAGCATTCTGTTTGCGGTCGGTGTAATTGGCGTTGGCTTTCTGGCCGTGCCGATCATGACCGCTGGCGCCGCTTTCGATTTCGCTCAGGCGATGGGATGGAAGAATAGCCTGCATGCCAAACCCCGCCAGGCTCCCAAATTCTACATCGTGATTGGGATCATAACGCTGGTGGCGGTGGGTCTCAATTTCTTCGGCTTCAACCCTATGAAAGCCCTGGTCTGGTCGGGCGTCGTGCAAGGATTTTCAACGCCACCTCTGCTGCTTCTCATCCTGATCATGACCAACAATCGCAAGATCATGGGCGACAAGGTCAACAGCATAAGCACGAACATCCTGGGCGGCGTGACGACCCTGGCGATCTTTGCGGCGTCGGCGGGACTGGTGGCAAGCTGGTTCCTGTAGCTCGCCGGGCGGGAAGGATGTTCAGGCGCAGTGGAACATCGGCGGTCAAATGTCGTTGAGACGCTTGTGGGAGAAAGGAGGTTGTCCATGTCAAAGTTGCAGGCCGCCACTCCGGATCGTCTAAGACAACTCAGGCTTGAAGCTTCAGCACATTTTGCTCCGTTGATGCTGAACGAAGCCCTGTTGCGCCTTTCCCATGCCTGCGGAGGCGACAGCCTCGACCGCTTCGAGAAAGCCATGGTTGATCAGATCGAGGCGGCAGAGGACGATCGCGCCGATTTCGAAACGATCAAGGAATTCGCGATCGAGCAACTTTACGCCCTGGTCCGGAACGCCAACGATTCGCCAGAGAGGAAACAGCCGCTTGAGAAGATAGACACACGCAGAACGCCCGGCCGTTCCGAAGAACCACGCACGCTCGAGGACCAACTGCAGGCGGGATTGGAGGATTCCTTTCCGGCGAGCGATCCGCCCTCAGTGGTGTCCACGACCATTTCAGGCGGAGCAAAGAAGCTGGTCGGGACCGATGAGGTCCTGGAAAAGCAGCGGCAAGCGTCCAGCAAGGAAGATCGCTCGTAGATCGGGGTGCGGACTGGGTTGGCGGCAAACCAAAGCCTGCGGACATGCCAGCGGAAAACAGCTGACGTCATCGCATCAAAGCTTGACAGCCGCCTCCCGCGCCCAGAGCCGCAGCTTCCGGCATGACCGCACAAATGCAGTTACCGAAGCTGCCGAATCCAGCCGCGTCAGCCCCTCATCGGCATCGGGAGCGACGCCTGCTTTGGCCAGGAGCGGCTCGGCCCCCGGGGTGAAGCCGATGAACTTGCAGTGCGCAAACGCATCAGACACGAAATCCTTCGCAGCGGCCTCCTTGACCAGCAACTCGGCGCCCGCCTCGGAGAGGAGCAGCACCACCGCGTCGAACAATACGGACGGACCGCCGTCGATCATGTGCCTTGCCTCGATGTGGGTGCCGTCGGCGGCTTCGACGCCACCCACCTTGGGCGCAACCACCTCCATCACCGCGCCTTCCGCTTCGATGGCGGAACGAAGTTCCTCGAACAGCGCGACATCGGCTCCATCGCTGAGCATGACACCGACTTTGCGGCCTTCGAAACTATTGGGTCCATTTTGGATGATGCTGAGCGCCGGCGACGGCGGCAAGTCATCGCGCGGCGGAACGGCGGCTTCGGCAGGTTCGGGCAGGTCACGGATGCCGAGCTTATCGGCGACCGTGGTCGCCAGCGTTTCATCGATGTTCAACAAATGCGAAACCATGCGCTCGCGGATTGCCGGCGCCTGGACCTTGCTCAGTTCAAACGTCAGCGCCATCGCGATGTGACGCTGCTCCGGTGGTGTCTGGCTGTTGAAGAATTGCCGGGCCTGGCTGTAGTGATCGGCGAAGCTCTCCGCGCGCAGACGTACTTTCTGCCCTTGTTCGGCATCGGCGAAAGAACGGAAGCCACGCTGCGGATCCTCGCGCGGTCCCAGTCCCCATGAGTTCGGCTCATAGTTGGCACGACCGGCCGGGTTGCGCATGGCCATGTGCCCGTCCTGTTGAAAATGGGCGAACGGGCACTTCGGCGCGTTGATCGGCAGATGGGTAAAGTTCGGGCTGCCCAGCCGTTTCAATTGGGTATCGAGATAAGAGAAGTTGCGGCCTTGCAGTAGCGGATCGTTGGAGAAATCGATTCCGGGCGGCACATTCTGCGTCATGAACGCCACCTGCTCGGTCTCGGCGAAGAAATTGTCCGGCATCCGGTCGAGCACCAGCCGACCGACCGGAATTGGTTCGAGGACCTCTTCGGGAATGATCTTCGTTGCATCCAGGATATCGAAGTCGAAACTGTCGGCAAATGCCTGATCGAACAGTTGCACCGTCAACTCCCATTCCGGGAAATTGCCGGCCTGTATGGCCTCCCACAAATCGCGGCGATGGAAGTCGGGATCGGCACCATTGATCTTGACCGCCTCGTTCCAGACCACCGATTGCATGCCGAGCTTCGGTTTCCAGATGAATTTGACGAAGGTGGATTCGTCCTTCGCGTTGACGAGGCGGAACGTGTGCACACCAAAGCCTTGCATGAAGCGGAAGGAACGCGGGATCGCGCGATCCGACATGATCCACATCACCATGTGCATTGATTCCGGCATCAGGCTGATGAAGTCCCAGAAATTGTCGTGCGCCGTCTGTGCCTGCGGAAAGGCACGGTCGGGCTCCTGTTTGGCGGCGTGGATCAGATCGGGAAACTTGATGGCGTCCTGGATGAAGAAGACCGGGATGTTGTTGCCGACGAGATCCCAATTGCCCTCCTTGGTGTAGAGCTTGACCGCGAAGCCGCGCACGTCGCGGGCGAGATCGAACGAACCCTTGTTGCCGGCAACCGTCGAGAAACGAACGAATGCCGGCGTCTTTTCACCAGCTCGCTGGAAAATGTCGGCACGTGTGTATTTGGCAAGTGACTCGTAGGTCTCGAAAAAACCATGCGCGCCATAGCCGCGGGCATGAACGACCCTTTCCGGGATGCGTTCGTGGTCGAAGTGGAAAATCTTCTCGCGAAAGTGAAAGTCTTCGATCAGCGATGGTCCGCGCTCACCGATCCGCAATGTGTTTTGGTCGTCGGAGACAGGCGTTCCGAGCGCCGTCGTAAGGGCAGGCGTGTCGTCCCCCGCGATCTGGTGCAACTCGCCGCCATTTCCGCGCGCGCTATTCTGATCCAGTCCACTTGCCGATTGGCGAGCGGAGGGGCGAGCGGATTTGGCCATGACAGATCCTCGATCGATACCGGAAGGTTGAAGTGGTCAAGCCATCAAACTGCCGGTGAGCAGCTTTGTTCCCGTAAAAAATGGACGCTGGAGACACCGCTGTCGGAGGAGCCGGGACTGCTGCGGCGATGGTGCGCGCCGATCGGATGACAGATATCTCCGCCTGCGCACAATTCATGAAGAGTTGTCTCCGGCACGAGGAACGAACCAAACTTCCATGCATTTAGCTGGGGCTGCGTTCACACACTCTTTCTTCTGGGAGCTGGACCATTGTCATCCGGAGGCTGCCTTTTGGCCGACCAGGAAACCAATGAAGTTTCCATCGTTGACCTGATACCTGCCCTGCGGGCATTCGCGCGCACCTTCTGCCGCGTCCCCGACGACGCTGACGATCTCGTGCAGGAGACACTGACCAAGGGTCTCGCCAACATCGACAAGTTCGAACCCGGTACGCGCATGAAGTCGTGGCTCTTCACCATCATGCGCAACACTTACTATACCCGGGTCAAGATCGCTGCCCGGGAGGCGCCCGGCCTGCTCGATTGCGCGTCTTCGAGACCAATTTCGGAAGCCACCCAGGAATGGACCGTTCAGAGCAAGGAAGTTCACGGCGCCATTCAAAGGCTGCCTGAACACCAACGCGAGGTCCTGATGCTGATCGGCGTTTTGGGAGTGAGCTACGAGGAAACCGCCGACATATGCGGTTGCGCGGTCGGAACGGTCAAAAGCCGCCTGAACCGTGCGCGCGCCAACATCCTTGAATTCCTGGGGGAGAGTTCGCTGCAGACATTGATAGAAAGACGAAACCAGCTGTCGGATGGTCAGCTCGATGTCGAGGTCGACGGCCGCAGATAGTCAGTTCTTCACGTCGCGCCGACGTTTCTCGACGAGCGCGTTCTGCAATTCGATCGCCAGCTTGGTCAGGCGGTCTGGAATTTTTTCCTGCTCTATGGCGGCCAGCAGGGAAGCAATCTCCTGATCCACAGCCATCTCGACATGCGGATCCGGGGTATCGTCGCTCGAACGAGACATCACATTCTCTTGATAGCGGGTCCCTTGATCCTAGTGTGGTGATAAGCGCCTGGCATTACAAGGCGGTGTCAACCGCCAAGAAGCTCACCAGCGGCCCCTTGCACAGGTTTATTTCCTTGCTGCTCCTTCGTCGTCCCGGTCCTTCGTCGTCCCGGTCCTTCGTCGTCCCGGGCCATGGACGCGCGGCGGTGGCGTTCAATCCCTAGGCAATCGGTCAGCGGCGTGATCCTGATATTGATCGGGCTTGATCCGATTGCCGTCCAGCCCGCGCTCCTGGCCATGCTGCTTCTTGTTGCGATTCGACAAGACCGCGTTTTCTTCGATCTCGTCCTTCTCCGGGGAGGTCACCGCGCCGGCGCCGGCACTCTTGCCTGGCTGCTGCGGCCGAAATGTTTTTTACCGCCGGATGCCATGATATCCTCCTTCGAATCGGGGACACTCGTCGGTGCCCGTTGTTCGACGTCCGAACTGGCATCGCGCTGTAATGTTCCGCTTCACCCAGCGAGCAGAAAGGCGTCGCCATCCCACGACCGAAACGGCTTCTCGCCGTCGATGAGGACCCGCAATTGATGAGCTTGCGCCAGACGGCCGATATCATCGCGGTCTGAGAGAAGTGATCCGCGATAGGAATAGTTCAGCAAGGCGAGCCAGCCCGGCCGTTTCAGAACGCGCGCAATTTCGTCGAAATGCCGATCAGCCATGCCGGCCAGAACCAGATAGGGAAAGCTGTCCACCGCCAGCACGCAATCGAAACTGGCGTCGGCGAATTCGGACAGATCGAGACCGGAGGTTTGTCGCAACTCGACATTGCCGAGTGCGGCGCATTGCTCGGAGGCGATGGAGATCATCCGCGGCGATATGTCGATGCCGACCATCCACTTGAAGGATTTGCACAGCGCGCGCTCGAAACGGCCGATGCCGCAACCGATGTCGAGAATGCTCCGTTCCCTTCCGGTGAATTCTCGCGCCTCCAGCCATGCGACGATTTCGTTGGTCGTGACTGTGAGCCTTGCCTCATCGCCGAGGGATGCCAGTTGGACACTCGCGGCTCCCGAAATCGCTGCCGCGGCATCGAAGCTGGAGGCCAGCCGCATGACGACAGCGACATTCGTCTCGCCCTCATCGCGCTCATGCCGAACGGCGCCACCCGTTGCCCGCAACATGGCGAAGACGTCTGGTTTGCAGCGCAGCAGTCCGGCGACCTTTCGCAGCCTTGCTGCGTCGCCGGCATCCGCCGGCTGGACCTTCAGCACGACCTCCGCCAATTCCGCCGCTCCAATTGTGGGCGGCAGGTGGAGCGCCAGCCTGACGAGAACACCTTCGGCGCAAATGCCATCGGCCATGCAGTCTTCAACCGCCAGCCTGACCGATGTCGTGCGCCGGGCGGCTTTCGGTGCGGTTACACTCATGCATCAACTCCGCGTCCAGACCCTGCGCATCGTCCACCTGTCGACGGCGCCCCAGCCATATTTATAGGCCTCCTGGCCGCGCAGAAAATCGAACTCGCGCGCATCTTCGCGGATCGCTTCCGCGATTGCGTGGCCAATCAGGATCGCACCTGGACTCTCCTCGGCATAAGCAGGGTCGAAGCCACCGAGATAAGCATAGGCACGGCCGCGGTGGTGAAATCCGTAATAGGCGCCGACGGTTCCGCCATCGATCGCGAACAGCCAGCATCGCACCAGACCGTGAGCGTCGAGCAAGGGAAGTGAGAGCCGATGGAATTGCTCGACGGCGGCGTTGGCCAACACACCGCCTCCTTGTTCGGCCCAGCGCATATTGTGCAGGCGGATCAATTGATCGAGGAAAGTTTGCGGACTGCCGCTTGCCGACAACAGCGCGATCCGGCCGCATCTTGATGCGGCTTGACGCGCCCGACGCAACTGGCGTCTGCGTCTTGCGGGGACGCAGCCTGCAAGCGTTTCGTCGCCGGCGAGGGCGAGCACGGGGCAGGCGGCATGGGCGGTCGGCCAATCCATCTCGGGATGCGTCATCGCAAGGGAGAGGCTGTCCTGCGGCAAGTCCGACAAGATCCATTGCGCCCACCCGATCGAGAGGATCGACTCGGCGACAATGTCGACGACCTCGGCTTCGCTCCCAGGGACAGCCAGAATGTCCAGATAATCGCTGAGCGAAATGCCGACCGGAAGCAGCTTCGAACCGGATATCCCATGCTCAAGGTAGAATGGCGCCAGCCCGACCAGATCGTCGCCACGCCAGACCGCGACCGTCGCCAGTTCACCAGGTGCGAATGCGTGCCACCACGGCACCAGCCAGGCGGGAGATTGAAACGGAGTCGCCGAGGGACTCTGCTGCCACAGTTTCCACCAGTGCGGCGTCAAGGCGTCCAATTGTGTGAGGTCACCGATGATTTCGCTGCGCAGCACAGTTTAGCTCACGGCGTCGCCGCGAAGCGCCGGCGACCAGTGCCAAGCCGTGCCAGCGCTTGATAGGCGTCCATGTAAGACGAGATCATGCGTTCCAGCGAAAACCGCCGTCGCGCTTCGGCCCTGCATGTCTCGGCATCCAAGCTGGGCGCCGCAAGAATGGCTTGGGCCATCTCGTCGACCGTATCGACGAGAAAGCCCGTCCTGCCGTGCTCTATGACATCGGGAAGCGCACCATTTGGAAAGGCGACCACCGGGGTACCGCAGGCGAGGGCCTCCATGGCCACAAGCGAGCTGGTCTCGGCTGCGAGACTCGGAATGACCAGACAGCGCGCCGCATTGAGAATGCGTCGCTTGGCGGTGAAGCCGAGAGGGCCAAGGAAGCGGCGGCGGCCATCGAGGCGAGGTTGGACCTCATCGCGAAAGTACCGCGTATGCGTTTCATAGGGATAGACCTTGCCGCCGATGACCAGCGGCACATCTGCCTGTTTGGCTGCGTCGAGCGCCAGGTGGACGCCCTTTTCCGGACAAACCCGGCTTAGAACAAGGGCAAAGCCGCGCTTCGACTGCAGCAGGGTCAGTGCTTCGATGTCAACGCCGTTCGGAATCGGCGCCGTCAGCCGGGCGTCTGATGGCGCGGTTTTCTGCTGGGTGGGCGAGACCGCATGGAGCCAGAGATCACCGCGCGTGGGGCGCAATGCCGCGGCCGGATACCAATCCAATGGCAGGTGGAGGGTCACCAAGGTCGGACCATCGTCGGGCAGATAAGCGTCGAAATCTATGCCGTGCAGATGAACCACGTCGATGGGCCATCGGGCACGGGCAGCCGCGATCGCCTCGCGATGGGCCTGTTGCGCGCGGCTCTTCGCCGCCTCGTCGAGTACGCCGTTTTCGGCCGGTATTTCCACAAGCGTGCCGCTCGTTCTGGAGCCTCGGCAGCCAATGACGATAGATCGATGACCGGCCTGAACCAGTGCCCGATCGAGCATCGACAGAACCTGTTCGGCACCGCCGACAGCGTCGGGGCCGACGGGCGCGAGAGGGTAGGCGACATTGAGGACGGTGAGTGTCTCGCCTGGGCGCGTCTCGTTGCCCTGCGCCGTATCTCCACCTGTCAACGGCGTCGCGAAGTCCTGCATCTGATGCATGGGCAGCATGACATTTCACGCGGCCGAGGCCCGCTGCGTGGGGAGCGAGGCGGATGTCATGCCAGGCGCATAGCGGCGGATCATGGTTGAACAGAATTCAGCGAACTCCTCCGGCACCAGGGGCGGGCTGGTGTGGTGGGGCATCATTCCGCGGTGCTGAGGTGTGAAGCAGAAGGTGACCGTCACATCGAAATCGGCGAGTGCTTCCATCTGCCGGTCGAACCAGTCCAGCGCATTCGGCCGAAAACTGTCCGCCCAGGAAAGCCCGGTACGCATATTGGTGACACCCAGCCGCTTCATCCAGGCGACGGCATCGTCCAGCCGCGGGTCTTCGAAATGAAACCACTGCACCAGGCCCATTGCGGGTGTATGGCGCAGGAATTCCTCCAGCGCGGGCTTTGGCGTGCCGTCCTGGCGTAGCAGCCCCATATGGAAATGACGATAGTAAGAGGAGCCCTCGGCTTCGCGGTGACGCGTCGTTGCTTCCCATTCACGCGGAAGATCGTAGAGGCTGTACCACTGGATGCGTGGCGCATTGCCGAGCAGCAATTCAGCTGTGCGCTTGAGCCCCCAGACTTGGATTTCCTCGGCGCCGAAGGTCGATACGCCGACTTCGCTGACCCAGATGGGAAGATCGGTGACGGTCGCGATCTCGCCGATCTTCTGCGGCCATTCCTGGATCTGCCACAGATTCCAGTCGAGGGGAAAGCCGTGCACGGCGACGGCATCGACATGATCCAGCACGCCGAATTCCTTCATGCGGGTGATGAACCCCGGATCTATTGGCGAGATGCCACCGAGCACTTTGGTCAAAGCCGGGTTTTCAGATGCGATTGCGTCCGCCGCCAGGATTGCCATCCCGGCGAAGCGGCTCCAATCGGGGTCGAGCTCGGGATCCCAATGCGATTTGTTATTGGGCTCGTTCCAGATCATCGCGGCTTCAATCATGGCGCTGTCCTTTCGAGGGGTAGACGGGACCCCCACTGGCCGCGTCGCCGGCGGCGCGGCAGAAATAGACCTCCTGTTCGGGGTGCAGAACGATCTCGAAACCGGCGCTGCGCAGCATCGCTTCGGTGCAGGCGCGGTTGGGTATCCACCAGTTGGTCGGGTCATCGGCATAGCGGTGCTCGATGAAATGGAGCTTGGGAAATTCCGGCCGGTCGAACAGGTCATGCGTCCAGAAATGATAGTTCTCTTCCATCTCGGGCAGATCTGTGCTGCCGCGCTGCATGGACTGGAAGATCATCAGGTCACCGGCGACGTGCTCACGGATAAGGTCGAGCGCGAGCAAGGGGTGGCGCAGGTGATAAAGCACCCCCATGAACAGCACGACATCGAACGTTTCACTCAGGGCGCCGACGTCGTAGACCGAAAGTTTCTGGAATTCGATCTCGCAATCGGCGATCTCGGCGGCAAAGCGGGCCTGCGCCAGATAGGCCTCATCGAAATCGATGCCGAGGACACGGGCAGCACCTCGCCGTTTCATCTCGATGGAATAGAAACCGGCATTGCAACCAATATCCAACACCGTCTTGCCTGTCAGATCGGCGGGAATGGCCTCGGCGAATTTGCGCCATTTGATCAGCGGATAATTGCCGAGAAAATGGTTGGGAGCGGTTTCGACACCCGCCAGTTCCATGTTGTGGAACCATGGGCCGAGAGCATCGATACGTCGGCGGATTTCGGCATGGGAATGCAGCATGATCAGGCTCCTTCGCCGGGAACGACAGGCACATGCGAACGGGCACCTGGCATAATCGTGGCGGGTTGGTGACGGACGGGTGCGGCGCCGTCCTCGAGCAGCCGCAGAGCCGTGCGATAGCCGTTGAACGTGCCGACATCGACATAGGCCGACCCAGCCTTGACGCCGGAGGCTTGACCTCCGGCCGCAAGGTAGGCGTTGACCAACGTGCCGATATATTCGTCACGGCATTCCCGTTCACGCCAGAGTGCCGCAAGCTGATGCAGGATCTGGCCCGGCATCTTGAACGCACCCCAAACCCAGTTCGTGGCGGCGTCCTGTTGCTTGACCTGGATTTCGATCACGCGCTCGTGGTCATCGACAACGACGGCGTCGAAGAATTCCGGACGATCCACCGGGAAGAGCAGAAATGAAAGCTGATCGTCAGGCAAATGACAGAAGCCGTCCTCGGGAAACCAGATCGTGTCGGGAAGGCCGACCAGGACGACCTCATCGGACGCGACGAGAGGCGCTGCCCGAAAAATCGCATCGCAAAGTCCAACGGGATTGGGCTGCACCACGAAGAGAGCCGCGGCGTCACCATAGCCGGCAGCGTAATATTCGAGGATGTCGGATTTGCCCGATCCAATGATGAAACAGATCTTGTCGACACCAGCGTGCACCATCCGCCGCACCAGATACTCGCTCACGGCGCAGGGACGCTCGGTCTGTCCATCGATCCGGCTGCCGACCGGCAGCAGCTCTTTCGAGAAGCCGAGCGGTTGAATGCGGCTGCCGCGCCCGGCAGCGGGCACAATGCCCAACATCAGACTGCTTCCATCATCGGTTCGCCGGGAGATCTTTGAAAGGCGTCGTTTAGAATCTGGTCCAGCTCCGCCGCGCGCCGGCCAGAGGTGTGTTCGTCGAGAACCCGTTGGCGCGCACGGGTTTTGATAGCATCGAGTTCTCCTGCGGGTAAGGCGAGCGCCGCGACCACGTCATCGGTGTCGTGGGCCAGCAGGATCTCGCTGCCGGGTTCGAAGAAGCTGCTTAGGCCCGGCCATGTGTCGGTTACGATAGGCGCTCCACATGCCGCTGCTTCGAACAACCGGCCCGAAGGGCACCAGCCCTTTTGCGCCATCGCCTCGCGGGTCACATTCAGTGTCAGACGAGAGGATGAGAAAAACGCCGGGTGATCGGCCGGCGGAAGGTGCCTGACGAAGAAGATGTTGTCGCTCCACGGGAATTCCTGCGGATATTGTGCGCCGCCGATGATGAAGCGCTGGTCCGCCAAGCGCGCAGCTGGGCGAACCAGCAGATTCTCGACGGCCGCCTGGCGATCGGGCGCGTAGGTTCCGAGATAGGAGAGATCGGCCTTGAACTCGGCCCGCGGCGTAGCCGGCCGGTGTTGATCCGGATCGACATGCCCATAGAGCGGCACCACGTGACGCGCGCCCAGAACCGCCTTCAGCGCGTCGACCGCCGAGCCGCCTGTGTAGCTCAGGACGAGGTCGAAATCGGCAAGACCCTCGGGGCCGAAATAGGGTGGACGCTCACCTTGTTCGATGCGGGCAAGCGTGACCGGAGTGTCCAGATCGTAGAAGACCCGCAGTCCGCGCCCTGCCTGCTGCGCCAGCCGCGAGGCGTCCACGGCATCGGGACAATAAGAGGTGACGATAACGACATCCGATCGTTTGATCGTTTGCTCCGCGACCCGGCGGATATCCTCCCAGTCCGGATAGAGCACGATGTTGCCGCCGTCCAGATGATCAACATCGCGCGTTCCGGCATAGTAGGGTGTGTCGCGTTCGAAGAAGGTGATGGACCAGCCGCGCCGGGCGAGGGCTCTGATCAGTCCCCTCCATAAGGTGGCATGGCCGTTACCCCATGAAGACGTGACGGTAAGACCGAAAATGACCATCTGCATCCGGCAAATCCTCGTCAGGCAACTTCGTTCAATCGGATCAGCTTCGCCCCCCAGTCGCCCGACACGATCGTGGTGATCGAGGCGGGATCGATGTCGAAGCGAAAGCAGTCGCCGGCCGGCAAGCCAAGGACTTTGCAGACGGCGGCCTTGATCACATCGGCGTGGCTGACCAGGGCGACACACTGATTCTGATGCTGCTCGTGGACAGCGTTCATCACCGCGACGACGCGCTGCTGGACATCCAGCATGGTTTCGCCGTTTGGTGTCCTGGCCTCCTGCCGCTGGTCGTTCCAGGCTCGCCAGCCGGCGTTGCCGCTCAACTCATCGAAGGTCTTTCCCGACCAGTCGCCGAAGTCGATCTCGTCGAGTTCGGCACAGATCGCGATTTCCCCGACGCCGCAGGCGAACGCGATTGGCAGGGCCGTCTCCCGGGTCCGCTCGCGCGGGCTGCACAAGATCGCTGCAATCGGCTCCCGGGCCATGCGGCAGCCAAGCTGCGTTGCCTGCGCCTTACCAGCATCCCCGAGGCAAACGCCGTCCATACGGCCTGCCAGATAGGAGCCGACATTGTCGTGTGCCGCATGGCGGATCAGAAAGAAGGTCGTCGTCATTCCGCGGCATCGAGCAAAGGCTCGTCCTTGCCTGCGATAAAAGCGAGCGTGCGCTGCCGCGCTTCGGCGTCGGTGAACTGTTCGGGAGGCGACTTCATGAAATAACTGCAGGGACCGGTCAGCGCTCCGGCCATGCCGCGATCGAGCGCCAGCTTGGCGCAGCGTACCGCATCGATCACCACGCCGGCCGAGTTTGGAGAATCCCAGACTTCCAGCTTGAGCTCGGCATTGAGCGGCACGCCGCCGAAAGTCGTGCCTTCCACCCTTATATAGGCCCACTTGCGATCGGTCAGCCACGGTACGTGGTCGCTGGGCCCAACGTGGATATTGCCTGGCTCCAGGGGAACATCGAACTGGCTGGCCACGGACTGTGTCTTCGAGATTTTCTTCGATTCCAGCCGCTCGCGTTCCAGCATGTTGAGAAAATCGGTGTTGCCGCCGAAATTCAGCTGATAGGTGCGGTCGATGCGTACGCCGCGTTCGCGGAAGAGATTGGCCAGCAGCCGGTGCACGATGGTCGCGCCGACCTGGCTCTTGATATCGTCGCCGACCAGCGGCAGTCCTCGCTGCTCAAAGCGCCGGCGCCATTCCGGGCGTGAGGCGATGAAAACTGGTATGCAATTGACGAAGGCGCAGCCGGCCTCGAGTGCGCATTCGGCATAGAAGCAAGTTGCCTCCTCAGAACCCACCGGCAGGTAGGAAACCAGCACGTCAGCGTTGCTGTCGCGCAGGATCTCGCTGACATTGGCAACCGGCTCCGGAGCTTCTTCAATCTCGTCGCGCAGATATTTGCCGATCCCGTCCAACGTCGGCCCGCGCTCGACGCGAATGCCGGTTGTCAGCGCGTCGGCGAAGCGGAACGTGTTGTTCGGGGCGGCATAGATCGCTTCCGCGACGTCGCGGCCAACCTTGCTCCTGGCGACATCGAATGCGCAGACAATCTCGATGTCGTCGACATGGTAGCCGCCAAGGTCGGCATGCATCAGCCCAGGGATTGGTTCGTTGCTTTTCGCGTTACGATAAAACGAGAGGCCCTGCACCAGGGAGGATGCGCAGTTGCCGACCCCAACGATACCAACACGAACCTTTTTCGATCCCACGAAACCGCCACCCTATGTTGTTCAAAGGTAAGTTCCTGGCGCCGAACCATCAGCGTGCCGGAATGTTCCTCCGCCCATCGAAAAATTGCGCGAGACTGCATGGATCGAAGCTGCATTCGATGCGTTGCCGCACGGCAACATTGGAAAACCGATCGATGATCGTCTACGGCGACCACAGGCAGACCGAGAGCGCAGAGCAGCTTCGGGAAGCAGCAAACGAAATGGCCGAAAGCCTGGATCGGATGTCTCATGGCGTCCAACGCCATGCTGCATTGGTCGGACTATTCATCAGCGTGTCGGAGCTGGTTCAGGCGCTTGCCGATGTCGATTTCCAAACCAGCGGCATCGACATCTTTTCGCCGCGACAACAGCAAGGCGCCAAGTTGTTGGTCGGACTCGCGGCAGAGGTGGCGAAGTCGTGGCAAAGCGGTTTCGGCGTCGGCGGTGGCATCGATCCGGGACTTCTCAAACAGCTGGCCGGGCTCGACTGCAAGGCCGAGGTTGTGACCGGCTCTGCCGAGGGTTATGCGCACTATGCGCTTTATCCCGAAAGCTATTTGGACGCGGCGCAGAAGTCGGGTCTCGATGCGAACACATGCGTGATCGGCGTCCGCAGCATCGGCCTCGGGCTGGCAGCTATGGTGGCGGCCTCGATTGGTGCGCCGGCACCATTCAGCGTTCGCCCGATCGGCCATCCCTTCCGCAGGTATATCAACGCCGATCCGCAGTCGATCGCCACTTGGATGAACAATCCATCGGCGCGTTTCGCCGTTGTCGACGAGGGTCCTGGCCTGTCCGGCAGTTCGATGCATGCCGTTATCGTGTGGCTGCGTGAACTGGGTATCGATACGGACCGCATTCACCTGTTTCCCAGCCATTCAGGCGGCCCGGGCATCGAAGCGTCGCGGGAGGCTCGGGAGACATGGTCGCGCTGTCCGAAGCATGTGGCGACGGCGTTTGAATGCACCTTCTCCGAAAGCTCGAAAATCCCCACGTTGCGCGATTGGGTGGCCGAGGCGGTCGGCAGGCCGGAATTAGGCCTGACCGAGCTATCTGGCGGCGAGTGGCGGGCCGCCCACTACGCCGACGAAGGGCGCTGGCCGCCGAGCCCTCGCGGTACCGAGCGGCGTAAATTCCTGGCGTCCGCCGGGCGTGACCGCTGGCTCGTCAAATTCGCGGGTCTCGGCGAAACCGGACGGCGCAAGAAACGAACCGCGACGATGTTGCATGAAGCCGAGTTCGGATCGCAAGTTGTCGCGCTTTGCCATGGCTTTCTGGTTGAACGGTGGATTGACGGCACCACGATGGATCAGGCGCCGCTACCCATGGAAAGACTGATCGCGGAGTTCACAAATTACCTGGCCTGGCGTGCGCTCAATCTTCGAACTTGCGAACCGGGTGCATCATTGCTTGCACTCGCGGAGATGGCTGTTTCCAATACGTCGGAAGCCCTGGGCGAAAAACGCGCGGCAGCCTTGCGCGGTTGGCTCTCGAAACAGGCCCCCGCGAGCGGGCTGCAGCGCGTTGAAATCGATGGAAAGCTCCAACCATGGGAGTTTCTCGTTCGTGCCGACGGCAGGGTGCTCAAGACAGATGCCGTCGACCATTGCCGGGCACACGATTTGATCGGCTGCCAGCCAATAGAGTGGGACATTGCCGGCGCCCGTGTCGAGTACGGGCTATCCGACAGCGATGTGAGGACCCTGGTCCAAGGAATGAAGCTTGCCATCGACAACGGCCACATCGGCTTTTTCGAACCGTGCTATTTGGCATTCCAGCTCGGGCTCTGGAGCACGGCTGCGCAATCCGAAAATGGCCGGGAAAAAGCAAGGCTCGCCGCGACGGCAGACCGATATAGGATGCGACTGATAGGGTTCCTGGACGAATGCCTGATATGATCGTTCCGATCAGTCCAGCCTTCGCAGCATGTCTGCTTCCTGCTCGAGAATAGCGGCCACTTCCTCGCGCTGCAGATGCGTCATCATCAAGCTGACGCAGCACTCGAGATAGGTGATCGAGGCGCGCCGCAGATAGGCAGCCGTCTCGCGTTCGGCCATCTGGTCGATATCCCTCGCGGGTCGCTTGGGTTGCATGAGGATGATCCTCCGTATCGGTTCCTCCCGCCAAACCACAAGCTTGGGCGGATGTTCCGCGCGATCTCGGGAAAGATTCGGCGGCCGTCTCGCATCACGCCGGAAGGTTCTGCAGCCCGCCGGATGCCGGCCTCGCTCTTTTGGCAAAGCCTGTCATCTGATCGCCGATGCGACTGCCTTCGAGCGCCGCGAAATAATCGATCGTCAGCTTGAGCCCTTCGTTGAGGGGCACCTTCGGTGTCCAGCCGAGCAGCGCTTTTGCACGCGAAATATCGGGCTGCCTGCGCCGAGGATCATCTTGCGGCAGCGGCAGAAATCTCAAATCCGATTTGGTGCCGGTCATCGCCTTCACCAGCGCCGCCAGTCGCACGATGGTGAATTCTCCGGGATTGCCCAGATTGACCGGCTTGCCCGGATTGGGGTCGATGTCCATCAGTCGCCTCAATCCATCGATCTGATCGGAGACATAGCAGAAGGACCGCGTTTGCAAGCCGTCGCCGAAGATCGTCAGAGGACGTTTTTCTAACGCCTGCATGATCAGGTTTGAGACGATGCGGCCATCCGCCGGATCCATTCTCGGACCGTAGGTGTTGAAGATGCGCGCGACGCGCACGTCGGCTTTGCCGGCTCTAAGATAGTCGAAGCAAAGCGTTTCGGCAGTGCGCTTGCCCTCGTCGTAGCAGGCGCGCGGGCCTGTGCAGTTCACATGGCCAACATAGTCCTCCCTCTGGGGATGTTGCTCCGGATCGCCATACACTTCGCTCGTCGAGGCCTGTAGCAGCCGCGCGTCATATCGGACAGCGAGTTCGAGCAGGTTGAGCGTGCCGATCACGCAGGTTCGCGTGGTGTGTATCGGGTCGGCCTGGTAACGCGGCGGCGAGGCAGCGCATGCCAGGTTGTAGATGCGATCCACGGGCTCGCCGAGATCCAATGGCCGGCAGATGTCCTGCTCGATCAATCGGAAACCCGGCTGATCCATGATCGAGATGATGTTTTCCATGCGCCCTGTCAGGAAATTGTCGGCGCAGATCACGCGCCAGCCATCGCGGAGCAATGCTTCGCAAAGATGCGAACCGAGGAATCCCGCACCGCCGGCGACAAGCACTGCCTTTGCCCTTTGCGCGTTTCTTTTTTGTCGCATCGTCGTTTTCTCCTGTATGCCGGTCATGCTGCGCTTCCGATGTCGAAATCGAGGGCCGCCGCCCTTGGCTGTGTCAACGCCGTCACGAATTCGCGCGCTCTGGCCGCACCGGTGTGGGATGCGAGGACGCGTTCGCGGGCCCGGCGGGCCATGGCGAGGCGTGTGCGCTCGGACTCGCCGAAGAGGATTTCGATGACATCGTCCGTTTCCCCGGCGTTGTGAATCGCCGATGCGGGAAAGAAGCTGTCGAGCCCTGGCCAGCGATCGCTGATGATGGGCGTGCCGCAAGCAGCCGCTTCGAACAGGCGCACACTGGGTGACCATCCGGCAGCGATCATGGAACTGCGTGTGACGTTCAGCGTGTAACGCTGACGGCTGTAGAACGCGGCATGATCGGCCGGCGGCAAATGTTCGATGCGTTCGACATTGTCCGGCCAGGTGATGTCGGATGGGTATTGCGAGCCGGCTACGACGAAACGGCGGTCCGGCATACGCCGTGCTGGTTCGAGCAGCAGCGCGTTCAGCGTTGCCTGCCGGTCGGCACTGTAGGTGCCGAGATAGCCGAGATCCCAGCGGATCGGATCGCCGGTCCGGTGGTGCCGTTCCGGGTCGACCGAGCAGTAGAGCGGTTCGGCGCGGCGCGCGCCGAACTCCTCCACCAGACGGCCAAGCATCGGCCCGCCGGTGAACGAGAAGTAGACATCAAAATACGGAATCTGCCGCCAGCTCAGGTAATCGCAATCATCGGCTGAAAGCTGCGCCACGGTTACCGGCGTGTCGATGTCGTAGAAGCAGAAGCGCCCTTTGCAAAATGAAGCGACGATGTCGATGACCACGCGCCCTTCCGGCACGAAGGAGCCCATGACGACAATGTCGGCCTGCTCCAGGCACCGGGCGTAGTCGCTTTGCAACTCCGCAGTGGTTTCGTAGTAGCGCAAGGCGCAGAAATCCGGATCTCGCAGATCGCGGTGGTTGGCGTACCACGGCACGTCTCGCTCCAGAAAGGTCACGCGGTGGCCGAGTTCGTGCAGACCTTTCAGCAGGCCTCGAAACGTCGTGGCGTGGCCGTTTCCCCAGGACGAGGACAGCGACAGGCCGAGAAAGACGATGTCCAATTGCTTGGTCATTCCGCTGCCTCCACGGTCCCCTGCTCGAAATGACGTTTGAAGACGGCATCGGCCACGTCCGCCCGCAGCGCGTAGGTATGGTCGGCCAGCACGCGGCAAAGTGCGGCCTGGCCGATTGCCTTCGCCCGACTGGAGGTCAGCGAGCGCATGATCTCGGCGACATCGCCGCCGTCCCGTGCCACCAGGATCTCCTCGTCTGGTTTCAGGAACAGTTCCACGCCCAGCCATGCGTCGGTGATGAGGCAGGCACCGGCGCCGGCCGCCTCGAAGACACGCGTGGCCGGTGAAAAACCGTTTACGGCCATGCTGTCGCGACTGATGTTCAGCACGGCCTTGGGAGTGACGTTGAAGGCATTATGATCGCGGGTGCCAACGTGACCGAGCCAGCCGACATTGGCGGGAAGCGGCTTGTCCCCCCAGCCCGATCCGCCGAGCAGAAAGCGCTGTTTCGGCAGCTGGCTTGCGGGATCGAGGAAGAATGCTTCGACACGCGCCTCACGATCCGGCAGCCGGTTGCCGAGGAACGCCAGATCGCAAGCGAAACGCGCATTGCTGGCGACCGGGTGATGCGTTTGGGGATCGAGCGCATTGTAAATCGGCACGCATTCGTTCGCCCCCATGGCACGGTAGGCCCAGACGACGGGGTCGCCGCCGCCATAGGTCAGCACAAGGTCGATTTCTTGCAGGGCGCCATGGAGCGGATGGTCCGGTTCGTCGCGCAGCTGGGCAAGGGTTGCCGGAGCGTCCACGTCCCAGAATACCACCAGCGCGTCGCTGCGGGCATGGTCGAGAACGGCGCGCAGCAGCGCCTCGTCCTCGAAACCGACGCCACTCGCCTTGACGACGATGTCGGCGCTGGCGGCGCGTGCCGCGACCTGCATCAACGCGTGCTGGGTCGCTTCATAAACGACCACTGTGCACCAGTCAGGGGCCTCGATGTCGCGGTTCTTCTGCCGGTCGTAGACGTCGGGCTCATAGAAGGTGATTTCGTAGCCCAATTGGGCAAGCGCCTTCAGCAAGCCGCGATAGTAGGTCGCGGCACCGTTCCAGTAGGACGACAAAAGGCTCGATCCATAGAATGCCATCTTCATGCGGCGGCTTCCTTTGCGGTGGTCTTGTTGATGGTATGTTCGGTTGTGCATTCCGTGAGCACGCCGAACAACTCGTCGACGCGGTGCTGGCAGGTGTGCCGCGAGCGGATGGTCTCGAGACCCGAAGTCACCAGGGAAGCCGCGAAATCCGCATCGGCCAACACCGCCCGCAGGTGTTGCCGCATTTGCGAGCCATTGTGGGCGAACAGGAAGTCGACGCCGGGCCTGAACAGCTGCTCGACATCGGACCATGGTGCTGAAATCAGCGGAATGCCGCAGGCGAGTGCCTCGAACATGCGGATCGTCGGAATTCCAGGCAAACCCTCACGATAGGGGCGCCGCGGGATGTGGACGGTGACACGATGCGCGGCGAACGCCTTCGGCACGTCGGCATTGGCGATCCATCCGTCATAGCGCAGTCCGGCGGTGGCCAGATCCGCAAGTGCGGGCTTGGGGTAGCGTACGCCGTGCACGGTGGCCTCGAGACCGAGATCGTGTACCGGCTCGATTAGAAACTCCTTGAGTTCGGCGGTTCGTTCATCGTCGCCCCAGTTTCCAATCCAGACCAGATCGGACGTGGGGTGGATCTCCGGGTGCGGCTTGAACAGGCGATCGTCCGCAGCTTCATGCCAGGTGAAGACGCGCTTGCCCCAGCCGGCGCGCAAATAGCTCTCGCGCAAGGCCTCGCCAAAGGCGAGAACGCCGTCATAGTGCTCCAACCGCAGCGCCGAGATTGCCTCGGTCGCCGATACCGCCCGGTGGTGGGTGTCATGAAACAGAAGGATGAAGTTGCCGCCAGCGGCCCGGGCACGGCCGATACGTGCGACAAGCTTCGGATCCGTCCACTCATGAACGATCACAACGTCGGCCTCAGCGATCCAGGCCTCGTGATCGAACCCGACATCGTAGGTCACCGGCATCAGTTCTGGGAAATCCTTGCGGAAGCGTTCGATGGCGAAGGATCCCTTCTCAGCCAGCAGGTTCGAACGGCTCCAGCCGTCGGACGGCTCCAGCGCGACCGCCTGGTGCCGGCGCGCGACCAGTTCCCGCATGATACCGCGCAGGAAATGGGCATTGCCGTGGTTCCAGTCGGAAACGACCGAGTGGGTGTAGAACAGAAAGCGCATGGTCAGCGCCCCGCCATGGCCAGGGCCGCCTTGTCGTAGATGCCTCGCATGGCCGCCGCTTGCCTGGCCAGTGTAAACCGGCGGCTTCGTCGCAGGGCTGCCTGGCCGAGCTCCCGCCTGAGTTCGACATCGCTGGAGAGACGATTGAGGCAGGCAGCGAGGTCGTGGGGATTGCGCGCGTGAAAGAACATCGCGGCCCCGTCCCATAGTTCGCGATAGGTTGCGATGTCGGAAAGCACCAAGGGCGTCGCCGACATGGCAGCTTCCAGCGCGGCCAGACCGAATGGCTCATAGATTGATGGCGACACGAAAATGCCGGCGCGCGCCATCAAGGAGCGCACCTCGTGAGACGGCAGTGCTCCCAGAGGAACAGCATAGCTGAAGCTGGTACGCCCGCCGTTGGGACCGTGCATCGAACCGGCGGCAAAAACGGGCCATTGCGTCAGCGACGCGGCCTGGTCGATCACCGCCGCATTCTTGCCCTCGTCCCACCAGCGGGCAGCGGCGAAGACGAGCGGTTGGCGCTTTTCGGTCTTCGGCACCGGACTGGCACTATTTCCGACCACACTGAGACGCGCGATCGGGCCATAGCAGGTCTCAAGCATGTCGGCATGGCTGCGGCTCGGCACGATAACAGCGTCGGCCCGATCCAAGCCGCGCCTGTTGCGCTCCTTCTGCCAGGCCCATGCGCCATCCACTGCCTGTTTCCTGACGGCGTGGAACCATGTCGTCACGCAGGAATGCGAGACCACCACGGCTGGGCACGGCGCATCGAATCCCGCCGCCTGCGTTGGTGCGTTGAAATGAACAAGGTCGATGGCGTGGTCGCGCATGGGCGCAAGCAATTCCCGCGGCAGCGCGTCGAGGTCGCCGCCGTTGCGGGTCATCCAATCCGGCGGCGTACTCAACCAGATCAGCGTCGTGAAAGCCTCCGCCTCCGCAGCCTGCTGCCTCGACGGTTGTGGACCGAGGCCGGCAAGCACCACACTGTCGCCGCCGTTCACAAGTTCCCGTGCCAGATCAAGGGCATAGCGCCATACGCCGCCCACGGCATCGACGGTCATCAGGATGCGCCGCGAGCGCGGCGTCAGTGTCCGCAACATGTCGCCTCCAGTTCCGCCAGCGGTCGCGGCCGCCTCTCCTGGATGTCACTGAATTTCTGGAAAGATGCGAGGTAGTGGTCATGGGCGCGTTCCCAGGCAAGGTCGTCGGGTTCGCCCCAAAGCTCGCGGTAGCTGGGCGAACTCGGATACGGGTAAAGCGGCACAGGTTCGTTGGCCCATACGCCGTGGTCGATCAGGTGGGTTCGCCAGTGCTCGACCAGGGCGGGATCATCCTCGACCACGCCGATCAGATTGGCCTGAACGAATGGAACGTGACGTCTGGCATCGACGAGCAGCGCGGCGAGTTCCTCGGTACCCAGCCGGCAGCGCTTGGCCAGCATTGCCCGACCTTCGACGGTCAGGCTTTCGAGGCCGGCCTCGATCGAGACGCAGCCCGCGGCGCCCAGCAATTCCAGCAGTTCGGGCTTCCACAGATCGATGCGGGTCTGTACGCCGAATTTCACGTCGCGATCGACCAAGGCTTCCAGCAACGCTTTTTGCGGCAGGAAGATCTCGTCGATGAAGTAGATGTAGCCGACACCTTGGGCAATCAGCCGATCGATCTCCGCCACCACCGCTTCATGGTTTCGACGGCGATAGGCATCACGGAAATCGATCTTGGCGCAGAAACTGCAGTTATAGGGACAGCCGCGCGATGCCTCGACTTCCGCACCGAACCCCACCTGATTGTCATCGAACCTGTGATGGTGGTGCGAATGGGCTGCGATCCAGTCCGCTGGCCATTCGAGTGGCGGATGATCGACAAACGAGCTGGCGTGGACGCCTCCGTTCGAAACCACCTTGGCATCCCGCAGATAAGCGGTTGAGGGCACGGCGCTCCAATCATCGCGCCGGGCAAGCTGCTCGACGACTTCTTCACATTCGCCGCTCACGACGATGTCGACGCCGAGCTTGCGCAAGGTCGGCGCCGGCGTCGCCGAGCCGTGCGGCCCGACCGCGACCGTGCGTCCACCGCGCCCGGCGAGACGGTTGAGGAAATCGGCCGGCACACGCAATTCCGGCGGTGCGCAGCGCCAGAACAGATAGGTCGGGGCGGTACTGACGACGGTCATAGCCGGGGCGAAATCAGCCACCCGCTCGCAGAGACCGGAATTATCGAGCCTCTGCAACTGCCCATCCAGCATCAGCACCTCATGTCCGGCGGCTTCGAGCAGGGCCTTCGAATAGCCGAGTTCCAGCGGCAGATGTGGTTGGCGGCAGCCGAAATAGATGCTGTCGTCGTAGGTCCAGAATGGGTTTACCAAAGCGATTTTCATGCGACGTACCTCACGGCTTCAGGGCGAGGCTCGAGCCGATGGCGCTGCAGCCAGTCGGCGAGGTCGCGGACGCCTTCGCGCCATGAAACATGGGCCATCCAGCCAAGCGCGGTTTTGATCTTGCGGGTGTCGGCGACGAAGAAGGGCTGGTCGCCCGTGCGTTCCCCATCGTGGCGGATTGAAAGCTCATGGCCGGTCAGGCTACGGATCTCGCTCAACAGCCTGCGCAGGCTGACCGCATTTTCCGGGCCGCCGCCAAGATTGAATGCCTGGCCTTTGGTGGTCTCGATGCGATCGAGCACGGCCCTGTAGGCGGCGACGGCATCGGAGACATGCAGGATATCGCGCACTTGCCTGCCGTCGCCGTAAATGGTGATTGGGCGTCCCGTCAGCGCGCTGAGCAGGAAGTGTGCGACCCAGCCCTGGTCCTCGGTTCCGAACTGGCGCGGTCCATAGATGCAGCTCATCCGCAGCACCGCCGTCGGCATGCCGTAGGATTTGGCATAGTCGAGCACATACTGATCCGCCGCGCCTTTGGAGCAACCGTAGGGCGTGCAGAAGTCCAGGCCCCGAGCCTCATCGATGCCGTGCGCCTGGATGACGCTGTCGCAAGGCACATAGTGATCGCCGTCCTCGCGGACCGCGACGTCGGGCAGGCTGCCATAGACTTTGTTGGTGCTGGCGAAGATCACCGGGATAAGCTCACCGCTCAGTCGCGCCGCCTCCAGAACGTTGAACGTTCCCCGAAGGTTGATGTCGAAATCCTCGCCTGGCTGGACCAGGCTTGTGGTGACGGCGGTTTGCGCGGCCAGATGGAAGATCGCCTTTGAACTCATCAGAGCCGGCGCCAGGGCGTTGGCGTCCCGCACGTCGATCGTCTCCACCGTGAGGCGACCGCCGTGTTTTTGCGCCAGCCATTCAAGGTTCTGCTCGACGCCCGGACGGCTGAGATTGTCGATCACCAGTACCGGCTCGCCATCCGACAACAGGCTGTCGGCGAGGTTCGATCCTATGAAGCCGCTGCCGCCGATGATGGCGACCGGCGCGTCGCGTCGATTGCGTGTGTTCATGAGACCAACCCGCGTTCTTCGAGCTCGCGCTTCATGTCGGCGCCGCGGTCGACGGCGGACGTGTTACGCACCCAGGAAACGAACTCGCCGAGCGAATTCTCCAATTGCCGCACCGGCTCGAAACCGAGCAACTCACGGGCCTTGGAAATATCGGCGAAGCAGTTGCGGATATCGCCGGAGCGGGCTTTGCCGAGCAGTTCCGGCGAGCGATTCGGTGTCCCCATGGCCTCGGCCAGCAATCGCGCGACTTCGCTGATCGCATAGGCGCGGCCGCTGCCGATGTTGATGACATGACCCTTTGCCTGGCGTTGCTGCAGAGCAAGGCGAAAGGCGCGGGCGACGTCCTGCACATGGACGAAATCGCGCTTCTGTTCGCCATCCTCGAAGATCATTGGCCGTTGGCCGTTGGCGAGACGCGAAGCGAAGTTGGCCAGCACGCCGGTATAGGGATTCGACAACGCCTGGCCGGCGCCGAAGACATTGAACAGGCGCAGCGCGACCGCATCGATGCCATAGGCCTCGCCGAAGATCAGCACGGCGCGTTCCTGGGCGTATTTTGTCAGCGCATAGATGGAGGCGAGATCGACCGGCTTTTCTTCGTCCGTCGGCAGCGGCGAGAGGGCGTCTCCACCTGGCGACAGCGGGTTCCATTGCCCGCTCCTGATGTCGCTCGCCTTGCGCCGAGCATTGTCGATACGCCGGCCGTCTGGCGTTGCATAGAGCCCTTCGCCATAGACGCTCATCGAC
Organism: Mesorhizobium sp. SEMIA396; assembly: GCF_024518615.1. Classification (NCBI taxonomy): domain Bacteria; kingdom Pseudomonadati; phylum Pseudomonadota; class Alphaproteobacteria; order Hyphomicrobiales; family Phyllobacteriaceae; genus Mesorhizobium; species Mesorhizobium sp. SEMIA396. The sequence goes on from NZ_JANIFC010000001.1 coordinate 304,674, forward strand.
GAGGCGACGACGATCCGTTCGACCGGGTGCTTGATCAATGCTTCAAGTAGCGTTGCGGTGCCGAGATCGTTGGCGCCGACATAGCGCGCGATCTCATACATCGATTGCCCGACGCCGACTTCCGCCGCCAGATGAATGACCGCGTCAACGCCATCCAGCGCATTGGCGACCGCCTCCCGGTCTCGGACATCGCCCTTGATCAGCTCGGTCCCGGCGGGAAGCGCGACGGCTTCGCCCGCATGCACCTGCTCCAGCAGCGCATCGAGGATGCGAACCGAATAATCCTGCTCGACGAGTTCCTGTGCGACATGCCGGCCGATGAAGCCGCAGCCTCCTGTAACCAATATGCGTTTCACGACGACTCCTCAGACAAGTAACCTCGGCGCCCCGAACTTTTCGGCAAAAGGTTTGTTCCCTTGCTTCAACAAAGTTCCTTTGGCGGACTTCGTTGGGAGCCGGCATCGCGATCACGGCGCGGTGCTGGAACATTGACGCCCTTGTGCTGTTAGGACGCCCGACAGCCCGCGTGTCCGCCGATGATCAAAGGAGATTTCAATGTCTCAGTCGCAAACGACCACGAACCATGACGAAATTCGCAAATGGGCCGAGGAGCGGGACGGCCGGCCGGCGGTGGTGCGCACCAAAGGCGAGGGCGGTATCCTGCGGATCGACTTCGGCGAGCCCGAGGAAGCATTCGAGCCCATCGAATGGGACGAGTTCTTCCGGATATTCGACGAGAATGATCTGGCCTTTCTGTATCAGGCCAAGACCGGTGAGGGGAAAGCCAGCCGTTTCAACAAATTCGTCGAGCGCAATCAGAAGGGCTGATGACGCAGGCCAAGCGGCCGATCTGTACGGCCAAGTTTTCGAGATGTGGTGAACAATGACGGCCCCGCGGCTTGGCACTTCAGCCTGAGAGGCCTTGGAGGTAAAACTAATGCATCAGTTTTGCGCCGCGGGTTTTCGCCATCTCTCGCATGATGCCGTTGAGCCAGTTTTCAGTGGATTGACCAAGCTGTCTGCGGTCGACATCCCGGATCGCTTGCTCGAGCGTCCTCTCGACGAGCCGATCCGATGCGTCGACGTCTCCCAGCAAAAGGCGCGCCGCAAGTCGCAGTTTGGGCAAAAGCGCGAAGACGTCGTCGGACGGGTCCGGTACGGAGGTCGCCCGTCCCGATGCCTGCGGGGGAAAGAGTGCGTTGAACACGGCCTGGCTGCCCGAGGATTTCCGCAAATTGCTGGCGTAGCGGAGATGATCGGGAATGGCGATGTCGTCATCGCCACTGAAGAACACGAAGGGGACACCCCGGCGCATCAACTCATCGGCGATTGGAAACACGCGTCGGCCATTGAGATTGACGTCGAGAATTGCAGCTTCGGCCGTCCCGGTGTGTTTGGAAGCCTGTTCGACAGTTGCAGCGGGACCAAGGATTATGGCGCCCATATTGCTGAAAAACCGCGCAAGATCTCCCGCCATCGTCCATTCGTCTTCGACTATCAGAATATGCAGCCCCCGCAGGTCGCGCACGTCGTCATCCTTTCTTGGAACGGAGGTTAGAATGCAGCGGATTTGCTTTCCGAATTCTGTCATCCAAGGCCGCCTGCAACCGTTTCGCAAGCGTCAGCATGCGATCCGGGACGGGCCCCGCATGGGAAGCTTCGAGCGATCCAGGCGCTCCTGATACCACCGGCGTCGGGAGTTTTATGTCAGCAGATCGTTTTGCCATTGAACCACCATTGATATCGGGTTCAACGTCATCTCTGACGTCTTGTTCCATCCGTCTTGCGCGCTATATGGTTGTGTCCTGTTCGATCCGGCCTTGAGGAGACTTCATGTCGGGTCGGCGAAAGGGGGACATGCCGTGACTGCCCGATCGACTAGATTTCCCATCGTGGGCATAGGCGCGTCCGCGGGCGGCATTCCCGCGATGGAGGGCCTTTTCAAGGGCGTGACCGGCCAGCCCGGCATGGCGTTCGTCATCATCACGCATCTCAGCCCCAACAGGGAGAGTCTGTTGCATGAGGTTGTCAGCCGCTACACCGAGATGCCTGTTTCGGTGGTCGAGGATGGCACGGTGGTTCAACCTGACCACGTCTATGTGATGCCGCAAAACGTGACATTGGCCATTGAATCGGGGGTGCTGCACCTGCGTCGGCCCAATGGGCTTACCCAGGAGCGCAAGCCCATCGATATCTTCTTCAGCGCACTGGGTGAAGACCAGGGCGAATATGCCGTCGGCGTTATCCTGTCGGGCGGTGATTCCGATGGAACCCTGGGCGCCAAGGCCATCAAGGAGCGGGGCGGGTTTATCGTCGCGCAAGCGCCGGACGGCTACGGGCCGCGCAATCCCGACATGCCGCAGAGCGCTATTGCCAGTGGGCTCGTCGATGTCGCAGTGACTGCCGAGGAGATCGGGGCGAAGCTGGAGGCTTTCGCCCGCGGCTTCGACACGCTGGACGGGTTGGCGGAAGACGATGGCGATGAAACGCCCGACATCGACAAGGTGCGAGAACAAATCTACGCCATTCTGCGCAGCCACTCCGGCCATGACTTCTCGGGCTATAAGACCAAGACGTTCCTGCGCCGCGTGAAGCGACGCATGCAGATCGCCCAGGTCCATTCCATCAGCGGCTATATAGACTGGCTGAAGAAGGATGCTCGCGAGGTGATGAACCTTTTTCGCGATCTGCTGATCAACGTCACCAACTTCTTTCGCGACCCCGATGCCTTCGAGTTGCTCGGGCGAAAGATCATACCGCAGCTGTTCGAGGGCAAGACCGCCAGCGACACCGTCAGGGTCTGGGTTCCGGGATGCGCCACGGGCGAGGAGGTGTTCTCCATCGGCATCCTGCTGCGCGAACACATGGAGACGCTTACGGTCGTTCCGCGCGTCCAGATATTCGCCACCGACATAGACGAGCCGGCGCTGGCGGTGGCGCGGGCGGCACGCTATCCGGAAGCCTTGCTGCAAGGTCTTTCTCCTGAACGCAAGCAGCGGTTTTTCAACGGTGATGGCGAGAGCTATGTCCTCAGCAATGAGGTGCGCGAACTGTGCATCTTCTCGCCGCACAGCGTCATTCGCGATCCACCCTTCTCGCGCATGGATCTGGTCTCCTGCCGCAATCTGCTGATCTATTTCGGCCCGACCATCCAAAATCGCGTCATCCCTGTCTTCCATTATGCGCTGAAGCCCGGCGGATACCTTTTCCTCGGCACCTCCGAAAGCGTCGGGCAGCACGACGATCTGTTCGCCACCGTCGACAAGAAGCATCGCATCTTCCAGGCGCGGGAGCATGCCTCACCGCACATCAGACTGCCGGCCCTGATCGGAGAAAGCCATTCCAGCGTCTTCCCATCCGAAAGTGCCGGCTCGAAGAAGGGACTTGTCGGCTATCCCCTGCGGCAGGCGGTCGAGGCGCAGGTGCTGGAACGGTTCGCGCCGCCGCATGTCCTGGTCAACGCCGAGGGCGATGTCGTCTATTATTCGGCCAGGACCGGCAGATATCTCGAAGCGCCACAAGGGATTCCCAGCCGGCAGTTGCTGACGATGGCAAGGCGTGGGTTGCGGCTGGACCTCCGCGCCGCACTGCGCGAAGCGACGACCACGCGCCGCACAGTGGTGCGGGAAAACCTCACCGTGGAGGAAGACGACGAGCGGGTCCAGCCGATCAGGCTGACGATCGAGCCGCTCGCCGAACGCGGCAATGGCGAGCCGCTCTACCTTGTCCTTTTCGAGCCGTCGGGGCCGACCCAGGCCCGGTCCAACGAAGATGGCGGCAGTCGTGACAGTGACAGCACCGCCGATCTCGAGCGGGAACTGCGCGATACCAGAGAGCGCCTGCAATCGACGATCGAGGAGTACGAGACCGCGCTGGAGGAGGTGAAATCGTCGAACGAGGAACTCGTCTCCGTCAATGAGGAGGCGCAATCCACCAACGAGGAACTCGAAGCCTCGAAGGAAGAGATGCAGTCGCTCAACGAGGAGCTCAACACGATCAATGCCGAGTTGACGGCCAAGATAGAAGAGCTCGACCACGCCAACGGCGATCTGCGCAACCTGTTCGAAAGCACCGACATCGCGACTATTTTCCTCGACCGCAGCCTTGTGGTCCGCACTTTCACGCCGGCGGCGTCATCTTTCTTCAGCCTGCGCCCCTCCGATGTCGGCCGGCCGCTGACGGATCTGTCGAGCCAACTCGACTATCCCGAGTTGAAGCAGCACATCGACAAGGTGTTCGAGACGGGCGAGATCCTGAATCACCATCTGGCACGCGATGCCAGGGGCCTGTTCCACATGGTCCGCATCAATCCCTATCGCGACAAGGGCAACAGGATCCAGGGCGTGGTGGTGACACTTGTCGATGTCACCACGCTGGCACAGGCGGAAGAGCATCAGCAGGTGCTCATCTCGGAACTCAACCACCGGGTCAAGAACATGCTTGCGGTGATCGCCAGCATTGCAAGCCGCACGCGGGAAAGTTCTGATACGAAGGAGGAGTTCGCGGACGCGCTGATCGGTCGCCTGCATGCCATGTCGCGGGCCTACGGCCTGCTGACCCGGGAGAGATGGAAGGAAGCCTCGGTCAGGGAATTGCTCCAGCAGGAGCTCGAACCATTCGGCATCGAGCGGATCGAACTCGATGGCGAGGATGTCAAACTAGGTCCGCAACAGGGGCTTTCCCTGAGTATGGCCATTCATGAACTGGCCACCAACGCGGCCAAATACGGCGCTTTGTCAAAAACCGATGGCAAGGTCAGTGTGCAATGGTCGATCGAGGACGACAGTTTCACATTTGGCTGGCGAGAAAAGGACGGCCCTCTTGTAAAGGCGCCGTTGGACAACGGCTTTGGCCTGACCCTATTGCAGGGAGAAATCGGTTACAGGCTCGGCGGCCACGTCGAAACCGCGTTCCACAAGGACGGCCTCAGCGTCCAGATCGCGTTTCCGGCAAACCACAAGGAGGCGCCGTGAGCGACGACAAGCCGCGCGTTCTGGTGGTCGAGGACGAATGGCTGATCGCCGAAGACATCGCGTCACGCCTGCGTGCGGCGGGTTATCCGGTGATCGGCCCGGTCTCGTCGGCCGCCGCGGCTCGTCAGCTTATCGATGCAGGCAAAGCCGACGTGGCGCTGCTGGACATTCAATTGAACGGCGAAACAAGTCTGCCCGTGGCCGAAACATTGCTGGCTCGCGGCATCCCCTTCGCCTTCATGACCGGATTTGGGCCGCGCGACGTTCCCACACCCTTCCGAAACTGCAAATTCGTGCCGAAGCCGGCAGGCGACGCTGCACTTCTCAACACCCTGGCCGACCTGGCATCGCTTCGTCCCGACAAACACTCGCTGTGATTTCAAGAGGCCGGTTTCGATCAGTCCAGGGGCTTGTCCGTCGGCCGAGGCGTGGTGCTCGCCTGACGCGGCCGCCCGGCGTTGCGATTGGCAACCGGATTGTCCAGCGGCGCGGTCGACGGCCGGGATGTGCCTGCGGTTTTCGGCGTCTCCGGCTTGCCACCGGCATCGGTGCCATTGGCATCCCGCTTTGGGTGCGGCAGACTATCGGCGTTCGGAGACCGGACGCTAGGTTTGGATGTGGAATTCTCATTGGTCATGCAACACCTTCCTTTGCAGCCGGTGGGGCACGGCGGTCTCGCCGCCGTGAATTCTGCAGGTCAACCGCTGCCGCGATCGAAGGTTCCAGATCGCCAACGGGTCCGTTGCGGTTCACGGCAGCGAACTTGCTCAGGGCAGACCTGGTGCGAGAACCCGACGTCTCAGCCATGCGGTCGCATTACCACCTTGATGCAGCCATCCTGCTTGTCACGGAACGTCTTGTAGAGGTCCGGTCCCGCTTCGAGGTCTGCCCGGTGCGTGATCACGAAGGAGGGATCAATGTCGCCCTTCTGCACCATGGCGAGGAGCGGTTCGAGATAGCGTTGCGTGTGCGTCTGACCCATCCGGAAGGTCAGTCCTTTGTTCATGGCGGCGCCGAACGGAATATGATCGACGAGGCCGATATAGACGCCGGGCACCGAGATGGTGCCGCCTTTGCGGCAGGAGTAGATTGCTTCGCGCAATACATGCGGCCTATCGGTGCCGAGATAGACGGCAGCCTTGACCTTGTCGAGCATGGAGTCGGCACTGGCGGCGGGATCCGACTCGGTCCCGACACAGTCTATGCAGCGATCCGGACCGCGGCCATCGGTCATCGCCATCAAAGCGTCGTAGATATCGGAATTGCTGAAGTCGAGCGTCTCGGCCTTGCCGTGCTCGCGAGCCATCGCCAGCCGCTCCGGCACCTTGTCTATGGCAATGACGCGGCCGGCGCCGAGCATCCATGCGCTCTGGATGGCGAACTGACCAACCGGACCGCAACCCCAGATGGCGACGGTTTCGCCTGGCTCGATGCCGGCGTTTTCAGCTGCCATATAGCCGGTTGGAAAGATGTCGGAGAGGAACAGCACCTGTTCGTCGTCCATTCCCTCGGGCACCTTTATCGGACCGACGTCGGCGAAAGGAACGCGCAGATATTCGGCTTGCCCTCCCCAATAGCCGCCCACCAGATGCGAATAGCCGAACAGGCCAGCCGGGGATTGTCCCATCACTTCGGCAGCCTGTTTGGCATTGGGATTGGACCTGTCGCAAAGCGAGAACAGCCCCTTCTGGCAAAACCAGCACTCGCCGCATGAGATGTTGAAAGGCACCACGATGCGGTCGCCCTTTCTGAACTTCGAATGGCCGCTGCCGACTTCCACGACCTCGCCCATCGTCTCGTGTCCGAGCACATCGCCCGATTTCATCGTCGGCATATATCCGTTCATCAGATGCAAGTCCGAGCCGCATATGGCGCAACAGGTGACTTTGATGATGACGTCGCGATCATCCTCGATGGCCGGATCAGCCACCTGGTCGCATCGAATGTCGCCTTTGCCGTGCCATGTGAGCGCTTTCATGATGGTGCTCCTGCTTGGAGATTTTTTGGTTTGCTTGAAGGCCGAAGGTCAGTCTTTGGACGCTGAACCCGGCTCGGCCATCTTGCGATGCTGTTCGGCCAGCGTGCCTGCCGGCGTCACATGCGCTGCGGCGACCTGCAGCTTGTTCTTCCAACCGCTGATGATTTGTTCCTCACCGTCCATCATCGCCTCGTAGCCTGCTTTGGCGACATCGGCGGGATTGTCCTTCTCATCGGTGCCGACCTTGGTATCCATCATTTCGGCGCGTTCGAAGAACCGCGTCTGCGTTGCCCCGGGCATCAGCACGGTGACTGTGACCCCTGTGTCCTGCAACTCATGACGCAGTGCGATCGAGAAGGAATCGATGAATGCCTTGGTGCCGTTGTAGACCGCCTGGAAAGTGCCGGGCATGAAACCAGCGATCGATCCTGTGAAGAGGATGCGGCCTCGGCCGCGGCGTGCCATCCTGGCTCCGAGTTGATGCGCGAGATAGACGGTCCCGGTGATGTTGGTGTCGATGATGCGGCGGATTTTTTTCCAATCCTGATCGACGAAACCACGGCCGAGTCCACGTCCGGCGTTCAGGAACAACAGGTCGACATCGCGATCGCCGATCCCGGCGATCAAACGATCGACACCCTCCTCGGTCGCCAGATCGGCCTCGATGGCTTCGACGGTCACATCATGCGAACCGAGCGCCGCGGCAGCCTGCTGGATCGCGGGCTCGTCGGCGGCTATGATCAGGTGGTAGCCGTCCTTGGCGCACAGTTTGGCGAGTTCCTTGCCGATGCCGCTTGAGGCGCCCGTCACCACGGCCAACTTTTCATTCGTCATCACGTCCTCCGAACTTCGCTTCGGCCGAACCACTGTCGGGGCTGATTGTTCCGTGCGGGATGATGCGCGGCTGTATGCGGGCCGTGACAACGATTTGTCCTTGAGTTCATCCAAGCCATGAACAGCGGCGCGTGGAGAGGTGGAACAACTTAGGTCTACTTAGGTCTACGCGAGTTCGACATCCGTGCAGCGTCGTTGCTCCCCTTGTTTGATGCTGCACGATCGGGTCCCCCTCAGCCTGATCCAGCCCGCGCGTCCCTGCTCGGGAAGCGCGGGCTTTCCCGTGAGTTCGGCTGCCATGTTTTTAAGTTCTGGTGGGAACAATGTACCCGTTTGGCAGTTCGGCGCGCAGGAGGAACAGAATGCAATACGCCGAAGAAATCGCGCTCAGGCGCGTAAAGATGCTGGTCGAACAATATGTCGTCGCCAGGAGCAGGAGATATGATTTCGTCTCGACGGAACTTGCCTGCAAGGCCATTCGCCAGGTCGTACGAAGCCCGATCGAAGACGCCGAACTGGACCATTTGCTGGCTAGAAGCGCGGTCAAACAAGGGCTCTCGGTGCGGTTCGACCGGATAGGTCATTGGCAGGCGGCTTCGCCCGGACTCAGCCAGGAGAAATCAGCATGAGGGCAGTGCTTTTGATGTCGGCGGCATTGCTCGCCTTGGCGGGGTGCAACGACAATGCCGATCCAGCCAAGTCCAAGACGGATACTACGAACAGCCAGCCGGTCGACAAGAATCCCACGACGGACACCAACCCAACACCGCAGACCAGCACCGGCGGCGACCAGCAAGGTACGCAGCCAACCCAGCCGGCATCTCCCAAGCCAAGTGGTGGCTAGGCCTATGGAGCGACGCAACGCAATAATCTCGCTGGTGATAGCGGCGGTCATCATTGTTGGTTTCGTCGTGGGCTTTTTCTACGTCGATATGGGCTGGCAGACCTCGCCGCTGAAACGCGCGCCGGAGCAGAACCAGGGCGGCAATGCCCCCGCGGATACCGCCCCGGCTGCCGGCGTCCAGAAAAATCCTAGGGAAAACACGGAAATGCCGGGGCAGCAGTGATCGACGGCCGGCAGCAACAGGCGAGGCGACGTCGCGGTGACGGTGCCGAAGTGAGTTCGATACAGCACGGATCTGGAGTGTGGATGATGGGCATCCTTTCCGACCTCGACAAGAAACTGACGGACAATATGTACGAGCATGGCAGCGAATTCACCGATGCGGTTTCGGATCTGCCCGAAGCAGTCGTTGAAGCGGTCGAACGGCTGATGTTTTTCATCCAGCCCGACGCGCGCGACACAGTCAGAACTCAGGTTCTCGGCCTCATTCACGAATACAGAATCCAAGACGCTCCGAACGGGGATCGCCCCGCCTGACCTTCAGCTTACGCTGATGCGGCAATTGAAACCGATCGGGACCTGGCTCGCCGCCGCGTGCTCCGGATCGGCGGGCGCGGTCGTTGACGGACCCGACGAGTGCTCTAGATCAGATTTACGCCGGCCACGGTTTTGTTGGGTCGGGGGAGACTATTCGGTGGCGCACGAGACGCCTGATTTGATCGTTAGACGCCGCTATCTCAGGCTCGAGTGCTTGTGCTTGCTGTTGATGATGTTGTCGGCATGCTCATCTTCCGATCAGATCGAGCAGCAATCACGAACAGCGGCCTCCGCATCGCAGACTGTATTGATGGCGCTGGACGCCTGGGCGGCAGGGGCGGCGCCGACCGCATACACGGCGGGTACGCTGCAATCGATCGGCAAGACGCTTGCCGATGCCGGGGAGCAAATCCGGTCCGCCGAAACCAGTGAACCCGCCGAGCAAGCTTCGCTGACGAAGGCAGTCAACGATTTGTCGGTCGCGGTGGCGCGTGCAGAGGCCGGATTGCAGGCGGGCGACCGGCCGGAAGTCCAAGATGCGCAACAGGATATACGGCTGGCGTCGCGTTCGCTCGCTACCGCCTACGCCAAATACTTCGCGCCAAAGCCATGAAGAAGCTCATGGAAATATCCCTCGGCGTCGTCACCAGCGTCGGCGGCTTCCTCGAAGTTGGGTCCATGGCGACAGCGGCGCAGGCAGGCGCGATGTTTGGCTTCCAGTTGATCTGGGCGGTGGTGCTCGGCACCATCTGCATCATCTTCCTTGTCGAAATGTCCGGCCGGTTCGCGGCCGTGAGCCATCACACGATCTCCGACGGCATCCGCGAGAGATTCGGCTTCAACGTCTTTCTATGGCCGTTGCTTGCCGCCCTGCTGGTCAATTTCCTGGTGCTGTCCGCCGAGATCGGCGGCGTCGCCATTGCACTCGAATTTGCCACCGGCATAGGCTTCCAGTGGTGGGCACTGCCGGTGGCTTTGCTGGCGTGGCTGCTGCTTTGGAAAGGCACGTTCGGCTTCATCGAGAAGGGCGTATCTATTCTCGGTCTGGTGACGCTGTGTTTCGTCGTCGGAGCGGTGATGCTGAGACCCGATTGGACGGCAGTCGCAAGGGGCGCCGTGCCTTCGCTGCCGGTCCACGATGCCGCCAATTACTGGTTCATGGCGGTCAGCATTCTCGGCGCCTCGATATCGCCCTACCTCTTCATGTTCTATTCCTCGGGGGCCATCGAGGACCGGTGGGACAAAAGCTATCTCGGAGCCAACCGGGCCATAGCGGGGTTGGGCATGACTTTCGGGGGGACCATCTCGATCGGCGTGTTGATCGTGGCCGCTCTCGTGCTCGCCACGCATGGCGTCACCCAAGTGGATGACTATCACCAGTTGCCGTTGATGCTGATACCTATATTCGGCTTCTGGGGCTTCGTGCTGTTTGTTGCCTCCCTCGCCATTGCCTGCTTCGGCGCCGCACTAGAGGTCGGGTTGCAACAGGCCTATCTTGTGGCCCAGGGTTTCGGCTGGAATTGGGGCGAGGATCGCAAGCCGCGCGACGATCCGGGTTTCAGCGCCACCTACACGATATCATTGCTTTTGGCGGCTATTCCCATCGCGCTTGGTCTCGATCCGCTGAGGCTCACCATCTTCTCCATGGCGCTGACGGCAGCCAGCCTGCCGCTGACGGTCGTCCCATTTCTGTTTCTGCTGAACGACAAACGTTATGTCGGCGAGCATCGCAATGGCATTTTGTCGAATGCCGCCGTCATCTTCATCATCGCGCTCGGCTTCGTACTGGCGGTGGTGACCATCCCGCTGCAGATATTCGGAGGCACATGATGAAGTTGCTGCGTGATCTCCTCGACAAGCAGGTGGTCGACCGCGAGCAGATCAAGATCGGCAAGGTCGACGGGCTGGTGGCGGAGTTACGGCCTGGCAAGCCGCCTCGGATCATTGCCATCGAGCTCGGCTCCATCACCCTGGCACGTCGCCTCGGCGCACGGCCTGGGCGGTGGATGGCGCGGCTCGCGGTCAAGCAGCATGGCGAGCCCCATCGGATCGCCTGGCACAAGGTAAAAGATATCGGCATCGATATCGAGTTCGACATCGATGTGCGAGAAACGTCGATCTTCGCCTGGCAGGACTGGTTGCGCGACCATGTCATCGGGCGCATTCCGGGAGCTTGATGATGACCACCGTCAATCTTGAGCATCTGGCTGGGCGACGCGTACTCTCGCAGCGCGGCAAGAATGTCGGCTATATCGAGGAGATCCACGCCGAACGGGATGGTGACGATTTCGTCGTCACCGAAATCCATGTCGGGGTCTACGCCGCTTTCGAGCGCCTCTCGGCCTCGGCCATAGGCGTGGCAGTGCTGGATCTTTTCCGATTGCGCCGCCGCGGCGGTCTATATCGCATCCCTTGGAACAAGCTCGACATTTCCGATCCCGCGCGACCGCGGCTGCTGTGCCCAATGACCGAACTCTCGGGCATGAAGGGCGCACCAGACCTCCAGGAATAGGTCGTGGTGCCGCATCGTCGGGATCATTCTCAGCGCAGCATGCCTGCCGTCAGGAAAACCACGGCTGCTATCAAAACGACAGCTGCAATTACCAACACCGGCCAGTTGCCGCCGGGCCGCAGTTCCGGCTCGCCTTCGACCGGGCGCATGGCATTGGCAAAGCTGGCATCGTTTTCGAATTTTGGGCGAGTGCGCGGCGGACTTGTCCCAGCGACCGAATTTTGCGTGTCCGCGGCCTCGGCGTCTGTCTCAAGCGGGGCAATGGCGGGATCGAACCCCGGCGTTTTGTCCTGCGTTGCTCCTGCCTGAACTTCGCTTCTGGCCGCGGCAGGCGTGGGACTTGAAACCTTGATCATGATTTCTCCCTTTCGAACCAATCTCGGCAGAGTCGCACTTGCAGGCACCGGCGAGGCGACCCACCACGGTCAGACTTGCTCGCTCAGCAGAATCTTGGCGTCCTTGGCCGCAACGATGAACGCCTGTCGTGCGGTCCTTGTAGGCTTTTCGCCTCGCATGACGGCAAGGCACGCTCTGATCGCGGCAAGACGCCTCTCGGATGTCGGCTTTGGCCAGTCCCGCAGCAGCACTTCGGCTGCGTCCGACACCGAAACCACAACCCTGTCGCGGTCTATCCGGCCAGGTTGAATGATAATCGGCTTTCTGAAATGTCCAGTACGCACATGCCTCTCCAGCGGGATGCACTCTATTCGACACGTCGCTGCAAGACTGCGCGTCGCGACGCGTTTAACTCCGCACTCGTCGATTTGTTCCAGAGCATCTGGCGTTTGAAACAACTAGCCGATGGCCATCCGTGCGCCCTGTCCCAAGACTTACAGCAGATCTTTCCGAAGGAAGACTCGGGCATGTCCAGGGATCCCGAATTCGACTTTGCCGAATTCCTCGAACCCGTGCTGCATGTAGAATAGCGGCGCCTGGAAACTGCTCGTCTCCACGACGGCCTTCTTGCAGCCCCGCCGGATGGCTTCTTCCTCGATCGTCGTGAGAAGTTGTGAGCCAAAGGATTGGCCACGCAACTGCTCAGGCAGGAAGAACATGTCGAGAAACAGGAGCCCAAGCTCCGTCCTGCCCCAAAGCCCGCCCCAGGTCTTTCCTGACTGGTCGCGAAGCTCCGCTCCGATATCAGCTCGGTCGTCGATCCCGGTCTGTGCGATGTTGTATTGATAGAGCGCTGCGGCGGCCTGCGCTCTTTCATCGTCGCTATAGGTCAAAGTGGTTGTAAATCTCTCGGATCGGAATGACATGCATTTTTCCTCCTGGTGGGCACAGGCATGAGATCCGCCGGCAACGTCGGTCACGGCCAAGATGAACTCGTTGCCAACGCCAGAAATAAATCCGGCATCCATCTCGGGCGCCTTCGAACGCCGTGGGCTTTGTCTGATGGTTTTCACAAAATATTACGTGAGGGAACGTTCGCGCCTGACTCGTCTTAGGCAATCGAGGCGGTTGTCGCCTCGCCGATTGTGAAGGAGAAGAACAATGCCTAATCAAGGTGGTAGCCACGAACAGCACGTGAAGGCAGGCCAGCAGAGCCACAAGAACGCCGACAACAAAAACCGTCAGCAACAGCAGGCCTCTGGTGGTGGTCAACGGCAGCAGGGCGATGGATCCGGCATGCGTGGTGGAACCCACGAACAGCATGTGAAAGCTGGCGAACAAAGCCACAAAAACCGCTGATCGCGTGTGATTTCAGCAGACCCACCCCGAAGTATCGGGGTGGGTCTGATTGCATCTGAAGGGTACCGACGAAGAGGGCGCGAGGCCGGGTCGCGAAGTCGCCCGGCGGCTTGGCGCCGGGGCGACGACGCCCAGTCAGGCAGCTTGCTGCAGGGCGCGCTCATTGACACCGCCTTCGCCCAGCCCGGAAAGCGCTTCGTCCGTCGCGACCTCCTCTTTCAATGTCTCGTTGAGGAGCTTGACCACGTCGCTCTTGCCAAGCTGTTCAGCCCACGCGACCAACGTGCCATAGCGCGCGATTTCATAGTGCTCGACGGCCTGTGCCGCGCCGACCAGTCCTGCATCCAGCGCCGGGTCACCCTTGTATTCGTCGAGAATTTCCGACCCTTCCTCAAGAATGCCGTCGATCGCCGGACAGGTCTTGCCGCGGGCCGGTTTGTCCATAAGTTCGAACACTTGCTCGAGCCGATCGACCTGGCCTTCGGTTTCCATGCGATGTTTCTCAAAGGCCGCGGCCACCTCCTCGGATTCGGCGCCCTTTGCCATCTTCGGCAAGGCTTTGAGTATCTTCTTTTCAGCGTAGTAAATGTCCTTCAGCCCATCGAGGAACAAAGCCTCCAGTCCTTTTGTCGTCGCTCTTTTTGCAGTCGCCATGATTTGTCTCCCTTGGATTGTCATGAAAGCTCACCGGCGGTGTAGCCATGGACTAACTTTCCATGGAAGCAGTTGTTCCCTGGGCGCGACTCGGAAGGGGCAGCACGCCATATGGAGTAGATGGGAGTTCATATACGAAATCATATTTACATATAAAACAAATCATGATGATCTTGCAGTCGTGCAGCGCGGCTAAGGTGGTTGGTTCCGGCGTACATCGCTGAGCCTGAATGCCAGCAGATGATCGTGCCCAAATGAAATCAACATGATGTCGCGGTCGAGTCAGCCGTGCATTGATCGGATGTAGGGAGTGCGGCATGCCCTTTGATGTCATCGTTATCGGAGCCGGCGCAGCCGGAGCTGTTCTTGCTGCCCGGCTAACCGAAGATGCTGCCACGAACGTGCTTTTGCTGGAAGCGGGGCCGGACTACCGGAGCGGCGAGCAACCTGCCGAGATGGCGAGCCCAAATCCCTTCAACCTGCTGCTTCCCGACCATTTTCAGCAACAATACATGTATCCCGACCTGATGGCTCGTCGCACGAAGCGGCAGGAACACCGGGTCTACTGGCGCGGCAAGGGGCTTGGCGGTTCGACGGCCGTCAATGGGCAGATTGCCATTCGCGGTGTGCTCCATGCATTCGACCGCTGGGAGGAAATCGGATGCAAGGGCTGGTCGGGAGCCGACGTGCTGCCCTTCTTCTGCCGCCTGGAGGATGACCCGATCGCGGCCAATTTTCACGGCAGCGGCGGCCCGATTCCGATCTACCGCGCGCCTGTCGAAAGCTGGGGCAGCGTCGACAAGGCCATGCGCCAAAGCGCGATGGCTCTCGGCCATCCCTGGCATGACGATCTCAATGCTCCGGATGCCGAAGGGGCTTGCACCTATCCCATCAACAGTCGAGCCGGCAAGCGCGTGTCGGTCAATGACGGCTATCTGGAAGCTGCCCGCGACCGGCCGAACCTTACCATCATCGGGCAGGCGACGGTGGACAAGGTGCTTTTCGATGGCAGGAAAGCGATCGGCGTTTTGGCCATCGTGGCCGGGCAGGTTCGCAAATTCGAGGCGCCGCTGGTCATCGTCTCGGCCGGCGCCATCCACTCTCCGGTCATCCTGCAGCGCTCGGGCATCGGCCCTGCGGCTCTCTTGAAACGAAAGGACATCGAGGTGCTTGCCGACCTGCCGGTCGGCGAAGGTTTCTTCGACCATCCTTATTGCCGCATCGAACTGAAGCTGAAGCCGGGATTCAAGGCGACCGATCTCGACGCGCGGCATACCAACTGCTGTGTGCGGATGAGTTCGGGCGTGCCGGGCGCTGAGCGCGACGACATTCTCTACGTCGCCATGAACCATGGCGGCATCGGCGTGGAGTCCGACAGCGCCCAGTTCGGCGAGGCCATGGTCAATCTGATCCTGATGGAGGCCAAGAGCCGCGGCACCGTGCAACTGCGTTCCGCCAACCCTTTCGACCAGCCGCTCGTGGAAGAGAACATGCTGGACGATCCAATGGATCTCCAGCGCATGCGTATCGCCTATCGCCACCTTGGCGAGATTGCCCGGCAGGCGCCGATCCAGGCGATCGCCGAGCGCGTCCTGCTGGGGGATTCCGATCTGCCTTTGTCATGGCTCGAAACGGCAAGCGACGAGGAGGTCGACAATTTCCTGCTGGCGCAGTCTTCCGATGCGCAGCATGGGATCGGAGGCTGTTGCATGGGAAGGCTCGGCGAGGCCGTGGTCGATCCGGAATGCCGGGTCTACGGTTTGGAAGGACTGCGGGTTATCGATGCGTCGATCATGCCGCTCGATTGCCAGGCAAACACCAATCTCACCTCGATCATGATTGGCGAAAAAATGGCCGACAGCCTGCGCCGGTCCATCTGACAGCTCGAGGGCAAGCCCGCGCACAAGGCGCGGGCCTTGGAGTCAGCGGGTGATATCCACGGTAATCGTCTTCAGGTCGCACATTTCCATCAGCGTGTGCCGGCCCCCGGTGCGGCCGAGGCCGCTCTGCGTCCCGGCGGCGCCGCCGGCAGGAATATGCGGCTCCCAATAGCAGCTCATCTCGTTGATGTTGACGATGCCGACCTTCAGGCTTTCAGCAAAGGCAAAGGCGTTCTTGATGGTGCTGGTGAAGACCGCGGCCGACAGACCGTAGGGGCTGGACGCCGCAAGTTCCATCGCCTCCTCGTCGGTCTCGAAGGTCAGCACGGGTGCGATCGGCCCGAAGGATTCCTCGACATTGAGCAGGCTTTCCCGGGTCAGTCCTGTGACGATCGACGGCTCGAAATAGAGATTGGTGGCAAAACCCGACGCCACATTGCCGCCGGTAACGATCTCGGCGCCACGCGCGCGGGCGTCCGCGATGTGGCTGAGTACCTTGTCGACGGCCACCGCATTGTTGATCGGACCCATCGTCGTCGCGGGATCGAAAGGGTCGCCCATTTTCACCTGCGCGGCCGCTTTCACGAGACCTTCGATGAAACGGTCATGGACGGATTTATGCACCAGCACGCGTTCGGTGGCCGTGCAGATCTGCCCGGCATTGGCAAAGCAGCCGGCCCCGACCTGGGCGGCGGCCATGTCGATATCGGCATCGGCCAGCACGATGGTCGGACCGTTGCCGCCCATTTCGAGCAGAAGCGGCTTGCCCGCTCCACGCCGGGCGATCGTCGCGCCTGTGACAGAACTGCCGGTGAAGCCGATGGCATGGGTGCCCGGATGAACGACCGCCTCGTCGCCCACCTCCGCACCGTCACCCAGAACGAGATTGATGGCGCCGTCCGGCAGGCCCGCCTCGATGAAGCATTCGACAAGTGCCGTGGCAATCAGCGACGTCGTCGGCGCCGGCACCCAGACGACGGTGTTGCCCGTTGCGATGGCCGGTCCGAGATAATAGAGGCAGGGCAGGGCGAGCGGGAAATTCCAAGGTGTGATGATGGCAAAGACACCCTTCGGCTGCAGGAAGCTGAAGGCGCGCTTGTTGGCATCGGCAAGCGGAAACGCCGCCGTCTCCAGCCACTTCATCTGCTCTGCCGCATTGCGGAAACCGAGAGCTGCCGCCGATGCTTCGGCCTTTGCCTCGCTGTGGAAGGGTTTACCCTGTTCCAGGCAGAGCAGGCGCGCGAGTTCCTCGGCGCGCCTGTCGATCGCGTCGGCGATGCGCATGCACAGTTGAGCGCGTGCGAAGGTTCCCATCTTGCGCATGGCCTCGCGTGCGCCTTCGGCGGCTTTCACCGCGCGGCCGACATCGGCGCGGGTGGAAAGTGAGAGATAGCCGAGGTGCTCGCCCGTCGACGGACTGTCGATTTTCAGGAACTTGCCGGAGCTGCCGGCAATCCACTCGCCGCCGATACGGTTGATGCCGATGCGGGCGGCTGCTTCCGGCTCCGAGACGATCGCCATGCCGCGCAGGTTGGGGCCTTCGAGAGAAGATTTGAAATGGACTGTCATCATGCGTTCCTTTGGCCGAATTCGGATTGGATGTTCAAAATGGCGGCGCGGCTGCGTTCCACGGCTGCGATGAAAAGTCTGCTGCCGGCCTCCGCGCCCGCCTGCGACGGCGTACCGATGACGCCGTTGCCGCGGATGGCTTCGAAACGGCGCCAGACGGTGACGGCCGGCGCGGCGTAAAGGTGAGGATCCGGCCAGGATGGCGGGGTGCCGCCCGGCGGGATGAGATCGCGGCGAACGCTGTCGCCAAGCACATGCATCATCAACGAGGTTTCAAGCGCGCAAGCGTGACCGGTGCCTGTAGCGGCATCGGGCAGGGCCTCCGCCGCCACGTCGGCGATGAGATCGAAATACGAGAAACCCGCGGTGACGATGCCACGCTGGCCAAGGGTGGTGATCGCCACCTGGATCGCGGCGCGGTTTCCGCCATGGCCGTTCAGCATGACCGGCAGGAAGCCGTCTTCGGCAAGGCAGGTGCAGAGATCGACGAGAACGGCGATGAAGGTCTGCGGGCTGAGGCTCATGGTGCCGGAGAAGGAGCGATGATGCTCGGACGAGCCATAGGCGAAAGGTTCGGCGACACGCATGGAGGCCTGTCCTTCCGCCGCGGCGAGCGCAACCGCTTCCGCAAGCCAGCAATCGACGCCGAGCGGCAGATGGGGGCCATGTTGCTCGACAGCGCCGAGCGGCAGAATGACGACGGGTTTATGCACGCCGGCTGTCGCGTGTCTTTCCGTATCCGGCGAGGTCATCAGCGCAAAGCTGGACCCAGGCGGGATCGGCAATGCCGGAACTGGCTCGCTCATCGTGCTGCCTCGACAAGCCGGGCCTTGGCGTAGGTCATGCCGGAATCGGCCAGGAGAGCGACCATGATGATTGCCCCCTTGTAGAGTTCGAGGCTGGACGGGTCCGTGCCGAACACCCGAAGCGCCGTCGTCAGCAGGCTGACGATCAGGGCGCCGACGACCGCGCCCCACACCGTTCCCCGTCCGCCGAAGATACTGGTGCCGCCGAGCACGGCAGCGGCGATCGCGTCCAGAAGCAGCGAGGTACCGCCGATATTGGGCGTCACGACAGGCACCCGGCTGATCATGATCACAGCCGTCAGGAAGACGAAGATACTGGAGGCGCAATAGACGAGGATCGTGTGTTTCGTCACCGGGATGCCGGCAAGTTCCGCGGCTCCGGCATCCGACCCGAGCGCATAGGTACGCAGCCCGAAACGGCTGTGCCGCATCAGGATTGCTGCTACGGCGACGATCAGCAGTGTTGCGAAGATGACATTGGGAATGCCGAAGCTGCGCTCGATGCCGACCGCGCGAAGCGTCGGATCCTTCAGCATCAGGACGCCTTTGGAGGCAACCGCAAGCGTTGCGCCCTGCAGCGCGACCATTGTGGCCAGTGTCGTCACGAAGGGCGGTATCTTCAACAGTGCGATAACGGCGCCGTTCGCGAGGCCGATCACCACCATCACGGCAAAGCCGACGAGCAGGGCAAGCGGCAGGCTGGCGCCGCCGTCGATCAGGCTGGCGATGAAGACGGCGCAGAAGGCGACGCCGACGCCGGCGGACAGGTCGATGCCCGCCGTCAGCAGAACGATTAGAGCCCCAAGCGCCAGGATGGCGATCGGGGTCGCCTGGGCGACGATGTTGATGAGGCTGGCGGTTGAAACGATGCGGGCGTCGATGAGCGCGAAGATCGCCAGCAGGATGACCAGCAGGATCAATGGCGAGAGGTCGAGAAAGCGCCTGCACCAGATGTTCTGTTGGCGGGTCATGAGGATCCTCTCATCGGATGTGCCAATCTTCGACCGGTTCGCGCAGGCCTGATTTGACGCTGCGCAGGATGGCATCATTGACGGCGACGGCGCGCAGGGCGTCGCCGACCGGCATCACGAAAGGGGTGTCGTCGCGAACCGCCGAAATGAAATGGTGGACCTCCTCGAAGAGATCCCCGGTGATACGGCCATTGACGGTCGGCCAGTGCAGGGCGTCGGGTTGCGACCACTGTCCACGCGACAGGATGCGTAGACCGTGGTCGCGCACGTCGAGGTCGATCATGCCTTCCGTGCCGATGATTTCCGTGCGTGCCCAGATGCCGGTCGGAACGGTCGGTGGCAGCGTCCAGCCGAAATAGAGCTGTCCGCTCATTCCGTTCGACAGCTCGACGGTGGAGAAGATCGCGTCTTCGGATCGAACTCCGAGCGAAGGCATGAGCTTGGCGACGGGCCGAGAGTAGACGGCGATGATGTCCGAACCTGAGATCCATTGCAGCGCATCGACGTCGTGCACGCCGAGGTAGAAGCAGACGCTCGAGTTTCCGTTCATGCGAAGACCGACTTCGCGATTGGTGAAACGGCCGCTGCTGCCGTGGATCGGCTCGCCGATCCGCCCGGATTTCACCGCTGCCGCGGCCTCGCAATAGCGCGGGTCGAACCGCAGGATGTGGCCGACCAACAGGCGCGCGCCGTTTCTCTCCGCCGCTCTAGCAATCGCCTTGGCAGCGGAAAGATCGTGAGCCATCGGTTTTTCGAGCAGCACCGGCTTGCCGGCATCGAGCAGCGTGCGGCAGACGTCTTCATGCAGCGTGTCGGGTGCCGCCACGATATAGGCGTCGGCGGCATTGGCGGCCAGCGCGGTGGCGGCATCGCGGAAATGCCGGGCACCGAAATCGGACGCGGCCTTGCTCCCCGTGGCAGCATTCGGATCAACGAATGCCGACAGTTCCGCGACAGGGCTCGCGGCAACCACCTGCGCATGCAGGAGGCCCATGTAGCCGGCACCGACAATGGCGATCTTCAGTTTGCTCAAAGGGTTCTCCTTACAGGCATGGTGCAAGGTTGAATGCTGGCCGGGGTGCGCAGGCTGGCGGTGTGATCGTGCGATCACCGAAGGCCAGCGTCATCACGTCTTCTTCCGTCGCCCCACGAGCCAGCGTGCCGACAGAGTGGCCTTCGCGCATGACGACGATGCGGTCGGCAACGCCGAGAACCTCGGGCAACTCGCTCGACACCATGAGGATCGCCGCGCCCTCGGCCTTCAATCTTGCGATCAGGTGATGGAGTTCGGACTTCGCGCCGACGTCGACGCCGCGTGTCGGCTCGTCGAGCAGGATGATCTTCGGTTTGGTGGCAAGCCATTTGCCGATGACGACCTTCTGCTGATTGCCGCCCGAAAGCTCGATGGTCATTTTGTCGGGCTGGGCCGGCCGCACGCCGAGTGAGCCGATGAGATCGCGGGCGAGTGCCAGGATGCGGCGAGGTCTCAGCAGGCCGAAGTGACTGTTGTCGCGAATCCAGGCGAGGGACAGGTTGTCCCTGATCGACATCGTGCCGACGAATCCTTCCAGGTGCCGGTCTTCGGGTATGTAGACGATGCCGGCGCGATTGGCGGCCTTGGTGTCGCCGCCGGTCTGCTGCCCGCCGAAAATTCTGAGCGTGCCGCCATGCATGGTCTCGAGGCCGGCAATCAGCCTGAGCACCTCGGAGCGGCCGCTTCCCATCAGGCCGGCGAGCGCGACGATTTCGCCCCTGCACACGCTGAGCGTGGCCGACTTCAAGAGCTTGCCATCGGAGATGTTGCTGATTTCG
The DNA here is from genome assembly GCF_024518615.1 of Mesorhizobium sp. SEMIA396. Lineage (NCBI taxonomy): Bacteria > Pseudomonadati > Pseudomonadota > Alphaproteobacteria > Hyphomicrobiales > Phyllobacteriaceae > Mesorhizobium > Mesorhizobium sp. SEMIA396. The sequence continues at coordinate 325,739 of NZ_JANIFC010000001.1, forward strand.
ATCGCGGTTTCGCCGACTTGCGCTTCGAGATAGGGGAAGATGTCGCCGACATCGCGCCCGACCATCATCGAGACGATCTCGGCCTCGCTGGTCTGGCGGGTCTGGCGCTCGCCGATGAAGCGCCCGTCACGCAGAACGACGACGCGGTCGCACTGGCTGAAGATCTCTTCCATCTTGTGGGAGATGTAGAGGATGCCGGCGCCGCGAGCTCTCAGCCTGTCGATCAGGTCGTAGAGCTGATCGCGCTCGCGGTTGGAGAGCGCGCTGGTCGGCTCGTCCATGATGAAGAACCAGGCATCGGACAGAACGGCACGGGCAATTTCCACCATCTGCCGGTGCCCGACGGAAAGCGTTCGCAGCTCCGCGCCAATGTCGATATCGAGCGACAGCTCGTCCATGATGGATTTCGCATCGCGCCGCATCCGGGCCCGGTCGAGAAATCCCAGGCGGGTATGCGGTTCGCGGCCGATGAAGAGATTCTCGGCCACCGTCAGGTCCGGCGAAAGGCTGAAATGCTGATGGATGACGCTGATGCCCTTGGCGTCGCTGGGGGAGTGGAACTGGACGGCGTTGCCGTCGATCATGATCTCACCCTCGTCCGGGCGATGCAGACCGGAAATGCACTTCACCAGCGTCGATTTCCCGGCCCCGTTCTCGCCGGCAAGTCCCACCACCTCACCGGCCGAGACGGCAAAGCTGACACCATCGAGTGCCTTGACGCCCGGAAAAGACTTGCCAAGCCCGCGCAAGGCGATGCTGTGTTTGCCGACCGGTGTTGCGGCGATGTTGCGGGGCGACGGGGTGGACTTGCGGCCACCGGTCTTGAACAGGGCGGCGACACTCTCCGGCTGGCTGGTGAGAACTGCCACCAGAATGAGGCTCGCGGTCACGAAATAGATCAGGATCTGCGGCACCTGCAGGAAGGACAGGCCGGTGTTGATGACGCCCAGCAGCAGCGCCCCGATCGCCGTTCCCCAGATGGAGCCCTGGCCGCCGGACAGTTTCGTGCCGCCGATGATCGCGGCTGTAATGGCTGTAAATTCGAGCCCGGTGCCGGCAAGCGGCTGTGCCGAACCAAGGCGGCCGATGGTGAGTATCGCGCCGAGCCCGGCCGTTGCGCCGGCAATCAGATAGACGGAAATGCGCACGAGGTCGACGGGAACCAGTGAGGCCCGCGCCGCGCCCGCATTGCCGCCGACCGCATAGATCCAGCGCCCGTACACCGTGCGATTGAGCACGAACCACCAGAGGCCCAGGCAGATGGCGGCGATGATGACGGAGACCGGCAGGAGGCCGATCGTCTCGCGTCCCGCGAAAAGCAGGACCGGATCGGCGATCGCGATGCTGGATGCGCCGGAGAGGCTGAGCGCCAGGCCGCGCGCAAACGCCATGGTGGCGAGCGTTGCGATGAATGGGGAGATGCCGGCAAAGCCGATCAGCGTTCCATTGAGCAGACCGATTGCGGCACCGCCACCGATCGCGGCGAGAAGGCTCAAGCTCGCCGAGCCGGTTGCCGTGTAGGCAAGACCCGCTGCGATGCCGGAGCAGGCAAGATTGCTGCCGACGGAAATATCAATGCCGCGCGCGATGATCACGGCCGTCATGGCAAAGGAGATGAGGGCGATGACCGCACTCTGCTGCGCGATGCTGACAAGATTGCCGGTCGACAGAAAACGCGGATCGATCCAGCCGAAGACGGCGATGGCGACCAGTAGCACCGCGATGAGAACCGGTTCGTTGCGCCGCAGTAACGGAGAGGTCCAGGACTGGAACATGGGTCGGTCCTCTTATCGAGCATCATGCGCGGTCACCACGGAGCGGCGACGGCGATCGTCAGGAAAAGGGGACGCCGGATGATACGTCATCCGGCGCTTGAGCCGCTTTTAGGCTGTTACTTTGCCAGGGTCATGGCGGTCGCCGGAACCTTGGGACCGAGTTGCTCGGTATAGTTCTTGGCTTCCACCGCCTCTTTGTCGGTGTTGATGTATTCGAAGGTGAGGCCATCCGCCTTGAGCTTCGCGGCCGTCGCATCCGAGGTCACGAAATAGGTCGGCATGTAGAGATCCTGCGGCAGCTTTTCGCCGTTGGCCAGACGAGCGGCAACGGCGATGTTCCAGTAGCCGACACGATAGGCGCCGGTCAGCACGTCCATCACCATCTTGCCGTCGTCGATCAGCGGCTTCATCTCGGCGTCGCCGTCATAGCCGCCGTAGAGCAACTGGGTTCCCATCGAGCTGGCAACGGAATCGGCGGCCAGGCAAAGGCTGTCGGAGATGCAGCCGATGGCCTTCAGATCCGGATAGGTGGTGAGCCAGGTCTGGGCGGCATTGGTTGCCTTGGCTGCGTCCCAGCCGGTCGGCTCGATGCCGACAACCTTGATGTCCGGAAACTCCTTTTTCAGGGTTTCGACAAAGCCTTTTTCGCGCGTGTCGGACACGAAGTTGCCACGCGAACCGACAAGCAGGGCGACTTCGCCCTTGCCGCCAAGCGACTTGCCGAGCGCGCGGGCAACCATCGACATGTTGTCGTAGTCCGGATAGAGCGTCGAATAGTTCGAGCCGGCCTCGACCTTGTTGCCCATGGTGATCACCGGAATGCCGGCGGCGGTGGCTTTCTGGATGACCGGAATGACCGCGTTCTTGTCGATCGGATCGATCAGGATCGCGCTGACGCCCTGATTGATGAAATTCTCGATGATGCTGACCTGTTTTTCCAGACTGCCCTCGGCGCTCTGCCAAGTGGATTTCACCCCATAGTCGGCGGCAGCCACGTCGCCCGCTTCCTTCATGCGGACGAAGAAGGAGTTCTGCAGGTCGATTGCCGCAAGCCCCAAAACCTTTTCCGCGGCAAGCGAGGGCGTCGCGATGGCGAGTGCGAGCAGAGCAATGGATGCTTTCAGGGAAATGCGCATGTTTCAGTTCTCCTCTTGTTGCGACAGGACGATTCTTCGCCTCTTTTTCATGTCCCGCACGACGACCGTCCCAGTGACAGGCATTCCGGCGGTATTTCGCGGCACTCGTGCCGTATTCATGTCAGGGCCGCGTCTGCGTGGACCGGCCTTGCTCAACCTCAGCCATTCAGGCCCTCGACACCGGCGCCACAGACAAGCCCGGCGATGCGGGCGCCGCGCGGTGGCTTGAAAGCGCCGCTCATCAAGGCGGCCAGCGATGCCGCGCCGCTGAGGTCGGCGGCGATGCCGAATTCGAACCAGAGCAATTCAGCGGCCTTCTGCATGTCCGCATCCTCGACAAGGACAATGTCGTCGACGTGCTTGGCGACGATCTCGTAGATGCTTTCGTCCGTGCGGCCGCAGGCCATGGTCGCCACCTTCGTCGTTATCTCGGGCAAGCGAACCACACGGCCGGCAGCCAGGGAGGCGTGAAGGGTCGGTGAACCGGTCGGCTCGACACCGATGATCCTGGCTTCGGGTTTGACGTGCTTCAGGACTTCGGACATGCCGCTGATGAGCCCGCCACCGCCGATCGCCACGATGTAGATGTCGGCATCGGGAATCTGATCGACCATCTCCAGCGCCACGGTTCCCTGACCGGACACGATCTGCGCATCGGCGAAGGGATGCATGTAGAAGGCGCCGCACGCCTTTGCCTCGGCCGATGCAGCCTCATGCGCTTCATCCCAGACATTGCCTTCGAAGCGAACGTCAGCCCCCCATTTGCGAAGCTTTTCCGCCTTCAGCGGGCTTGCATTGTTCGGCAGGTAAATGGTGGCGGGAACGCCGGCCCGGGCAGCCACATAGGCGGTGGCCAGGCCGTGATTGCCACCGGATGCGGCGATCAGTCCGTTTTCGATCCGGCTTGGCTCGAGCGTTTTAACCCGGTTCGTGGCGCCCCTGATCTTGAAGGAGCCGCTCACCTGGAGGCATTCCAGTTTCAAATAGACATCATTTTGAAGGTTTGCGCCCGTGGCATGGTCGAGCTTGACGACCGGGGTGCGCCGTATGAAGGGGGCAATGCGCCGGGCAGCCGCCATGATGTCCTCATGGCTCATCGGTCAGTGCCTCCGGATATTCGTTGGCAAGCACGAAGCAGCAATTCCCCGGACGCACGCGGCCGGGCTGACGCTTGGCGAAAACGATGCCGTCGATGGGGTGAAGGAGATCGATGGGCGCGCGTGACGGCGTGTGGAGGAAGTGAATGCGTCCGGCAAGGTCGCCTTTGCTGACGGCACTGCCGAGCGGGCTCAAGGGTTCGAAGACACCGTCCTCCTCGGAAAGCAGATAACCTTCGCTTCCGGGAACCTTGAGCACGCGCGCGTTGGCGCCAGGGGCGATGTCAGGCGCGCCTTTCAGGACACCTGCATGTTTCAGCACATTGCGGATGCCCCTGCGGCAGATGGCCAGCGCATCCGGACTGACAAGGCCGCCGCCGGCCATCTCGCTGCCGATGACGATCAGTCCCTGGTGGTTGGCGGACGCGGTCGAGGTCCGGGTTTCACCGAGATTGTCGACCATGACAACGGTCGGTGCCCCGAAGGCGAGCGTCGCCTTGATGTTCTTGCGATGCCCCTGCGCGGTCGGGGAGGGCTCGATGATCGCGCTCGGCAGGATCATCAGGGACGAACCGCCGGAATGGAGATCCAGGAAGTAGTCGGCCTTCGGAAACAGGATGTCATGCACATAGGCCGCGATCTGGCTTGTCAGCGTGCCGTTGAAATCGCCCGGAAAACTGCGGTTGAAATTCAACCCGTCGACCGGGGAGGTGCGGGTGCCGGCCTCGACGGCCCGAATGTTGATGGCCGGAATCGCAATGATGCGTCCGGCAATATCCCGTGGATCGATCTCGCGCAGAAGCTCGCCGAGCGCGATCGGCCCCTCATATTCGTCGCCGTGGTTGCCACCCTCGATCAGGACCGTCGGACCGTCACCGTTCTTGATGACGGCGAGCGGAACGCGGACCGTGCCCCAGGCATCGTCGTGCGGCGATTGGGGCACATGGAAGAAGCCCATCTGCTTGCCCTCGCGATCGAAATCGACGGACGTGTAAACACTGTTGTTCCGGGGAATGATGGTCGCGCGGACAGTGTTTGCAGGTCTCTGGACGGTCATCGGGTCGGCCTCGAAATTCATTGTCCCCGTCATCATGTCAGTTTTATATATGGTGTCAAGTTTGGATATAAAACCAATGGCAATTCCGATTTCTTGTCTCTATCGTGCGGGACCACCGGGGATTCTTCGAATGGCAGATGACGCAAAAGAGAGTGGCAAACCGACCTATTCGGCCCCGGCGCTGACCAAGGGTCTGGATGTCCTGGAACTGCTGGCGGAGGCGCGGGCGCCCTTGACGATGAAGGAGATCGCGGAAGGCCTCGGCCGTTCGAAGAATGAGATTTTCCGGATGCTGATCGCGCTGCAGGAGCGTCAATATATCGAGCGCAACGCCGAGACCGACGCCTATTCGTTGACCGACAAGCTTTTCAAGCTGGGGCTGCACACGCCGAGCGCTCAGGATCTCATGTCCGCCGCCATGCCCGAGCTGACGCAGATTGCCGGGGACTCAAATCAGTCGCCGCACCTGGTCGTCTTCAATCATGGCTTGACCGTCGTGACCGCGGCCGCTCCCGGCGGCGAGGACATGGCGTTCACGCTGCGCCTCGGCTACGGCCGCCTGGCCACCGACGCGACCTCCGGCCATGTGATACTTGCCTTCCAGTCACCAAAGGTCGCAGCGCGGATGATCGATGAATGTGCGGCGCATTCACCGGCGCCGCTGGATCGTGACGCGCTGGAAAAGCAGCTTCGTACCATCCGCGCGGACGGCTACTGGATGCGCGAGAGCCGCGACTTCGTCGGCATCACCGATATCTGCTGTCCGGTCATCGGGCCGGACGGCAGTGCCGTCGCCTCCATCATCGTCGCCTATATCAATCGCCATACGCGTGAAAGCCGCCATGCCTATACTCTGGAGGTCCTGCGGGCTGCCTGCGATCGCATCTCCATGAAGCTGTCACCGAGGGTTCGCTAAGGGATCGTGATGCGCTGAGGGCGCGGCGAAGCACCGTCCGCTGGCCGTTTGCACCGGATTGATAATACCAGTATAGGTCCAGTCAGGAATGTTTTGATCCTGGGTGCTTCTCGCGCGGGAGGAAGGGCAATGACAACCGTGAACCTGATCGGGCTTGTCAGTCGGGAAATGGAAGCGACAGCGTCCGATGTGCCGCTTTACAGACGGTTGAAATCGGCGATCGAGGCGGCGATCCGCTCCAACGCGTTGAAAGCCGGCGCGGTTCTGCCAGGCGAGCGGGTTCTGGCGGAAGCCCTGTCGATCTCGCGAGTCACTGTGAGAAAGGCCCTGGCGCTGCTCGAAGAGGAAGGGCAGCTCAATCGCCGGCATGGTTCCAAAACCGAGATCGGGTCGCGGGTCGAAAAATCGCTTTCGACGCTGACGAGCTTTTCGGAGGACATTCTGGCGCGCGGCCTGAAGCCTGGATGTCTATGGCTTTCCAAGCAGATAAGCCGCCCATCCCCGGCCGAAATGATGGCCTTGGGTATTGCAGGCAATACCAATGTGGTTCGCATGCGTCGTGTGCGGACAGCCGATGGCGCGCCGATCGCCGTCGAGGTCTCGGCCGTGCCGGTTCGCTTCCTTCCTTCGCCCGGGATGGTTCAGGATTCCCTTTATGAAGCGCTTGATGCACGCGGCTTCCTGCCTCAGAGGGCAATCCAGCGCATGCGCTCGCGCGGCGCATCGCTGGAGGATGCAAAGCACCTTCATTGTGACGCGGGCGCACCGCTGCTGATGACCGAGCGCCGCTGCTTTCTCGCCGACGGACAGATCGTGGAATACTGCGAGACACGCTACAAAGGAGACGTCTACGATTTCGTCTTCGAGCTGCAAAGATAATACCAGTTATGAACTGGTTGTAATCTGGTATTTTCCATTTATCGTGATGGCGACAAGGGAGTGCCGACGTGCAGCGGGAAGACATTGCCAACAGTCTCATCGTGTCCTGCCAGCCGGTTCCCGGCGGCCCGATGGACAGTGCGCAATTCGTGACGGGCTTTGCCAGGGCCGCTGTTGAAGCCGGAGCCAAGGCCCTGCGCATCGAATCCGTGCCCTATGTCGCGGCCGCCCGCCTGACCGTCCGCGTGCCGATCATCGGTATCGTCAAGCGCGATCTCACCGACAGCCCGGTGCGCATCACACCCTATCTGGCCGATGTCGAGGCCCTGGCCGAGGCGGGCGCCGATATCATCGCTTTCGATGCGACGGAGCGTGTCCGTCCCGTTCCTGTCGAAGCGCTTGTGAAAGCCGTCAAGGCCAGGAACAAGCTGACCATGGCCGATTGCTCTTGCCTTGACGATGCGCGCCGGGCCCTTGCCGCGGGTGTCGATTTCGTCGGCACGACGCTTTCCGGCTATGTCGGCGGGCCGGAGCCGCAGGATCCGGATATCGCCCTCATCGCTGAAATGCGAACCCTGACCCCCTACGTCATTGCCGAAGGGCGTATCCGGTCGCCTGAGCAGGCGGCTGCCGCCGCGCGCGCCGGCGCCTGTGCCGTGGTTGTCGGCTCGGCGATCACCCGTACCGAGCACGTCACCTCATGGTTCCACCAGGCGCTTTCCGACGCCTATGCGGCGAGGGGCGCGCAAACCGCCCTTGGCACAAGTGTCCTGGGCCCAACCGTTCTGGGCCCATCCGTCCTGGGCCCATCCGTCCTAGGCATCGACATCGGGGGAACCAAGACCATGGCCGCGCTGGTCAGCGATGGCACGGTGATCGAGGACAAGATCGTGCGGACCGCGCGAGAGGCTGGACCCGACGCCTGGCTGGCATCCCTCGCGCAAAGCACGTCAGCCTGGTCGAGCCGCTTCAGCCGCATCGGCATTGCGGTGACCGGACTGGTGCAGGATGGACGCTGGTCGGCATTGAATCCGGCAACCCTTGGCATTCCCGATGACTACCCGCTGGTCGAAAGGGCATCCGCTGTTTTCGGCAAACCGGTCTGTGCGTTCAACGATGCCCAGGCGGCTGCCTGGGGGGAATACAAATTCGGCGCCGGGCAAGGTCGCGACATCGTCTTTTTGACCATCTCGACCGGAATTGGCGGCGGCATCGTTTACAACGGCCGATTGCTGTCCGGTCTAGCCGGTCACTTCGGTCTGATCCGTGGTCTGTCTGAAGACCGGGCTCCGCTCGAAGACAGCACGTCCGGCCGCTGGATCGCTTCGGAGGCCCTCAAGGCCGGTTCCAAGGCGGACGCCGCCGATGTGTTCGGACACGCGCTGAAGGGCGAGGACTGGGCCGGCGCCATCGTCTCGCGAAGCGCCTCGCGGGTCGCGGCGCTGTGCCGGGACATTCAGATGATGTTCGATCCGAAATCGATCGTCATCGGTGGCAGCATCGGTCTTGCAGAAGGCTATCTCGACCGGGTGCGCGCACATCTGAGCGAGGTCCCGCCGCGCCTTTCCCCCGATCTCGTGGCGGCGAAGCTCGGAGGCCACGCCGGCGTCATCGGTGTTGCCGATCTCGCCGAATGGGCAAGGTAACGGCGCCCGGTCATGCCATGCAAAAATCATCAAAAAGAAGGGAACGATCATGAAATTGAGCAGGACATCTTTTGCGCTTATGGCCACCCTCCTTGCGGGGACGGCTTTGCCGACCTTTGCCAACGCAACCGTGACCGTGCTCGGCTGGCCTGGCGGCTCCGAGGAAACCGCACTGCGGGCAACCGTGGAAACCTACAACAAGCAGGCCAGCGATGCCGACAAGGTGGAGCTGCTGTTCTTCAACCGGGAAGGCTTTTACGACAAGCTGCAGGCTGACATGGCGGCCGGATCCAGTGCCTTCGACGTGAACCTCGTCGCCACCTACTCGCTCGGTCGCTACGCGCCCTATATGGAGCCGGTCGATCTTGGCGCGGACGCGGCCAAGGTTTTCGGCGAATCCGTTCTCAAGACGATGCAGTTCGACGGCAAGCAATACGGCGTGCCGACAGACCTTTCGTTGCACTTCATGTACTACCGCAAGGATCTCATCGACGCCTTGATCGGGGATGACGCCGCCAAGAAGACCTATGGTGAAATCGCCCAGAAATATCTCGGCAAGCCGCTGCAGCCGAAAGACCCGGACAGCTGGACCTGGGACGACTGGGCGGCCACCGCCCTCTATTTCACCAAGCAGGTGAACCCCGACAGCCCGGTGCGTTATGGCACGGTCCTGCAGATGAAGAACCTGCTGTTCAACATGATGGTCTTCCAGTCCCTGCCGCGCTCCTACGGCGGCGACTGGATGGACAAGAACGGCAATGTCACGGTGGATTCCGATGCCTACAAGACCGCCCTCGAGCTCTACAAGAAACTCTATGATGCTGGGTCTTCGCCCAAGGATTCGCTGAGCTACGAATATGCGGAAACCAACGCGGCCTTCGCATCCGGCCAGGCCGCGACGGCGCTGCAGTGGAATGCCGCGGCGGCGGATCTGACCAGCACCGAAAAATCCCCGGCCGTCGCCGAGGTGACCGGGATCGTCGCACCACCGGCAGGTCCCGACGGACGCGCCGATCATATCCACGGCCTTGGTTTGGGCCTTAACAAGAACGCCAAGAACAAAGAAGGCGCCGTCAAGTTCCTGAAGTGGCTCGCCACCGAGGATGCGGCCTTGCTCTATGCGCGCAGCGGCGGTTCGCCGGCATTGTCTCCCGATGTCGTGGCCAAGGTTGCGAAGGAACGTCCCGACCTCGTCAAGCTCGGCGAATTCGCCAGCAAGTACGGCTATGTCATGACCGGAGCGACGTCCGCGAGTGCGCTCCCGGTCTATGAGCTGCAGGCAAAGGAGTTCACCGGCTACTGGTCCGGCCAGCAGAGCCTCGAGGATGCGCTCGCCCACACCAAGGCGGGCATGCAGGTCCTTCTCAAGAAATGAACCATTTGCCGGACGCCGGGTCGAGGCTCGGTGTCCGGCGCGTTTGGCGGATCGACATGGCCCTTGTGACACGTGCCGAAGGCAGGATGTATCTGACGCCGCTGGTCGGCTTCCTGCTGCTATTCCTCGGCTTTCCGGCGATCGTCAATCTGATCTATTCCGTTTCGACCGTCACATTCGAGACGCTGCGCAGTCCGGTGTTGAGCGGTTTCGCCAACTATGTCGCGGTGTTGAACGACCGCGAATTCTGGAGCTCGGCCTGGTTCTCTCTGCGCTTCGGTATTCTTACCGCATCAGCGGAATGTCTGATCGGCCTTTTCCTTGCCATCTTCCTGGCGCCGCTTCTGAGCAAGCGACCAGTCCTGATGGCGCCGTTGATGCTGCCGCTTATGGTCGCGCCGGCCATGGTCGGTCTCATGTACCGGCTGGTGCTGCATGAATTCGCGGGCCCCGTCCCCTACTATCTCTTCGAATGGTTTGGCGACAGCCCGGCCTTCCTCGACATCAACAATGCCTTCCGCACCCTTGTCGTCGTGGAGACGCTGCAATGGACGCCTTTCGCCTTCCTGCTCTTCTACATGGCCTATTCGGCCATACCGCTCGACGTGCGCGAAGCCTCCTCGCTCGATGGCGCATCACCGTTTGAGATCGTTCGGTGGATCGACCTGCCGTTGATGAAGCCGACGCTGGTCATCGCGTTTTTCATCCGTTTCATCGACGGTTTCCGGGTGTTCGACAATGTCTATGCGCTGACCGGCAGTGGCGCTGGCGGTTCAACGACGTCCTTGTCGATCTACATCTATCAGGCCTTCTTCAAGGAAGGGGCTATCGGCAAGGCGGTCGCCGCTTCGGTTATCCTGTTCCTGGCGTCGTTCATCGTTCTCCACGGCCTTAACCGGCTTGCCGGCCGCAGGAAGCGTTGACGATGGTCAGGGCACTGCGCTGGATCGTTTTTGCCATCGCCGTGCTGGCGATGAATTTCCCCATTATCGTGACGCTGATCACATCGCTCAAAAGCCAGCGCGAGCTTTCGACGAACCCCGGTTTGTGGATCAGCCAACCGACGCTCGACAACTATCTGGAGGTTCTGACGCAGACCAGCCGCTTCAACATCTATGCCTACCTGCTGAACAGCACCGTGGCGGCGCTGATCGGAACCGGCCTTGCGATCGTGCTCGCGTTCCCGGCTGCCTATGCGATCGCGCGTAGCGAGGCGGGAAAGCGCTTGGTCCTGCCGATCGTCATCAACCTTCGCGCCGTACCGCTGATCATCTTCGCGATCCCGCTTTACATGATGTATCAGTGGCTGGGCCTGCTCGATACGCAGATCGGGCTCGGGCTCATCCTGACCATCGTCAACGCGCCTCTTGCGCTCGTCATCCTGGTGAACGCGATTTCAGATGTACCGGTCGAACTCGACGAGGCGGCGAAAGTCGATGGCGCAAGTTCCTTGCAGGTGATGATGATGATCGTCCGGCCCGTCATCCGACCGGCGCTCGTCACAACCTTCATTTTCGGCTTCATCACTGCCTGGAACGAGTTCCTCTTCGGTCTCATGCTGACAACCAGCCGTGCCGTGCCGATGACGGTCGGCGCGTCCTTCTTCTTCGCCGCAAGCGGCGGCGGCGTAAAATGGGGAACCGCTTCCGCGGTCATGATGCTGGGCGCCTTGCCGCCGGCCTTGCTGGGTCTTGTGATGTATCGGCAGATATCAGGATCCATGACCGCTGGAGCGGTCAAAGGCTAAAGCAAGACGAAGTTCGTCGTTCTGACTAGTTGGACAACCCTATCCGACAGGGCGAGCGCACTTGTCAGGCCAGGTGACTCGATTCCGAAAAGACTGATCAGCCGTCCGGACTGATCTGCCAGAATGTCGAAATCGCCGAACTGCAACCCGTTCGTTTTAGGCCGCAGCCCGCAATAGCTCGGCTCCAGTTCCCCGTCCCTCAGCCCCGGCCAGTAGCGTCGGATGGCCGCGTAAAATGGTGTGGCCCGAGTTGGGTCGACCGCGTAGCCGACCTCATCGACGGGCTCGACGTCCGGCCCGAAACGAACCGATCCGGCCATATCCAGCGTCAGGTGAACTCCGAGGCCGCCTGGTTCCGGAACCGGATAAACAAGATGGTTGAAGGACGGGCGGCGTCCAAGCGCAAAATAATTGCCTTTGACGTAGGTGACATCTGGGATTTTGCCGCCATGCCCGCCCGCAAGGCTCCGGGCAACGAGATGGGCTGACAATCCGGCCGCATTGATGACCAGATTTGCGGCGATCCGATAGCCTTCCATATCGCCGCCAAACTGGAGCTCGCAGCCCGTTTCGGCGACGTTGCCGCCGAGAACCGGCGCGCGAAACGCAAAGGTGGCACCGGCATTCTCGGCATCGCCCTGTAGCCCCAGCATCAGCGCGCGGCTGTCGACGATCCCCGTGCTTGGGGACAAAAGCGCGCCGGCAACCTCCAGTTCAGGTTCAAGCCGTTCCACATCCGCGCGGCTGAGCATCTCCAGGTCCGCAACACCATTGTCCGCAGCCTTGGTCCGGATCCCCTCCAGGATCGGCAATTCCGCGTCGCTGGTAGCGACGATCAGCTTGCCGATGCGTTGGTGCGGAATCCCGCGCGCTTCGCAATAGCGGTAAAGCGCGTTCTTTCCTTCGACGCATAGCTGCGCTTTCAGGCTGCCCTTAGGGTAGTAGATGCCGGCATGGATGACCTCGCTGTTGCGGCTCGACGTGCCCAGCCCGGGGCTGTCCTCGGCCTCCACGACAAGAACTTCGCGTCCCTCGAGCGCCAGCCGCCGCGCAATCGCCAGACCGACGACGCCGGCGCCGATGACGATGCAATCGACTTTCTCGTCGGGGACCCCCATCGTCATTCGCCAGCCCCTGGGGCACAATGCAGGACGTGCAAGCAGGCCTCACCAGAATTCCGGCCCGCCGAAAGCACCACAAGCATGAGATGTCACTCCATCGGCCGTTTTCTGTCCGAGCGTGCAACGAAATAAAGCACCGCGATTGCGGCAAATACCATAATGTTGATGATCGACGAAAGCGCATAGAGCTCCGGCTTGACACCATAGCGCAGTGCGCCCCAGGCGACCGATGGCATGGTAGGCGTGGCGCCGGGTAGAACGAGATATTTCCGGCCATTGAGCGACAGCACGAAGGCTACGATCAGGCTGCCAAATAAACCTGACCATGCAGGAATGCGTCATCGCCTTCGATTATCGAGGTACGCCGAACAAGCTGGTCGCGGATTTCATTTCGGTGGTAAACCGCGTCTCCCAAGGCCACGATAGCCAAGTTGCGATGTAGTGGCGCGCCATGTTTGTCGTGTCCATGTCTTCGGAATACGCATGCGGTTCGGCTTCGATCCGGCTCGGCCCGGCGGCGCGCATGCAGGGTCAGTATGACCGCAGCCTCGCCGCTCCAGGAACGCATTCGCAATCAGCTTCGGGCTCAGTTCTTCGAGCGAATTCAAGTCGGTGAGCGGATCAACGAGGCGGAGATCGCGGCGACCCTTGGCGTCTCGCGTACACCTGTGCGTCACGCTCTGGTGCAATTGCAGGGTGAAGGGGTCGTAACTTACGAGCCCAACCGCGGCTCGATTGCTCGAAGCGATCCAGCCGGGCGCTCGCCGAGATCAGGTGGGGTCGCTTTCTCTCGACGAGAAAGTGATGCGCGACATGGCACTCGGTGTCCTGGATGGGATCATCAGCGAGCGGGCACTGCTGGCGCGCTACAATGCGACGCCGGGCGCGCTGACCTCGACGTTGCGCCGGCTGATGCGCGACCAACTCGCCGAACCGTCTCCCGAAGGCCGACATCGAAAGGCTGCTGCGCGAGATCAACGGCGAGGCGGATGAGCGGGACGATCAAGCCGCTTGAATTCGACGGCGCGTGCCCGCCGCAGCCCAGCTGCAAAGGCGCCGGTTCAATGTTTGATTGACTGAACCGCTCCAACTCACTGTTTTTGCGCGGCTACTGAAGGAAGGCCGCTGCACGCCTTTCCTGGAGTTGCGCTACAGAAATTATCCCCGGCCCAGGATCATCTCCGCTGCCCGGTGCCCGATCATCATGCTGGGGGCATTGGTGTTGCCGCCGATCAGCTTCGGCATCACGGACGCATCCGCGACCCGCAAGCCACTGATGCCGCGCACCTTGAGCGTTGCCGGGTCGACGACGGCCATCGCATCGGTCCCCATCTTGCACGTCCCCACCGGATGATAGACGGTGAGCGCTTCGGCACGCAGATAGGCGAGGATCTCGTCATCGCTGCGAACATCCTTGCCCGGCAGCATCTCCGTCCCCCTGATCGGGTCGAACTCGGATGCGGCAAAGATTTGACGCGCGATCTTGATGCCTTCGACCAACACCCTGGCATCCTCGTCGTTCGAGAAGAAGCGATGATCGATCAGCACATCCCGGTTCGATGCCTGGCCTGACAGTTTGAGTTCGCCGACGCTTTTGGGCCTGAGCACGCAGGTGTGCATTGCGTAGCCATGGCCGTACTCCACCAGCCTGCCGCGATGGCTGCGATAGCCGGGCACGAAATGGAACTGGATGTCGGGAATGCCGTTCGCATACTTCGTCCGGGCAAAGCCGCCGGCTTCGACGTAGTTGGTGGTGAGCATGCCCTTGCGGCCGGCAAAATACCGGAAGGGCGCAGCCAGCACGCGGGGCAGGTTGGGCAGCGACAGGCCGAGCGTCTTCGTGCTCGAGGAGCGGACCGTGATCATGCCGTCGATATGGTCCTGAAGGTTCTTGCCCACGCCCGGCAGATCGACAACCGGCTTTATACCGATCGCCTGCAGCTCGGCGGCTGCGCCGATGCCGGACGCCAGCAAGATCTTCGGTGAATTGATCGCCCCGGCCGAAAGCACGATTTCGCGGCGGGCCGACAGCGTCTTCTGCTCGCCCTTGTACCGCACCCGTACCCCTGTCGCGCGTTCCTCGGCTATATCGAGGTCGATCACTTCGCATTCGCTGAGGATTGTGAGATTCTTGCGATCGAGCACCGGGCGCATGAAGGCGGTGAAACTGCTGAAGCGCTGGCCGCGATCCTGGGTGACATTGTAGATGCCGAGGCCGAACTGGCTTTCGGCATTGAAGTCGCTGTTGGCCGGAAGACCGGCATTGTTGCCGGCCTTGACGAACATCGACGACAGCACATTCGGATCGCGCGGCTTGTCGACCAGCAGTTCCCCGCCTGTACCGTGGTAGTGCGGGTCCTGGCCAAGCAGGTTGCGCTCGAGCTTCTTGAAGACGGGAAGCACGTCGCTGAATGCCCAGCCTGCGCAGCCGAGTCGCGACCACTCGTCATAGTCCTGCGCGGCGCCCCTGATGTAGACCATCGAGTTGATGGAACTGGAGCCGCCCAGCGCCTTGCCGCGATTGACCGGAATCCTGCGGCCGTTGAGGTTGGGCTGAGGCACGCCGACATAGCAGTAGTCATAGTTCGGATTGCCGTAGAGCGAGAGGATGCCGGCAGGCACCTTGACCCGCAGGCCGCTGTCGCTGCCGCCGGCTTCGATCAGGCACACTTTGTGGGACGGGTTGGCGCTCAGGCGATTGGCAAGGACACAACCGGCCGAGCCTGCGCCGATGACGATGTAGTCGTAGTCAAGATTTTCGGTCTGCATGGCCAGCCCCTTTGAGAATGGAGATGCCGGGGCGGCGCGCGCCCCGGCTGAGCGGCTCATTGCAGAAGCTGCGTCCAGACCTTGGTGACGAGTTCCTGCGCCGCCGGCGAGCAGGCCTGGCCCATCTTGACGGGAACGGTCGGGAACAGCTCCGGAGCGTTCTCCTTGTTGTAGAGCGCCTTGCTCTCGTCGATCTTCACCGGCGAAGAGTGGCCGTAATAATTGTACTGCGCCGTCGCGTTGTCGATCTGGGTCATGAAATCGATGAACTTCTTGGCGTTCTCGATATTGGTCGCGCCCTTCGGCACGACATAGGAATCCAGCCAGCCGACCAGACCTTCTTTCGGCATCGCGTATTCGACATTGGCCTTGTCGTTGCGGCGAAGCCTCATGGTGTTGCCGTCCCACCAGAAATGGGCGGCAACCTCGCCGCTGCCGATGCGGTTTTCGATGTTGTCGCTGGAATAGGCCGCCACGAATGGCTTCTGCGCCAGCAAGAGGTCGAGCACGCGCTTCATCTCCTGCGGGTCTTCGCTGCAATATTTGATGCCGAGATAGTTTTCCGCTGCCGGAATGACTTCGTCGGGCTGCGCCAGGCTGGCGATCTTGCCGCGCAGCTCCGCCGGTGGCTCGAAATAGGTCTTCCAGCTGTCGACCGGGCCTTTGTAGAGGTCGCGGTTGACGGTGTAGCCGGCATTGCCGAAGGCGAGCGGGATCGAATGATTGCCTGTCGCATCCCACCACGGTTTCTGCCAGTCCGGCAGGACTTGGCTGTAGGCCGCCATCGAACTGGCGCCGAAATCCTCAAGCAGCCCGCTATCGATCATGATCTTCACGAAGTGCTGCGAAGGCGTGACGATGTCGTAGCCCGACGAGCCGGCCTGCAGCTTGGTGAGCAGGTCCTCGTTGGATGAGAAGGCGTCGACCGTGACCTTTATGCCGGTTTCCTTCTCGAATTTCGTGACCATCTCGGGCGAGATGGAATCCGCCCATGCGTAGATGGCCAGGCTGCCCTCGGCGAGAGCGGGCACGCTAAAGGCGAGGCTCATGGCACCGGCCATGGTGAGCGCTGCAATTTTAGTCGTCATGTCATTCCCCTGTTTGTTGTTCTCCCAGGGGCGACGATAACAAACTGCCGGGTTCGATAAATTCGATTTGCCCGACGCCTTGATTAGGAAAAACTACGCCGCTGCTACTGCCGTCGCTGAAGCAGGAAGGCCACGGTCGCCAGCACCACCGAAACAATCATGATCAAGGTCGAGATTGCGTTGAGCTGCGGCGACACGCCCTGCTTGATCAGCGAGAAAATGTAGACCGGCAGCGTGGTGGCGCCGCCGGAATTCAACAGGTTGCTGGTGATGAAATCATCCATCGAGATGACGAAGGCGAGCATGGCGCCGGCGAACACACCCGGCAGGATGAGCGGCAGCGTGACGCGACGAAAGGCGACCCAACCGGTTGCATAGAGATCGCGGGCGGCTTCCTCCAGATCGAAGTCCATTCCCTGCAGGCGGGCGCGTATCGGCAGGAAGGCGAACGGGATGCAGAAGGTGGTGTGGGCGATCATCAGCTTCACCATTCCGTTGGCGAGCCCGATCTCGGAGAAGAGGATCAGGACGGCGACAGCAACGACGATTTCGGGCAGGAGCAGCGGCAGGTTCACCACCGCTTCGGAGATGCGGCGGAACCGGACATCGCGGCCGCGCACCAGCACCAATGCCGCCATCAACGCGACAAGGGTCGAGGCGACTGTGGCGACCGTGGCGACGAGCAGGGAGGTCTTCACCGCTGTCATCAGGTTGGCGTTGGACAGAGCGGTGGCGTACCAGTGCAATGAGAAGCCGCCCCAATTGGAGACGATCCGGTTCGCATTGAAAGAGTAGAACACCACGACGGCGATGGGCAAATAGAGATAGGCGAAGAAGATCGCGCTGAAGAGACCGAAGCCCGGATAGCGCCTGACATCATCGTCCGCGTTCATGCCGCACGCTCCATGCCTTCGGTGCGCATCGAGCGCAGACCCTGGAAAATCAGGAAGACCATGACCGCGGCCATCAGCACGATGGCGATGGCGGCGCCGAGCGGCCAGTTGCGGGCGCCACCGAACTGTAGCTGGATGAGATTGCCCATCATCATGGTCTTGCCGCCGCCGAGCAGGGTCGGCTCCAGGACCGCGCCGAGGCTTGGAACGAACACCAGGATCGCGCCGGCGATCATGCCGGGCCGGGTGAGGGGCAGGATAACGCGGCGCAATGTGGTGACGCGGTTGCCATAGAGATCATGCGACGCCTCGATGAGCGCAGGGTCGAGTTTCTCGATCGAGGCGAAGATCGGCAGGATCATCAGCGGAATGTAGCTGTAGACGAGACCGAGCAGCATGGCGGTGTTGCCGAACAGCAGCGAGTCCATGTTGTCGACGAGGCCGAGACCGCGAAGGGTCTTTTCGACGACACCATCCTTGCCAAGGATGATGATCCAGGAATAGACGCGCACGATCATCGAAACCCAGAATGGCAGCGTGACGAGATAGATCAGCAGCACTTTGATCGCCGGCCGCTGCAGCGCTATGAAATAGGCGACCGGGAAGCTCAGGAGCAGGCAGATCGATGTTGTCACGGCCGACAGGACCAGCGTTCTGGCAACAACGATGAGATATTGCGGATTGAACTCCATCTCGCCGGTCCAGCCTTCGTTGAACAAAAGCTGCTTGTAGGGCGCTGTGGTGAACACATATTCGAACCCGCCGTAAGGTCCGCGCGTCGAGAACGACACCACGATGATGATGCCGATCGGGATGATCAGCGTCAGCAGCATGATGAGATGGGCCGGCAGCAGGCCGAGGACATTCCAGTCGGGACTTTTTGTGCGTGCCTTCATGCGCCGAGGATCCGCACGGATTCGGCGGCAAAGCCAACTTTTACCGATTGCCCGATTTCGAACATCTGGCCGCGGCTGAGGCTGTTGCGCTTGGAGATGCGCAGCTTGGTTCCGCCCGCTTCAACGAGATAGTATGTGTAGCCGCCAAGATAATTGGTGCTCATGATCGTGCCGTCGACAGCGATCGGGTTGTCCTGCGCGGGCAGGCTGATTTTTTCCGGACGTATCGAGATGAAGGCCTTCTGGCCGGCGACCGCATTCTTGTGAGAGGCCGTCAAGGTCATGCCGAGTTGCGTTTTCACGGTTGCCTGCTCGCCGTCCACGGCAATCACGTCAGCATCGAGGAAGTTGGTCTCGCCGATGAAATCGGCGACGAAGCGGTTCGACGGCTCCTCGTAGATCGCCGCGGGTGTGCCAAGCTGCTGGATCTCGCCATCGCCGAGAACGCAGATGCGATCCGACATGTCGAGCGCTTCTTCCTGGTCGTGGGTGACGAAGACGAAGGTGATGCCGGTCTTGCGCTGCAGGATGCGCAGCTCGTCGCGCATGGCCTGGCGCAGCTTCAGATCGAGTGCGGAGAGCGGTTCGTCGAGCAGCAGCACTTCCGGTTCCGGCGCCAGGGCGCGGGCGAGCGCGACGCGCTGGCGCTGGCCGCCCGACAATTGCTGCGGCTTGCGCCCGGCAAAGGCCTCCATATGGACGAGACGAAGCATATCGGCGACGCGCTTATCGCGGCGGCCCTTTGACCAGCCGAGGTTTTCGAGCCCGAAGCCGATGTTCTGTTCGACGCTCATATGCGGAAACAGGGCGTAGCTCTGGAAGACGGTGTTGACCCGCCGCTTATGCGGGGGGAGTCCCTGTATGTCCGAGCCGTGCAGGAAAATCTGCCCCGCCGTCGGCTGCTCGAAACCGGCGATCATGCGCAGCAGGGTGGTCTTGCCGCAGCCGCTCGGGCCGAGCAGCGTGAAGAACTCGTTGTCGTAGATGTCGAAGGAAACAGGCTTCAGCGCCTGATAGGTGCCGAACACCTTGGAGACGCCCTTGATCTCGACGGCCTTTCGAGGTGCGCCGTGGCCAGCCTCGTCATTCATGGTCAGGCGCTCCGGTCAGGACTTTTGCGAGCTCGGCGATGAAGGTGATCGACGCCGCGCCACTGAGAACGGGCGCGGCGTCGATCAGGTAAGTTACATCTTCTCCCATTTGCCGCTGCGGACGACGAACATGTCGATGTCGATGGCCATGTTGGTCTGTCCGTTGGCATCGAACGAGACGTCTCCCAGAATGCCGTCGTGGTGGATGTCACGAATGGCCTTGCTCAGCGCCTCCTTGTCGTCGAGGCCTTTTTCCTTGATGACCTGAAGCAGGATCTGCGTCGCCTCGTAGGCATATTTCGCATAGGAGCCGGCAGGATCGGGATAAGCCTTGGTTTCATAGGCCTTGTTGAACTCCTCGAGCTTGGGGTTCGACTGGACGGCCGGAGTTCCGGCGATGGTGCCCTCGGCGGCAGCTCCCGCGATCTCGATGAATTTCGGGTCGTAGATGCCTGAAATTCCGTACATCGGCAGATTGCCCATGCCGAGGTCGGCCATCTGGCTGCGCACCAGCGCTGCTTCGGTGACGACACCGCCGAAATAGACCGCGTCGGGCGACGCTGCCTTCGCGGTCGTCAGCATGGCGCGGAAATCGGTCGTGCCGACAGCTGCGGCATCCGAAGAAACGACCTCGCCGCCGGCCGCCTTGAAGAAATCGCCGAACCATTTGGTGTTGGCCGCACCGTAGTCGGTGGTGTCGGAGATGATGGCGATCTTCTTGATCTTGCCTTGCTTGGCGATGGCTTCGGCCAGCGGTTTGTTCTCGTTGACCAGCGTCGGCGTGACGCGGGTCACGTTCGGGAAGTTCTGTTCGGTAATCTTCGGGCTGACCGCGCCCCAGACGATGAACGGCATCTGCGAGCGGTTGAAGACCGGGATCGTCGCCAACGCGACCGAGCTGTTCCAATGCCCCGTTGCCGCGACCACCGCGGGATCGTTGACCAGCTTCTGCGCCGCCGAAACGCCGACCGCCGGATCGGAGGCGTCATCGAGCACGACGCCTTCCACCTGGTGCGGATAGCCGCTGGCATTGGCCTGCTCGATGGCGAGCAGGAAGCCGTTGCGGGCGCCGAGGCCCTGCTGGGCGTTGCCGCCGGAGAGCGGCCCGATGAAGCCGAGCTTGATCTGGTCGGCCTGCGCCTGGGCGGCGCCCAGGGCGATGGCAAACAGAGAGCCGGCCAGAATTGACGATACGCGGATAAGCGCACTGCGCCTGTTTTGCATGGTTCCACCTCAAACAGAATTATCTGCCGCCGTCGTAGCGACCCGGCCGATCGTGATCGTCGGCTGATCATCAGTGTACGGGCGCGTATTCAGTGACGAAATTCGGAAATTGTGACTCGTGAGTTCGGAGATTCGTTCTGTCCGCCCGGGATGGCGATTGATACCTGTCGGCTTCAATCGAGAGACCGACCGCATGGCGGAACTGCTTGTCCAGCAACTGGTGAACTGGATAACCCTTGGCTGCATCTATGCCTTGCTGGCGATCGGATTCAGCCTGATCTTCGGTGTCTTGAACGTCATTCATTTCTCGCACGGCGATGTCGCGATGACGGCGCCGTTCATCACGCTGGCGCTTGCCCAGGCGTTGGCGACCGCTCTTGGCGCCTCGGGGCCCGCCTGGCTGGTGCTTGCGGTTCCGGTCGCCGTGTTCGCCGTCGGTTTGATCGGCGTCCTGCTGGACAAGGTGGTCATCAGGCGCTTCCGCGATGCGCCCGCCATGATGGCGCTGGTGGCGACCGTGGCGCTCGGCATCGTCATCCGCGAGCTGATCCGCCATCTCTATCCGCAGGGATCGAACCCGCATGCCTTCCCGCGCCTGGTGTCGGGCATGGCTTTCGAAATCTCCGGCGTTGCCATCAGCTGGTTCGCGCTGCTGGTGGTGGTGCTGACCGTCGCGCTGGTTGCCATGCTGTTTGTCTTCCTGCGCATGACCCCGCTCGGGCTGCGCATCCGGGCGGCCTCGGAGGACCGGGTCGTGGCGCGCATGATGGGCATCCGCGATGCACGCGTCTTCCGTGCGACGTTCTTCATTGCCTCGGCTATCGGCGCCATCGCTGGACTTCTGTTCGCAAGCTATGCCGGCGTGACACGGTTCGACTTCGGCGTCATGGCCGGCCTGCTCGGCTTTTCCGCCGCGGTCATCGGCGGCCTCGGCTCGATGCCGGGCGCCATACTGGGCGGACTGATCATTGCCGGCATCGAAGTGCTGGCGCAGACATTCGTGCCGGACGGCGCTTCCTACCGGCTGGTCTTCGTCTTCCTGCTGGTCATCGCCGTGCTCATCTTCCGCCCCGCCGGCCTGCTTGGGCGCACCGTCATGGAGAAAGTCTAGCATGCAGGGTCGTGCTTCACCCGACGTGCCGGGCATAGCCGCGGCCACGGTCTTCGCCATCGCCTCGCAAATCATCGGGGCAGCGTTCCTGTACCTCATCCTCAAAGTCGACGGCGGCTGGCAGGTGGTCGGCCTGCTGGCCTTGCTCGGCCTCGGTTTCTATCTGCTGGAGAGGCTGCCGTGGATCGCCGACTATGCGTTGGCGAGCTTTGCCCGGGTTCCGCTCGTGGCGATGATCACTGCGGCGGTCATCGTCCTGGCCTTTCCGTTCTTCGTCGGATCCAACACCTATATCCTCCATCTGCTGATCGTCGCCGAGCTTTATGCGGTGCTGGCGCTGGCGCTCAATTTCCAGCTCGGCAGCGCCAACATCCCGAACTTCGCCACCGGCGCTTCCTACGGCATCGGCGCCTACGTGTCGGCGCTGCTGGCGATCAATTTCGGCGTCAGCTTCTGGCTGACGCTGCCGGTCGCGGCGCTGGCGGCGACCCTGTTCGGTTTCATCATCGGCATCCCGTCGATGCGCACGCGCGACACTTATCTGGCGCTTGTCACCATCGCCTTCGGTGTCGTGGTCCAGCAATTGCTGAACAATTTCAGCTGGACCGGCGGACCCAACGGACTGGTCGGCATTCCGGCGCCCAGCCTGTTCGGCCATTCCTTTGCCGATCCGCTGGTGATCTTCTGCTGGAAGCTGCCGAGCCAGGCGAATTTCTATTATTTGTCGGCCGCACTGGTCGTCGTCGCCATCGTCACCGCGCATCGGCTGCACGGTTCGCGCATCGGTCTGGCCTGGAATGCGCTGCGCGCCGACGAGATCGCCGCCAAGGCGCAAGGCATCAATGTGGCGTGGTTCAAGGTTCTGGCCTTCGCCGTCGACGCCTTTCTCGCCGCCTTCGCCGGCACGATCTACGCCTTCTACGTCTCCTACATTTCTCCCGACAATTTCACCTTCCTGGTCTCCGTCACCATCATGACCATGGTCATCGTCGGCGGCATGGACAATATTTTCGGTGTCATCGTCGGTGCGTTCCTGCTGACCATCCTGCCGGAGAAATTGCGCGCGTTCGCCGACTACCGCCTGCTGTTCTTCGGCGTCGTCATCATCGGCTTCCTGATGATCCGGCCGCAAGGTCTGTTCCCGCAACGCATGCGGCGCTACGGAGGCGGACTGTGAGCGCGCTTCTCAAGGTCGAGAATTTGACGATGCGCTTCGGCGGCCTGGTCGCGCTCAACGATGTCAGCCTGTCGATCGACAA
Source organism: Mesorhizobium sp. SEMIA396 (assembly GCF_024518615.1). Lineage (NCBI taxonomy): Bacteria > Pseudomonadati > Pseudomonadota > Alphaproteobacteria > Hyphomicrobiales > Phyllobacteriaceae > Mesorhizobium > Mesorhizobium sp. SEMIA396. The sequence continues at coordinate 348,819 of NZ_JANIFC010000001.1, forward strand.
GGGCGCGGTGCTCGCCGTCATCGGCCCGAACGGCGCCGGCAAGTCGACGCTGTTCAATGTCGTGACCGGCGTCTACCGGCCAACCTCCGGTCGCGTGACCTTCGACGGCGCCGAGATCACCGGCCGCCCGTCCTACGAAGTTGTCGACCGCGGCATCGCCCGCACATTCCAGTCGTCGCGTCTGTTCTCCGACCTCAGTGTCCTCGACAACGTCATCATCGGCATGCACACCCGCACCAGGACCGGCGTGCTGACCGCGCTGTTTCGGCCCGGCGCGTCGCGCCGTGAGATGGCGGCCTGCGTGGAAAAGGCCGAAACCCTGCTCAAGCTCGGCTCCGGCGACCTGTTCGAACAACGCTACCGGCCAGCGGGCACGCTGGCGCAGGCCGACAGGCGACGGCTGGAAATTGCCCGCGCGCTCGCATCGCAGCCCAAGCTCTTGCTGCTCGACGAACCTTCGGTCGGCATGGACGACACGGAAACCGACGCACTGGTGGCCGACATCACGCGGCTGCGCGTACAAAACCCTGCTCTGTCGGTAGTTCTGATCGAGCACGACATGCGGGTGGTCGAAGCGTTCCCGCAGCATGTCACCTGCATCGACTATGGCAGCAAGATCGCCGAGGGCGACTTCGCGGCGGTGCGCGCCGACCCGCGCGTCCAGGAAGCCTATCTCGGGAAGGCGGTCGCCCATGCTTGAACTCAGGGATGTCGATACTTCCTATGGCGCGGTGCCGATGCTGCGCGGCGTGGCGATGAGCGTACGCCCCGGCGAACTGGTTTGCCTGCTCGGACCGAACGGCGCCGGCAAGACGACAACCTTCATGACAGTCTGCGGTGTCGTGCGAGCGCAGCGCGGCAAGGTCGAGGTGATGGGCAGGGACATGGCGACGCTCGGCACGGAAAACCTGGCGTCGCTCGGCGTCGGGCTCGTTCCCGAAGGGCGCCGGCTGTTCCCCGGCCTGACCGTGATGGAGAATTTGCGCCTGGGCTATGATGCGGTGTCGGCCAGGGGGCCCAATTTCGCGGTGCAACTGGACAAGATGTGCAAGCTTTTTCCGCGCATCCATGAGCGTTTGCGCCAAGTCGCCGGCACGCTGTCCGGCGGCGAACAGGCGATGGTGGCGCTGGCGCGCGCGCTGATCGGCGAACCCAGACTGGTGATCATGGACGAGCCGTCGCTCGGCCTCTCGCCAAAACTCATCGGCGAGTATTTCGAGATCACAAGGGAAATCCATCGCCAAGGCACGACCATCCTGTTGATCGAACAGAATGCCGAAATGGGGCTGGGCATCGCCGATCGCGGCTATGTGCTGGTCAAGGGTAAGGTCGCCCAGGAGGGGCCGGCAAAGGAGTTGCTCTCGTCCAAGGCGGCCAGAAGCCTTTATCTCTGAGCCGTCCGTTTCTTCTGACTCAACAGTGATGATCCACGCCCCGCGCTCCACATCTTCGGCCATGCTTCCCGGCATTTAGGGACAAGCTAACCACTGCCACATGAAATCATAATTTTCGCTGCCCGGTGCCTCCAGTAAACCAACGATCAGATCTCCGCCGCATCCGCAGACACTCCCGGGGAGAGCCAGAAAGGGCCGCTGAAATGCCAGTCGAAACGGTAGACACGCTTGTTGTTGGCGGCGGCCAGGCGGGGCTGGCCATGAGCGAGCATCTGAGCAAGTGCGGGGTGCCGCATCTCGTGCTCGAGCGAAGCCGCATCGCCGAACGCTGGCGTACCGAAAGATGGGACTCGCTGGTTGCCAATGGTCCCGCCTGGCATGATCGTTTTCCCGGCATGGAATTTCCGGATGCCGGTCCCGACGCCTTTGTCGGCAAGGAGAAGGTCGCCGACTATTTTGTCGCTTACGCCGGCATGATCGCTGCCCCCATCCGCTGCGGCGTGGAGGTCAGGAGCGTGGAAAGGCTTGTCGGCCGTCCCGGCTTCCGGGTCGAAACCTCGGATGGCGTGATCGAGGCCAGGAGCGTGGTTGCCGCTACCGGGGCTTTCCAGCATCCGGTCATTCCGGCGGTTGTCCCCGGGGATGCCGGAGCGATGCAGATCCATTCCAGCGCCTATCGCAATCCGGGCCAGTTGCCCGAAGGTGCGGTGCTGGTGGTCGGCTCCGGGTCCTCGGGGGTGCAGATCGCCGACGAACTCCAGCGCGCGGGACGGCGCGTCTACCTCTCGGTCGGGCCGCATGATCGGCCGCCGCGGGCCTATCGCGAGCGTGACTTCTGCTGGTGGCTGGGGGTTTTGGGCAAATGGGACGCTCAAGCGCCGGCGCCTGGCACCGAACACGTCACCATCGCGGTGAGCGGCGCGCGGGGCGGCCAGACGATCGACTTCCGGCGTCTTGCCGCGCAAGGGATAATGCTGGTTGGCCGGACTGAATCCTACAAGGACGGGGTTCTGACCTTCGCGTCGGACTTGGCTAAAAATATCGCGCGCGGCGATGCGAACTACATGTCGGTGCTGGACGAGGCCGACGCCTATGTCGCTCGCAACGGCCTCGACCTTCCAGAGGAGCCTGCGGCCCGCGAGATCGGACCGGACCCGCAATGCATGACCGATCCCATTCTCGAGCTGAACCTGGCGGAAGCCGGGATAGGTTCGATCATCTGGGCAACGGGTTTCACCGTCGATTACAACTGGCTGAAGGTCGATGTGTTTGACGAAAAGGGCAAGCCGAAGCACCAGCGCGGCGTGTCGACCGAGCCGGGAATCTATTTCCTGGGACTGCCGTGGCAATCGCGGCGGGGGTCGAGCTTCATCTGGGGCGTCTGGCACGACGCCCAGCATGTGGCGGACCATATCTCCACGCAGCGCAAGTACCTGGCCTACCATGCGTCCGCGAAGCGCGAGACCAAAGTGGCATGGAAACGGACGTCCCGACCTCGAGCCGACTGACGGAGACCAAGATGGCCCATACAAGAATTCGCAAGTTCAACACCAAGGACACCTATCCCGAGCAGAAGCTCGACAATGATCTGTGCCAGGCGGTCGTTACGCGGGGCGGCAGGACCGTCTATCTGCGCGGCCAATGCCCGCAGGACCTCGACACGGCCAAGAATATCGAAAGCCATGATCCGGTCGAACAGACGCACAAGGTCATGCAGAACATCCGCCAGCTGATCGAGGAGTGCGGCGGCACCATGGAGCATTTGGTCAAGGTGGTGGTCTACATTACCGATGTCCGCTATCGCGAGGCGGTCTACCGCACCATGGGCGAGTATATCAAAGGCGTGCATCCCGTCTCGACCGGCCTTGTCGTGCAGGCCCTGGCGCGGCCGGACTGGCTGGTCGAGATCGACGGCACCGCAGTTATCCCGGATTAAAGTCATGACATTCTCCATCGTCGCGCGGTGCAGCCGCACCGGCATGTTCGGGGTCGCGGTGTCCTCCTCGTCGCCTGCTGTGGCGGCGCGCTGCGCCTATGCGCAGGCGGGCGCCGGCGCCGTTGCCAGTCAGAACGTCACCGATCCTACGCTGGGACTGCGCGGTCTCGAATTGCTGGCGCGCGGCGCGTCGGCGGCAGAGGCGATTGTCATATTGAAGCGCACCGGTGCCTATCCCGAATACCGGCAGGTGCTGGCTGTCGATGCCGCCGGGACGACCGCTATCCACTCAGGGCCCAAGGCGCTTGGCATCTGGGCGGAGGCGCGTGCGGACAATGTCGCCTGCGGCGGCAACATGCTGGCCCATGACGGCGTTCCGCAAGCCATGGTCGAGGCTTTCCTGGCGTCGGAAGGGCATCTCGGCGACCGCCTCATCGCGACCATGCGCGCCGCGCTGAAAGCGGGCGGCGAGGCCGGCCCGGTCCATTCGGCTGGCATGAAGCTGGTGCGCGAGGTTGCGTGGCCGGTCGCCGATCTGCGCTGCGACTGGACCGACGACTGCCCGATCGAGCAACTGGCGACGCTGTGGGAACTCTACAAGCCACAGCTCGATGCCTATGTGACCCGTGCCATAAACCCATCCGATGCGCCGAGCTACGGCGTGCCGGGCGACGAATAGTCAAGACAGGGGTCGCCTGCGATGAGCGAACTCAGCCACAAGGACTGGATCGGCAAGGCGTCGGCGATCCGTTTTCGCGACAAGGCGTTCATCGACGGCAAGACGGTTGCGGCGCGTTCGGGCCGGACTTTTGCCAGCGTCAATCCGGCAACCGGCGAGGTGCTGGCCGAAGTGGCGTCCTGCGGTGAGGAAGACATCGATCTGGCGGTTGCCGCAGCGCGGCGCAGCTTCAACGCCGGCGTCTGGTCGCGGACCAGTCCGGCGCACCGTAAGGAGGTGCTGCTGCGGCTGGCGCAATTGCTGCGCGAAAACCTGCATGAACTGGCTCTGCTGGAATCGCTCGACATGGGCAAACTGGTCAGGGATGCGGCCGCGGTCGACGTTCCCGGCTCGGCAGCGATCTTCCAATGGTATGGCGAGGCCATCGACAAGATCTATGGCGAAGTGGCGCCGACCGGCGAAGGTGATCTGGTGCTGGTGCGGCGCGAACCGCTTGGCGTGGTCGGCGCGGTGGTGCCGTGGAATTTCCCGCTCGACATGGCGACCTGGAAATGCGCGCCGGCACTGGCGGCAGGCAATTCGGTGGTGCTGAAACCCGCCGAGCAGTCGCCTTTGTCGGCCCTGCTTCTGGCGGAACTGGCAATGGAAGCGGGCCTGCCTGCAGGCGTGCTCAATGTCGTGCCCGGCCTTGGCGAAACCGCCGGCCAGGCGCTTGGCCGCCATATGGATGTGGATTGCCTCGCCTTCACCGGTTCGACCGCCGTGGGCAAGATGTTTCTGCAGTATTCCGGCCAGTCGAACATGAAGCAGGTCTGGCTGGAAACCGGCGGCAAGAGCCCGAACCTCATCTTTGCCGATTGCGGCGATCTTGACACGGCAGCCGACATGGCTGCCTTCGGCATCTTCTTCAACCAGGGCGAGGTCTGTTCCGCCAATTCACGCCTGCTCGTCCAGCGCGGCATCAAGGATGCCCTGATGGAGAAACTGGTGCAACGTGCGGCGGCCACGCAGCCCGGCGATCCGCTCGATCCGGCTTCGAAAATGGGCGCGATGGTCGATGCCCGCCACGCGGCCAATGTCATGCGGTTCGTCGAGGCCGGCAAGAAAAGCGCGCGCCTGGTCGCGGGCGGCGACCTGGTCACGGTCAATGGGCGCGGCAGCTTTGTCCAGCCGACCATCTTCGACGATGTCGCACCTGCCGATCCGATTGCTCGCGACGAGATCTTCGGGCCGGTGCTTTCGGTCATCGCCTTCGACGACGAGGCCGACGCGATCCGCATCGCCAATGACAGCCCCTATGGGCTGGCCGCATCGCTGTGGACCGACAGCCTGTCGCGCGCGCATCGTATCGCCGGCCGGCTGCATGCCGGCACGGTTTCCGTCAACACGGTCGACGCGCTGAGCCCGATGACGCCGTTCGGCGGTTTCAAGCAATCCGGCTTCGGCCGCGACCTGTCGCTGCATGCGCTCGACAAATACACCGCGCTCAAAACGACATGGATCAAATACTGATGGGCGCCTAAAGCGCATCGCGATTGAACGGATTCAAGCGATGCGCTTTAGGCCTTTGCTCTATGCATGTCATTTGCGCAAAACCGGGGCCACTTTTGCGCGACATGCATTAGGCTTGATCGAAGCCCTCAAACCAGCAACATAGCCAGCCATGCCGCTACGCTTCACGCTCAGACAGCTGGAATATTTCGTCGCCGTGGGCGAAGCCGGTTCCATCGCTAAGGCGGCCGAACAGGTCAATGTATCGCCGCCATCGATTTCGGCCTCGATCGCGCAGCTGGAAACCGAGTTCGGTGTCCAGCTGTTTGTCCGCAAGCATTCGCACGGCCTCTCGCTGACGGCCGGTGGCCGCATCTTCCTCAAGGAAGCCGCCCGGCTGCTCAACGATGCAGACGCCTTGCACGACGTCGCCGGCGACTTTGCCGAGAAGGTGCGCGGCCCGCTGGCGGTGGGATGCCTGCTGACCTTTGCGCAAATCGTGCTGCCGGCGCTGCGCATGCGGTTCGAACGCGCCTATCCCGATGTGCGCGTGCGCCAGTTCGAGCGCAATCAGGGGCAATTGCTCGAGATGCTGCAGCGCGGTGAAATCGATCTTGCCCTGACCTACGATCTCGAACTGTCGCAGGACATGACCTTCGAGCCGCTGATGCTGGTGCCGGCCTATGTCATGCTGCCGGCGGGGCATCGCTTTGCGGCAAAGGCGTCGATCACGACGGAGGAATTGGCCGACGAGCCGATGGTGCTGCTCGACCTGCCGTTCAGCCGCGAATATTTCCTTTCGGCATTCCACCAGCGCGGGATCCGCCCCAACATTGCCGAGCGCACCGGCGACATCGCCGTCATGCGTTCCATGGTGGCCAACGGCTTCGGCTACGGCATCGCCAATATGCGGCCGCTCAACACGCTGGCGCCGGACGGCAAGCCGCTGGTCTTCGTGCCGCTGGACGGCGATCTGCGGCCGCTGACCATGGGCGTCGCCTTGCCCAGTTCCGAACACCGCACGCAAACCGTCCAGGCCTTCATCGACCACTGCCGGCATTTCGTCGTCGAGCAAGGCGTGTTCGGCGCCGAGCGGGCTGTCGGCCAGGCAGCACTTCCACAGAAGTAGCCCCGGTTAAGCCAACTGCTGGTCGGCAAGCCGCTGCAGCAATTTTTCCAGCATGCCATCGCAACGGCGCATCTGCTCGACGCTGACGAACTCATCCGGCTTGTGTCCCTGCGCCATCGATCCCGGTCCGCACACGACCGTCGGCGTGCCGAGATCGCGGTTGAACAGGCCGCCCTCCGTGCCGTAGGCAACCTTGATGGTGTTGTTGGCGCCGGTCAGCGATTTGATGAAAGCGACGGCTTGCGAACTGACCGGCGTGTCCAGGCCGGGATAGGTGTTGGTGATGTCGATGTCGATTGCCGCCTCGAGCGCGATAGCCGAGGCTTCGGTGGCAATGCGCGCGGCCTCCACGCGCAGACGCTCGAGAATCTCATGCGGGTCGTCGGCCGCGACATTGCGGATCTCGAAGTCGACCTGGCAGAGGTTCGGCACGATGTTCAGCGCCACGCCGGCGTTGATCTTGCCGACATGGACGGTTGTGTAGGCAATGTCGTAGTCGCCGTCGCGGGCGCCATCGCGCACCAGCCGGTCCTGTTCGCGGCGCAAGGCGGCGACGAAATCGCAGCCGAGATGGATGGCGTTGAGCGCCAGCGGGGCCATCGCCGAATGGCCCTCGCGTCCCTTGCAAAGCGCGCGTGCGGCAAGCTTGCCCTTGTGGCCCGTCGCCACCTGCATATCGGTCGGCTCGCCGACAATGCATAGCAACGGCCGCTGCGGGGCTGCTTGCAGCATGTCGATCAGGCTTCGCACACCAATGCAGCCGATCTCCTCGTCGTAGGAGAGCGCCAAATGCAGCGGCGTGCGCAGCGTCATTTTCGAGGCTTTAAGGCACGCCGCGAGCGCGCAGGCCACAAAACCCTTCATGTCGGCTGTGCCACGTCCGTAAAGCTTGCCGTCTCGGCTCGTCATCTCGAAGGGCGGCAGCGTCCAGGCCTGGCCGTCGACGGGGACGACGTCGGTGTGGCCGGACAGCATGATGCCGGAAGCGTCGGCCGGTCCGATGGTGGCAAACAAATTGGCCTTGTGGCCGTCCTCGCTGTGGATGATCCGGCTGTCAATGCCATGCGCGTCCAGCAGCTCCGCCACGTAGCCGACGAGGGCGAGGTTCGAATCGCGGCTCACCGTCGGGAACGCGATCAGTTTTTCAAGGATCTGGATGCTGTCCATGCGTCTTGTGTCTCATTGGGCGTGCGCGCTATCTAACATCGCGCGGCGGCGGCCTTGAAGTCGCATTTGGCTCAGCCGGGATTCATCGGATGCTAATCCAGGCAGTGCTGCCGATTAGGCGCGTCCTAACCGGCACAGAAGAAATCTGTTGTTTCCCGGCGCTTGCCGCAATTTATGAATGGTCTCACGGCATCAACCCACTGGGCTGGCCGGCTTGCGCCACGGCTCGAAACCATGATCGGGCATGCTGCAAGGCGACGCTGGCAGGAAGGCACGTTCCATGCGCGATCCGCGCTACGACATTCTGTTCGAGCCCGTAAAGATCGGTCCGGTGACCGCCAAGAACCGCTTCTATCAGGTTCCGCATTGCAATGGCGGCGGCTATCGCGATCCTTCGGCCGCGGCCGAGATGCGCCGCATCAAGTCGGAAGGCGGCTGGGGCGTCATCTTCACCGAGCAGACCGAGATGCACCACACATCGGAGATCACGCCCTTCATCGAGCTCAGGCTGTGGGACGACGCCGATATCCCGGCGCTGGCGAAGATGGCAGAGGCCATGCACCAGCATGGCGCGCTGGCCGGCATCCAGTTGGCCTATTCGGGCATCAACGGTCCCAACCTCTACACCAAGGAGGTACCGCGCGGACCGTCGGCCCTGCCGATCCGAACCTTCACCAACGATCCGGTGCAGGCGCGCGCCATGGACAAGCAGGATATTCGCGACCTGCGCCGCTGGCACCGCAATGCATTCAAGCGTGCCAGGCTTGCGGGCTTCGACCTGGTCTGCCTCTACGGCGCGCATGGCTTCGGCATCATCCAGCACTTCCTGTCCACCGCCACGAACCAGCGCAGCGACGAATATGGCGGCTCGCTGGAAAACCGCTCGCGGCTGATGCGTGAGCTGATCGAAGAGGGCAGGAACGCCATCGGCGACACGTGCGGCCTAACGCTGCGGCTGTCGCTGGACGAGATGATCGGCGAGCTTGGCTTCGGCAACTCCGAAGTGCGCGACATGATCGAGATGCATGCCGACCTGCCAGACCTCTGGGACCTGGCGCATGGCGCCTGGGAGGACTGTTCGGGGCCGTCGCGGTTCAAGGAGGAGGGCGCGCAGGAGAGCCTGGTGTCCGGCATCAAGATGCTGACCTCGAAGCCGGTCGTCGGCGTCGGTCGCTTCACCTCGCCGGATGTGATGGTGAAGATGATCAAGTCCGGCACGCTGGACTTCATTGGCTGCGCGCGGCCGTCGATTGCCGATCCCTTCCTGCCGAAGAAGGTGGAGGAGGGGCGGATCGAGGACATTCGCGAATGCATCGGCTGCAACATCTGCATCACCGGCGACATGACCATGTCGATCTCTCGTTGCACGCAGAACCCGACCTTCATGGAGGAGTGGCGCAAGGGCTGGCATCCCGAACGGATGCAGGCCAAGGGCGACAGCGACAGCGTGCTGATCGTCGGCGCCGGCCCGGCCGGGCTGGAAGCGGCGCGTGCACTCGGCCTGCGCGGCTACCAGGTGGCCATCGCCGAAGCGGGAACCGAACTCGGCGGCCGCGTGGCGCGCGAGTGCCGCTTGCCCGGTCTCTCGGCATGGGGGCGTGTGCGCGACTATCGCCAGTACCAGATCAGCCAGATGTCCAATGTCGACGTCTATTTCGAAAGCCGGCTGTCGGCCGAGGAAATCCTCGCCTTCGGCTTCCAGAACATTGCCGTCGCCACCGGCTCGACATGGCGCCGCGATGGCGTGGCGCGCGCGCATGTCGTGCCGATGCCGGTGGACCCGGCCATGCCGGTCTACACGCCGGACGATTTGATGGGCGGCAATATACCGACCGGCACTGTCGTGCTGTTCGACGACGATCACTATTACATGGGCGGTGTCCTGGCCGAGCTGATGGCGCGGCAGGGTGCGAAGGTGACGCTGGTGACGCCGTCGGCCTATGTGTCCGACTGGACCCGCAACACGCTGGAGCAGGGCGCCATCCATCGCCGGCTGGCCGAACTCGGCGTCGAGATCGTGCTGAATCGGACTGTGACCCGCATCGTGGCGGGTGGGGTTGCCACTGCGTGCGCCTATACGGGCAGCCAACGCGACTTCGCCGCGGACGCCGTCGTGCTCGTGACGTCGCGCCAACAGGACGATGGCGTCTGGTGCGAACTGAAGGCGCGGCGAGATCAATGGGCCGATAGCGGCATCCGCTCGATCAAAATCATCGGCGATGCCGGGGCGCCGGGTCCGATCGCCTGGGCAACCTACGCCGGCCACCGTTTCGCCCGCGAGCTGGACGAAGCCGATATCGGCGACGCACTGCCCTTCCGCCGCGAGGTCACGGCGTTGGCGGCGGATTAGACGCCGGCGGCCCGGTCAGCGAATATCGGGTTGTTCAACCATACTGCATTGCACAATTCCTTCGCTTGGTCACAATGCAGGCATGGTTCGAACCGCACTCGCCGTCCTGGTGATCGATGAAAACCGCATCCGCGCCGCGATCATCGAGGCGGGATTGCGCGAGGCCGGCCATGAGCGAGTCACCGTCATCCATGACGTGACCGGCATTGCGCGGCGGATCGCCGAGATCGAGCCCGATGTCATCGTCATCGATCTCGAGAATCCGAACCGCGACATGCTGGAAAACATGTTCCAGCTGTCGCGCGCCGTGAAACGGCCGATCGCCATGTTCGTCGACCGCTCCGATCAGGCCTCGATCGAGGCGGCGGTCGATGCCGGCGTTTCGGCCTATGTCGTCGACGGTCTGCGGCAAGAGCGCGTCAAGCCGATCCTCGACATGGCGGTAAGCCGCTTCAACGCTTTTTCGCGCATGGCGCGCGAACTGGAAGAGGTTCGCGGCGAGCTAGAGAGCCGTAAGGTGATCGATCGTGCCAAGGGCATATTGATGAAGTCGCGCGGCCTCTCCGAAGAGGCGGCCTACACGCTGCTGCGCAAGACGGCGATGAACCAGAACCGCAAGATCGGCGACATCGCCCAGAGCCTGGTGACTGCCGCCGGGCTGCTGGGGCCGCCGGAGGACGAATGAGCATGACTGCTGCGCACCAGATCACCGCCGGTTTCATGCCGCTTTTCGACAGCGCCGTGCTGGTCGCGGCCGGGGAGCTTGGCTTTGCCGCACGAGAAGGCATCGACCTCACCCTACACCGCGAGACGTCCTGGGCCAACATCCGCGACCGCATCGCCATCGGTCACTTTCATCTCGCGCATATGCTGGGACCGATGCCGCTCGCCTGCAATCTCGGGCTGACGCCACTCGCTTCGGAAACCATCGTGCCGTTCTCGCTCGGGCTCGGCGGCAATTGCGTCACCGTCTCCAACACCGTCTGGGCCGGAATGGTGGCGCAGGGCGCCGAAGCCGATCTTGATCCGGCGCGCGCCGGTGCGGCGTTGCGCGCGCTCATTCGCGAGCGCGCTGCGGCCGGTGGCGACCCGCTGCGCTTCGCCGTGGTGCATCCGCATTCCGGGCACAATTACGAATTGCGCTATTGGCTCGCCGCCTGCGGCATCGATCCGGCGCGCGAAATCGAGATCGTCATCGTGCCGCCGCCCTTCATGGCGGATGCGCTGGCCACCGGCCGCATCGACGGGTACTGCGCAGGCGAACCCTGGAACAGTGCTGCGGTTGCCGCCGGCACCGGGCATATCGTCACCGTCAAGGCGCGGATATGGCGTAACAGCCCGGAGAAGGTAATCGGCGTACGCAAGGCGTGGGCAGACGAAAACCCCGAGGCACTGGCGGCGCTGCTGCGTGCGCTGCATCACTCGGCGCGCTGGTGCCAGGATCCGGCCAACCGTGGCGAATTGGCAGCTGTGATGGCGCAGGCCGGCTTTCTCGGTCTGCCGCCGGCCGTGCAGATGCCGATCCTGACCGGTCATCTCCGACTGGGCGGCGGCGCGGAGCGGACCATCGACGACTTCTTCCTCCCGTTCGACAAGGCAGCGAACTTTCCATGGAAGAGCCATGCGCTGTGGTTCTACACGCAGATGGTGCGCTGGGGGCACGTGGCGCACACGCCGGAAAACCTTGCCATCGCCCGCAACTGCTACCGGCCCGACCTCTACCGTTCGGCTCTGAAGCCGCTTGGTGTGGCGCTTCCCGGCGCCAATTCGAAAGTCGAGGGTGCGCTCCAAGTTGCCACCGCGGTCGGCGCGACAGGCGCCGGCCTTGTGCTCGGTCCGGACGGTTTCTTCGACGGCCAGATCTTCGATCCGGACGAGGTCGACGCCTACATTACCGGCCAGAAATCGGCTCGCGCGGAAGCCTGATCATTTCCGCGTCATTCTTGTGCATTGCACAAAAATTGTGCGCGCGATTGCCCGAATGAACAATCTTTGGCCTTCCGGCCATACGACCCGGTGCGTCCGCGATCGGCGCGGGTTGCTGATTTAATTGATCTTTTTCACCTCTCTCAAAACTGGCACGGTTCCTGCTTTGAAATAGACAGGCCCTTCGCGGGTCACGGAACAGGCGTCCAATGACGGGCGCCACAGGCAAAGCTGCCGCTCAGGTTAATGCGCGCTCCCGGTCACCCGGACGCGAAGACCTGGCTGGCGGCTTTTTTGTTTTGATCAACACGCAATCGACGACGCGGATCCCAAGCCGCGCCCAACCGGAGACGACGATGACGAAACGGATCAGGACTGGAACGACCCTCAAGGACATGACGCGCCGCGATTTTCTCGTCAGCAGCGCGATGACGGCCGGCCTGTTCGTGGCGGCCCGCAAGCTCTTCCCTTCCGGCGCCTATGCTGCGACCGCCACTCCGGAGGTCACCGGCGCCAAGCTCGGCTTCATTGCCCTCACCGATGCGGCACCGCTGATGATCGCCAAGGAGAAGGGGCTGTTCGCCAAGTTCGGCATGCCCGATGTCGAGGTGCTCAAGCAGGCCTCCTGGGGTGCGACACGCGACAATCTGATGCTCGGCGGCGCGGCCAACGGCATCGACGGCGCCCATATCCTGACGCCGCTGCCTTACCTCATGCACACGGGCAAGGTGACGCAGAACAACCAGCCGATGCCGATGGCGATCGTGGCGCGGCTCAACTACGACTGCCAAGGCATTTCGGTCGCCCAGGAATATGCCGGCACCGGTGTCGGTCTCGACGCCTCGAAGCTGAAAGATGCTTTTGCCGCCAAGAAGGCGGCCGGTAAGGAAATCAAGGCCGCCATGACCTTCCCGGGCGGCACGCATGATTTGTGGCTGCGCTACTGGCTGGCGGCCGGTGGCATCGATCCCGACAAGGACGTCTCGACCATCGTCGTGCCGCCGCCGCAGATGGTGGCCAACATGAAGGTCGGCAACATGGACGTGTTCTGCGTCGGCGAACCGTGGAACGAGCAGCTCGTCCATCAGGGCGTCGGCTTCACCGCCGCCACGACGGGCGAATTGTGGAAGGGCCATCCGGAAAAGGCGCTCGGCCTGCGTGCCGAATTCATCGAGAAATACCCGAACGCCACCAAGGCGATCCTGATGGCCGTCATGGAAGCCCAGCAATGGTGCGAGGCCGCTGAGAACAAGGACGAGATGGCCGCCATCATCGGCAAGCGGCAATGGATGAACGTGCCCGTCGCCGACATCATCGGCCGCCTCAAGGGCGACATCAACTACGGCAATGGCCGCGTCGCCAACGGCACCGATCTCTCCATGAAGTTCTGGAAGGGCGGCGTCTCCTATCCTTTCAAGAGCCACGACACGTGGTTCCTCGCCGAGAACATCCGCTGGGGCAAGTTCGCGCCGACCACCGACATCAAGGCGCTGGTCGATCAGGTCAACCGCGAGGATTTGTGGCGCGAAGCGGCCAAGGATCTCGGCGTTGCGGCTGCCGACGTTCCGGCGTCGTCGTCGCGCGGCGTCGAGACCTTCTTCGACGGCAAGATCTTCGATCCGGCCAACCCGTCCGCCTATCTCGATAGCCTGAAGATCAAGGCATCGGCCTGAACCCCTGCGCAAACGGCGCATTGCGCCGTTTGTCGCTCGAATTATCTGCCCCACGGAGTTTTCCCCAGACATGTCGATGCAGACTATCGAGGACACCAAGGTGAAGGCCTTTCCTGCCAAGCCGGCGGAGGTCATCGCCTTCACTGCCAAGGCACGGCGTCGCTTCGAGCCGCTCGCCATCGCCGGCAAACTGGCGAGCGCGCTGGTGCCGCCCATCATCGTCATCGCGCTGATGTTGGTCGTCTGGCAGATCGCCTGTTCGTCGCCGACATCAAGCCTGCCGCCGCCGACCCAGGTGTGGAACGAGGCCTACGATTTGATCGCGCATCCGTTCTTCGACAATGGCCCGCAGGATATCGGTCTGGCATGGCGCGTGCTAATCTCGCTGCAGCGTGTTGCCATCGGCTTCGGCCTGGCGGCGGTGGTCGGCGTCGCGCTCGGCGCGCTGGTCGGCCAGTCGATCTGGGCGATGCGCGGCCTCGACCCGGTGTTCCAGATCCTGCGCACGGTGCCGCCGCTGGCCTGGCTGCCTCTGTCGCTGGCGGCGTTCCGCGATTCCAGCCCGTCGGCGATCTTCGTCATCTTCATCACGTCGATCTGGCCAATCATCATCAACACCGCGGTCGGCGTGCGTAACATCCCAGAGGATTATCGCAACGTCTCGCGCATCCTGCGGCTCAACCAGTTCGAGTTCTTCGTGAAGATCATGGTGCCGGCCGCCGCGCCTTACATCTTTACCGGCCTGAGGATCGGCATCGGCCTGTCCTGGCTTGCCATCGTCGCCGCCGAAATGCTGACCGGCGGCGTCGGCATCGGCTTCTTCATCTGGGACGCGTGGAACTCGTCGCGGCTGCCCGACATCATCGTCGCGCTCGCCTATATCGGCGTCACCGGCTTCTGCCTCGACCGTCTGGTCGCGGCGGTCGGCGCCTTCGTCACCCGCGGCACAACGGCAAAGTGAGGAGAGGGGCGATGACGGCCTATCTGAAACTCGACCATATCGACAAATCCTTCACGCGTGGTGCCCAGGTCAGCGAGGTATTGAAGGACATCAGGCTGACCATCGACAAGGGCGAATTCGTCTCCATCATCGGCCATTCCGGCTGTGGCAAGTCGACCTTGCTCAATCTGATCGCCGGGCTGACCAAGGTGTCCGCCGGCGCCGTGCTGCTCGAGGACAAGGAGGTCGACAGCCCCGGACCGGAACGCGCCGTGGTGTTCCAGAACCACAGCCTTTTGCCGTGGCTGACCGTCTACGAAAACATCAATCTGGCGGTGTCGAAGGTCTTCGGTCGTTCGAAGAGCAAGGCCGAGCGGCATGACTGGATCATGCGCAATCTCGACCTCGTGCAGATGGCGCATGCCAAGGATAAACGCCCGGCAGAAATATCGGGCGGCAGAAGCAGCGCGTCGGGATCGCCCGGGCGCTGGCCATGGAGCCGAAGATACTGCTGCTCGACGAGCCGTTCGGCGCGCTCGATGCGCTGACGCGCGCCCATCTGCAGGATGCGGTGATGGACATCCACTCCAGGCTCGGCTCGACGACGATCATGATCACCCACGATGTCGACGAGGCGGTGCTGCTTTCCGACCGCATCGTCATGATGACCAATGGCCCGGCGGCAACCATCGGCGAAGTGCTTCCCGTGCCGCTGGCGCGGCCGCGCCGGCGCGTCGAACTCTCTTCCGACCGGACTTTCCTGCGCTGCCGCGAGGCGGTGCTGAAGTTCCTCTACGAACGCCACCGCTTCGTCGAAGCCGCGGAGTAGCACCATGAGCGAAAGACTTGTCATCATCGGCAACGGCATGGCCCCCGGGCGCATGCTCGAGCACCTGCTGGAACAGGCGCCGGGCCGCTACACCGTCACCATCTTCAACGCCGAGCCGCGCGTCAATTACGACCGCATCATGCTGTCGCCGGTTCTGTCGGGCGAGAAAG
This sequence comes from Mesorhizobium sp. SEMIA396, assembly GCF_024518615.1. Lineage (NCBI taxonomy): Bacteria > Pseudomonadati > Pseudomonadota > Alphaproteobacteria > Hyphomicrobiales > Phyllobacteriaceae > Mesorhizobium > Mesorhizobium sp. SEMIA396. Next base: position 364,503 of record NZ_JANIFC010000001.1, read on the forward strand.
CCTATGAGGAGATCATCATCCACGGCGACGGCTGGTACATCGCCAACAACATCACCCTCTACAAGGGCCACAAGATCATTGCCATCGACCGGACGGCAAAGACCGTTACTTCGGATCATGGTGTCACCGAGCCTTACGACAAGCTCGTCATCGCCACCGGTTCGGTGCCGTTCATCATTCCGGTGCCGGGCCATGATCTGCCGGGCGTGCTGACCTATCGCGACCTCGATGACGTCCAGGCGATGATGCTTGCCGCCCAGTCGCGCGCCAAGGCGGTGGTCATCGGCGGCGGCCTGCTCGGGCTGGAGGCGGCAGCAGGGCTGAACGCGCAAGGCATGGACGTCACCGTGCTGCATGTCATGCCGACGCTGATGGAGCGCCAACTCGATCCCGCGGCCGGCTATCTGCTGCAGCGTGCCGTGGAGCAGCGCGGCATCAAGGTGATCACCAAGGCCAACACACAGGCGATCACAGGCAACGGCAAGGTCGGGCAGGTGGAGCTTGCTGACGGCACCATTATCCCAGCAACGCTTGTGGTGATGGCCGTCGGCATCAGGCCGAATTCGGCGCTGGCGAAACAGGCCGGCATCGCTGTCAACAGGGGCATCGTCGTCGACGCCGGCATGCGCAGCAACGATCCCGACATCTACGCGCTCGGCGAATGTGCCGAGGTCAACGGCCAGGTCTATGGCCTCGTCGCACCGCTCTACGAGATGGCGCGGGTCACAGCCAGCCAGCTGGCCGGCAACGAGGCGGCGGCCTTCGTCCATATGGACACGCCGACCAAGCTCAAGGTCACCGGCATCGACCTGTTCTCGCTCGGCGACTTCGCCGAGGGCGAGGACCGCCAGGAGATCGTGCTGCGCGATGCGGCCGCCGGCGTCTACAAGCGCCTCGTCCTGAAGGACGACCGCATCATCGGTACCGTGCTCTATGGCGAGACGGCTGATGGAGCCTGGTTCAACGACCTCAAGAAGAAGCAGACCGATATTTCCGAAATGCGCGACACGCTCATCTTCGGCCAGTCCTACCAGGGGGGTGCCCCGCTGGACCCTATGGCGGCCGTTGCAGCCTTGCCGGATGATGCGGAAATCTGCGGCTGCAACGGCGTTTGCAAGGGAAAGATCACTGGCGCGATTACGGGGAAGGGCCTGACCTCGCTCGACGACGTGCGTGCCCACACCAAGGCGTCAGCCTCCTGCGGCTCCTGCACCGGGCTGGTCGAGAAGCTGATGGTGCTGACCATCGGCGACAAATACAATCCGGCGGCGGTGCAGCCGATGTGCGGCTGCACGACGCTCGGCCATGACGAGGTGCGCCGGCTGATCATCGCCAAGGGCCTGAAGACCATTCCCGCCGTCATGCAGGAACTGGAGTGGACGACCTCCTGCGGCTGCGCCAAATGCCGGCCGGCGCTCAACTATTATCTCGTCTGCGACTGGCCGGACGAGTACGCCGACGACTACCAGTCGCGCTTCATCAACGAGCGCGTCCACGCCAACATCCAGAAGGACGGCACCTATTCGGTGGTGCCGCGCATGTGGGGCGGCGTCACCAACGCGGCGGAGCTGCGCGCCATCGCCGACGTCGTCGACAAGTTCGAAATCCCGATGGTCAAGGTCACCGGCGGCCAGCGCATCGACATGCTCGGCATCCGCAAGGAGGACCTGCCGGCGGTATGGGCCGATCTCGGTCAGGCCGGCTTCGTCTCCGGCCACGCCTATGCCAAGGGGTTGCGCACGGTGAAGACCTGCGTCGGCTCGGACTGGTGCCGCTTCGGCACGCAGGATTCGACAGGGTTTGGCGTCCGCATCGAAAAATTCATGTGGGGCTCGTGGACGCCGGCCAAGGTCAAGATGGCGGTGTCGGGCTGTCCGCGCAACTGTGCCGAGGCGACCTGCAAGGATGTCGGCGTGATCTGCGTCGACTCCGGCTACGAGATCCATTTCGCCGGCGCGGCCGGCCTCGACATCAAGGGCACCGAGGTGCTGGGCCTGGTCAAGACCGAGGATGAGGCGCTGGAGCATATCGTGGCGCTGACGCAGATGTATCGCGAGCAGGGTCGCTATCTCGAGCGCATCTACAAATGGGCCAAACGCATCGGCATCCCCGAGATCAAGCGTCAGATCATGGACGATGGCGAGAAGCGCAAGGCTTATTACGACCGCTTCGTCTTCAGCCAGAAATTCGCCCAGGTCGATCCGTGGTCGGAACGCGTTTCCGGCAAGGACAAGCACGAATTCCGGCCGATGGCCTCGGTCGGGTTTGCGCAGGCGGCGGAGTGACAATCATGAACTGGATCGCCATCGGCTCTATCGCCGACATCCCCCGCCGCGGCGCGCGCTGCGTCGCCACCCCGGAAGGCAAGATCGCCGTCTTCCGCACCGCCGATGATCAGGTCTATGCCATCGACGACCATTGCCCGCACAAGGGTGGACCGCTCAGCCAGGGCATCGTGCACGGTGCGGCGGTGACCTGTCCCTTGCACAACTGGGTGATTTCGCTGGAGACGGGCAAAGCGCTCGGCGCCGACGAGGGCGCGGTGCGCACCATTCCGGTGCGGGTCGAAGGCGAACGTCTGTTCATCGCGCTGGAAGCGCTGGCCAGCCGCGCGGCCTGAACCATGGAGATTGAGGAAGCGCGCGAGGTGAGGACCACCTGCCCCTATTGCGGGGTGGGCTGCGGCGTGCTGGCGAAGGTCGCCGCGGACGGGCAGGTGTCCGTGCGCGGCGACCCCAACCATCCGGCCAATTTCGGTCGGCTCTGCTCCAAGGGCTCGGCACTGGCCGAGACCATCGATCTCGGCGGCAGGCTGCTTCATCCGGAGATCCATGGTCGCCGCGCCGGCTGGGACGAGGCGCTCGACCTGGTCGCTTCGACCTTCTCGCAGACCATCGCCCACCATGGGCCCGATGCGGTCGCCTTCTATGTCTCCGGCCAGTTGCTGACCGAGGACTATTATGTCGCCAACAAACTGATGAAGGGTTTTGTCGGCTCGGCCAACATCGACACCAATTCGCGCCTGTGCATGGCCTCCTCGGTCGCCGGCCACCGCCGCGCTTTCGGCTCCGACACCGTGCCAGGAACCTACGAGGATCTGGAACTGGCCGACCTGATCGTGCTGGTCGGCTCCAACCTCGCCTGGTGCCATCCGGTGCTCTACCAGCGCATCGCGGCTGCCCGGGAAAAGCGGCCGGAGATGAAGATCGTCCTGGTCGACCCGCGTCGCACCATGACCGCTGACATCGCCGATATGCATCTGGCGATCGCGCCCGATGGCGACGTCGCTTTGTTCACGGGCCTGCTCGCTTATCTCGGCCAGCACAATGCGCTCGACCGCGCCTACATCACGACGCACACGACCGGCTTCGGGCAAGCGCTTTTCGCGGCCTCCGCGCTCGACCTGGCCGGCGTCGCCGCCGCCACCGGCCTGAGCGAGGACGAGCTTGGCCGTTTCTACAGCCTGTTTGCGGCGACGGCGAAAACGGTGACGGTTTACAGCCAGGGTGTGAACCAGTCGTCATCCGGCACCGACAAGGTCAACGCCATCATCAACTGCCATCTCGCCACCGGCCGCATCGGCAAACCCGGAGCAGGGCCGTTTTCGGTGACGGGCCAGCCCAACGCCATGGGCGGCCGCGAGGTCGGCGGCATGGCCAATATGCTCGCCGCCCATATGGAGATCGAAAACCCCGACCATCGCGACCGTGTGCAGCGCTTCTGGAACGCGCCGGCCATTGCCGGAAAGCCCGGCCTGAAGGCAGTCGAGATGTTCCAGGCGCTGGCCGACGGGCGCATCAAGGCGCTGTGGATCATGGCCACCAACCCGGTCGATTCGATGCCGGACGCCGATGCCGTCGAAGCGGCGATCAAGGCGTGCCCTTTCGTGGTGGTGTCGGACGTGCTGGCCCGGACCGACACCGTCCGCCATGCCCATGTCCGGCTGCCCGCCGCCGCCTGGGGCGAGAAGGACGGCACCGTCACCAATTCAGAGCGCCGGGTGTCGCGCCAGCGCGCGTTTTTGGAGCTGCCCGGCGAGGTGCTGCCCGACTGGCGGATCGTCGCCGAGGTGGGCAAGCGGATGGGGTTCGGCGAGGCGTTTTCCTATGCGACGCCGGCGGAAGTTTTTGCTGAACACGCGGCGCTGTCGGGGTTCGAGAATGATGGTGTGCGGGACTTCGATATTGGCGTCTACGGCGGAGTTGATGGCGAGACCTACGCAACGCTTGAGCCGTTCCAGTGGCCGGCGCCCGGTCGTGCCGACCCCTTCTGGCCTGCCGGCCATCTCCCCCTCAAGGGGGGAGATCAGCCTGCCGCTCGGCTTTCGCCAATCGCCAACGCTGCGGAAGAAGCGCCGGTGTCAAAGCTGCTAGTCTCCCCCCTCGAGGGGGAGATGGCCGGCAGGCCAGAAGGGGTCGGCACGACTGGGCTCCAGGTTCGCTTCTTCGCCGACGGCAATTTCTACACACCCGATCGAAAGGCGCGCTTCATCGCCATCCGCCCGACCACGGAAGTCCGCACCAGTCCCGACTATCCGCTGATCCTCAACACCGGCCGTATCCGCGACCATTGGCACACCATGACGCGGACCGGCAAAAGCCCGCGGCTTTCGCAGCACATCGCCGAGCCATTCGTCGAGATCCACCCGGTGGATGCGCAGCGCTTCGGCATCGGTGACGCCGACATCGTGCGCGTTTCCAGCCCGCGCGGTGACGTGCTGGTGCGCGCGCTGGTGACGATACGCCAGCGCCAGGGCAGCCTGTTTGCGCCGATGCACTGGACCGATCAGTTCTCGGCAAAGGGCCGGCTCGACACGCTGACCGCGCCGCTGACCGATCCCATTTCCGGCCAGCCGGCGCTGAAACATGTCGCCGCCCGCATCGAGAAATTCGCCGCAAAAGCCTTCGGCTTTGCGGTGACGCGGCATAGGCCGTCGCCCGATGCCGCGGCCTATTGGGCCGTGGCCAAATGCAAGGGCGGCTGGCGGGTCGAGCTTGCCTTTGCCGAAGACGACATCGACTGGGCCGGCTTTGCCGGGTCACTGTTCGGCGCGTCACCGGGTGCGGAAATGCTCGCCTATCATGACTGCGACGCCGGCCAGCATCGCATCGCCGCCTTCGACGGCGATCAACTGTCAGGCGCCTTGTTCGTCGCGCCCGGCCCGGTCGCCGTGTCGCGCGGCTGGGCGGCGGAACAGTTAAGTGCCGATCATGTCGACCGGCGCGGAAGGCTGGCGATCGTGGCCGGACGGCCGGGCGGGGTCGACGTCGATCGCGGCGCCATTGTCTGCTCCTGCTTCGGCGTCGGCGCCAACCAGATCGCCGAAGCGGTGCGCCGCGGCTGCGGCAGCGTCGCGGGGATCGGCGCGGCCCTGCATGCCGGTACGAATTGCGGCTCCTGCCGCGCGGAGATCAGGGTCATCATCGACGCGCAAAGTCTTCAAGCAGCCGAGTGATTGTCCCGACCAAAGGGGCCTGCGCGACGGCGCTGGTTGGGCTATGGTGGCGTAAGCGTGCTGCGCACGAATCGCCTTCAGTCAGGGTCATCCCAATGGCAAATCCCCCGCGCCGACCGACAAATCCGATGGCGGCCGCCGAAGCGGCTTTCAAGCCGGTGAAGAAGCCGGCCGCGCCGGTTCGTGAGCCCTCCGCCGCTCCAGGCGTCAGGGAGCTTGTTTCGATCCGGATCGACCGCGCCGTGCTGGACCACTTCCAGGAGGATGGGCCGGGCTGGCAGGACCGCATCAACGACGCCTTGCGGCAGGCGATAGAAGGCAAGCCGACGGCCGGCGGTTTGGGCGACGAGTAGCGCCCATCGCTTCGTCATCCACGGGCGGAGCAAGGAGCGTAGCGACGCGGCGCAGACCCCTGGAGCTGCTCCGCAGCCCAAGGGATACATGCCGCGACCTCAAAGCGCTGCAGCGGTGCAGAATTCTGTTCCGCTGCATTCCTCGATGGCTGTCACGGAATGGATCCCAGGGTCTCCGCGACGGAGCTTCGCTCCTGCTTCGCCCTAGGATGACGAAGTTGGGGAGGCTTCAGCCAAAGCGGACGTCGGCTCACGCCTCGAAGTGCAGGATATAGAGCTTGCGCGTCTTCTCGTGGATCGTCCATTCGCCTTTCCACCCTTTCGGCAGCACCAGCATTTCGCCCGGGCCGACGTCCTTGCTGCGGCCATCGGGACCATGCAGCGAGACCCGGCCTGACACGATGTGGCACGTTTCGGAATTGCTGTCGCGCGATGCGGTGAAGCGGCCCGGCGTGCACTCCCAGACGCCGACTTCCAACGTGCCGTCGGGCGAGGTCCACAGCGTCTTCGCTGCTTCGAACTGATTGCCGCTGATCGAGGTCGGCTTGGGCTCGGGCTCGCCGAGATCGATCGAGGCGAGATGGGCGAAGGTCTGGAAATCGGTCATGGCAGTCTCTTAATGTCCTGTGATGCGATCGGCGATTGCGGCGAGTTTCGACGTGTGCTGGAGGCCGGCCTCCTCGCGTTCGTCGGCGACGCGGTAGAGCTGATACATCGAGTGGACACCGAGCCAGCGCATCGGCTCGGGCTCCCACTTGCTGACCTGGCGGTTGACCCAGGGCAGGCGGGTCAGCTCAGTGTCGCGCCGCAGGATGAGATCGCGCAGCGTGCGGCCCGACAGGTTGGAACTGGATACGCCGAGCCCGACATAGCCGCCGGCCCAGCCGATGCCGGTCTCAGGGTCGAGACCGGCCGTCGTGCACCAGTCGCGGGGCACGCCCAGCACGCCGCACCAGGCGTGGTCGATGCGAAGCTTGGCTGTCTGTGGCAGAAGGCGGATGAGGATCGCGTGCAGGCTTTCGATCGTCGCCTGCTGCGTCTGGCCGCGCACGTCGGTCTGCGAGCCGTAGCGGTAGGGCACGCCGCGTCCGCCCATGGTGATGCGGCCTTCCCTGGTGCGCTGTGCATAGCAATAGGCGTGCGCGGCGTCGCCGAGAAGCTCATGGCCCTCCCAGCCGATCTCGTCCCATAGCGATTGCGGCAGCGGCTCGGTGATGATCTGCGCGCTGTTGAGCGGCAGCCAGAGCCGCTCATTGCCTGGTATGCCGGCCGTGAACCCTTCCGTGGCACGAATGATGATTGGCGCGCGCACGGTGCCGCGGCTCGTCGTGACCTTGCCCTTCTCGATGCCGGTCACGGTGGTCTGCTCGTAGATCGGCACGCCAATGCGTTCGACGGCTTCGGACAGGCCGCGCACCAGCTTGGCCGGCTGCACGCGCGCGGTGCCGTGGTGGATATAGCCGCCAAGCACATTTCTGATGTTGATGCGGGCTCTGGCCTCTTCCTGACCGATCAGGCCGACACGCTCGCTCGGCACGCTCCAGCCGATCGCATCGGCATAGGCGGCCTTGATCCGTTCGAGCTGCGGCGGGTTGGTGGCGACCGTCAGATTGTCGACCCGGCGGATGTCGGCATCGATGCCTTCGGTCTCGGTCACCGCGATCACTTCGTCGACCGTGCCATGCATGGCGGTTTCCATGTCGATGACGGCGCCGCGCGTCGAGGTCTGCAGATATTTTTCGCGCGACCAGCTGAAGCCGCCGGACAGCCAGCCGCCATTTCGGCCCGACGCGCCGAAGCCGGCGAACTCCCTCTCGACGATGGCGATGCGGATCGAAGGATCGGCCTTCTTCAGGTAATAAGCCGTCCACAAGCCGGTGTAGCCGGCGCCGACGATGCAGACATCGGCTTCGAGATCACCTGGAAGCGGCGCGCGGTAGGCCGGCAGGCCGATGTCGGCATACCAGAACGAGACGTTGCCGTTGACTTTGGCGTCCATGTCTAAAAATCCTGCGGGGAAAAGCGGTCAGGTCATCGTCATGTCGGCGCGGTCGTCGTCGGCAAGAAGTTTTGCATCGACGACGGACCAGCGCAGATCGACCGTGTCACCAATCGAGAACGGTGTGGCTTCCAGCGACGAGCGCACGATGGCGACCGAGCCGTCGCGAAGCGTCACCTGGTATTTCGAACCCGACCCCAGATAGATCGCTTCGCTGACCTCACCAGTGAGGCTGTTCTGCCCGGCGGCGGGAGGCGTGTTGGTGCCGGCAAGCGACAGCTTCTCCGGCCGCAGCAGGACCACCGGTTTGCGGCCGCCGGCGAGCTTGCCGTAGGCCACGATCTTCTGGCCGGCGATCGTCAGGCTGGTCTGGTCTCCGGACGCCTGGGCCTCGCCGCGCAAACTGGTCGATTCGCCGATGAACTTGGCCACGAACAAGGTCGTCGGCTCGTCGTAGAGCTGGCGGCCGGTTCCGACCTGTTCGATGCGGCCCTGATTGAACACAGCGATGCGGTCGGAGAGCACCAGCGCTTCTTCCTGGTCGTGCGTCACATAGACGAAGGTGGTGCCGAGTTCGCGGTGGATCCGCTTGATCTCCAGCTGCAGCCATTCGCGCAGTTTCTTGTCGAGCGCGCCGAGCGGTTCGTCCATCAACAGCAGCGGCGGATCGAAGACGATGGCACGCGCCAGCGCCACGCGCTGCTGCTGGCCGCCGGAAAGTTCGGAGGGATAGCGATGCGCGAAATCGGCCATCTTGACCATGTCCAGTGCTCGTACAACGAGACGGTCGCGCGCCTGCTTGTCCATGCCGCGCAAGGTGAGGGGATAGGCGACGTTCTTGCCGACCGTCATGTGCGGAAACAGCGCGTAGTGCTGGAAGACGACGCCGATGTTGCGCTTGTGCGCCGGCAGGGCGACGATGCTCTTGCCGCCGACGGCAAGATCGCCTGCGGTGAGGTCGGTGAAGCCCGCAACGACGTTGAGCGTGGTCGTCTTGCCGGAGCCGCTGGGCCCCAGCAGCGTCATGAACTCGCCCGGCTCGATATGCAGGCTGACATCATCGAGCGCGGTGAAATTGCCGTAACGCTTGGTTGCGCCCTTGATGTCGATGGCCGCGCCACGTTCCCTCGCAGTCATCTCAACTCCTCGTCGATTTCGAGCTGATGATCAGCCCGGCGCTGATGATCAGCGTCGTGGCAATGAAGATGATGGTTCCGACGGCCGTCACCGTCGGGTCGGCGTCGCGGGTGATGCTGGTGAAGATCTGCACCGGCAAGGTCTTGAGGTAGGGACTGGTGATGAACAGCGCGACGATGATTTCATCGAAGGAGGTGACGAAGGCAAACAAAAGCCCGGACAGGATACCGGGCGCGATCAGCGGCAAGGTCACGGTGCGGAATGTGGTGAAGCGGTTGGCGCCGAGGCTGGCCGCCGCCGTTTCCAGCCGCACGTCGAAGACTTCGAGGCTTGCCGATACGGCGATGATGACGAAGGGGATCGCCAGCATCGTGTGCGCGATGACGAAGCCGGTGGTGGTGCCGACAAGCTGGTAGTCGAGGTAAACGGCATAGATGCCGATCGCCAGCACCACGCCGGGCACGATCATCGGCGTGATCAGGATAGCGCGCAGCAGGCCGGCGCCGGAATGTTTCATGCGGCTGAGGCCAAGCGACGCCAGCGTGCCGATCAGCGTGGCGGCAACGGCGACGAGGCCCGCGACCCTCAGCGAATTGAAGAAGCTCGACAGCCAATCGGGATTGGTGAAGAAATTCGCGTACCACTGCCAGGAGAAACCGGAGGGTGGGAAGGCCAACGACTTCTTCTCGTTGAACGACATCGGGATGATGACCAGCGTCGGCATGACCAGCCACACGGCGACCAGCAGGCAGAACAGGCCGAGCAGGATGCGGAAGGGGGCCAGCCTCATGATCTGGCCGCCTGCTTGTGGCGCTGGCGCATCAGCGGTGCGGCGAGCGCCAGAAGCACGAAGGTCGCGCCCAGCAGGACGACCCCCATGGCGCCGCCGCGTCCCCAGTTGAGCAGGCTGAGCACCTGGCTCTGCACCAGCGTCGACAGCATGGTGCTGCGCGGGCCGCCGAGCAGGGCAGGGGTGATGTAGAAGCCGAGCGACAGGATGAAGACGATGATGGCGCCGGCGAAGACGCCTGGCAGCGACAGCGGCAGATAGATCTGCAGGAAGGCACGTGCGGGCCGCGCGCCGAGGCTGCGCGCCGCCTGCACGAGGCGCAAATCGATGCCGCGCATGACAGAATAGAGCGGCAGGATCATGAACGGCAGCAACACCTGCGCCATGCCGATGACGACTCCGGTCTGCGTGCGGATCAGCTTCACGCCGTCAAAGCCGAGCAGCCTGATGACCGAATTGATGATGCCGGAATCCTGCAAAAGGATGACCCAGGCCAGGGTGCGCACCACGCCGCTGACCCAGAACGGCACCAGCACGCACAGGATGAGGACCAGCCGCAGGCGCGGCCCGACCGCCGTCATGAGATAGGCATAGGGATAGGCGGCGATGACGCAGACGATGGTGACCCAGGCGGCGATGGAAAAGGTGCGCCACAGGACGGTGACGTTCACCGGCGTGGAGAAGAACCAGACGTAGTTCTGCAGGCCCCAGGCCGGGTCCGAAAAACTGCGCAGCGTGACGGTCAGCAAGGGATAGCCCATAGCCGCGATAAGCAGGAGCAGGGCCGGCATCGCCAGCAGCGACGGATAGGCGGCAAGGCGCAGGCGCCGCTGCGGCCCCTGCACGGCACCTGACGGCCGGGGATAATCACCCCCGGCCGTCGGCGTATGCGATGTCTGGCTCACGCCGTCACCTCAGTGGTAGCCGGCTCAGTTGCCGGCCATCAGCGCCGTCCACTTGTCGGACGCAGCGGCGAAGTTGGCGACCCAGAACTTGATGTTCTGCTGATAGCCGAGCTTGGCGTGGTCCGGCGTGTTGGTCAGGAAGGCGGCGACGGACGCGTCGACCTTTGGCTGTGCCTCGTTGTTGATCGGCGAGTAGGAGGTCTGCTCGGTCAGGATCTCCTGCGACTTCTTGCCGAGATAGGCGTTGATCAGCGCGTAGGAGGCATCGGGGTCCTTGGCGCCGACCGGGATGGTCAGCTGATCCATGACGACCAGCCAGTCCTTCCACACCGGCGTATAGGCAGCGCCATTCTTGACTGCCGTCATGGCGCGGCCGGTCCACATGATGATCATGTCGGCCTCGCCGGACTCGGCGAGCTGCTGGGATTCGGCGCCGGTCTTCCAGAAGATCGTGTCGGGGCCGATCGCCTTGATCTTGGCGATGCCCTTGTCGATGTCGGCCGGCGTCATGGCGTCGACCTTGCCGCCGTCGGCCAGGATGGCCTGTTCGATCAAGCCGCCGAGCGGGCTGCCGCTGCCGTCGATGGCGCGGGTGCCGGGGAATTTCGCGGTGTCGAAGAAATCCTTCCAGTCCTTTGGCGGATTGTCCTTGTACGTGTCGTTCTTGTACATCAGGACCATGCCGTAATTCATCGCCGGCACGCTGCACTCGCCGACCTGTCCGGGCGGGATGTGCGAGATATCGAGCTTGGTCAGGTCGAGCTTCTGGAACAGTTTGCCGCAATGCACGAAGGGCGGAAAATCATCCGTGTCGACGACATCCCAGGTCACATTGCCTGATTCGACCTGCGCCTGGAGCTTGGCGATTTCGGTCGGTCCGTCGTTCAGCAGCTTGACGCCGCTCTTGTCGACGAATTCCTTAAGCGCGGCAACCTGGCCGTCCTGGTAGATGCCGCCATACGAGACGAAGGTCAGCGTCTTGCCCTTCAGCGACCCGTCCACCACGGTCCCGGCCGGCGGCGCGTTCTGCGCGTGAGCGGCGGCTGCGAGCAAGGCCAGTGCGGCGGCGCCGACAAGCCCGGCCAATCTTGATCTGCTTCCCATTTTCTAACCCTCCGATGGCTCGCTGTTTGATTTTGGCAGGCCGGGCGCGAGCGTTTTCCGGGCTACATATTGATCGAGGTCGACAGCGCCGCTTGTCGGCGGCGCGATGATCCACAGCACTTCGGCCACCGTATCGCCGACATTGATCGTCCGGTGCGGCGTCGAGGTCGAATATTCGATGCTGTCGCCCTCTTCGAGGGTGAAGCTCTCGTCGCCGAGCGTCAGTTGCACGCGTCCGCGCAGCACGAGGAACATCTCGTTCGCGTTGCCATGCGTGTAGGGCACGTCGCCGGTGGAGCCGCCGACGGCGAACTCGCCGCAATAGACTTCCATCTCGCGGATCGGCCGGCGCGACAGCAGCGTCTTGCGGTAGCCTTCGCTGGTCGGCAGCGCCGGCCGTTCGGCCCGTGTCAGCACCGCGTGCGGCGACACCTCGCGTTCGTCGAAAAGATCGGCGAGGCTGATGCCGAGCGCGTTGGCGATCAGCATCAGCGTGCTGGTGTTGGCACCCGAAAGGCCGCGCTCGAGCTGGCTCAGGAAGCTGGCGGTGGTGCCGATCATGTCGCCGAGCTGGCGCAGCGTCAGGCGCCGCGTGGTGCGATAGGCCTTGATGCGATCGCCCAATACCGTCGAGCGGCGCGCTTCGGCGCTGGTTGCGGCATTGTCGTTGAGTGCGTGATCCGCAGCGATTTTCATGGCGATCTCAGGGTTCACTTAACATGCTATTAAGTGAGGCGTCCTGGCAAGCGGAATCGCCTTGTCATTTGAAAATCATCGATGGACCTGCAGAGAGCCCGTAATCGGCCGACCGGCAACGCCGGTTCGGCTCGATCACTGGATCATGAAGCGCGAACTGAATGGCAGGCTTGCCGCGCCGACGGCCTTCGGGCTGATGCTGACCCGCGCGGGCAGCGCTTCGATGCCGGGGAATTCCCGGCCGATGTCGGCGCACAAGGCCTTGGCGATCTTCTGCGGCGCGTAGCTGGACAGGACGACCGTCCTGAATTCGACAAACTGGGTCAGTGCGGAAATAGAGGCTTTCAGGCGGTTGGAGCATTCCCCTAGCCATTCGCTGTAGGCCTCGCCAAGGTCAGGCCACTCGGGGCTGCTGCTCCAGATGATTTCGGACGGGCGCCGGCGCTTGGTCAGTTCGCTCTCCAGGCGCATCAGCCCATGATCGAAGCTGGCGCTGGAGTTTCCCTTGTAGATCTGGTGGTTGAGGATGAGCCTACTCTGCAGCCGTGCTCCCAGATAGAAGAACAAATAGTCGTTGAGCGGCTTGGCGACGCCGAACATGCTCTCGCCGCCGGCTGCCGCGGTGATATCGTTCTGCACGAAAACCGGCAGCTTGATCTGTTCCTCGATCTCCCCCTGCAAGGCTTTCAGCGAGGTGCTCGATCCGTTGCGGGTTGCAGCCATCGTGTCGACATCGTCGGGAACGGCCAGGCCGATGCCGGCAACCCGGCTGCGCGCCTCGACCGGCAGGCTGGTCATGGCTTGCCTGATCGCGCCGAACAGATCGCTGCTTTGCGGAAAGGGATTGGCTTCATCCGCCGGCAATTGCGTGTGGAAGCGCACGGTGCCGATGAAATCGATGAGCGCGATGTCGATCCTGCGGCGGCTGAAGCCGACGCCAACCGCATAGGCGCCCTCCGGATTGAGTGAAAGCGGGATGGTGGGCGGCCCGACGCGGCCGCGCTGCGCCTCGCCTTGCGAGACCAGGCCTTCCTGCTCGAGCGAACGGACGATGACCGAGGCCGTCTGCGCCGACAGGCCGGTCTTTTCGCCGATTTCCATCCGCGAAATGCCCTCGTTCTGAAGCAGCAGCGACAGCACCAGCCGCTCATTATAGCTGCGCACGCTCAACGCATTCAGCCCGCTCGCACGATCGGCGATGCGCAATGGATTGGGTGGTGCGAACCTCATGTCAGGCAAGGGTCGCCCCGTCGGTAAGAGCGCGCTGCCTCGCGGCGGTATGGTTGCTCATGTCGAGCGGCTCCAGCCGATGGCGTCGACCGCGCGGGCAAGTGCGGTGCCCAGCAATCTGTGCGCCTCGGCATCGATGTGAAAGCCGTCCGCTTCGCTGCACGAGACCACCGAGCCGGCATCGAAAAAGTGGAGTTCGAGCGAGTCCGCCAGAACCTCGAACTCGAGCGCGAGCAGGCGCGATTTCTCCGGCGCACCGGCGAAGATGGACTTCCATTCCTTGACGTCGTCCTGCATCGGCGGCGGGGCCACGATCATGATCTCGGGCGTCGAGCCGCCTGGCCCAGGCGCCAGCTCCTTGATGTCGTAGACGAGGCAGCCGATCCCCATCGCCACTTCCGACGGCGGCTTGTTGAAGCGGATCTTCAAATCGTTAGTGCCGAGCATGATGATGACGAGGTCGAGCGTCGCATGGCTCTGCAGGCAGGGGCGAAGATAGGTTCTGCCGTTTTTGTGGGCGCCCTCGATCGGGTCGTCGTGGACGGTGGTGCGGCCGCTCAATCCTTCCTCGATGACATACCAGTCGGGGCCTAGCTGAGAACGCAATATCCCCGGCCAGCGTTCACCCGGCCCATAGCGCTCGAGCGGCCCCCTGCCGGGGATCTGGCCGTGCGTGTTGGAGTCGCCGTAGCACAAGACTGATCGCATGTTTTTCCCGCCGGGACTGACAGCGCGCCGAAGCCGGCGAGCGCCAATCATGATGGATAGAGGAGCGATGAAAGGCAAGCAAGGGAATAGTCATTCAACATGACTAACTATTGACAGGGCGAATCCGCTGTGCTTCTAAAGTGCCCGGAGGAGTTCTCGACCGTCATCATCGTCCAGCAGGAATTGGGCTTCGGCACGCATGTGTTCGGGGGCGGGAGAATTGCGTGCATCGGTCGGTTTGCGACAACGAGCATGCATTGGGAGAGCGTCTCATGGCCGTACGCATTCGTACGGCCGGCCATACGAATTCGTAGGCCGGGGCAACCACAAGGAGGAGAGTTTAATGTTAGGATTGCTGAAAACCGTCGGCCTGGGGATGCTCGTTGCGTCCACGCTTGCCGTGACGTCGCTGGCGCATGCGGAAGACATCAAGCTGATGGACGGCGTGGCGCCGCGCCCCGACGACACGCGCATGACCGCGGCCGGTGCGTTCAAGAAGGACCCGCCCTGGGTCATCGGCATGAGCGACTTCGGCGTCAACGCCAACACCTGGACAGTACAGGTGGCGCATGAGGCGGAGAACGCCGCGGCCAAGGACAAGCGCATCTCGAAATTCATCCTGCTCGATGCCGGCTTCGACCAGAAAAAGCAGGTGGCCGACATCGAGGACCTGATCGCGCAGCATGTCGACGCGATCATCGTTCAGCCGGTGACCAGCACATCGGCCAATGCCAGCATCGCCAAGGCGGTCGCCGCCGGCATCCCGGTCATCCTTCACACCGGCCGCATCGATTCCGACGCCTACACCACCGAAATCCAGGGCGGCGCCGAGCATTTCGGCAAGGTGATGGGCGACTGGCTGGTCAAGACCGTCGGCGACAACGGCAAGATCTGGGTCCTGCGTGGCCTGGCCGGCCATCCGGAAGACACCAACCGCTACAACGGCTTACTGGAATCACTTAAAGGCACGCATGTGCAGATCATCGCCGAGGAGCATGGTGACTGGCAGTACGACAAGGCCAAGAAGCTGTGCGAGACGCTTTATCTGAACAACCCACAGGTTGACGGCATCTGGTCGTCCGGCGCTGACATGACGCGCGCCTGCGTCGATGTCTTCAAGCAGTTCGGCACGCCCGTTCCGCCGATTTCGGGCGAGGGCAACAATGGCTATTTCGGCCAGTGGATCACGGACGGGTTCAAGTCGATCTCGCCGGAATACAGCCCCGCCCAAGGTGCGGCCGGCGTGCGCGCCGCCGTTGCCCTTCTGGAAGGCAATCAGCTCTACAAACGCTATGTCTATAATCCCGACGGATGGGACCAGGACAAGGCCAAAAAATACTATCGCGACGACCTCACCGCCAATGTCTGGTGGCCGAGCGAACTGCCAGAAGACAAGCTCAAGGAATATTACGGCAAGAAGTGACGGCGCCGTGGCTGGCGGGGAGTGGACAAGCATTCCCCGCAGGCCATTCCATCTGTCGAATCCGGTTCGTTCGAGGGTTTCGTGACCAATCTTATCGAGATGTCCCACATTTCGAAGGCGTTCGGAGGGAGCAGGGCGCTCCATTCCGTTTCCCTCGATCTCAAGGCGGGCAGCGTCCACGCCCTGATGGGCGAGAACGGCGCCGGCAAATCGACGTTGATGAAGATCCTGGCGGGCGTGCATCAGCCCGATTCCGGTGAGATCTTCATGAACGGGGAGAAGCTCGATCTGAAATCGCCGCGAGCCGCACTCGATGCCGGCATTTCGACCGTTTTCCAGGAGCATTCGCTGCTGCCCAATCTGTCGATCGCCGAGAACATGTTTCTCGGCCGGGAGCCGACGACACGGTTCGGCTCGATCGATTATCGGGTGATGAGCAGCCAGACCGCCAAGGCGCTTGGCGAACTCGGCCTCACGCTCGACCCGTCGCAACTCGTTTCAAACCTGACCATAGCCGAGCGGCAATTCGTCGAGATCGCGCATTGCATCCAGGCGGACGCCAGCGTGCTCATCCTCGACGAGCCGACGGCGGCGCTCAACGCAGCCGATGTCGATGTGCTCAACCGCAACATCCGCCGGCTGCGCGATAAGGGAAAAGCCATCGTCTACATCTCGCATCGCATGGAGGAGATATTCGAGCTGTGCGACACGGTGACGGTGCTGAAGGACGGCGCACTGGTCGGCACAAGAATGGTGTCCGAGATCACCACCGACGAACTCATCGCCATGATGGTCGGACGCGAACTCCAGGACCTTTTTCCCGATCGTACTGATAACAAAGGCGACGAGATCCTGCGCGTCGAGAACCTGAGGATCACCGAGACATCGCGGCCGCTGTCGCTGACATTGCACAAGGGCGAGATCGTCGCCCTGGCCGGCCTGGAGGGACAGGGCCAGCAGCGCTTCCTGAGATCGCTGATCGGCCGCTATCATCCCTCCGCCGGGACGATTTCCGTCAACGGCAAAGCGCTGAAAATGCCGCTCCCGCCATCATCAGGCGTTCGCCATTTGCAGCAGCTGAGGGTCGGCTTCGTTCCCGAGGACCGCAAGGAAGAGGGGCTCTTCCTCGCTTTGCCGATCGCCCACAACATCGCCATCGGATTGCATTCGAGGCGATCCGAACTCGCGGCGGCGCGGCCGTATCGAAACGTGATCGCCCGCATGATGGAGGTCATGAACATAAAGGCGGCAGGGCCGTCCGCGCCGGTCGGCTCCCTGTCCGGCGGCAACCAGCAAAAGGTTCTGCTCGGCCGCTACCTGGCCGCCGATCTCGATCTTCTGCTGGTCGAGGAGCCGACCCGCGGAGTCGACATCGGCGCCAAGTCCGAGATCTACCACCTGCTGCGCGACTTTACCGCCAAGGGCGGCGCCGTGCTGGTGCTGTCGCGTGAGACGATCGAGTTGATCGGGCTCTGCGATCGCATCTACGTCGTCCACGACGATACCATCGTTGCCGAAATGCCGGCAGCGCAGGCGACAGAACACAAGATCCTCGACGCGGCCCTGATGGGCGGTTCCACGCGCCAGCATTAGGGGCCTCCATGCATCGTTCGCTTTTCAACATCCTGAGTGGCCGGAACACCCGGCAAGGCCTGTGGGGCCTGCCGCTTCTGGTCGCCTTGCTCATTTCGCTGTGGCTGGCCGTCGAGACGACACAGTTCGCCACGGCCGAAAACCTCTTCAACCTGGTAGCCCAGGCGATGCCGCTGATCATCGCGGCGATCGGACAGCTCGTCGTCGTGCTCATCGGCGGGCTCGACCTGTCGGTCGGTTCGGTCATCAGCTTCACCACCGCGGTGCTGGCGCTCGACCAGCCGGCGATCGTGCTGATCCCGGCGGTCTTCGTGCTGGCGGCACTCATCGGGCTGACCAACGGCCTGGCGATCACCCGCTTCAACGTCCATCCGATCATCGCGACGCTGTCGACGCAGTACATCGTGCTCGGCATCACGCGCATCCTGCGTCCCGTCTCCGGTGGCACCGTGCCGGAGATCGTCATCGATGCCGTCTCGGGCAGTTTCCTCGGCATTTCCTATCCGGTTTTCTGGGGCATCGCCGTGATCCTGGCAGCGTGGAAACTGCTCTACGGATCCCGGTACGGGCTGCATCTGTTTGCGATCGGCGGCGGCATCGCGTCCGGCGCCGAAAGCGCTGCCCGCAATTTCGGCGTCTCCGACCGCCGCAACATTATCCTCGCCTATGTGGTCTGCTCCTGTTTCGCGGCCGCTGCCGGTGTCTTCCTGGCCGGGCGCATCGTGTCGGGCGATCCGAATGTCGGTCTGCTTTTCGAACTCGATACCGTCACCGCCGTGGCGCTCGGAGGCACCCAGCTCTCCGGCGGCATCGGCAGCCTGCACGGCACAGTGATCGGCGCGCTGGTCATGGCGCTGCTGGCTAACGGCATGAACCTCGCCAACGTCTCGCCCTTTGTTCAGACAGCGATCAAGGGCGGCATCCTGCTGGCGGTGGTCGGGTTGCAATCCCGCAAGAAAATGGGGCTCTGAGCGATGGCCGCCGTTCTCGCAAATCCGATCGCCCGGCGTCTGCTGCGCATCCCGCCGTCCTATTTTGTCTTCATCGTGCTGCTGGCGACGCTGTGGATCGCGCGGCCGAACATGCTCAACCTCAACATCATGGGCATCTTCGTCAGGCAGATCGTGCCGCTCGGCATCCTGGTGCTGGGGCAGCTCGTCGTCATGCGGGTGAAGTCGATCGACCTCTCTGGCGGCGGCATCATCCTGCTCATCAACTATTTCATCTCGTCGGGCACTTTCCCCGGCGCGTCGATGCCTTTCTTCGTCGTGCTGGCGCTCGCCACCGGCCTCGTCATCGGCCTGTTCAACGGCTTCATGATCGGCAACCGGCGGGTGTCGGCGGTCATCGTCACGCTGGCGGTCAGCATCATCCTGGTCGGGCTGGTGCAGTTCCTGTCGAGCGGCAATCCGCCCGGCGATGTGCCGAAGCTGTTCAACGACCTATACAACACGAAATTCCTGTCGGTTCCGACGCCGGTGCTGTTCTGGGTCCTGCTGACCGCTTCGGTGTGGCTGCTTCTGTCGCGGACCATCTTTGGCCGCTACGTCGCTTCGGTCGGGGAGAATGCCGAAGCCGCGCATTTTTCCGGCGTGCCGGTCCAGCGCACGGTCATCCTGGCGCATACGCTCGCCGGCCTGATAGCGGCGATCGCCGCCCTGGTGCAGACCGGTTCCATCGCCGTCGGCAGCGTCCGTATCGGCCTCGACCTGCCGATCCTGGCGGTCGCGGCAACGATCCTCGGCGGCGTCGTCTTCGGTCGTGGCGACGGCGGCGTCTGGGGGCCTTTCTTCGGGGCGCTGTGTTTTGCGCTGCTGTTCGTGGTGATGACGGTGCTCGGCATCGACGAGCCCGGCAAGCTCATCGCGCAGGGCGTCATCATCCTCGGCGCGGCGATCTTCTACGGAGTGCGCGTGCGAAACCCCTGATTTGAAACGGCGAAGAGCAAGTGCGCCGGCGTTCAGACAATTGCAAACAGATGGAGAAACATGGATGTCACCGCCAAAAAACATCATGTGCTACGGCGACTCGCTGACCTGGGGCTGGGTTCCGGTCAAGGAAGGGTCGCCGACCTACCGCTACCCTTATGATCAGCGCTGGACCGGTGTGATGGCGGCGGCGCTGGGGGCGGGCTACCACATCATCGAAGAAGGCCTGAGCGCGCGCACGACCTGTCTCGACGACCCCAACGATCCGCGCCTGAACGGGGCGAACTATCTGCCCTCGGCCATCGCCAGCCATCTGCCGCTCGACCTGGTCATCGTCATGCTCGGCACCAACGACACCAAGTCTTATTTCCGCCGGACGCCTTATGAGATCGCCAATGGAATGGCGAAACTGGTCGGGCAGATCCTGACCAGTGCCGGCGGCATCGGCACCCCTTATCCGGCTCCCAAGGCGCTGGTCATTGCGCCGCCGCCGCTGACCCCGATGCCCGATCCGTGGTTCGAGGGCATGTTTGGTGGCGGGCACGAAAAATCCAGGGATCTGGCCAGGCAGTACAAGGCGATGGCGGATTTCATGAAGATCGATTTTCTCAATGCCGGCGATTACCTCACCACGGATGGTGTTGACGGCATCCATTTTACTGCCGGAAACAACGCCGATCTGGGACGCGCCGTCGCCGACAAGGTCAAGTCGATCCTTGAGCCGGGCAAGGTCAGCACTGCCGCCTGAAGCCGCCACGCCCGTCGGCTCGCGGCACACAGGCCTACGGCGCGGGTGTATCGCTCGTTCCTCCGGCGATGCACATCGATACGGGGCCGTTTGGCCCCGTATCGATGTGGCGCTCGACGCCTGCAGACCTGCGTTGATCTAGGGCCTTGTGCCCCGAGGAACATGATCGGCAGACGATTTGGTTTGGCGGTCGAAAACGACCGCCAGGCCCTTCTTCACGGCAAGCGAGGCGACCATGTCGTCGAGTTCGCGATCGGGAATGGCGGGTTTGAGGACCTGCCGGATGGCCCGATAGGCCTGCTCGGTCGACACATAGTCGTAGCGCTTTTTGCGCGCTTCCACATATTGCTCGATGAGAATGCCCAATCGGCGGGCGGCGATGTCATCTGGTTGCTGCAAGGGAGCCTCCTCAGCGTCGATCGTTTGCAGACCCCCGAGATGTAAAAACCCACGCCGCGAAAGTTAAGGCCTGCTGTCGGCTTGAAGCCCAAAAAATCTATTGCCTTCGTTCAACGAACTGCACCGCAGAGTGTCATCGTGTCCGAACTGGCACATCGCAGCCGCAAGGCGCGGGTCAACTTGCCCGTCCGAATCCCGACCAAAGCGTGTATTCACAACAGCTCCGACAGAACGGCCATGAAATGGTCGTTCTCCGCTGTCGAGCCGATGCTGACTCGCACATAGGTGTCAAAACCCTGCTGCTTCCACGGCTTGACGATGACGCCGTGACGCAGCAGGCCTTCGACGAAGGCGGAAGCATCTTGCCGGCAGTTGAAGAACAGGAAGTTGCCCCTGGAGGCAGCGACATCGAGGCCCTTGCTCGCCAGGAAAGTCTCGACGCGTTTTCTCTCTGCATTGGCCAGCGCGACGACCCTGGCAAGGTGTTCGTCGTCGGCCAGTGCCGCGAGTGCGGCCGCCTGGGCCATCGCGTTGGCGTTGAAAGGCGTGCGGACGCGATCGAGCAGCGCGCGCAGCTCCGGGTCACCGACGATGCCGAAGCCGATCCGCAATCCGGCCAGACCGAACGCCTTGGAAAAGGTCCGCAGCACGATCCAGGGCCGGCCCAGCTTTTCGAGATAGGGCAGGGACGATGCATAATCGTCGCCCTTGGCATATTCGGCATAGGCTTCGTCGATGACGATCAGCGTCTCGTCGCCGACCGCATCCAGAACCCTGGACAGATCGCCGCCGGAGAGCCAGCTGCCGACCGGGTTCATCGGGTTCGAAAACAGCAGCATGCGCGGCCGTTCGCGCACCGCCTCGACCAGCGCATCGACATTGATGGTGAGATCGTCGTTGACGACAACGCGTTTGACGGTCGCCCCCATCAGCGTTGCGTAGTCCTCATGCAACGGGAACGACGGATAGAGCGTGACGACCGCGTCGCCCGGCCGCAACACGGCACGGCTGATGACGGAGAGAAGGTCTTCGGAACCGTTGCCGAGGATGATCTGGCCCTCGGCGACGGCATATTTGTCGCCGATCGCCTGGCGCAGCTTGCGCCCGGCGGGGTCGGGATAGAGGCGGAACATCTCGGAGCCGGCATGCATCGTCGTGGCTAGCGTCGGGCTGGGCCCGAGCGGGTTTTCGTTGGAGCCCAGTTTGGCGATCCTGGCCGGTGCGTATCGCTCCATGACCTCGTCAATGGTGAGCCCGGAATTGTAGGGCGACAAACGGTTGACTTCGGTGCGGACCATATCCGAGGCTTTCGACACGGGTGGGCTCCTCTGCGGTGGATTTCGTCATCCGTACCGTAGTCGAAATAGTTTGTATATGCTTGTATATGTAACTTGATCTGATAGTCTCGACGCTGAAGCGGAAACCGACGCCGGCAAGGAGGATCACATGCGCAACGCTTCTCTCTTCGATCTCTCCGGCAGGAAGGCGCTTGTCACCGGCGCAAGCCGAGGCATCGGGCGCAGCATCGCCGAAGCGCTGAGTGCCGCCGGCGCCGACGTCGCGGTCTCGGCGCGCAGCCTGGCGTCATTACAGGACACAACGACAGCCATCCGCGCCGCCGGCGGGGTGGCGCATGCCGTTGCCCTCGACGTCACCGATGTCGGTCGCTGCCGCGCAGCCACCGCAGAGGCTGCCAGCCTGCTTGGCGGTCTCGACATTCTCGTCAACAATGCCGGCGTGGAGGAGGTGCGGCCCTCGCTCGATGTCGACGAGGCGCTGTGGGACAGGATCGTCGACACGAATCTCAAGGGAGCGTTCTTCTGCGCCCAGGCCGCCGCGCGGCAGATGCGCGATGCCGGCCGTCCTGGTGCCATCATCAATCTGTGCTCGCTGACATCCGAAGTCGGAATTCCCACCGCGGTGCCATACGGCTCGTCGAAGTCGGGCCTGCTCGGCATGACCCGCGCCCTTGCGGCGGAGTGGGCGGAGCTTGGCATAAGGGTCAACGCCATCGCGCCGGGATATTTCAGGACGGCGATGACCGACGTTTTCTACAGCAACGAGGCATGGCAGCACTCCATGCTGGCCAAAATCCCGCAGCGTCGTTTCGGCGACCTCCACGACCTGCATGGCATCGCCGTGTTCCTCGCTTCGGATGCGGCTGCCTACATAACCGGCCAGTCCATTCCGGTCGATGGCGGCTTTCTCGCCTCGATCTGACGAGGCAGGTTTGTCTCCGTGGTTTCGACGGATGATGGAAAAATTGCTGGCGACTATCATACATACATGTATATACTTTTGCCCGGTGAAGCCTCTCGACGGCTTTGATCCTTGCCCCGGTCGGCCTGTCGACCCGCAGAACTATGGCCATCCACGGGCCAACCGTCATTGCGTTCCAAGAGTTCCAGGAGACGAGCAGTTATGTCCGACATCAGCTTCCACGATTTGTCATCCATCGATGCCGACCAGCGCGCCAGTCTGCTGAAGCGCGCCGAGGCCGATCTGACGGTCTTCGTCGAGAAGGTCCGGCCGATCATCCAGGCCGTCAAGGACGAAGGCGATGCCGCCTTGATCCGCTTCGCCAGGGAACTCGACAAGGCCAATGTCGCCGAGGGCGAACTGCAGGTGTCGGAAGCCGAGTTCGACGCGGCGTTCGACAAGGTGGAAAAGGATGTGGTCGAGAGCATCCAGTTCGGCATCGACAACATCAGGCATTTCCATGAGGAGCAGAAGCCGGAGACGATGTGGCTCAAGGAAGTCCGGCCGGGCGCCTACGCCGGCGACAGGTACACGCCGATCGCATCCGTTGCGCTCTACGTGCCGCGCGGCAAGGGCGCCTTTCCATCGGTGACGATGATGACGTCGGTGCCGGCGGTGATTGCCGGCGTGCCGCAGATCGCCATCGTGACGCCGCCGACATCGGATGGTTCGGTGGATGCGGCAACGCTCGTCGCCGCGCGTCTCGCCGGCGTGGGCACGGTCTACAAATGCGGCGGCGCCCAGGCAGTTGCCGCCGTCGCTTACGGCACCGAGACGGTGAAGCCCGCGCTCAAGATCGTCGGCCCCGGCAGCCCGTGGGTGGTGGCGGCCAAGAGCGTGCTGTCGTCGGTCATCAACACAGGCCTTCCGGCCGGCCCGTCGGAAGCGATCATCTTTGCCGATGACAGCGTTGACGGCGGCCTTGCCGCGCTCGACCTGTTGATCGAAGCCGAGCACGGGCCGGATTCCTCGGCCTATCTGGTGACGCACAGCCGCAAGGTTGCAGAAGCAGCGCTTGCTGCACTTCCCGAGCATTGGTCGCGGATGACCGAGCAGCGTGTCGAGTTTTCGCGCGCGGTGCTGACCGGCAAGCGCGGCGGCATCGTGCTGACGGCGTCGCTGGAGGACAGCTACCGCTTCATCAACGACTATGCGCCCGAACATCTCGAGATCCTGTCGAAGGAGCCATTCGCGCATCTCGGGCGCATCACCGAGGCCGCCGAAATCCTGATGGGTCCGCACACGCCGGTGACGCTGGCCAATTTCGTTCTCGGCCCCAATGCGGTGCTGCCGACCAGCCGTTGGGCGCGGACTTACGGCCCGCTTTCGGTGACGGATTTCGTCAAGCGCTCGTCGATCGGCTATGTCACCTCGGCGGCCTATCCGGAACTCGCTCTGCACGCCCGCAGGCTCGCCCGCTACGAGGGCTTCAGCTCGCATGAGAACGCGGTCTCGGAAATCCGCGACCGCTATCTCGCCGGTTGAGCGGAAGCGATCGTGATGAAGGCCGCACGACTGTATGGACCTGGTGACTTGCGCATCGAGGACATCGCCACGCCGGGCGTGCCGGATGCGGGCTGGGTGAAGCTCAGGGTCGACGCCGCCGGCATTTGCGGTTCGGACCTGCACAATTTCCGCACGGGACAGTGGATAAGCCGGTCGCCTTCGACGGCCGGCCATGAGTTGACCGGCACGGTGACTGCCATCGGCGCGGGCGTGGACGCCTTCGCCGTCGGCGACAGGGTGGTCGCCGATTCCCGTTTCTGGTGCGGAGACTGCGCGCAATGTCATGGCGGCAGGCGGCATCTCTGTGTGTCGCTGGGCTTTGTGGGAGAAATCTGCGACGGCGGGTTTGCCGAACAGGCGGTGCTGCCCGCGCGGCTTTTGCATATCATCGATGCCGGGCTCGACGAGCGGGTCGCGGCGATGGCCGAGCCGCTGGCGGTGGCGCTGCACGCGGTGCGGCGCCTGCCGAAAACGGCCGGCTCCGTGCTGGTCGTCGGCTGCGGGCCGATCGGCGGTCTTGCCGCGCTGCTGCTGTCTCGAACTTTTGCGGGCACCGTGCTCGTAACCGACCGCAACCAGGCCCGCTGCGCCCGCGTGTCGCAGGTGACGGGTGCCAGGATCGTCGATCTGAACCGAGATGCCGTTGCCGCCGCAACCGCCAATGCCCCGCTGCTCGCGGCCATTGAGGCGACCGGCAGCGTCGCGGCGCTCAACCAGTTGCTTGGCGTTGTCGATCCCGGCGGCACGATCGCCATGGTGGGCATCTTCCATGGCCGCCTCGACATTGATCCCAATACGCTGGTCGAACGCGAAATCGGCTTGCTGGGATGCCACGCCTTTGCCGATGAGCTGCCCGAGGCGGTGCGGATGCTAGGTGAACTCAGCGAACCGCTGTTGGCGCTGATCGACCAGGAGATCGGCCTGGATGACATTCCGGCTGCCTATGAGCGGCTGTTGGCGGGACACAGCGACGGCTTGAAAACAATCATCCGCATGCGGCAACCTGTCGAGCAGTCGTGATTTCCGATGAATCGCCGGAAAGGACTTTTGAAATGATCACTTTGCCCGACACGGCCAGCCCTCTTTACGAGAAGGTGAAGGACTACATCCTGGCGAACATCGGAACGGGCCGGTGGGGCAAGGATCGCAAGCTGCCGTCCGAGAACGAGTTGGTGGCGTCGCTCGGCGTGTCGCGGATGACGGTTCACCGGGCGCTCAGAGAGTTGACCTCGGCCGGGTTCCTGATCCGCCTGCAAGGTGTGGGAACCTTCATCGCGCCGCCGCGGCCGCAATCGACGCTGATCGAGATCAACAACATCGCAGCCGAGATCGTCGAGCGCGGCAACAGGCATCGTTCCGAAGTCCTCGTCCTCGAAACCATCATGCCGACAAAGGAGCTGGCGCTGTCGTTCGAGTTTCCAAAGCGCGTCTCGATCTATCATTCCGTCGTCGTCAATTTCGAGAATGATCTGCCGGTGCAGCTGGAAGAGCGCTTCGTCAATCCGAGCCTCATTCCCGATTACGACAAGCAGGATTTTTCGAAGACGGCGACCTACGACTATCTCATGCAGAAAACCCCGGTGACCGAAGTCGAGCATATCATCTCGGCGATCCCGGCCGACGCCGAGACGGCGCGGCATCTGGGCATCGATGTCGGCGCCTGCTGCCTTTTCCTGCACCGCCGGACATGGACAGGCGCGGTGGTGGCCACCATCAGCAAGCTGACCTATGCCGGCAGTCGCTACTCGCTCGGCAGCCGCTATTCCCCTTCAAAAAGCAGCTAACGGAAGCAGGACGAATGCAAGTCGGAGCGGTTTCGTTGCCAATGTATATACATGTGCTGACGAGAACGCTTTCGCTCTCGAATGGACGGGCCAAGAAGGACAACAGATGACGCAGACACCGAGTCGCACGGCGCAGATCCGGGCACTCGCGCAGCATGATGTTGCCGAAGCACAAAGCGCGCTGGCGGCATTGCTGGGCGACCTGTTTGCGATGAGTCCCCGCAATGTGCGCATCAACTTCGACAAATACAGCCTCAATTCCCTGAACGGCTTCTTCGAAGACGACGGCAAGGCCTACTTCTTCAAGTTCCATCAGGAGGAGCGGGAGGAGGGGATGACGGGCGAGTATTACCGCGCCGAGATTCTGTCGCGCGCCGGCCTGCCGGTCGACCAACCCATACACATGTCGGCGCAGCCCGGCGAGCAGATCCTTGTCTACCGCCGCCGCACGGATCCGAGATTTTCGGATGTGCTGTTCGCGCTGGATGCGCAGGACGATGCCGGCAAGCGGCAAGAAGCCGTTCTTGCCGAGCGCGACCTGTCGGCCAGGCTGCTCAAGGTCTATCTCGAGACGCTGCATCCCGTCACTGGCGAGGACGTGGCGGCGGAGCCGATCCACAGGCTGTTTCATGAGCGGCTGATCGATGCCGAGACACGCTTGTCACCAGGCGGCCGGCTGGCCGATTTCTATGTCGGCAAGCCGTTCGTCTTTCCCGGTGCCGAGCTGGATTGGGATCGGTTTTCCCGGCTGAAATTCGTCATCAACGGCCAGCAGTACACCCACAGCGTCGGTGAGCTTTTCGATGCCGCCGCGGTGCGCTTGCGGCCCGACCGGCTTGCCGATGCCGGCGGCGTGGTCGCGCATGGCGACGCCCACAACGCCAATGTCTGGTACACGGCTAAGGCGGGGAGGGCGGAACTGTCCTTCTTCGATCCCGCCTTTGCCGGCTCGCATATCCCGACGCTGCTGGCGGAGGTGAAGGCGACGTTCCACAACATCTTTGCCCATCCGTTCTGGCTCTATGATCCGGCGACCGCGACAGAGGCTTTTCGCGCCCAGGCGCGGCTGGACGGAAATCTGCTCCATGTCGACACGGACTGGGACCTGAGCCCCGTCCGCCGCGACCTGCTGGAGGTCAAGGCGACAGCGCTGTGGCGGCCATTGCTGCTGGAGCTCAAACGGCGCGGCATGCTGCCGGCCGATTGGCGCGCGGTGCTGCGGGCCGGTCTTTTCCTGTCGCCGACGCTGGTCATGAACCTGCGGGCCGGCGCGCGCAGCCATACGCGGGTCTCCTCCCTCATTGCCTTCTCAGTCGCGGTCATGGTCGGCAGCGAACCCGTTGCCGGAGCCGATCGGGTGACGGGTTTCCTCGATCGGATCGATCCGGAAAAGCGTGAAAATTGAGTCTTTCCAACTTGTATATGCATGTATGTATTTTAGCCTTGACATCCGCTCCCGCTGACGCTGAAATATCCTCGCACTTCACCATGAAGTGGCAGGTAAGACGCCGAGGCACAGTGCCGCAAGAGCAGAAACCCGCAGTCTCACCAGACCGGCTGCCTGGGTTAGAAAAAGCGGTCTGATCATCAAGGGGAACAAAGATGATGCGTAACCTAACAGGACAATTTCGCGCGCTCGTGATGGCCGCCGCCATCGGGCTGGCCGCCGCCCCGGCAGCCTACGCAGCCGATGCGGCCATTCCCACCACGCCCGAGGCAGGAGCGTTCAAGATCGGGATCGAGCCCTGGCTCGGCTATGGCCAATGGCATGTCGCCGAGGCCAAGGGCCTGTTCAAGACGAACGGGCTGAGCGACGTCCAGATCGTTAATTTCGCCGAGGACAAGGACATCAATGCAGCACTTGCAAGCGGCCAGCTCGACGCCGCCAACATCGCCACCCACACGGCGATGGGCATGGTCGCGGCCGGCCTTCCGGTGAAGATCGTGCTGCTGCTCGACGTCTCCATGACCGCCGACGCCATCATCGCCGGCAAGGACGTCACCTCCATCGCGGACCTCAAGGGCAAGCAGGTGGCCTTCGAGGAAGGCACGACGAGCGACATTCTGCTCAAATACGCGCTCGCCAGGAACGGCATGTCGATCGACGATGTCAAGCCGGTTCCGATGCCGGCGTCCGACGCCGGCAGCGCCTTGATCGCCGGCCAGGTGCCGGTCGCGGTGACCTATGAACCGTACCTCACCGTCGCCATGGCGCAGAACAAGGACCTCAAGCTGCTGTTCACCGCCGGCGAGGATCCCGGCCTGATCAGCGACGTGCTGGTGGTGCGTGACGAGGTGATCAAGTCGCGGCCCGGCCAGGTGCTGGCCATGATCAAGAGCTGGGACGCGGCGCTCAAGGACTACAATGCCGACACGCCCGGTGGACGCGCCATCATCGCCAAGGCCGTCGGTTCGGACGTCAAGGACCTCAACACCGCCTTTGACGGCGTACGCTACTACTCACTCGCCGAAAACAAGACGGCGCTGACAGGCGACTTCACCACCAAGACCTTCGCCGATGTCGAAGCCGCCGCCAAGAACGCCAAGCTGCTGCAGGCCGATGTGACGCCGGAGCAGATGATCGACCCGGCCTTCGTCAAGGCAGCGGAATGACGAAGGCCGGATCGCGGTGGTGACACAGATGCCCCGGGAGCGACCGGCGGCAGGACCGGTCACGAAACCGGCGAGGCGCCGCCGATCCTCCGGGATCGGCGTGCCCATCGCCAGGTCGCGCTTCCTGATCATCGCGGTGGCCGTGTTCGTCGGGCTCGGCCTTGCCTGGTGGGCGGCGACCGGACTGGGGTTGGTAAAGCCGATCTTCCTGCCGTCGCCGGGCAGCGTAGCTATGCAGATCGCCAAGCTCGCCGCCGACGGCACGTTGTGGCTGGACCTCAAAGCCTCGATGTATCGTATCTCCATCGGCTTCCTCATCGCCTCGGCCCTGTCGATACCGATCGGCGTGCTGATCGGCAGTTTCCGGTCCTGGGAAGCGGCCATCGAGCCGCTGGTGGATTTCATCCGCTACATGCCGGTCGTCGCTTTCGTGCCGCTCTCCATCCTGTGGGCGGGCACCGGAGATTCGCAGAAATTCCTGATCATCTTCATCGGCACCTTCTTCCAGCAGGTGCTGATGATCATGGACAATGTGAAACGGGTTCCAGCCGATTTCATTGGCCTTGGGCGTACACTCGGCTTGCCGGATCGCAAGATCCTGACGCGCATCGTCGTTCCCAGCGCCTTGCCGGGCATCTGGGATACGCTGCGCATCAGCCTGGGCTGGGCATGGACCTGGCTGGTGCTGGCCGAACTTGTCGCCGCGACTTCGGGGCTCGGCTATCGCATCACCGTGTCGCAGCGCTATTTCCAGACAAACACGATCATCGGCTACATCCTGCTGCTCGGCCTGCTCGGCCTCATCACCGACCAGGTGATGAAGGCGCTGGAAAAGGTGCTGTTCAAGCAAGAGGGCCGCTCGCAATGAGGTCCAGCCGATGAGCCCCCCCAAACTGCGGATCGCCGGTCTCCACAAGAGCTTCGGCACCGGCGAGCGGCGCACGGAAGTGCTGCGCGACATCAATCTCGATCTTGCCGACAACGAGTTTGTCTCCCTGGTCGGCACGTCGGGCTGCGGCAAGAGCACGCTGCTGTCGATCGTGGCCGGACTGCAGGACTTCGACGCCGGCGATCTCAGCATCGATGGCGCGCCGATCCTGCAGCCGGGTCTCGACCGTGGCGTCGTCTTCCAGTCCTACACGCTGCTTCCCTGGCTGACGGCGCGGCAGAACATCGAATTTGCCCTCAAGGCCGCCGGTTACGATCGCCCGACCTGCCGCAGGATCGCGCTGGAGCATCTCGAACTCGTCAAGCTGTCCGACAGCGCCGACCGCTATCCGGCCGAACTCTCGGGCGGCATGAAACAGCGCGTCGCCATTGCGCGCGCGCTTTCCTACCGGCCCAAGATGCTGTTGATGGACGAGCCATTCGGCGCGCTCGATGCCTTGACCCGGCATCAGATGCAGGAACTGCTGACCCAGATCTGGGAGGAACACAGGTTGACCGTCCTGTTTGTCACTCATGATGTGGAGGAGGCCGTCTATCTGTCGGACCGCATCGTCGTCATGGGGATCGGCCCGGGACGCATCACGCAGACCTTCAACGTCGATATCGAGCGCCCGCGCCGCGAAGAGGTGATGGAAAGCCCTGCATTCATGGATCTGCAGCGCGGCGTGCACAAGGCCATCCGCGAGGGTTCAAAACGCCCCGAAATGGCGTAGGCGCCTGTGGTAGGCCCAATCACGTCGCCTTGCCGACCGCCGCATCCAACTCCAGCTCGCCTTCCGAAATGTCGTCGAACGAGGCGTAGTTCATGTTGTAGAGGCGGGCGTAGAGGCCTTTTCGGCCCATCAATTGGTCGTGGTTGCCGCTTTCGACGATCTCGCCGTTCTGCAGCACGATGATGCGGTCGGCGCCGCGGATGGTGGCAAGACGGTGGGCGATGACCAGCCCGGTGCGGCCTTCCAGCAGGGTGATCAGCGCCTTCTGGATCAGCATCTCGGTGTAGGAATCGATGCTGGCCGTGGCTTCGTCGAGCACCAGGATCTTGGCGTCGGCCACCAGTGCACGCGCAAAGCTGATCAGCTGGCGCTGGCCGAGCGAGAGATTGCCGCCGCGCTGCTCGAGTTCGGTATCGTAGCCATCGGGCAGGTTCTCGATGAAATCGTGCGCGCCGACGGCTTGTGCGGCGCGCACCACCTCCTCGCGGCTGGCTGATGTCTTGTGGTAGCGGATGTTTTCCAGCACCGAGCCGGAGAACAGGAACGGCTCCTGCAGCACCATCGCCACCTGATCGCCGAGCGAATCCTGGGTCAGGTCACGCACATCATGGCCGCCGACCAGAACCTCGCCCGACCAGACATCGTAAAAGCGGTGCACCAGCGCCATAGAGCTGGACTTGCCCGATCCGGTAGGGCCGACAAGGGCCACGGTCTCGCCCGGATTGACGCGAAAGGAGATGTTCTTCAGCACCGGCTGGTTCGGCCTATAGCCGAAGGTGACGTTCCTGAACTCGACCGAGCCGTCCATGTCGCGCGACAGCGTCACCGCGCCTTGCCTGTCGCTGACGTCGACCGGCACGTCGAGCACTTCGGAGATGCGCTGGCCCGAAGCCATGGCGCGCTGCATGACGCTGTATTGCATGGTCAGCGAGCGGATCGGGTCGAAGAAGCGCTGGATGTAGAACAGGAACGCCACCATGACGCCGATGTCGAGGCTGTGCGACAGCACCATCGAACCGCCGACGACGATGACGGTCGCCATGGCGATGCCGGTCAGCGTGTCGACGATCGGCACCATCACCTGCGCGTATTTCGCCGAGGTCAGATGGGCATTGAGATTGGCCAGCACCTTCTCGTCATAGAGGTCGAAATTGACGTGCTGGCGCTCCAGGCTCTGCACCGTGCGCACGCCATGGATGCCTTCGGCCAGCGCGCCATTGGCGATCGAGTTGGTTTCGTGCGCGGCCATGAAGGCGACCTTGGCGCGCGGCAGCCAGAACAGGCGCACGATGAACAGCACCGGCATGGTCGACAGCGTCAGCAGGCCGAGCCGGAAATCCAGCCACAAAAGCACGCTGACGATGCCGAACAGCAGCACGATGTCGCCCACCGACATGACCGACGTTTCGAGGAATTCCTGCATCGAATTGACGTCGCCCTGCAGGCGCGACATCAGCCGCCCGACCTCGGTCTTGTCCATGAAGCTCAACGAGACCCGCTGCAGATGGCTGAACATGGCCCGGCGCAGGTCGGAGAGCACGTTCTCGGCCACTTTGCCGACGACGCTTTCCTGCACATAGGAGGCGGCATAGTTGATCAGGATGATGACGGCGAAAGTGATGATCGCTGCGATCATCACCGGCTGGTCGAGCCTGCCCGCCGTCATGCCGTGGTCGATGGCGTAGCGGATGACCAGCGGGATCGCCAATTGCGTCAGCGTGAACACCAGCACTGCGGCGACCGAGATGAAGATCCGGCTCTGATACGGTCTCACGAAGCTCCAGATGCGCCTGACGATGCGCGGGTCGTAGGCCTTGCCGAAGACTTCTTCCTCGTCGCGATGCGAGCCCACGACAGCCCTTGTCGGCCGGCGGCTGGTATCTTCCTTGTCGTCGTCGGCCTGTGTCGACATCATGCGGCTCCCGCCACGACAGGCCGCTCATCGTCCGGCCGCAGCTGCAAATCGTAGAGCGCGCGATAGCGGCCACCGAGCGCCAGCAGTTCCTCGTGCGTGCCGCGCTCGACGATCCGGCCACCCTCGACGAACAGGATCTGGTCGGCATGCATCAGCGAGCTCAGCCGGTGCGAGATGATGAGCGTGACGCGGTCCCTGGCGAAGCGCTTCATCGCCGCCCGGATGCGCTGTTCGGTACCGGCATCTATTGCCGCGGTCGAATCGTCGAAGACCAGCACCGATGGCCGCAGCATCAGGCTCCGCGCAATGGTCAGGCGCTGCCGCTGGCCACCGGAAAGCGACGCGCCGCGCTCGCCGACAACCGTGGTGTAACCGGCCGGGAGGCCCATGATGTAATTGTGCAGCTGGGCGTACTCGGCTGCCTGCCCGATGCGGGTCTCGCGCGCCCAGGGATTGCCATAGGCGATGTTGTTCTCGATCGAGGTGGTGAACAGGAACGCGTCCTGCTGCACGACGCCGACGGCCTTGCGCAGCGATTTCAGCGTCACCTCACGAATGTCCTGGCCGTCGATGGTGATCGAACCCGAAGTGACGTCGTAGAAACGCGGGATCAGATGCGCGATGGTCGACTTGCCGCTGCCCGGTGGGCCGACAATGCCGATGGTCTCGCCGGACCGGGCCTCGAAGGAGATGCCGGACAGCGTCGGCCGGCCGCCTGCGCCCTCATAGCGAAAGCCGACATTGTCGAAGCGCAGCACGCCGTCGCTGACGACGAGATCCCTGGCGCCGGGCGCGTCCTCGATGTCGAGCTCGGCGTCGAGCAGTTCGAACAGCCGGGTGCCGCAGGTCGAGGCGCGCGCGAAGGAGTTGACCATCAGCCCGAGCTGGCGCACCGGCATCTGCAAGATGGTCATGAAGGTGAGGAACTGCGCCAGCGTGCCGACGCTGATCTGGCCTGCGATCACCTTCTGGCCGCCGAACCACAGGACCAGCCCCATGGCGGCCAGGAACGAGAAATTCATGGCGCTGGTGTTGGCGACGCGGATGTCGACGCGCTGATTGGCGAGGTCCAGTGCATCGCGCTTGGCGCGATCGAATTTTTCCAGCTCATGCCGCTGCGCTGCGAAAGCGCGCACGACACGGATACCGCCGAGGTTCTCATCCATCACCCGGCTCAGCACCGAGAGGCGCTCCTGCAACGTCAGCCAGGTGCTGCGCAGTTTGAGCTGGGTGACCGAGGACCGCCAGGCGACGAACGGCACGAAGCTCAGACTGAGCAACCCGAGCACGGGATCGGTGCTGACCAGGAGATAGGCGCCGACGCCGATCAGCACGCCGAGCAGCACCACGCGCAAAATGCCGGTGGAAAAGAACATGCGCACGCCGTCGAGATCGAGCAGGCCGAGCGTGATGAGATCGCCGGTGTGGACCCTGTCGTGGTAGGCGAAGCTCAGGCGCTGGATCTTCTCGTAGAAAGCCAGGCGCAGTTCATAGCCGGTGCGGTGGCCGACGGCCTCGCCATAGTAGTTCTGCGCCATTGTGAAGAGGCCGCGCAGGATCGAGACGACGAGCAGCGTCAGCGCCGTATTCCACAGCGCCTGTTCCGCGGCAGCGCCGGCACCCGCGGCCATCACACCTTGCGCCTGGTCGATGGCGCGGCCCAGCAGGCGGGGAATGAAAAGCTGCAAGGTCGCGGCAATAAAGGTCGAGACGATGGTGATGGCGACCTGCCAGGGATGGCGCAGCGTCATGCGCACGATGCGGAGCAAGGTGCTGAGGCCCTTGCCCCAGGAGGCTTCCGCCACATGGGCAAACGATTTGCCGCGCTCCGGCGCGCCGCCGATTGCTTGCGTGTTCAAGGGAAATGTCCAAACCAATCCGGAGGGTAGTCCGGACTAATAAAGCAGACTCAATTCAGATGGCGCGATGTTACGCGTGTCCGACTTGGCCGTTCAAGAGCCAATTCCGGTATCGCACTGTGCCTGAACGGAAAGCGAGCATGCGACTGCGATCCGGCTGGCACCAGCGACGGAATCTTCTTGCTGAAGGGCGTTGGCGGGACGAGGCCAGCATCCGGCTGTACGCGAGCGACGGCCGGACGGCGTGCGATCTTCCATCCGGCCGGAATCCGGTCTGCTAGAGCCGGATGATTTCAGGTCGAATCGAGCTGAAATCTGAATCCGTCTCTAAATCAAAGAGATAGAGTATGATGTCGTCCGAAAACCGCTTCACACTTTTCGGCATCATGCTCTAGGCAGGTATCAGGACGGCGATACGATGGACGCCGACCTCCTTGCTTGTATTCGTCGCCTCGTCGGTCTTGCCCTTGGCGCAGGTGTACATGTCGCCTTCCTTGAGCTTGAATTCCTTGTCGGCTTTCTTGATCGTGAATGCGCCTGAAGTAATGGTGCAGACCATGTCATTGTCCATCACCATCTGAGGCGCGTGTGCGCCGGGCTGGAACACCACGTCGACGACTGCGATGCTCTTGTAGGCGGGAATGTCGGAGTCGCCGGTGCTGACCTCAACCACCCTGACACCGGGCGCAATCTCCTTGCCTTCCTTCGGGCCATATTTCTTGACCTTCGCGGACGCCGCCAGGGTGAACAGAGGCGTTATCGCGGCAGCCGTCACACCGAGAGCAATTGCAGACCTGCGATTTATGGTTTTCATTGCATCCTCCCACATGTTCGTCACGAACGAATGTGCATGACCACAATATATTAGCATGAACGAATATATTTGTATGCGAGGAAACACCCAGGCCCAGCGCGGGCACCAGGAACTCCGGGCTTCCAGTGTCGGCAAATCAGCACGCTATGACAATGTTGCACCGCCTCGCCAGCCGTCGGAGAGGTTCCATGCATCGGACGACCTGCCTGCCGCTGAAACCGAGTTGCTGCGGACCTTCGGACTGCTGTTGAGCCGCTCAAAAACCCTGGCCGTGCCGCCAGCAGGCGATCCGGTGGCCAGCCGCAACCTCCATGGCTGATGGTTCTGCCTTTCTGCAGCCGGGCAGGACCAGGGGGCAGCGATCGGCGAAGGCGCATCCGGTGTTCGGGACACCGGTGGCCTCGATCTCGGCTGGAGCGGATAGTTTCGGCTCGGCCTCATCGGAAGAAGCGGCCAGCAGCAGGGCCGTATAGGGGTGGTTGGGGCCTTTGAAAATCTGGTCGGATGAACCGGTTTCGACCAGGCGTCCGCGATAGAGCACGCCGATCCTGTCGGCCATGTAGCGCACCACGCTGAGGTCGTGGCTGATGAACAGATAGGTCGTGTCCTTGTCGCGCTGCAGGTCGTTGAGCAGGTTGAGAACGGTCGCCTGGACGGAGACGTCGAGTGCCGAGGTCGGTTCATCGAGCACGACGACCTTCGGCACGCCGGCGAAGGCGCGCGCGATCGCCGCCCGTTGCCGCTGGCCGCCGGACAGCGAGCGCGACTTCTGCTCGGCCGTGGCGCCGGCGAGGCGAACCGAGGCCAGCAGGTCGCCGACGCGGGCTCTCACCTCGCTGCGGCGCAGGCCGGCGAGCCGGCGCAGCGGACGGCCGAGGATGCGACCGATCCGCTGGCGCGGGTTGAGCGTGCGATCCGGCGACTGGAAGACCATCTGCACGTCGCGGCGTTCGGCAAGGTTTCTCTTCTCGACGCGCGGCGCGACCGTCCTGCCGAACAGCTCGACCGATCCGGCATTGGGCATCTGCAGGCCGGTGACGATGCGTGCCAGGGTCGACTTGCCCGAACCGGACTCGCCTATCAGCCCGAAGGTTTCGCCCTGGCCGATGTCGAGATCGATGCCGTGCAGCACTGGCTGGCTGCCGAAGGCATGACTGATGCCTTTGCAGGCGATCGCGACCCGGCGTTCTTTTGGCAAGCCGGCGTCTTCGCCTTGGGCTATGGGGTGCGCTGGCACGCCGTCCGTCTCCGCCAGTCTTCCGTCCCGCTTGGTGTAGTTGAGCGCCGGGATCGAGGCGATGAGCGCCTTGGTGTAGGCGTGAGAGGGGTTGTCGAAGACATCGCCCGCAACGCCGCTTTCGACCACGGTTCCCGCCTGCATCACCGCCACCCGGTCGCAGGAGCGGCGGATCATGTTGATGTCGTGGCTGATCAGCAGGATGCTGGTTTTGTGATCCTTGCGCAGGTCGGAGAGGATGGCGATGATCTCGGACTGGACGCTGGCGTCGAGCGCCGTCGTCGGCTCATCCAGCACCAGCAGCGACGGGTCGAGCGCAATCGCGATGGCGATGTTGGCGCGCTGCTGCATGCCGCCGGAGAGTTCGTGCGGATAGAGATCCAGCACACGCTCCGGATGGCTGACGCGGACCCGGCCGAGCAGTTCGGCCGCACGCTCGCGCGCCTCGTCGAGGCGAACCGGGCGGTGCCGCATGATCGTCTCGGTGATCTGCCGGCCGATCGTCATGCTTGGATTGAGCGCCGCGCCCGGATGCTGGTAGACGGCCGCGATTTGATTTCCCCTGAGCCGGCGGAGCTGCTCGGCGGAAAGGTCGCGGATTTCGCGGCCCTGGAATTCAAGCGCTGAGGCCGCGATACGGGCGTTCTTCGGCAGATAACGCAGGATGGCGAGCGCCACAGAGCTTTTGCCCGATCCTGACTCGCCGACCAAGCCGAGCGCTTCGCCTTCGCGGATGTGCAGCGACACGCCGCTGACGGCGGGATGCGATCCCTTGCGCCCGTCATAGGCGACGGACAGCTGGTCTACGTTCAGAACTGAGGAGGACATGGGGACTTGAAACCACTTTCTTCCAGCGCCGCCATCGAGGGCAATAGCTTCCGCTTTCGGAGTGCATTATCTCTATAAAATTACTCGGATTAAGCCGGAGCGCAATCTACCTTTCTCGCATCAGCAGAGATTGTCGCGGCTTAGGCAAGCAGCGCGACGGTCTCCGGAGCAGATCTGGAAGGAGGCCGTCATGGCTCGAGACCACATGATCCTCAGCGCATTCTTCTTCAACCCGCAGGGCGATCATCGGATGTCCTGGCGCCATCCCAGGGCGCCGGGGCGGGAGGTGCTGGACTTCGAATTCTACCGCGATCTCGTGCAGGCGGCCGAGCGCGCCAGGATTGACACCATCTTCGTCGCCGACCACGTTTCGATTTGGGATTCGGTCAAGAGCGGCGTCGCCCACTACGCCAATGCCCGCCTCGAACCGCTGACGCTGCTCTCGGCGCTGGCGGGCGTGACCAAGCATATCGGCCTGATCACCACGGCATCGAGTTCCTACAGCGAGCCCTACAATGTGGCGCGCATGTTCGCCTCGCTCGACCACATCAGCAAGGGCAGGGCGTCGTGGAACGTCGTCACCTCGGCGATGGACGAGGAGGCGCGCAATTTCGGCCGCGACGGCAATATCGAACATGCGTTCCGCTACGAGCGTGCGGCCGAATTCCTCGATATCGTCAAAGCGCTGTGGGACAGCTGGGAAGACGAGGCGCTGCTGATCGACAAGGCGTCGGGCTATTTCGCCGACCCCGACAAGGTCCATCCCATCGATCACAAGGGCAAGCACTTCAAAGTCCGCGGCCCGCTCAACGTCTCGCGGCCGCCGCAGGGCCATCCGCTGATCGTCCAGGCGGGCTCCTCGGAGGACGGCAAGAACTTCGCCACCGCCCAGGCCGATGCGCACTTCGCCATCTACAGCACCAAGGAAGATGGCATCAAATACCGTCAGGATATCAACGAGCGGCTGGCCCGCCACGGCAGGCGGCCGGAGAGCTTCAAGATCCTGCCCGGCATCCTGCCTGTTGTCGCCGCCTCCGAAGCAGAAGGCCGGGAAAAGCAGGAATACCTGCAGACCTTGCTGCCGGATCAGGTCGGCATCGACCTTCTGTCCAGCTGGAGCGGGTTGGACCTGTCGCTGTTCCCGCCGGACGGGCCATTGCCGCCGCTGCCGGACGAGAGCACGTTCAACGGCGGACGCACGTCGCTCAACCGGGTCAGGCAATGGGCGAAGCAGAATCTCAGCCTGCGCGAGATCGCCCGCAAACTCGCCAACAGCGGTTCGGTGCCGACCGTCGCCGGCACGCCGGTACAGATCGCCGACCAGTTGCAGGACTGGTTCGTTTCCGGTGCCGCCGACGGCTTCAACTTGATGTTCCCGCTGCTGCCCGAGGACTGGGTGAATTTCGCCGAACAGGTGGTTCCGGAGCTGCAGCGGCGCGGCGTGTTCCCGACCGAATACGCGCCGGGAACGCTGCGCGACCGCTTCGGCCTGGCGCGGCCAGCCAATCGCTTCGCCGAACAACGCGACAATGCGCGCGCGGTGTCCTGACGTCAGGCCGGGAGAACGATCATGACCGTTGCACCAAGATTGCAGCCGCGCGAAGCCACCGCGCCGCAGCTCGTCAATGTCCTGCACAGCCCCAAGCGCGTGCGCGTCAAGTTCGGCGGCCGCACCATCGCCGACAGCCGCAACGTGCTCGTGCTGCGCTCCAACCATTTCCTGCCGATCTATTTCTTCCCGCCGTCAGCGGTCGACCCGTCGGTGCTGAGACCCTCACCGCATCGCGAACCGCACCCGGTCGGTGGCGAAACCGCCTATTGGGATATCGACAGCGGTGACAGGCGCAGCGCCAACGCGGCCTGGGCGTTCGTGTCGCCACCGGATGAAAACCTGGCGCCTCTGGCCGGCCGCATCGCCTTCACCTGGAAAGCCGTCGACCAATGGTTCGAGGAGGAAGAGGAAGTCTTCGTCCACGCCCGCGATCCCTACGCACGCATCGATGTGCTGCAGAGCTCCAGCCATGTGCAGGTCTGGTTCGACGGCGAGCCGATCGCCGACAGCCACCGCCCGGTTCTGCTGTTCGAGACGCATCTGCCAACGCGTTTCTATCTGCCGGCGGAAGACATCCGGCTGGAGCGGCTGACGGCGTCCGTCACAACGACGCGATGTCCTTACAAGGGCATCGCCTCCTATTGGTCCGGCCTGCTGAGCGACGGCTCGGTGCGCCCTGAC
Organism: Mesorhizobium sp. SEMIA396; assembly: GCF_024518615.1. Lineage (NCBI taxonomy): Bacteria > Pseudomonadati > Pseudomonadota > Alphaproteobacteria > Hyphomicrobiales > Phyllobacteriaceae > Mesorhizobium > Mesorhizobium sp. SEMIA396. The sequence continues at coordinate 403,680 of NZ_JANIFC010000001.1, forward strand.
ATCGCCTGGAGCTACCGGGATCCCATAGAGGAAATGCCCAAGATCAAGGGCCTCATCGCGTTCTATCCGCAGGCCGTCGACCGCATCCATCTCGACGGCGAACCCGTCGCATAGCTTTCAATCTTCATTTCAAGGCAGGGTTTAACATGACCAAACTCAGAGATATCGACGCAGTTCGCAATCTGTCGGGGGACATCTGGAATGTCGCCGTCGACGAATATCAGGGCGGCTTTCTCAAGCGCCGCGATCTCCTGAAATACGCCGCACTGCTCGGCCTGACCGGCTTTGCCGCTTCCCAAGGGCTTGGAGGCGCGCGCGCCGCGACTGCTGCCGGCGGCACGGTTCGCGTCGGGCTCGGCCAGCCGACCAAGGCGATCGATCCGGTTTCGGTCACCGATCCGGCCAGCATCGGGGTGATCAGCCAGGTCGGCGAGTATCTGATCCTCGACGATCCGAAGGATGGTCTGCAGCCGAAGCTGGCTCTGTCCTGGGAAGCAAACGAGACGGCCAGTCGTTGGACCTTCAAATTGCGGCCAGGGGTGAAATTCCACGATGGCCGCGCGGTCACCGCTAGGGATGTTGTGGCGAGCTTCGAGCGGCTGGTCGATCGGGCCAGCGGCTCGTCGGCGCTGTCCGCCTACAAGGGCATCCTGTCCAAGGGCGGCGCCAAGCTGGTCGACGACGAAACCGTCGCCTTCGATCTCGACGGCCCAAACAGCAACTTCCCCTTCTATGTCTCCTCAGACGTCTACAATGCCGTCATCCTGCCGGCCGACTATGCCGGCGATTTCGAGAAGAGTTTCAACGGCACCGGTCCGTTCAAGCTCGAATCCTTCCGTCCCAAGCAAGGCGCCAGCTTCGTTCGCAATGAAGACTACTGGGGCGACAAGGCGCTGCCCGACCGGGTCGAGATCAAGTTTTTCGACGACGAGCAGGCGCAGGTGCTGGCGCTGCAGGCCGGCCAGCTCGACGTCATCCCGAGCACGACGCGCCTGGAGCTGGCGATCGAGGGCAATCCCAATTTCAAGCTGCTGAGCGTGCAGGCAAGCTCGCATGACCAGGTGCATCTCAGAACCGACCAGGCGCCGTTCACCGACAAGCGCATCCGCCGCGCGCTGGCGCTCACCATCGACCGCGAGGCGGTGGTCAAGGGCCTGCTCAAGGGCCGCGCCATCGTCGGCAACGACACCCCGTTCGCGCCGATCTTCCCTTCCGCCGATCCGTCGGTGCCACAGCGCAAGCAGGACATTGCGGAAGCCAAGCGCCTGCTTGGTGAGGCGGGTGTGCCGAACGGCTTCGAGGTGACGCTGACCACCGAACGCGCCTATGACATTCCCGACTATGCGGTGATCATCCAGAACTTCGCCAGGAAGGCCGGCATCGACGTCAAGCTCAACGTCCTGCCGCAGGACGCCTATTACGGCTCGGCGACCTTCGGTAGCTCGCCCTGGCTGGATTCGGTGCTCGGCATCACCGACTACGGCCATCGCGGCACGCCCGACATCTTCCTCAACGCCACGCTGAAGAGTTCGGGAGCCTGGAACGCGGCGCATTTCAACAACCCGGCCTATGATGCGCTGCTGCTCGACTACTCGAAGGCGCGTGATCTGCAGGCACAGCGCCTCGTTGCCGGCAAGATCCAGACCTTGCTGCTCGACGAGACGCCGGCGATCATCAGCTACTTCTCGCAATACAGCCGGATCGTCAGCTCGAAGGTCGAGGGCGTCCGCTTCACCGCGATCTCGCATCTGCTGCTCGATCGCGTTTCCTTCGTCCAGGCATGATCGCGACATGCTGACCGGTCGCATTCTGTCAGCGCGTCTGGGCACACTTGTCCTCACGCTGTGGCTGGTCAGCATCCTGGTGTTCTTCGCCGGGCAGGTCCTGCCCGGCGATGTCGGCCGTGTGATGCTCGGGCCTTTTGCCGATGCGCAGGCGGTGGCGGAACTGAACAAGCGGCTGGGCGCCGATCAGCCGGTTCTCGTCCAGTACTGGCTCTGGTTCAGCAAGGCCGTCACCGGTGACTTCGGCACCTCGCTGTCGATGCGCGGGCCGGTGGCGCCCTTCGTGCTGGAAAGCCTCAAGCGCTCCGCCGCCCTTGCCGGCATTATTCTGATTTTTCTCATTCCGCTGGGCGTTGGTGCCGGCGTCGTTGCCGGTCTCAATGCGGGCCGCTTGATCGACCGGCTGATCGTGATGGCAGGCGTCTCCTTCGGCATTGTGCCTGATTTCGTTTCTGGCCTGATGCTGCTCATCGTTTTCGGCCTGTGGCTGAACTGGTTCCCGATCTCCGGTGTTGCGCCCGATGGCGCGGGCTTCTGGACGCATGGCTATTATCTGATCCTGCCGGCGCTGCCGCTGGTGCTGAACCTTGCCGGCTACATCGCCCGGATGACGCGGGCAGGGGTGATCGAGGCAATGGCCGCCGATTATACGCGCACCGCCGTCCTGAAAGGGCTCGAGCGGCGCGAGATCATCTTTCGGCACGTGCTGCGCAACGCGCTGACGCCGACCATCGCGGTGCTGGCGACGCAGACCGGCTACATGCTTGGCGGGCTGGTGGTGATCGAGGCGCTGTTCGGCATCCAGGGGCTTGGCAATCTGGTTCTGAATGCGGCCAAGGCACGCGATTTCCCGATGCTCGAGGCCGGCGTGCTGGTGATGGCGGCAATCTTCGTGCTGTCGGCGGCGGCCGGCGACCTCGTACTGGCGCTGCTCGATCCGCGGCAACGCCGCCGGACCTCGCCATGACAGATCTGGCGGAGTTTCCCGCACCACCGCGCTCCGTGGCCGGCTTTCCGGCAGTGCGCCGGATCCGCAGTGCTTTCGCCGGATTGCCGCCGTCGGTCGTGGTCGGATCGCTGCTGCTTCTGTTCTGGGTCGTGTGCGCCATAGCAGGCAACCTCTTCGTTCCCTACGATCCCTATGCCGAGGATTTCCTGGCGATGCTGACGCCGCCCGACGCGCTGCACTGGTTCGGGACCGATCAGCTCGGCCGCGACGTGCTGTCCCGCATAGTCGTCGGATCGCGCGACATCCTGCTGGTTGCGCCGCTGGCGACGCTGGCCGGTGTCGCCGCCGGCAGCATCATCGGGTTGGTGCTCGGCTATTTCGACGGCCTGGTCGATGCCATCGGCGCGCGGCTGCTCGATACGCTGATGGCGTTTCCGTTCATCGTTCTCGTCACCATGACGCTGGTGGCCATCGGCCCGTCCAATGTAACGGTCATCCTGGTGATCGGCATCGCCTACGCGCCGCTGGTGGCGCGCACCGTCCGCGCCGCCGTGCGCGAGCAGAAGGAGCGCGACTATGTCAGCGCTGCGCGGCTTGGCGGCGAGGGCCCGCTCGCCATCATGTTTCTGGAGATACTGCCCAACATCAGGGAAACGATCTTGATCGAGCTGGTCACAAGGCTGGGCTACGCGTTCTTTTCGATCGCGACGCTGAGCTTTCTCGGCCTCGGCATCCAGCCGCCATCGGCCGACTGGGGACTGGCTGTCGCCGACGGCTATGGCTTCCTGACCGGCGGCAAATGGTGGGTCGTCGTCTTCAATTCCGCGGCAATCGTCTCACTGGTCATGGCGACCAACCTGATCGCGCAAGGCATCGGCGCGTTTGAAAATAGCGATGCATGAGCCTGGATTGGGCGCGTCGAAAAATCTCTTTTGCATTGAAGCCTGACGCGCATCCTTATATCGCATGGCTATGAAGAAAATCGGTTTCCTGTCGTTCGGGCACTGGACGCCCTCGTCGCAATCGCAAGTGCGCTCGGCATCGGACGCGCTTTTGCAATCCATCGAGCTGGCGATCGCCGCCGAGCAACTGGGGGCGGATGGGGCCTATTTCCGCGTGCATCATTTCGCCCGCCAGCTCGCTTCGCCGTTCCCGCTGCTGGCGGCAGTCGGAGCCAAGACCAGCCGCATCGAGATCGGCACCGCCGTCATCGACATGCGCTACGAGAACCCGCTCTACATGGCCGAGGACGCCGGTGCTGCCGACATCATCGCCGGCGGCCGCCTGCAGCTCGGCATCAGCCGCGGCTCGCCCGAGCAGGTGATCGATGGCTGGCGCCATTTCGGCTATGCGCCGCCGGAAGGCCAGAGCGACGCCGACATGGCGCGGCATCATGCCGAGGTCTTCCTCGAGACGCTGCGGGGCGAGGGGTTCGCCCAGCCCAATCCACGTCCAATGTTCCCCAATCCGCCCGGCCTCTTGCGCCTCGAGCCGCATTCGGAGGGTTTACGCGAGCGGATCTGGTGGGGTGCTGCCACCAACGCCACGTCGGAATGGGCGGCCAAGCTCGGCATGAACCTGCAGAGCTCGACGCTCAAATTCGACGAGAGCGGCAAGCCGTTCCACATCCAGCAGGCCGAGCAGATCCGCATCTACCGCGAAGCCTGGAAAGCGGCCGGTCACAAGCGCGAGCCGCGCGTCTCGGTCAGCCGCAGCATCTTCGCGCTGGTCGACGATCGCGACCGTGCCTATTTCGGCCGCGGCAATGAGGGCCGCGACCAGATCGGCTTCATCGAGGAGAACACCAAGGCGATCTTCGGGCGCAGCTATGCGGCCGAGCCGGATGTGCTGATCAAGGAATTGGCGCAGGACGAGGCAATCGCCGAGGCCGACACGCTGCTGCTCACCGTTCCGAACCAGCTCGGCGTCGACTACAATGCGCATGTCATCGAGGCGATCCTGACCCATGTCGCGCCGGCGCTGGGCTGGCGCTGACGCCAGATAGATCGAAGCGGAGTGCTCCAAGGGAGGGACACCATGCCAAAGAAGGCCTTGATCGCTTGGGGCGGCTGGGAGGGCCACACGCCGGAGCAGAGCGCGAAGGTCGTTCGCACCTTGCTTGAGCGAAACGGCTTCGACGTCACGCTGGGTGAGGGCACGGCGATGTTCGCTGATCCGGAGCTTGCTTCCTTCGATCTCATCGTGCCCGTCATCACGATGTCGACGATCGAAAAGGCCGAGCTGCAGAACCTGATGCATGCGGTTCGCGGGGGGAGCGGACTCGGCGGCTTCCACGGCACGATGGGCGACAGTTTCCGCAATGAGCCCGACTATCAGTTCATGACCGGCGGCCAATGGGTGGCGCATCCCGGCAACATCATCGACTATACTGTCGCGATCACCAGGCCGGACGAGCCGATCACATCGGGCATCAGCGATTTCGCCTACCGGTCGGAGCAGTATTACATGCATGTCGACCCGAGCAACGAAGTGCTGGCGACCACCACCTTCACCGACGCGCATTTTCCTGGGATAGGCGGCGTCGTCATGCCGGTCGTCTGGAAACGGCGCTATGGGGCGGGGAAGGTTTTCTACAGTTCCCTTGGTCACACTGCGGATGAGTTCGCGGTGCCGGAAATGGCGCTGATGGTGGAGCGGGGTTTGCTTTGGGCGGCTCGGGGGTAGCAGCAGGCGAAGTTCGTGAAAATCTGGTGGAATTCACAGGACATCTACGGAGATATCCAGTGAACGATTTCAGTTGGTCCGCTTCCGAAAAGAAGCTCGCCCGCCACGCCTTCGATAAGGCTCTTGAGGCGGCCCTCGCAAAGACGATGGCCGAATTCAAGAGCAAGGCCAGTGCGGTGACGGTTCCCTCCCAGATGTGGGAGCTGGAAGCCTATTTGCGTGAACAGCGGCGGGATATCGATCGGACGTTCGACTACCGCTATTCGCAGCTCCTTTATGTCTTCGCTCATCTCATCCGAGCAGGCTACCTCGATGAAAAGCTGCTTGCCGGTCTGGCGCAAGACAAATTGGACGCCATTCGGCGGGACCTTGCCTTTGCGGCGGGACGCCCGGCCAGCGGATGACGACGGGAGGGAGTGCGGCCGTCCCAATCCCTGCCATGCTGGAAAAGCGGCCGTTGTCGTACTACCATCCCGTCACATGGCGAGGGGGATGAGATGGACCATCAGCGTACTGTTTTTCTGATCGGCGCAGGTTCCGTTGGTGACGACGAGCAAGCTGTGTTCACGCTGCACGTGAACGGCGCTGCCTGCAATTTGAAATGCAGTTATCGGGACAAGGTGATCGAGGCAGAAGAGGAAGACTTTTTCGAGGCTCTGTTCCAAATCCGTCAGGCACTCGAAGTCGATGGCCTGCTACCCTTCTGTTACGGAGCAAGCGCCAATGTTTATCCGGAAAATACCGTGATGGAGAAAAGTCGCGGATTGATAGCCTGCAAGGTGAAGACGGGGCGATTTCCGCAAGAGAGCGATCTGGTCGACATATTTGATGATGGCGTCGACGTGGTTCCGGTTTTCGTCCATATGCAGCAGGAATTTTGGGAAGAATGGCTGACTTCGCTGCCTTCCTAGCGGCTGGCGTTCATCCAATCCCTCCGGTTACCAGATAGGCGCCGGCGCTGCGCCCATCCTCCAGCCGCACAATAGCCGTCACGATCGAGCCATACGAGCCACGCCAGACGCTGTGGAACCGCTGGTGCTCTGCGGCCGGAACCAATGCCTGTCCACAGGAGCGCGCTCCGCTTCGCTGCATCGCGACAGGCTCGCCGTTGACATGCACCTTGACACTGGCGTTTTCCGCCTCGGCGTCGATCGGCAGTTCGAGCGTGATGGTGATCTCGTCCTGATCGCCCGTCGTGCGCGTCTCGGCGGCAAGCGCGATGACGAGCGGAGGTGCCTTGCCGTCACCGGTTTGCGTGGGCCGGCGGGAAAATACATCTTCAGTCAGTTCCGGCGTGCGTGGGGGCAGGGTGCGGCGCCGGGTCGACTGTTCGAAATCGCCGGCCATGCGCAACAACCTGACATCATCATAGGCCTTGCCGGCGAAAGTCAGGCCGACCGGCATGCCGATATCGGCCATGGTTCCCATCGGCACGGTGACGGTGGGGATGCCGAAATGGCGCCAGACCAGATTGCCGTTGGCGACCCAGGTGCCATTGCGCCAGGCAAGGGCGGCGGACGCCTCGTCGATGTCTGCATCGGCCGGTCCGACATCGGCGGCCGCGGGCAGCACCACGGCGTCGATGCCATGGGCGTCCAGCCAGTCCTCGAAATCGATCCGCCTTGTCGCTTCGAGGCCCTTCAGGCCTTCTTCAATCGTCGGGATTTCCGTGACGGGCGTGACGCCGGACCGCGCCCGCTCGACATATTCCCTCAGGTCGAAGCCGCCCTCATAGCGGTCGGGCAGCGTGCCCGGCGGCTGCGGGAAGATCTTTGGGCCGTCGACCGAGACGAGATCGGGCAAAGACGGGTCGGCATTGGCGCGCAAAAAGTCGTCCCAGCCCCAGATGCAGAGATCCCAGAGTTCGCGCTCGGCGAACTCTTGGGGCATCAGCCCGCGCTCGACCATGGTGCGCGCGCCGGGGCGGTCGCGCTCATAGTTGGAAACGACGGGAAAATCGACCTCGACCACCTCGGCGCCAAGCCGCGCGAGATCGGCCGCTGCCTGTTGCCAAAGGGCAAGCACCGAGGCGCGGGTTTCGATCGGCGCATCGGCCTCGCTGTCGCGGCCGATATACATTCTGGGCACGCCGAGCCGCTTGCCTTTCAACGACCCCGCCAGTGCGAGGTCGGTATAGCGGGGCGGCCGCACGTCGGAGCTTTTCGGCAGCTTGACCCAGGGCTGCGCGCGCCAGAAATCGCCTCGCGTCTCGGGATCGTCGGCGACGATCACATCGAGCAGTTCGAGCATGTCGGGCATTGTCCGCGCGTGCGGCACCACGACATCCATGGTCGGCACAAGGGGCCAGTTGCCGCGCACCGAAATGACGCCGCGCGACGGGGTGTAGGCGACCAGTGCATTGTTGGTGGCCGGCGCGCGGCCGGACGACCAGGTTTCTTCGCCAAGCCCGAAGGCGCAGAAGCTGGCCGCCGTCGCCGTGCCGGAGCCATTGGACGAGCCCGACGCGAAGGCGGCGGTCAGATAGTCGCCATTGTAGGGGCTCTCGGCGCGACCGTAGACGCCGCGCTGCATGCCGCCATTGGCCATTGGCGGCATGTTGGTCAGCCCGATCAGCACGGCGCCGCCGGCGCGCAGCCGGGCAATGGTGAAGGCGTCCTCATTGGCGATGAGATGCTCGAAGGCGGGCGAACCGGCGGCCACCGTCAGGCCTGACACCTTGTAGCTGTCCTTGGCGGTGTAGGGGATGCCGTCGAGCGGTCCGAGCACGGCGCCATTGCTTCGGCGCCGGTCGGAGGCTGCCGCCTCCTTAAACATGTCAGGGTTGAGCACTGGGACGGCGTTGAGGCTGATGCCGTGGCGGTCGAAATGCCCGATGCGCCTGAGATAAGCCCCGACCAGTTCGACGCTGGTGACGGTGCCGTCATCAAGCGCGCGGCGCAGTTGGTCGATCGTCGCTTCGACGAGATGAAGGCTGGCATCGGTCATCACAGGTTCCACATTTCCACGCACCATGGATGAGCGAGGCAGCTGGCTTCGGCAAGAGCCTATCGCGGTCTTCTCCGGAACTTTTGTCCGGCTGGCGGTTTTGGATGTATGGTGTGATTCCGGAATGGCCAGGAGGGTATTGGCATGACCACCAAATGCGTTGCGATCCTAGCTCTCGCTGTCGCCATGGGCTCAAGCGCTTGCGCCCCGGCTTTCGCTGGCGACCGGCACCACGACCGCCGGGTCCAATCCGAACGCTACGTTCCCGCCGAAGGCGATCTCATCGACATCCTGTTCGGCGGCCCGCGCTACTACGATCAGCAGTTGGTGACGACGGCCGCCGGCGCGTGCTCCTATCATCGCGTCGGACCCGACGCGAATGCGGTGAACAAGATCAACGACCATCACTGTGGGAAGTAGGCGGCAGGCGGCGCCTCAGCGCCCGCCACTTTCTTTCATCCGCTCGATGATCTCGGCCATCAGCGCGAGGTCGCGGCGTGAATCGGCGAGGTCGGTCAGAGGCTTTGTGCCTTCGGTGATGTGGCGGTGGAAAATCTCGAGTTCATTCGAGAAAGCATCGCCGTAGAGAGGCCCGAAGGTTTTCGTCACCGGGCCGAGCGGGCCGGCATCGGTGACCTCCAGCCGCGTCGGCAGGCTTCGGATGTAGGGCGTGTCGTAGAGAATGCGCACACGCCTGGTGTTCGAGCGCACCTCGATCATGGCGTCGAACAGGCCGAGATCGTCGACCACCGCGTCGTAGAGACAAGCGAAATGGCCGTAGTCGAAGGTGACTGATGTGTTGGCGCCGCCATTGGTGCGGTGCGCGGCCAGCACGCGCGCCGGCTCGCCGATCAGCCCGCGCATCGCCGAAATGTGATGCGAGGAAAGCGCCGTCAGGCCGCGATAGGCGCGCACCAGATCGGTCGGCGCGTCGGCGCCGACCACCTCGCGGATCAGCGCGTCGCGTTCGCTTGCGCCACGCGCCAGCAGGGTAGGGTCTATGTCGTTGGGATAGAGGACGTTCTGGCTCTTCTTGAGAAAGTGCCGGCCTTCCGAGATCAGGTCGAAGATTCGGACATGGGTGATGTCGGCGTATGCCGGCAGTTCGTCCTTGGCCGCCAGATAGGCCGGCGCGTAGCGGCGCATATAGCCGACGAACAGGGTCTTGTCGTAGCCCGGCATCAGCGCCAGCAGATCGTCGATTTCGCGCACCGTCAGGCAGGCGGGCTTTTCCAGCAGGATATGCTTGTTGGCAGCAATCGCCGCCCGCACGAAGCGGCTGTGGGTGTCGTCGGATGACAGCACGAACACCGCGTCGATGTCGGGCGAACTAATCAGCGCCTCGGCCGTGTCGAAGGCCTTTGCCGTCGCAAATTCGGAGGTGACGAGTGACACCAGGCTGGGCGACACGTCGTACACGCCCGCGACCACCCAGCGGTCGCGCTGATCGCCCAGCACAGGCAGATGGATCGACTGCGCGACCTCTCCAAGACCTATCAGTCCGACACGAATTGGTGCCACAGGCGAACTCCCTTTGATTTTAAGTCTGATGCTGCAGGACTATGCCGCGCCGGTGACCAGCGCGACGAGCTCGTTTCCGGACGTTTCGGAAGCGCGCACGGTCGCCGCCATCTTTCCCGCCCGCATCACCCAGATCTGGTCGGACAGGCGGCGGACCTGATCGAAATTGTGGCTGACCAGGATGACTGAGACCGACTGCTCGCGCAGACGCCGGATCAGAGCCTCGACATTGGCGGTCTCCTGCACGCCGAGTGCTGCCGTCGGTTCGTCCATCACCACCAGCTTGGCGCCGGAGCCGACAGCGCGGCAGATCGAGATCGCCTGCCGCTGGCCGCCCGACAAGCGCCGCACACGCTGGTTGATCGACGGCACGTTGATCGACAGGCGCGACAGCATGGAACGGGCCTCGCGCTTCATCGCCTTGCGATCGAGGAAAGCGAACGGCCCGATGCGACGCACGATCTCGCGGTTGAGGAACAGGTTCTGCGCGACCGTCAGTTCGTCGATCAGCGCCAGGTTCTGGTGCACGGTCTCGATGCCGGCCTTGCGTGCCTCGTCGGGGTTGGCGAAGGGCCGCGCCCGGCCGTCGAAGAACAAATTGCCGGTGTCCGGCTGATGCACGCCGACCAGGCTGCGGATCAGCGTCGACTTGCCGGCGCCATTGTCGCCGATGACGGCGGTGACCTCGCCGCGACGGGCCTGGAAGGCGACGTCGGTGAAGGCGCGGATGCCGCCGAAATGCTTGCTCAGTCCTTCGCAGGCGATGATCGCCTCAGCGGCGGGGATGTGATGGAGCGCGCTCATTTCTGATATCGCATGATCAGGGCCGCCAGCACCACGATGGCGCCCACGGCAAGCGGTTGGTAGAAGGCTGAGACGTTGAGCAAGGTCAGGCCGTTGACGAGTGCTGTGAGCATCAGCGCGCCGATCGCCGGTCCCAGAATGCTGGCGCGGCCGCCGAACAGGCTGACGCCGCCCAGCACCACCGCCGCCACCGAATTGAGCAGCAGGCTGGTGTTGATCTGCGGTTCGGCCGAGCCGATGCGGGCGACCAGAAGAATGGCCGCGATGCCGGCGCAGAGACCGGAAATCGTGTAGGCGGCGATCTTGACCCGGTTGGTACGGATGCCGAGCGCGCCGGCGCTTTCCGCCTGGCCGCCGGTCGCCAGCAAATGCACGCCGAAGCGCGTGTGGTAGAGCGCGATATGGGCGACGATGACGGCTGCGATCGCCACCCAGACCGGATAACCGAACGGTCCGAACGAGCCCGAGGCGAGCCTGAGCAGGAAGGTCGAGCCGACCATGGTCGGTTCACCGCCCGACAGGATAAGGCCAAGGCCGGTGATGCCCGACAGCGTGCCGAGCGTCACCACGAAGTCGGGGATCTTGCCTGCGGTGATGATCAGCCCGTTGAGGAAGCCGACCGCGCTGGTGGCGAGAACCGCGAGCACGCAGGCGACAAAGATGCCGTAGCCGGCGGCGTTGACGAGGCCGAGGATGATGGCGCCGAGCATGACGGCTGCCGCTAGCGACAGGTCGATGCCCGAGGTGGCGATGACGAAGGTCTGGCCGATCGACAGCACGACCAGGATCGCAGCCGCCAGCAGCAGCGCCTGCAGATTGGCGACGCTGAGAAAGACCGGCTGGGCGATGCCGAAGACGATGACGAGGCCGACCAGGCCGACGACGGATGCCCAGTCGGCCCAGAAGGAGGGATCGAGGAGGAGAGCCGCCAGGGAGGGGCGGCTCTCCTCCGCACCCGCCGAATGGGCGGCGGGTGCGTTGTCTGCAGGTGTGCTCACTTCAGCATCTCGCGGAAGGGATCGGGATAGTCGCCGCCGGGACGCGGGAAGTTCTTCAGCGAGGCTTCGGCATTGTCCTTGTTGATCAACAGCACCGGCGCCGGCACGTTGGCCGGCAGTTCCTTGCCCTTGGCCGCCACTGCACAGGCCTCGAGGCCCATGGCGCCGACGACATAGGGATATTGGGCGACGGTGGCGGTGAGTTCGCCTGCCGCAATCGACTTGAGCGCGTCGACGATGCCGTCGAGGCCGATCACCTTGACGTCCTTGCCCGAGGTTCGCACGGCGCGCTCGACGCCGAGCGCCATGATGTCGTTGGCGGCGAAGAAGCCGGCGAGGTCCGGATGGGCAGCGAGAATATCGGTGGCGGCGGTCAGCGCCTTTTCGCGATCCCAGTCGGCGCTGACCATCACCACGATGTCGAGTTTACCTTCCACCGCCTGCTTGAAGCCCTTGATGCGGGCGTTGGAGCCGACATCGCCGACTATGCCGGCGACCAGCGCGACCTTGGAGCCCTTCGGCACCAGCTTCAGCATCTCTTCGCCGGCCAGCGCGCCGGCGGCGACATTGTCGGTGCCGATATAGGTCGAGACGGCGAAGCCGGCGGCCTTGGCCTGTTCCGGGTCTATGGTCGAGTCGATGTTGACGATCGGCTTCTTCTTCTGGGCGACCGGCACCAGCGCCTGGACGAGATTGGAGACGCTGATCGGGTTGACCAGGTAGCAATCGAAATCCTGCATGGCCATGGCGGTCAGGCGGTCGGCCTGGCCGGTGGCGTCACCCATATTGGCGGCGGCCTGGACGCTGACATTCACGCCGTTTGCCTTGGCCTGTTCCTCGATGCCCTTCTGCATGGTCTGGAAGAACGGATTGTCGAGGCCTTTGACGATGGCCGCGACTTTCGCCGTATCCTCGGCATGGGCGGGCGCTGCGACGATGGCTGCAAGCATGCCTGCGCCAAGCAGGTTCGTGCCAAGCTTCAGGCAATTGAACATACGCATGGTTTTTCCTCCTCCTGATTGTTTTTATGGGCTGCATCAATGTCGCTGTCCGGTGACTGCAATGTTAGACGGCGCGCAAGCGACCCCGGCGCCTGGCGCGATGGTTCGCCAACAGATTGCTGCCCGCTTTGGAATGTGCGGACTGCAGCCCAGGTCGGGCACTTTTCGATGTCAGGCATTGCTCCTCCCAGAGCGCCGGCCGATGCCAATCCGGCATTTGCGCATGTTTTATAAAAAATTGACACGCGTCAAGATTTAAAAGTGGTGCGTAGCGATTTTGGCTATGCACCCTGGGGGCATGACTGCCCTGCCGGCATGCGCTACAACCAACGCGCGAAAAAATGTGCCGGCCTGGGGAACCACTTGGGGATAGCGGCGTTAGTCGCTACTTTTGCGCAAGAGGGAGGTTTCGGGTGAGGCGTTTAGAGATCCTGGAAGAACCAACGGGTACATTTTCGATTTTCGACGCGATCACGGGGTTGCCGGCAATGGTCGAAGAGGGCGCATGCACCGGGCTTTATCGGCACGAAGTGCCGCAGGAGCTGCTTGCAGCGGTTGAAACGGTCCAACCCGGCGATTTTTCGCCGCTGCCTTCATTGGCGGCTTTGAACGACTGGCAGGTCGATAAAGACGATCTGCTGGCGTGAGCAAAGCCGCCCGGGATCGCATCAAAAAACATACCGTATAGGAAATCACGCCCTGTTGTCGAAAGCGGTGGTGAGGCATGGAAAGCAAGGGGAGGTTGCAGTGCGTCGGGAGGTGAAGCATGTCTGATCAGGACGAGCTGATCCGGGCTGCCATCGGACGGCTGCTCGCCGAGAAGACAGGCGCGGCCGTCATATCGATGAGAGAGAGCATTACCGAGCTTCTGGCGCTGACCGGTGCCGCGCTGGACGACAGACTGCAGGACCTGCTGCTGGAAATGGCCGAAGTCCGTGGCATGATGGTTGCTCTCGACTTCTGAGCAATATCGGCTGAGGTCGATGCGCATCAGTCCGCTACGCCCGCAACGCCTTCACCGGCAGTTCAACACTTACTGCGCCGGCTTCAATGCTGAACCAAGCACCCGGGGTTAAAGATCGAGCGAAACCGCGCCCTGAGGGTGGCTGCAGCATGCCAGGACATAGCCGGCCGACTTCTCTTCAGGGGCCAGCCCGCCGAGATCCTCCATGGCGACTTCGCCGGACAGCTTGGCGATGCGGCATGTGCCGCAAACTCCCTGCTGGCAGGCGGTTGGGACGTAGACGCCACATTGGCGCGCCGCCTCCAGCAGCGTCTCTCCGGGCAAGCAGTTATGCACGATCCCGGAGCGGACGAAACGGACCGAAGATGGTATTGTCGGGGCCGGTTCCAACTGGGGGCTGCTGCCGCCGCCGAAGCTCTCCTGGTGGTACCGTGACGGAGCCACGCCAATCGCATCCAGGCAGGCACGTGCGGCTTTCATGTACGCTTCAGGGCCACAGGCAAAGATAGTGCGGTTGTGGAGATCGGGAACGAGGGTCAGCAGCATCTGACTGTCTATTCTGCCAGTCGGCCCCCTCCAGGTGGGATCTTCCTGGCTACAAACGCACGTTACTTTTACGTTGGGAAAGCGAGAGGCAAGTGCGTCCAATTCCCGTCGAAAGACTATATCACCAGGCGTTCTGGCACTATGAACGAATGAGATATCCTGGTCGGCCGCGCGGTCGGTAAGCGCACGCAGCATGGACATCACCGGCGTTATCCCGCTGCCGCCCGAAAGGAAGAGCGGCTTTTCATAGGGTAGGTCATCGAGATTGAATGAGCCGAGCGGCCCTTCGATCTCGATCTCGTCGCCCGCCCCCAAATTGTCGTGGAGCCAATTCGAAACCAGGCCGCCCGGTGTTCGCTTCACCGTGATCTGCAGGTCGAGCGGTCGCGTCGGTGGTGACGAAACAGAGTAGGAGCGCGTCACCGCGGCACCCTCGATCTTGAGGTGCACGAGTACATACTGGCCCGCGCTGAAGCAGAACATCCGATCCGTCGGGGATGTGAAAACGAAAGTTTTCACATCGGGCGTTTCCTCGATTACACGACGGCAGAGTACAAGCTGCGATGTGGTTTGTGCCCATTGCCGATGATGCCTCATCGGCAGGAGGTCGGGGGCCCCCAAGGAAACGTGTGCGTTCATCATTCATCTCGGTTCGAAGTCGAACCCAAGATGCCAGTTCCAGGCCCCCCGCAACAGAAGCATCCCTCCCGAGTTATGATCGATTATTTCGATTACATATCCAGTGACATCACGGCAACGTGAAGGGCGCGGATTCCCTTGCGGATGATCGGTTCGTGTTTGCGGCGCGCCAGGATGGCCGTGTGGACCGGCTGATGCAGCGTCGGAGCGCCTTCGACGATGAACGATGGGCGTTCGAGGGCGAACCTGCGCGCATCGTCACTTCTCATATAGCAGGTGCCGCCCGTGCGCCGTAGCATCATCTCCGCCAAGGTTTCCGATCCCATGGAAAGGCGACAGATCGCCAACTCGCCGAGCAATTCGGCATGGGCCTTCTCCAGCAGGACCGTATAGCCCGGACGAATGTAGGTTTCGGGGTCGACCTCGGAGAGGGTTCTGGCCACCGTGGAAACCATCACATATTCCTCAACCATCAAATGCTCATAGGAGATTTCGGGTAGGTATCGCGGGGCGTAAAGCACTGCGATATCGAGATTTCCCATGCTCAGGTCGCTGACCATCTGGTTTGAATAATCCGACTCGACATGGATCGACGATTTGGGAAGAGCCTGACACAGCGTCTCCACCCAACCCGGCAAAACCGAGCGGGTCATCCCGACCTGCGCGGCGACGCGCAGGGTTCCTTCGAAACGATTGAACGCCCGGACATCGTGGCGAGCCTGCGACCATGTGGACAGCAAGGATCTTGCATAAGCTTCGAACCGGCGCCCTGCGGCGGTCGGCTCCGCCCCGGCGCGTCCGCGCTGAAACAGTTCGGACCCGATTGCGCTCTCGAGGTTCTTAACGCGGGTGCTGATCGTCGACTGGGTCAATCCTAGCCGATCCGCGGTGCGATTGAAGTTTCTCGATTCGATGATGTCGAGAAAGGTCTCGATGTGATCAAGTTGCATGAAATCTCCAATCGAAAAACTCGATCATATTCCACGTATCATAAGCTTGATCAAACAATACTCAAGGCGGAAGCTGCAGCAGATCAACGGCCGGCAGCGCCGCCGGGACGAGATACGGATACGGAGCGGAAGAAGTGTTCATAGTCGACTGCGACTGTCATAATTACTGGTCAAGCGCCACCGTGTTGGAGCCCTATCTCTCCGGCTTGTGGAAAGACATGTTCATCGAGGGCGAGAAAACAGGTCCCGTTGGCGCCTTTCCGCATGGCCATCGGCCCTGGTTCCACCCGCAGGACTTCTCCCGCAAGGACATCCGTCCGAAAACGGAAGCCGACAACTATCTCATCATGAAAGAGAAGCACCTCGACAAATACAAAGTCGACGTGGCGATCCTGACCGGCGATGAGCCTATCGAGGCGTCGACCCTGGCTAACCCTTACTATGCCAGCGCTCTGGTCAGCGCGTACAACGATTATCAGATCGATCAGTGGTTGCCGAAAGACGATCGTTTCATGGGCTCGATCATCATCGCGCCACAGGATCCGAAGCTCGCTGCCGCCGAGATTCGCCGTCTTGGCAGTCATCCGCGGATGGTCCAGGTTCTCGCCTCCCAGGGGTCCGTCAAGCCGTATGGCGACCCGTTTTACCACCCGATCTACGAAGCCTGCGCGGAAGTGGGGTTGCCATTCGCCATTCATCTGGGCGGGCATGGCGGCGTGAATTCAACTGCCATTGCTCCCGCCCCGACGACATTCTTCTGGGAAACGCATGCCATTCTGCACATGTCGGCGATGTCGCACGTGGCAAGCATGATCGCCCATGGCGTCTTCGAGAAATGGCCGGACCTCTACTTCGTGATCATCGAATGCGGCGTCGCCTGGGTTCCGTCGGTCCTTTGGCGCCTGGACGCTGATTACAAAGCGCTGCGCAAGGAGACGCCATGGCTGAAGATGCTGCCGTCTGAATATTGCCGGCGCAACATCCGCTTTTCCACGCAGCCGCTGGAGCAGCCTGCAAACATCCAACATCTCTGGTCCACGCTCGAAGCGATGGACGGAGAAAACACGCTGATGTTTGCATCGGACTATCCGCACTGGGATTACGACGATGCCAACACGCTGCAAATCCCTCCTGCCTGGAAGAGCAAGATCATGGGACTGAACGCGCTGGAAGTCTACAAACGCATCCCCCGCGCGCAAGCCGCGAATGCCGCCTGAGGAAGCATACGATGCCCGAGAAGACATATATCTGCCGCGTCGACGAGATCGAAACAGGGTCTCCGTTCATCGCCAAGATACGCAGCCTTTCGGTCGGGATTTTCCGCATCGGAGATTCATTCCACGCGCTGCTGAATGTCTGTCCGCACCGTGGCGCTCCGCTTTGCGAGGGGCCGCAATGCGGCACAACCGCGCCCGTTGAACAGGCGCAATTCATCTATCATCGCGAAAACGAGATCGTTCGATGCGCCTGGCACGGCTGGGAGTTCGACATCAAGTCAGGCGCGGCCTTGGTCGATCCGTCCGTTCGCGCGCGCACATTTCCAGTCACCGTCGAAGCCGGCGGCATCTACGTGACGGCCTGATTGGCGCAAGCCGATTGGGATTGGAAAAATTCGAAGAAAGGTGGCGGGAGCCGATAAGCAGATTTGTTCGCCGGTGCTTGACGAGAAATAACGCGGGGAATTCCGCAATGGGAGAGTCAAATGTCAGAATCTGAATACAAGCTTGGTATCGCGCAAAGCCTGATCGGAGGCGGCAAGGTTTCCCGCCGCGACTTCATTCATCTTGGGCTGGCCGCGGGCCTGACGGTTGCCGCCGCCGACCGGCTGTTCGTGAGCACGGCGCGGGCCGAACCAATGCAGGGCGGCTTCGCCAAGCTCGGCATGGCTCATGGCGCGACGACGGATTCGATCGATCCGGCCGGCTACCCCGACACGTTCACACAAACCGCATTTTCGGGCTCGCTGTCCAACAGCCTCACTGAGGTCGACGCCAAAGGCAATGTCCAACCGGACCTCGCCGAGAGCTTTGAAACTTCGGATGGAGCCAAAACCTGGGCCTTCAAGCTGCGCAAAGGCGCAACCTTTCACAACGGCAAGACCGTGACGGCGGATGACGTCGTGACCTCCTTGCAATATCACATGGGCAAGGACACCAAATCGGCGGCGAAATCGCTGTTGGACTCCGTCGCCGACATCAAGGCGGATGGCCCGGAAACGGTGGTTTTCACGCTCAAGAGCGGCAACGCCGATTTCCCTTACATTATGAGTGACTACCATCTGGTCATCATGCCGGCCAAGGATGGCAAGGCGGATTGGGCTTCAGGCGTTCGCACCGGTGCTTTCGTCGTCGAGAATTTCCAGCCCGGCGTTTCGGCCAAGCTCAAGCGCAATCCAAACTACTTCAAGAACGGCAAGCCCTATCTCGATGAGGTGGAGTTCATCGCCATCACGGATCTTGCCGCTCGCATGGCGGCGCTGTCCACGGGGGAGGTGGACTATATCGGCCGCGCCGACCTGAAGACCCTCGGCATGTTGAAACGCAATCCCAAGGTGGAGATCGTCGAAGTCACTGGTTATGGGCACTATACCTTGCCGATGAATGTCACGATGGCGCCATTTGATAATCCAGACGTGCGAATGGCATTGAAATGGGCGATCAATCGCCAAGAAATCGTCGACAAGATCTTTCTTGGCCACGCCACTGTGGCCAACGACAACCCGATCGCGCCGGCCATCAAATTCGCCAAGGATCCGCAACCGCAACACAGCTTCGATCCGGAAAAAGCCAAGCATTACCTGAAAAAGGCCGGAATGGAGAACCTGAAGGTGGATCTCTCGGTCGCCGATGCCGCTTTTGCCGGCGCCGTGGACGCGGCTTCGCTCATTCGCGAAACGGCAGCCCAATGCGGCATCGACGTCAATGTCGTGCGTGAGGCCGAGGACGCTTATTGGGACAATGTCTGGCTGAAGAAACCCTGGTGCGCTTCCTATTGGAGCGGTCGGGCGACGGCCGACTGGATGTTCACGCAAGCCTTCGCCGCCGACTCCAGTTGGAATGAATCCTTCTGGAAAAATCCCCCTTTCAACGAACTGCTTGTCCAGGCGCGCGCCGAGACGGACGAGGCCAAGCGAGCGGCGATGTATGCCGAGATGCAGCAGTTAACCCACGATGACGGCGGCAGCATCGTGCTGGTCTTCAACAATTTCGTCAGCGCCCAATCCAAAAAGCTCGCACACGGTGATGTGGCGCCCAACTGGGAGAACGATGGACTGAAAATGGCCGAACGCTGGTGGATCGCCACGGCATGAGATGGCGGGCCGGAGCCGCGATGGTTTTGAGGCTCCGGTCAGCTGGCTCCGAGTGCAGGGCTGCCGCCCAAAGGGAAACGCCACGCACATGAACCCCGTCGCAAAAACGGTCCTGCAGCGCCTTGGCCTCGGCCTGGTCACTTTGTTCATCGTGTCCATCATTATCTTCTCTGCGATCGCGATGCTTCCAGGCGACTTCGCCAAGGCCACGCTCGGGCAATCGGCGACGCCCGAAACGGTCGCCGCGTTCCAGCGGGAAATCGGCATCGATCGCCCGCCTGTCGAGCGCTACTTCGTTTGGGTCGCCCAGATGCTCCATGGCGATTTCGGCTCTTCGTTTGCGAGCCGCACCGGATATCGGCGTACCGTGGCCGAGATCATCGCACCACGCCTCTACAACACGATGTTCCTTGCAGCGGTGACTGCGCTGATAGCTGTTCCTCTGGCCTTGGGGCTTGGCATTCTGGCTGCGCTGTACCGCAACGGCTGGTTCGACCGGCTGGTGAATGTCGCGACACTGACAACCATTTCATTCCCGGAATTTTTCGTCGCCTATATGCTCGCCTACCTGGTGATCTCGCGCGACACGTTCATCGGATCCGATTTCGCTCAAACGCTGCCTCATTGGCTCACTGTCTTGCTGAACTGGATGCTCAATGCGGTTCCCAAATTTCCGACATTGTCGAATGTGAACGATCAGACGCCATTTTGGGAGCATCTCTGGAAAGTCGCCCTGCCGGCAATCACGCTTACGCTGGTAATCGTGGCCCACATGATGCGCATGACCCGAGCGGCCATCATCAACATGCTGGCAAGCCCCTACATCGATATGGCGCGCCTCAAGGGAATGTCCCCGATGGTGATCGTGCTGAGGCATGCCCTGCCCAATGCCTGGGCTCCGATCGTCACTGTGGTGGCGTTCAACCTGGCGTATCTCATCGTCGGAGTGGTCGTGGTCGAGGTCGTTTTCGTCTACCCCGGCATCGGCCAGCTGATGGTTGACGCGGTGAAATCCAGGGATGTTCCGGTTGTCCAGGCCTGCGCCCTGATTTTCGCCGCGACTTACATCCTTCTCAACCTGCTAGCCGACATTATTTCCATCGCCACCAATCCCAGGCTCTTGCACCCACGATGACCAGATCCGAATCTGTCGCGGCGGTTCAAAGGCTGAGGCGCTCGCGTGCCACCCGGGCGAAAACTGCGCTGAAGAAGGCACCGTTCAGCGCATGGTTCGGCATCGTCGTGATCCTCGGCTACGTCTTTGTTGCGGTCTTCGCGCACTGGATAGCCCCATATGGCGAGACGCAGGTTTTCAGCGAAGCCTTCGCGCCGTGGAGCCAGGAGTTCAAACTGGGAACCGATCAGCTCGGCCGCGACATGCTCACCCGCTTGATCTACGGTGCGCGCAATACCATCGCTATCGCGGTCGCGACCACGTTACTGTCCTTCGCGGTCGGCGTCTCGCTCGGCCTTCTTGCCGCATTGTACAGGGGGTGGCTCGACCAGATCTTGTCGCGTGCAGTGGACGTGCTGATGTCAATCCCGAGTCTGATCTTCGCGCTGGTGCTGCTGACGATCTTCGGCTCGTCGATCACGAGCCTGATTGTCATCATTGCGCTTCTGGATTCCACCCGGGTCTTTCGGCTTTCTCGCGCCGTCGGGCTTAACGTGGCGGTGATGGAATATGTCGAGGTGGCACGATTGCGCGGCGAGGGACCGAAATGGATCATCGCCAAGGAAATCCTTCCCAATGTCATGCCGCCACTGGTCGCCGAGTTCGGCTTGCGATTCTGCTTCGTCTTCCTGACAGTCGCGGCGCTGTCGTTTCTCGGCGTCGGTATTCAGCCGCCGACGGCCGATTGGGGATCAATGGTGCGCGAGAACGCGACCCTGATCACCTACGGCGATGTCACCCCGCTACTTCCGGCCGGCGCGATTGCTCTCCTTACCGTGTCCGTGAATTTCGTGGTGGACTGGTTCCTGCAAGCAACAAGCGGGTTGCGGGATGAAAAGTAGCGGCCCAGGCCCACGCGAAAAAGGAAAGGATCTGCTTCAAATCCGCAATCTGCATGTGGAGGGGTTCTCGGATGAGCGGTGGCATCCCATTGTCCACGGGGTCGATCTGACGCTGAAGCGGGGCCAGGTTCTTGGGCTGATCGGAGAGTCAGGCGCCGGCAAGTCTACCATTGGCCTTGCCGCAATGGGTTATGCCAAGCCGGGCTGCCGGATCACGCAAGGCTCGGTCCTGTTCGACGGGATTGATCTTCTGGCAGTCAATGAAAAAGGGCGCCGTCGCCTCAGGGGCTCCCGCATTGCCTATGTCGCGCAAAGCGCGGCTGCCTCTTTCAATCCGGCACATCGGCTCTTGGAACAAACCGTCGAAACCGCGGTGGCGCATGGACTTGCCGGCCGGGAAGAGGCGAACCGGAGCGCCGTCGATCTTTATCGACGCCTTCAACTCCCAGAACCGGAGACCATAGGCTTTCGTTATCCTCATCAGGTCTCCGGCGGGCAGTTGCAACGGGCAATGACAGCGATGGCAATGGCTTGTCGTCCGGACCTCATAATATTCGACGAGCCAACAACGGCGCTCGACGTGACCACGCAGGTTGAAGTTCTAGCTTCCATTCGCAACATCGTGGAGGAACTCAGCACCGCTGCAATCTATGTGACGCATGACCTGGCGGTGGTGGCGCAAATGGCGGATCGTATCATGGTTCTGCGCCACGGACGTACCGTGGAGGAGGCAGACACACGCCAGATGCTGGCCTCACCCAGCCAGGAATATACAAAAACGCTCTGGGCCGTACGCAAGCTCGCCAAGCCCGAAGTTCCAGCCGATGACTATCTGCTGACGATAGACAACGTTACCGCGGCCTATGCAGGAAAGGTCAAGGTGCTCCAGGATGTCTCCATCAAGGTTCCGCGCGGAAGAACCGTGGCTGTGGTCGGCGAATCCGGTTCGGGGAAATCGACGCTCGCTCGAGTCGTCACCGGCCTTTTGCCGCCAATTTCAGGCTCGATTTCTTTTGCCGGCCAGCTTCTTTCCACGGGCCTGAAGACGCGGCCGAAAGAGGTCCTGCGCCGCATACAGATGATTTATCAGATGCCCGACAACGCCCTGAATCCGCGCCAAACGGTCGAAGAAGTCATAGCTCGGCCGCTCGAATTCTACCTCGGCCTTAAGGGCGCGCGGAGGGATCGCCGGATCGGCGAACTTATGCACATGGTCGAGATGAGCGAAGATTTTCTGGAACGCCTGCCTGGCGAGCTGTCGGGTGGCCAAAAACAGCGCGTCTGCATTGCCCGGGCGTTGGCTGCCGATCCGGAGCTTATCATCTGCGACGAGATCACGTCCGCGCTCGACCAGATCGTCCAAGAGGAAATTCTCAAGCTTCTCATACGTCTCCAACGTGAACTCGGAATGAGCTACATCTTCATTACCCATGACATTGCTACGGTGCGCGCGATAGCCGACGAAATCGTCGTCATGCACCGCGGCAAAGTCGTCGAGCAGGGATTGAAGAGCGAAGTTCTCACGCCACCGCACGCGGCCTATACCGAACGGCTTTTGTCCTCTGTTCCGGAAATGAATCCGGACTGGCTGACAAGGCTGCTGGCCAGCCGGAAGATCTGACGGATCGGCTATCCGCGCCCGGCATGTTCCTCACTGTCAGCTTCCTGGAGCGCTAACGCTGCTCGATCAGCGTCTTCGCCGCATCTTTCCCCACCGAGAGGATGCGATCGGACAATTCCGTTCCGCCCACGGCGCGGGCCATTTGCAGCGTGCCGAGGAGCGTTGCGAAGACAGCCAGCGCCACGCCCTCCGGATCCTTGGCCTGCGGTAGCGCTTGCGCCAACTGGCGCACCAAAGCCAGCAGGTGGTCTGTATAGGCTTCACGCGTCTCAGGCGGCTGACGGGCGAGCTCCGGCAGCAGCGCGGCTGACGCGCAGCCCTTTCCGGGATTGTCCCGGTGCTCGGCCGACAGATACGTGCCGATGGCCATCTCCACGCCCGAAGCTAATGCTTCTGCCAGTTGCTGCGCCTGAAGCTCCATCGCCGCCGCCACGCTTTCGCGGACAAGCTGCGCCTTGGATTGAAAGTGCGGATAGAAGGCGCCGTTCGTCAGCCCGGCGTCGCTCATGATGGTCGCCAGTCCGGACGCGGCGATGCCGTCGCCGCGAAAGCGTTCTGCCGCGACCTCCAGGATCCGTCCGCGCGAGGCGTCCTTCCGGCCCTTTTCGTAGCGCATGGCTGCTATTCCTTTCTGCTATTGCATTATGAGTGTAATCTGATATTACGACTGTAATTCAACGGGCGCAAAAAAGCTAGCCCTCATGATTTTGGAGCACGAAATGAATGCGAATTCCGAAAAAACCGCTGTTGTGACGGGAGCCTCTTCGGGCATTGGCCGCGCCAGTGCCGAGGCTCTGGCAAAGGCGGGGTTCACAGTCTTCGGAACCAGCCGGCGCAAGGCCGACAACGGCCCGGACGGGGTGACCATGCTGGTTTGCGACGTGACCGACGGTGAGGCCGTTGCCGCACTCGTTTCTACGGTGCTGTCGCAGACCGGCCGGATCGACCTCTTGGTCAACAATGCCGGCGTCGGCCAGCTTGGAGGCGCCGAGGAATTCTCGATTGCACAGGTGCAGGCCTTGTTCGACGTCAATCTGTTCGGCGTCATCCGCATGACCAATGCGGTGCTGCCGTCGATGCGGCGGCGTGGCGAGGGGCGCATCGTCAATATCGGCTCTGTGCTGGGACTGGTGCCGGCGCCGTATTCAGCGCATTATTCGGCGGTCAAGCACGCGCTCGAGGGCTATTCGGAATCGCTCGACCACGAGGTTCGTGCCTTCAGTATCCGCGTCTCGGTCATCGAGCCGGCATTCGTTCGCACTGTCTTCGACCAGAACGGGATCCAACCGGATTCGCCGTTGCAGGAATACGATCAGGCTCGAGCTACGCTGGAAGCGCTGCTTCGCGATGTGATGCCTGTCGCCGATCGGCCCGAAGTGGTGGCGCAGGTGGTCGTCAAAGCAGCGACCGATGCCCGTCCGCAACGGCGCTACACCGCCGGCAGGGCAGCGCGCCAGGTCAGCCTGCTGCGTCGCTTTGCTCCCGCGGGGATATTCGACAAGAGCCTGCGCAAACAGTTCCGCCTGCCGGTTTGAACAACAGCGAGCAGAGGATTTTACGCACATGCGACTGGCAACGACAACACGATTGGCCAGCCCCCGCAAGGCGGAGGTGCCAAGCATGACACATGGGTTCAAGCGGTCGCCCCACTTACGGGCATCGTTCCAGGACACGCCAACGCACTCCGTCGATGTCGGCGGCACGGCATTCGTCTATCGGCAGCTCGGACCAAGGACGGGCGTGCCGGTAATCCTGCTGAACCATCTCGGCGCTCAACTGGACAATTTCGATCCACGCATCGTCGATGGCCTCGCCGCGACCCGGTGGGTGATTGCCTTCGACAACAGGGGCGTTGGTGCTTCAGGCGGCAAAACGCCGTCACGCATCGCCGAGATGGCACGGGATGCGGTCGCCTTTGTCCGGGCGCTGGGGTTCGATCAAGTCGATCTCTTCGGTTTCTCGCTCGGCGGCTTCGTGGCGCAGGAGATCGTGCTGACCGAGCCCAGGCTTGTGCGCAAGCTCATCCTGGCCGGCACCGGGCCGGCCGGCGGCCAAGGCATCGACAAGATGACGCCACTGACGATCGTGGACATGATCAAGGGTGCGCTGACTTTTCGGGATCCGAAATACTATCTGTTTTTCACCAGAACGGTGAACGGGCGCCGCGCCGCGAAGGCGTTCCTGCAGCGGCTGACAGAGCGCAAGGCCGACCGCGACAGGCCGATATCGCTTAGCGCGTTCGGCGCGCAACTCCGGGCGGTGAAGGCTTATGGACTACAGGCGCCGCAAGATTTGAGCGTCATCCGCGTCCCTGCGCTGATCGCAAATGGCGATCACGACAGGATGGTGCCGAGCGTCAATACCCACGATCTCGCCCGCCGCATTCCGGGGGCGCAATTGGTGATCTATGCGGATGCCGGCCATGGCGGGGTGTTCCAGAACCACGCGAATTTCGTTCCGAAAGCATTGGCCTTTCTCGAGGCCTGACACCCCTCACCGGGCGGCTTTCGTCCCGAACATCAACAATCTCTCAGAAAGTCACTGCCATGAAGGCATTCGTCGTCGACAAATACAGCAAGAACGGCACGCTGCGGCTGGCCGAAATGCCGGAGCCGAAACTCGGGGACAGTGATGTCCTGGTCGAGGTCCACGCCGCGGCGGTGAACCTGCTCGATTCCAAGGTCAAAACCGGAGAGTTCAAGCTGATCCTGCCCTATCGCCGGCCGTTCATCCTGGGTCACGACGTGGCCGGGAGGGTTGTCCGCGTGGGATCGAAAGTCCGCAAGTTCAAACTCGGCGACGACGTCTATGCGCGGCCGCGCGATGGCCGGATCGGGACGTTCGCCGAGTTCATAGCCATGGATGAAGCCGACGTGGCCCTGAAGCCCGGGAACCTCAGCATGGAGGAGGCGGCCTCGATCCCGCTGGTCGGCCTGACCGCCTGGCAGGCGCTCATCGAAAGGGCCAGCCTGAAGAGGGGACAGAAGGTCTTCATTCAAGCCGGATCCGGCGGCGTGGGGACATTCGCCATCCAACTGGCAAAGCATCTCGGCGCGACCGTTGCGACCACCGCCAGCGCGGCGAGTGCCGGTCTGGTCAAGGGGCTCGGCGCCGATGTCGTCGTCGACTACAGGAAAGACGATTTCGAAAAAGTCCTGTCGGGCTACGACGTCGTCTTGAACAGCCAGGACGCCAAGACACTTGAAAAGTCACTGAATGTGCTGAAACCGGGAGGCAAGCTCATCTCCATCTCCGGCCCACCGGATCCGGACTTCGCCAGGGAAAAGGGACTGAACATGGTGCTGAGGCTGGTGCTTCGCCTGCTGAGCCGCGGTATTCGAGCGAGAGCCAAGCGCCGTGGCGTGACGTTCTCGTTTCTCTTCATGTGGGCGCAGGGCGAGCAGTTGAGCAAGATCGCATCGCTCATCGAAGCCGGCGCGATCCGCCCGGTCGTCGATCGGGTCTTTCCCTTCGAGGCGACCAACGAGGCGCTGGCCTATGTCGAAACAGGACGCGCCAAGGGCAAGGTCGTCATCAAGGTCCGATAGCAACTCAGCTGCGATCGAGGTCAGCCGCGCCGGGCTGCATCGATCGCCGCGACGTCGATCTTCGTCATCTCCATCATTGCATCAAAGGCGCGTTTGGCTTCCTCGCCGCCGGCCGCCATGGCCTCGGTCAACGTGCGCGGCGTGATTTGCCAGGACACGCCCCATTTGTCCTTGCACCAGCCGCACGCGCTCTCCTGGCCGCCATTGCCGACGATGGCGTTCCAGTAGCGGTCGGTTTCCTGCTGATCGTCGGTGGCGATCTGGAACGAGAAGGCCTCGCTCTGCTTGAATGTGGAGCCGCCGTTCAATCCGATGCAGGGAATGCCGGCAACGGTAAATTCGACCGTCAACACGTCGCCTTTCTTGCCGGACGGAAAGTCGCTCGGCGCACGGTGAACGGCGCCCACCCTGGTGTCGGGAAAGGTCTCCGCGTAGAAGCGAGCCGCAGCCTCGGCGTCCTTGTCGAACCAGAGGCAAATCGTGTTCTTTGGCATCGTTGGCATTGCGTGTTCCTTTCGGTGTTGGGGTCGGCGGAGGTCAGCCCAGCAAATTACGTGCCGTGCGCATGAAGATCCTTGACCCGATCGGGATCAGGTCGTCGGGAAAGTCATAGTCGGGATTGTGCAAGGCAGGGTGCCGCTCGCCTGCACCGAGGAAGAACATCGCCGACTTGGCACTGTGGCCGAACAGGCCGAAATCTTCAGAGGCGCGCATCGGCAGGGCTTCTTCGCCGTGCGCGACGCCCTCTTCATCAAGTGCGCGCCGCAGATGCTCCACCGCGTCCGGCGCGTTGACGCTGGCGACGAAGATCTCGTGATAGTCCCAGCGGACGGAAAGGCGATGCTCGCCCGCGATCCTGGCGACCAGTGCTTCGGCAGCAGCGCACAGGTTTGCCATGCGCTCGTCACGCCGGGTGCGCAGCGTGGCCCACACCTCGGCGTGAGCCGGCGAGATGCCGAACACGGCTTCGCCCATCGCGGCATGGGTGACCGTCAGCATGGAGAAGCCGTCGTCGGCGAAGGTCCCGCGCCCGAGCGCCGGCAGCGCCGGCATCAGCTCACTGATCGCCAGCATCGGCGAAATGCCGGTCTCCGGCATGGACGAATGGGCGGTCTTGCCCTCCAGCACGATGCGCATGCCGCGTGAAGCACAGTTGACCACGCCGGCTTTGAGCCGCACCTCGCCAAATGGCACGCCGGGCAGGTTGTGCAATGAGAAAGCGAAATCCGGCGCGATCTCGCCGAAGCGCGGATCGGCGACGACACCTGCCGCGCCATTGCCGGTTTCCTCCGCCGGCTGGAACATCAGCACGACGCGGCCGCTTGCAGGCCTTTCGCGCCCCAACTGACGGCCGAGGGATGCCAGGATCGCGGTGTGTCCGTCATGGCCGCACATATGCGACTTGCCCGGCACGCGCGACGAATGCGGTACGCCTGAAAGTTCTTCGATAGGCAAGGCATCGAGTTCCGATCGGAACAGCACCGTCGGCCCCGCTTTGCCGCTGTCATATATGGCCGCGACGCCGTGCCCGCCGAGTTGTGTCAGCACCTTGTGCGGCCCCGTATCGGCGAGGAAGGCGACAACCTCCCTTGCCGTCTTCTCCTCTTCATTCGAGATTTCCGGGGCCTGGTGCAGCTGGCGCCGCCACGCCGTTAACTCGACGATGTCTCGGTTGGTCAGAGTCATGCCTTTTTAGCCTCCGCTGCATCCTTCATTGACACGCCCAGTCACAGGGGGTGTCGATGATGAATTGCTAGCGATAAAGGGCAGTTCCCGCCACAGTCCAAGTTTCAGGCTTCGGCAGGCCAGAAACGACCCGTTCTCCCGGCCACCCCCCAGCCTATTGATTGATTTCGGGTTCGACGAGCTTTGCCAGATTTCTGAGCGACTCCTGCCAGCCGAGATAGCAGGCCTCGACCGGAATGACGTCCGGAATGCCGGCCTGGGTGATGTCGATTTCGGTGCCGACCGACACTTTTTTCAAGATCACGGTGACCCGGATCTCGCCGGGCAGATTGGGATCGTCGAACCTGTCGGTGTAGAGCAGGCGCTCGCCCGGGACGAGTTCGAGGTACTCGCCGCCGAAGGAATGGCTGTCGCCCGTGGTGAAATTGCGGAACGACATCTTGAACGTGCCGCCGACCTTTGCCTCGAAATTATGAACCGTGCAGGTGAAGCCGTTTGGCGGAAGCCACTTGGCCAGCGCGTCCGCTTCAACGAAGGCGCGATAGACCTTTTCCGGGCTGGTCGTCAGAACGCGGTGCAAACGCACGGTGCCGGGCATATGCTGGATCCTTTCATAAATGCCTGTTCGATACCCCAAGGACGAACGAGGCGTAACAAGTCCGACATTGGTTTGCGAATTTTTTGACGGGATGCGGCCTGCCTCCCCCGCGGGCATGCCGTTCGATGCCGCGCCTATCAACACGAAGCTCGGGCGAGGCGGCGGGCGAACTGCACCGGCTCTGGAGCTGGCGTTCACCTGCTAAATCGGGTTCCTGAGCCATCTTGTTGTTCAGGCGCGGTTTTGCCGATTGGCGGGAAAGGCCGCGCGTCCCGGTCAACGCTTCGAACGCCGCGAAATAGGGTAGCGCGTCTTTGCCGTCCATGTGCCGATCATTAGAATTTGCATTTGATCAGAGTTGATTTCCTATCAGGCCGTTAACGCGGCCATGCTGTTAATCAGCATTTGCTAATGAGTCTTTCGAACCCGAGGCAAGCAATGACCAAGAATCTCGGCAATGCACGTCATACGCCGGCGAAGGACCTGCAGGTCTCCCTTCTAGGCAAAGCCGCGCCGGCACTGTTTCCGCTGGTCGTGGCGGCACTGGGCTACATGGTTGGCAAGCAGTTCTTCGGCATCTAGGCGCGCAGTTCCGTTCTCCCAAACGTTTCGGCGGACCGACCATGTCAACGCGCGGACCGCCGTTTGCATTGCAGCGGCGTGTCGCCGGACATCAACGTCAAACATGCACGTCGCCAAAGGACAGTTCGCCGTCGTCATCGGCCGTGAAAAAGACGATGGCAAGCAACCCGACATAGAATGCGGCCACAACAACCACGATCGCCACACCGGGAACGGGGCCAAGGGCGGCGCTGTCCACGGCTTGGCGAAGCGAGCCGGCAAAGCCGGTCCTGACGCCCACGGTTTGAAGGCTGGGTGTGGATATCTTGAGCACCCAGGCCAGCCAGAGGATCAGGAACAGGTAGATGTAATTCCGCCGCAGCCGACGGGCTAGCGCGACGCGCTGCGACAGCAGGAATTTCGGCGCGCGCAGGCCTTCGCCGACGATGAGCAGCCAGTCCGAGGCGAAGTCGGGCTGTGGGGAAAAGATCTGCGCGAAATAGTGGCGTTCGAACTGGCGTACGCGCGCCCGATAGAAATCGAAGAACCGATAGCGGCGCGCCTCGATCCACAGCAGCAGCAGGATCAGCAGCATGGCGAACAGCAGCACGCCGTGATGCGCACTGGCCGTCGAGAGTGATACCGAAAGCAGCGCCGCCACCACCGTGATTGCCCAATTGGTCGTCAGGTCGAGCCGGTCGCGCCATCCCGCCATGCGAGCGATCTCGGCGCGGTGGAAATGGGACAGCGTGTTGACGCGCTCCGCCGATGAAAGGACGGGGCCAGCGGGCTGTGCCGACGCATCGTTCATGGCATCCTCCGGCAAGGAACAGAACAGTTTGCCGGCAACATCGTTCCAAGACGCGTCACGCAAGAGCGGCATCGGCCACTCGTGATCTATCTCGGCTGCACGGCCCTTGAGAATCCTTCAGCCTTCAGCAACATGGCGGTAGGACTGGGAGCGCGAAGATGAGCAAGGCCATTTCCACCGCATCATCGAGGGTCCCGCGCAACACGCCGATGGCGCTGACCGAGGCGTTGGTCGCGCGCACCATGCGTGCTGTCGAGGATGCCGGGCCGACGCCGGGCATGGTTCACATGACCGATGCCGACTATGCGCGCATCCGCGACGAGGTGCTGGCCGGCGCTCCGGCCGGGCCGCTGAAACTATTTGCCTATGGCTCGCTGTTGTGGAAGCCCGCCGGCGAGGTGAGGGGCGGAGAACGCGCGGTGGCCAGCGGTTGGCATCGTTCGTTCTGCTTCACGGTGCAGCGTTTTCGCGGCACGGTCGAGCAGCCCGGCCTGATGATGGCGCTCGATCGCGGCGGCCAGTGCCAGGGCATGGTGTTCGAGATCGCGGAACCGGTGGCGGCTAACCTCGAAGCGCTCCTGCGCCGCGAAATGACCATCCTGCCCGCCGTCAACGTGCCGCGCTGGCTGCAGGTCAGGACCGAAGGCGGCCCATGTCGCGCGCTTGGCTTCGTCGTCGATCCCGCCAATCCGCGTTATGCCGGCAAGCTCGACAAGCAGGCGATCGCGGCGACGCTGGTGACAGCCGTTGGTCATTGGGGCTCGGGCGCGCAATATCTTTTCGAGACGATCCGCCACCTCGAAGCCTGCGGCATCCGCGACCGCAATTTGTGGCGGCTGCAGGAACTGGTAGCCGAAGAGATCGGGCTAACATCACAACTCACCCGTCCCTGAGCCATACCAGCATCTCGCCGGGCTCGCGGTTGTCCCAGGCGAAATAAGGAATGGCGGTCAGGCGCGTCTCGGCGGTGGCCGGCGGCTCGGGCCTGTAGAGCCCGTCCCGCCACCCGTCGGCGGCATCGGCAAGTGCCGCGGTCGACAG
Source organism: Mesorhizobium sp. SEMIA396 (assembly GCF_024518615.1). Lineage (NCBI taxonomy): Bacteria > Pseudomonadati > Pseudomonadota > Alphaproteobacteria > Hyphomicrobiales > Phyllobacteriaceae > Mesorhizobium > Mesorhizobium sp. SEMIA396. Next base: position 434,659 of record NZ_JANIFC010000001.1, read on the forward strand.
CGTCACCACGCCGCCGAGAAGTTCCGGCCGGTGCTGCGCTTCGATGGTGGCCGTCCGCGGCAGCGTCAGGCGATGCGGCTGGCTGTCATTGTCTGATGCCTCGACGCAATAGATCAGCGGGCCGCGCGACAGCGCGACGCGGCCGGCATCCTGGCGCACCTGCGGGTTGGCATAGAGCCGCTCGATCGGCATTTCGAGATCGAGCCGGATATTGTCGCCCTTCTTCCATGTCCGCTTGATCGCGGCGTAGCCGTCGCTGGTGATCTCAGCCAGCTTGATGGCCTCGCCGTTCACCTTCAACTGGGCACTGGCGCTCCAGGCTGGAATGCGCAGGTGCAAGGTGAATTCGACCGGCGCCTGCGGTTCGAGCACGATCTCGACGGCGCCGTCCCAGGGATAGCGGCTCGTCTGCGTCACGCCGACCGGGACGCCCGATATGTCGAAACGGGCGGTCGAGTCGCCATAGAGGTGGATGGCCAACGCGTCGTCGGCCAGGCTGTAGAAATAGCTGCCGATCGAGGCGACCATGCGCCCGATATTGGGTGGGCAGCACGGGCAGCGGTGCCATTTCCACCTGTTGTGCTTGCCCCGGCTTTCCAATGGATTCTCGTAGAAAAACAGCGAGCCGTCGAGCGACAGGCCCGAGATCGAACCGTTGTAGAGGGCGCGTTCCATCATGTCGGCGTAGCGCGCATTCGGCCCCATGCCGAGCATGCGGCTGGCCCAGAACACCAGGCCCACCGCTGCACAGGTCTCGGCATAGGCGCTCTCGTTGGGCAGGTCATAGTCGCTGGTGAACCCCTCATTGTGCGCCGATGGCCCGAGCCCGCCGGTGATATAGAGGCTCTTGGTGGTGAGATCGTCCCACAGAAGGTCGAGCGCCGACCGCAGCGTGTCGTCGCCATATTCGGTGGCGATGTCGGCCATGCCGGAATAGAGGTACATCGCCCTGACCGCGTGGCCGACGACCTTGTCCTGCTCGCGCACCGGGATGTGCGACTGGCTGTATTCATAGGTCTTGAAATGATAGGCCTTCGGGTCGGCGCCGCGGGCGCGGGCCTCCTCGTCGAAATAATGCGGCTGCTGCCCGCGCTGGTCGATGAAGTATTTGGCCAGCTCCATGTATTTCCGCTCGCCTGTCACCCGCGCCAGCTTGACCAGCGCCAGCTCGATCTCCTCATGTCCGCAATAGCCCTTCTTCTTGCCGGGCTCGGGGCCGAGCACCGACGCGATATGGTCGGCATAGCGGCACATGATGTCGAGCAGCTTGCGTTTTCCCGTCGCCTGGTAATAGGCGACCGCGCCCTCGATCAGGTGGCCGGCGCAATAGAGCTCGTGGCAGTCGCGCAGATTGGTCCAGCGCTTGCCGGGCTGGATGCGCTGATACCAGCTCGAGAGATAGCCGTCCTCCTGCTGCAGCTTGCCATACATGTCGATGACGGCATCGATCTTCTTCTCCAGTTCGGGGTTCTTGCGCCGGTAAAGCGAATAGGCCGCGGTCTCGATCGTCTTGCCGAGATCGGAATCCCAGAACATCTGCGTGGTCACCGTCGATCCAGTGAATTCCGCGCCCTGGCGGTCGGCTTCGTCGGGGGAGGGCGAGTGGAAGGGGATGACTATGCCGGGCGAGGGGCGGTCCGGATCGATCTGCTCCAGCATGCGGGCCTCGACGCAGCGCTCGTAGAGGATGTCGGCGGTGCGTGTGGCGACAGCGTCGGCGCGGTCGCCCCAGAAGCCGTGCACGTCGACCTGCGGCACCGGCAGCGGGCGGAAGGCGAGCTTCGGTTTTCCGGTTTTTGCGGATGGCGATGCGGTCATGAACTTACTCCATTCTATTTGACGGCCCCGGCCATCAGGCCGCGGATGTAGAAGCGCTGCAGCGCCAGGAAGAGGATGAGGCACGGCACCATCATCACGGTGACGCCCGCCTGCACCGCGCCCCAGTCGATGGCGCCGAAGCGGCCCGACTGCAGTGCGGTCATCATCACCGGCAGCGTGAACTTGGACTGGTCGGTCATCAGCACGAGGGCGGCGAGGAATTCGTTCCAGGCGCCGAGGAAGGCAAACAGGGCGATGGTGACCACGCCCGGCCAGACCAGCGGCAGCATCACTTTCAAAAGCATGGTGAGATTGCTGGCGCCGTCCATGCGGGCGGCCTCCTCGATTTCGCGCGGCACGGCGTCGAAGGCGTTGCGCATCATGAAGATCGAGAACGGCAGTTGCAGCGTCACATAGACGCCGACCAGGCCGGTCAGGGTGTTGTGCAGGCCAAGCTTGGTCAGCACCAGGAAGATCGGCGTCAGGATCGACTGAAACGGGATCATGATCGTCGACAGGATGAGGATGAAGAACAGGTCCTTGAACGGAAACCGGAACCGCGAAAAGCCGTAGCCGGCCAGCACGCTGACGGCGACCGACAGCACCACCGTCATCACCGAGACATAGATGCTGTTTTGCGCCGAGACCCACAGCCCGTCGCCGAAGCTGTTGAGCGTGGCATAGTTCTCCAGCGAGAACCCCGACGTCGGCCACGGCGGCAGCGGCGGCAGGCGTGCTTCGGCCGCCGGCTTGAACGCCGACAGCACCGCCCAAACAATCGGCGCGGCGAACAGCACCGAGGCGACGATGCCGGTAGAATGCTCTGCGACGCGGCTCAGGAGCCGGCGGCTACGGGAGGCTGCCTGCGCCATCAGTCGAGACCCTCCGGCTTGCGCAACAACCATAGCTGGACGAGGCTGAGCGCCACCAGGATGACCAGCAGCACCATGGAAAGTGCCGCGCCATAGCCGAGCTTGAACGACACGAAGGACTGGTTGAAGATCCAGTAGACCGCCGTCAGCGTCTGGTTGCGCGGGCCGCCGCGCAGGATGATGTAGAACTGGTCGAAGGCGAGGATCGAGCCGGCGACCGACAGGATCAGCGCCAGCGCCAGCGTGCGGCGCATCAGCGGCAGGGTGATCGCCCTGAACCTGGCGAAAGGCCCGGCACCGTCGATGACGGCCGCCTCCTGCAGGTCCTGCGGGATCGATTGCAGGCCGGCCATCAGGATGATCATGGTGAAGCCGGCGACCTTCCAGACGACCATGGCGATGATCGACCAGAAGGCCGGCTGGAAGGTGGCCAGAAGGTTGAACTTCCTGTCGATCAGTCCGAGGTCGTAGGCAGCCGGGCTGAACAGGCCGGAATCGACATTCAGCAACCACGACCAGAGCAGGCTGGCCGAGGCGAAACCGACAACCGCCGGCATGAAGAACATGGTGCGGTAGAGATTGGTCAGCGGCCGCGGCCGTTCGACGAACAGCGCCAGCGGAAAGGCCACCACGAAGATCGCGATGGTGACGATCACCGTGTAGAAGGCGGTGAAGCGCAGCGCGTTCCAGAACCTGGTGTCGCGCAGGATGGCGACGTAGTTGCCGAGGCCGATGTAGCTATGCTCGCCCATCAAGGGCCAGTTGTGCAGCGACATCCACGCCGTCATGCCGAGCGGGATCAGGAAAAAGACGACGACCAGCGCGACAGCCGGCGCGACATAGAGCAGGCCGATCCATTGTTGGCGGCTGGCGACCCTGCGGGCGCGGGGCGGGGCAGGGGTTGCTGCGGTGATGACGGTCATGGCTGTTCCCTTGGCGCTGCGTCCCCCTCCCCCTTGAGGGGAGGGTCCGGCCGTAGACCGGGGGTGGGGTCCTCTGCGGAGCGCGCCGACATCAAGAAACGTCGAGCACTGCGGTGGCGACCCCACCCGGACCTGCGGTCCGACCTCCCCTCAAGGGGGAGGTGAGGTTGGGCTATTTCTGCGGCGCCTGGTCGATGATCGATTGCATCGTCTCTTGTGCGTTGGCTATGGCGCCGTCGACATCGTCGCCGAAGAAGACCTCGTTGATCATCTGCGTCCACGGCCCGTTGGCGGAGTTGATCAGGTCGTTGAACACCACCGAATAGGGCGTCTTGCCCTTGGTCATGGCCTCGGCGGCGACCTGGTAGCGCGGATCGAGATCCTTCAGCGCCTCCTTGGCGATGTCGCCGCGCACCGGCAGGCTGCCGTATTTGGCAAGGATGGTCTGGCCTTCAAGCGAATAGGCGAAGTCGAGGAACTCCTTCACCACGGGCAGTTTCGTGGTGCCCTTGGTGACGACGAAATTGTCGCCGCCGGCAAAGGACGACCAGCCGCTGTCCTTGCCCGGCAGGAAGGTGACGCCGTAGTCGATATCGGGATACTGGGTGTTGAGCGCGCCGATGGCGAAGGCGCCGGACGGCGAGATGCCGATATTGCCGGCGGCAAATGCCGCAAAGAAGTTGGCGCCGGTATCGGTCTGCGCGCCCGCCGGCACCAGGTCCTTCTTGACCATCGAGCGGTAGAGATCGATGGCGCCGCGCAGTTGCGGGCTGTCCAGCGTCGCCTTCGAGCCGTCTTCGCTCAGGATGTCGCCGCCCGACGCCCAGATCAGGGGTGTGAAGGTGAAGATGTTGCAGCCGCCGCAATTGCCGGAGAAGTAGAAGCCCTTGATGTTGCCGCCGAGCGCGTTGACCTTCTCGGCATCGGCCGCGATCTCGGCCCAGTTGGCAGGTCCTTTTTCGGGGTCGAGGCCGGCCTGCTTGAACAGCTTCTTGTTCCAGATCAGCACCGAGGCGTCGGCAGAGAAGGGCAGGCCATAGATGTGATCCTTGTAGGTGCCGGTCTTCACATGCGCCGGCGACAGGCTGGCAAAATAGGGCAGGGACTTTGCCCAGTCGGTAATGTCCTCCAATTGGCCGGCTGCGGCGAAGGAGGGCGTGTAGATCAAATCGAGCGACAGCGCGTCGGGCGCCGTGCCGCCGGCGGCCGCGGCGCCGTATTTCGGGATGATCTCGGCATTGGGAATGATGTCGAGTTTGACCTGGTTGGTGTGCGCCTTGTTGTAGGCATCGACGATCCTCGGCATGAAATTCGAGCCGTCGACGCGCACCCAGATGTTGGCCGTCTCGGCGGCGGCAGTGCCGAGACTGCCACCCAGAACGGCAGCGGCCAGGGTCAGTTTGGCAATCAGGTTCCTCATGTTCTCCTCCTCCAAGGTTGGCCGCGGTCCGCGGCTTGGCGCCGATTGCGCGGCGCTTCGTTTTCAGCCACCCGGCGGATGGCCGCATGACTGCCGCACCACCAGCCGGCACGGCAGTTTTCGAATGCCTGGCGCGGCGGGCTTGCCGCCGACCAGCGAAAGCAGGGTCAACCCGGCCTCGCGCCCGAGCGCGACAAGGTTCATGTCGACAGAGGTCAGCGGTGGGCGCGTCGCCTCGGCCACGATCTCCCAATTGTCGAAACCGATGACGCCGACATCACTGGGGACGTCGAGGCCGCGTTCGCGCAGCGCATCGATGACGCCGCGCGCGATCTGGTCGTTGCCGCAGAAGACCGCGTCCGGCCTTTCGCTTTTGCCGTCGAACAGTTGCGCAACCGCCTGGTGACCCCAGGCTTCCGACCAGGAGCCGAGCAGCGGCTCGCTGACCGTCAGGCCGTTTTCGACCAGCACGTCGCGGTAAGCCTGGACGCGCGCGTGCACCACGGCAAAGCTCGCCGGCCCGGTGACATGGGCGATGCGCTTGCGGCCCAGCCGGCAGAAATGCTCGACGGCCAGCCGGGCGCCGCCAACATCGTCCGAGACGAAGGCGACGGCGTCGGGATCTGGCTGCGTGAAGGCATAGATCACCGGGACGCGCAGATTGGAGAGGTCGACGGGCAGATGGCGATCGATGCGCTTGCCGGTGGCGATGATGCCGTCAACGCGCTTGTCGAGCATGGCGTCGACATGCATCTGGCCCAGCCGCGGATCCTCCTCGACATTGCACAGGAACACCGAGACGCCATTGTCGACCAGCGCGTCCGAAATGCCCGACATCAACGGCAGCGAGAAGCGGCCATAGGTATCGTTGGTGAGCAGGCCGACGGTGAAGCTGCGCCGCCGGAGCAGGCTTTGCGCCAGGCTGTTGGGCCGGAAACCGAGCCGCCGGGCGGTCTCGCGAATGCGTTCGCGCGTCTCGGCTGTCATCCGGCCCTGGCCATTGAGCGCCTTGGATGCGGTGGCGACACTGACTCCGGCCTGGGCGGCCACGTCACGCAAGGTGACTGGCTTGGAAAAGACTGGAACAGGCAGATCGTCCGATGGCATCGCGCCGAGATCCTTGGTTGGGAAAAGGTTTTCTCTTACCGAGCCGGATGAGGCCCGGCAGGTGGCCGAGCCCAACGACGATTGCTTGGGAAAACCTTTTCTCAGATGAAGCTAAGCCAGATCGAATCGCTGTTCAAGGGGAAAAGTTGGTTGGCCTCCGCTCCTCTCCTCCGAAATGCAACGCGGGGTAAAAGCAGCCTCGGAAGCGCGTAGGGGAGAAACGTCAATCGCAGTGCTGGAGGCCCTCGGTCGACACGGGGCGGGGCTGCCGCTTGGGCGTGAAGGATCGCAACTCTGCGCCGGAAGCGAGGCCCGGCAAGGTTGGCTGACGAACGCTCTGAAACTCGATGCCGAAAATTCTGAACAATCCCTCGGGATTAACCTTTCCGTAAATATTTGGCCGCTACTTCGACAGCCATGGCCTCGTGGCGGAGCGGCTACGCTGGAGACGGCAAATCTCTGAAGCCTCGGTTCGATCCCGAGGCGAGGCCTCCAAAATTTCGCGTCCCAATCTGCCCCGAGCGCAGTCAGTTCCCGCGAATAGATTGTGTGTTGCGAAGGCAGTACGGACCGGCCGTCAAAGCAGTCCTGTCTTGAATTTGGCATGCAGGCGCTCGCGAAAAGAGTGCTATGGAAGGGAGGCGAGCGTTGTTGCTTCGCTTTTTCCTGACATTCGAGGCCTTTCGTGCGTGAACCGTCGCTGCTGCCCGTTTTTGGAAAACTTGGCCTCAAGACCCCTGTCGCCTTGGCGGCGGCACCAATCTCGCCGGCAGGTGTGCCGCACCTGCGGAAGCTTCTGGCTGCGCATGGCGGCATGGTGCTGAAACTGTCGGTCGTCGCCTGGACGGTGCTGATCCTGGGCGCCGTGTTTTTCACGATGCGAGGCTGACCGGCATGGCCAACCGCTACACGGTGCGCATGGAGCTTCCCCAGAGTTGGAGCATCATCGATGTCTTCACCGGCCAGCCTGCGGTTGTCCGGCAAAAGGTGATGGTCGGGATGGGGCCGCGCGAGGCCGAGGACATGGTCGTGCAGATGAATGTCCGCGACGTTAAACGCCGCGAAAGGGCCGAGCGCAAGACCTGATCGCGGTCAGCGCCAACTCGCCGCCATTTCAGCCGAAATCGGCCGCCGTCAGCACATACATGCTCTTGCGGGTGCGGTCGTAGGCCTTCGACGCCACCTCGCGGATGGCGCTGCTCTCGGTGTCGAATGTCTGGAGATAACCGGCTTCATCGGCAGCAGTGCCCGGCCGCATCTTGGCCATGGCGTCGGCAGCGACGGAAAATGAGATCTGGAACATGCCGTCATGGCCGACGAAACGAATGCGCTGGCCCGCTTCGTCATAGCTGCGGCTGGGGTTGGGGAAGGTGAGGCTCATGTCTTGGCCTCCGTGGCTTTCTTGGTCGCCCGCTTCTTCTTCGGCGTAGGATTGAGGGCCTCGGCGACACGATCGGCCTCTTCCTTGGCCAGCCGAAGCTCCCTCAGCCTTGCCGTCTTGATCTCCCTGGCTCTTGCCTCGGACATATATTCGGCGGTCGCCTTGTTTTTCTCCGCTGTCTTCTTCTGCTTGTCGACAAAGCGGGCTTCAGCTTTTTCCATGATCGTCTGATTGCCTTCGGCCATCGAAGAAATCTCCCTTGTGCCTGAAATCGTGAAAGTGAACTTGTCCGATAAATAGGCACTCGATCGGCAAAATTCAATCTTTTGAATTATTTGACATTCTGCGGATATCACGAAACGGCCAGCTGAAATAATACTTTTGAATATTTAATTTGGCCCGCGAATAATTTTTGGCACTCCTATCTATCGAGTGCCAACGCGTCTATAGAGGAGGGGCGTGGCCGCCTGTGCCGGCCCCAGAAAGAAAGTTCCCATGAAATTTCGGCCACTCCACGACCGCGTCGTCATTCGTCGCGCCGAAGGCGATATCAAATCCAAGGGCGGGATCATCATCCCCGACACTGCCAAGGAAAAGCCGCAGGAGGGCGAAGTCATCGCCGTCGGCCCTGGCGCACGCGACGAAAACGGCACGCTTGTTCCGCTCGACGTCAAGGCCGGCGACTTCATCCTGTTCGGCAAATGGTCGGGCACCGAGGTCAAGATCGACGGCGAGGACCTTCTGATCATGAAGGAAGCCGACATCATGGGCGTTATCGACAAGAGCGAGACGGCCGCAACCGACAAGACCGTGGCCGCCAAGAAAGCTGCCTGACCTCATTTTCTCCGAACGAACTGGATAAAAATCATGTCTGCCAAGGAAATCAAATTCTCCACCGACGCGCGCGACCGCATGCTGCGCGGCGTCGAGATCCTCACCAATGCGGTGAAGGTCACGCTCGGCCCCAAGGGCCGCAACGTCATCATCGACAAGGCCTATGGCGCGCCGCGCATCACCAAGGACGGCGTCACCGTCGCCAAGGAAATCGAGCTTGCCGACAAGTTCGAGAACATGGGCGCCCAGATGGTGCGCGAAGTGGCCTCGAAGACCAACGACCTCGCCGGTGACGGCACCACCACCGCCACGGTGCTGGCCGCCTCGATCCTGCGCGAAGGCGCCAAGCTGGTCGCCGCCGGCATGAACCCCATGGATTTGAAGCGCGGCATCGACCAGGCGGTTTCCGCCGTGGTCAAGGAAATCCAGGCGCGCGCCAAGAAGGTCAAGTCGTCGGCCGAGATCGCACAGGTCGGCACCATCGCCGCCAATGGCGATGCCAGCGTCGGCGAGATGATCGCCAAGGCGATGGACAAGGTCGGCAATGACGGCGTCATCACCGTCGAGGAAGCCAAGACGGCCGAGACCGAACTCGACGTCGTCGAAGGCATGCAGTTCGACCGCGGTTATCTCTCGCCCTATTTCGTCACCAATGCCGACAAGATGCGCGTCGAGTTGGAAGAGCCCTACATCCTCATCCACGAGAAGAAGCTCGGCAATCTGCAGGCGATGCTGCCGATCCTTGAAGCGGTGGTGCAGAGCGGCAGGCCGCTGCTGATCATCTCCGAGGACGTCGAGGGCGAGGCTCTGGCGACGCTGGTCGTCAACAAGCTGCGCGGCGGCCTCAAGGTCGCGGCCGTCAAGGCGCCGGGCTTCGGCGATCGCCGCAAGGCAATGCTGGAAGACATCGCCGTGCTGACATCAGGCCAGATGATCTCGGAAGACCTCGGCATCAAGCTCGAAAACGTCACCATCGAGATGCTCGGCCGCGCCAAGCGTGTGCTGATCGAGAAGGACACCACCACGATCATCGACGGGGCCGGCACCAAGGCGACCATCCAGGCGCGCGTCGCCCAGATCAAGGGCCAGATCGAGGAGACGACCTCCGACTACGACAAGGAAAAGCTGCAGGAGCGGCTGGCCAAGCTCTCCGGCGGCGTAGCCGTCATCCGCGTCGGCGGCGTCACCGAGTCGGAAGTCAAGGAAAAGAAGGACCGCATCGACGATGCGCTGAACGCCACCCGCGCGGCGGTCGAGGAAGGCATCGTGCCCGGCGGCGGCGTGGCTCTGCTGCGTGCCCGCTCGGTGCTTGGCGGCCTGACCGGCGCCAATGCCGATGTCACGGCCGGTATCACGATCGTGCTGCGAGCGCTTGAAGCGCCGATCCGCCAGATCGCCGAGAATTCCGGCGTCGAGGGCTCCATCGTCGTCGGCAAGCTCACCGACAGCAAGGACCACAATCAGGGTTTTGACGCCCAGAACGAGGTCTATGTCGACATGATCAAGGCAGGCATCGTGGATCCGGCGAAAGTGGTGCGCACCGCACTGCAGGATGCCGGCTCGATCGCAGCCCTCCTGATCACCGCCGAAGCGATGATCACCGACATCCCGGCCAAGGATGCCGCGCCTGCGGGTGGCGGCGGTGGCGGCATGGGCGGCTACTAAAACCCAGGACTTGTTCGACCTGTTTGAGATGTGAATGGCGGCCCCCGATCGGGGCCGTCATGATTCTCAAGATGATCCATCGCAAAGTTTACGCATAGCTGCCTTGCCGACCGGCTCAGCGCCGGGAGGCAATCCTGATCTTGCGGCTTTCGGAGAGGACGCAATCCACGCTAGACTGTCCAGGCGGCCGTCTGGTTGCGGAGCTCGCCGGACTTTGGCAAGCGATCGGACGAACCGCCACCCCCTATACGGAGACACGTTCATGTTTGCGGCCAAGGCCATCGACACCTCAGACAAGGCCGCGTTCTACCGCGACCTCGCCACTCAGCTTAAGGCGCTGCTCGACGGCGAGCGCGATTCGATCGCCAACGCCGCCAACACCGCAGCACTCATCTTCCAGATGGTGCCGGACCTCAACTGGGCCGGGTTCTATTTCCTGCAATCGGACGAGGAAATGGTGCTCGGGCCGTTCCAGGGCAAGCCGGCCTGCGTGCGCATCGCCGTCGGCAAGGGCGTGTGCGGAACGGCGGTCGAACTCGGCACCTCTATGCTGATCAAGGACGTGCATGATTTTCCCGGCCACATCGCCTGCGATGCCGACTCGCGCTCGGAACTGGTGGTGCTGCTTGAGGACGATGAAGGCGTCTTCGGCGTGCTCGATCTCGACAGCCCGCTGCCCGGCCGCTTCGACAAGGCCGACCAGGCCGGCATCGAGACGCTGGCGGCGATCTATGCCGCGTCGAGTTCGTTCGAGGACTGAGGCCCGGTTTAGACTAGGTGAATTTCACCAGCATCAGGCTGAAGCAGCCGATGAACAGGAAGGCCGAGAAGGCGAGCGCCAGCGGGCGCAGGCCGCGCGAGCGCAGCTGCGAGATGTCGGCCTGCAGGCCCATGGCGGCCAGCCCCATGGTCAGCATGATGGTGGTGGCGAGCGCCATTGCCGACTTCACCTCGGCTGGCACCGGGACGAGGCTGTTCAGCGCCACGATGGCGACAAAGGCGGCGACGAACCACGGCATGGGCGGCCGCGCCGCCACCTCACTGCTGCTCCTGCGGCGCGCCATCAGGCCGAGCGCGACGACCATCGGCGCCAGCATGGCGACGCGGGTCAGCTTGGCGACGGTAGCGATCTCGCCGGACTGGGTGCCGTTCTGGAAGCCAGCGCCGATGACTTGCGCCACTTCATGGATCGAAGCACCGGCCCACAGGCCGAAAGCGTGCTGGTCGAGGCCGAGCATGGCGACGGTGCCGAACAAGGTGATCGAGGCGACGGCGTAGGTGACGTCCTCGTCGCGCGCATCGGTGACGATGTTGGTGGCGACGATGGCCGAGGCGCCGCAGATCGAGGTGCCGGCGGCGATCAGCTGCGCCAGCTTGGCGTCGACGCCGATCAGCCGACCGAGCGTAATGGTGAAAACGAAGGTGGCGCCAAGCGTGGCGGCGACAATGCCGACGCCGCCGGCGCCGATCGAGACGACTTGGCCGAGCGTCAGCTGGAAGCCGAGCAGAACAATGGCGAAGCGCAGCAGGCGCTTTTGCGAGAATGCGATGCCGGCCTTGGCGTGCACCGGTGTGCCCAGCACGTTGGAGTAGATCATGCCGGCGACGACGGCGAGGATCATCGGGCTGAACAGCGCGAAGCCCGAAACATTGCGGGCCGAGAAGGCGACGGCAGTAATCATCGTGACAAGGACGATGCCGGGGACGATGCCATTCCAGTTGAGGGATTTCCGCCCTCGTGTCAGATCGGCAGGAAAAGCGCTTTTCGGAATATCGTTCGCGAAGTGGGAAACGGAAGACAAAGCAATGCTCCAGACGGGTGTGCCGGAGGAATGCCATTCCTCAAATAATCTTTCCAACGAATTATTTTCGTCATAATGATCGATTTTTACGAACGATCGGCGTCATCTTCTGGCCGGCCTGAATTAAAGCTGCGCTTCGATGGCCGCCTTGTCGATCACCGACCAGACGTTCCTGATCCTGTCGTCGAGGAATTCATAGAAGACGTTCTCGCTGAAGGACACCTTCCTGCCGTTGATGGGCAGGCCGAAGAAGGTTCCCTTCGGCGTGCAGTTGAACTGGAGCCGGCTGGCTATGAACGGCGGTTCGGCGATCAGCAGCTGGATGTCGAAATAGAGGTCCGGGATTTCCCGAAAATCGCGCTCCAGCATTTCTTGGTAACCCGACAGCCCGACGCGGTCGCCATTGTAATGCACCTCGTCATGAACGAAGCGATTCAGCTTCTGCCAGTCCTGATTGTTGAGGCAGGCGATGTAGCCTCGATAAAGGTCGGTCACGGTCACGGCGATAGCTCCGGATTTCGTCAGATCTGCTCGATCCGGAAGATAGAACGACGGCGGGCACAGTCCAGATGGAGAGCCTGTTCCCGAATCGGGATGGGGCTCTATCTGCTCGTTTTGAGCATGATCTTTTTCGGAAACCCGGTTTCCTGTTCTAGCCTCGGTAGCGCAGCGCGTCGACCAGCAGCGAGAAGGCCGGCGTCGCTTGCCGGCGGCTGGGGTAATAGAGATGGTAGCCGGGGAAAGGCGCGCACCAGTCGGCGAGCACCCGCACCAGCCGGCCGTCGGCCAGATGGGCCGTTACCTGTTCCTCCGGCAGATAGGCAAGGCCGAGGCCGGCGAGCACCGCGTTCATGCGCAGCGCGGACGTATTGAACACCAACTGGCCCTCGACCCGCACTTTCAGCTCGCGCCCGGCCTTCTCGAACTCCCAGGCGTAGAGCCCGCCATAGGTCGGCAGCCGCAGATTGATGCAATTGTGGGTGGTCAGGTCCTGTGGCGTGCGCGGTTTCGGCCATTTGGCGAAATAGGCCGGCGATCCGACCACCGCCATGCGCATGTCGGGGCCGATGCGCACCGCGATCATGTCGCGCGCCACCTGTTCGCCCAGCCGCACGCCGGCGTCGAAGCGCTCGGCAACGATGTCGGTCAGGCTGTAGTCGACGATGATCTCGACTTTGATGTCAGGATAGTCGGGCAGGAATTTCGCCAGGGCAGGCCACAGGATCGCATCGGCGGCATGCTCACCGGCGGTGATGCGGATGGTGCCGGCGGGTTTTTCGCGCAAGGCGCTGAGTGCCGCGATCTCGGCTTCGATCTCATCGAGCCGCGGCCCCACGGTGCGAGCCAGCCGCTCGCCGGCCTCGGTGGGCGACACGCTGCGCGTGGTGCGGGTCAGGAGCCGCACGCCCAGCCGCTCCTCCAGCGCCCGCACCGTATGGCTGAGCGCCGATTGGGAAACCCCGAGCTTGGCCGCCGCCCTGGTGAAGCTTTCCTCGCGCGCGACGGCGAGGAATGCGGTTAGCTCATTCAGATTGTCTCGCGGCATTCATGAGCCCCTTTCATAAGATCATGCTGGATATAGCACCTAATCGGCACCAATCGCAGACCCTAGATAGGCGTCATCACACCGGGCGCCTCTACCGGCAGCCTCTGAAGACCGGCGGTCGTGTCACGCCTGTTGCCAGGAAGGGACAAAACCATGGACATCACGCGAAACGGCTCTCAAGCCTCGGCCAGGGGATCGGCCGATTATTTCACCGGCGCGGTGCGCATCGACGCGCCGTTCAAGGGCAGCGAGCCCGCCCGCGTCGGCGGCGCCACCGTGACTTTCGAGCCCGGTGCGCGCACCGCTTGGCACACGCATCCCCTTGGCCAGACGCTGATCGTCCTCTCGGGCGCCGGCCTGGTGCAGCGCGAGGGCGGCCCGATCGAACCGATCCTGCCCGGCGACATCGTCTGGTTCGCGCCCGGAGAGAAGCATTGGCATGGCGCCGCGCCGACCACCGCGATGAGCCACATCGCTGTCGCCGAAGCGCTCGACGGCAAGGTCGTCGACTGGCTGGAGCATGTCAGCGACGAACAATACGGGGTTTGACCAAGTATCGGCGCGTGGCGCCGAGTTCAACGCCCGAACTCTTCGAAGGAGACCACCATGACAGATGTTCCAAGGCTGAAAAGCCCATTCTCCGATATCGCTCCCGCGCTTGGCAGATACACCGACGAGGTGTTGTTCGGCAACGTTTGGGAGCGCCCCGGCCTGTCGCCGCGGGACCGCAGCCTTGTCACCGTCACCAGCCTGATTTCGGGCTACCGGATCAATGAAATGCCTTTTCACATGAAGCGCGCGCTCGACAATGGCGTCACCCGCGACGAACTCATCGAAACCATTACACATCTCGCCTTCTACGCCGGATGGCCAACGGCAGCCACGGCTCTGGGCATTGCCCGCAAGGTCTTCGAACAAGCCGACGCCGAGAAGAAGGGATAACGACAATGCAGAAGCGCACACTTGGAAACAGCGGTCTCGACGTTTCGGCCATCGGGCTCGGCTGCATGGGAATGAGCCAGTCATACGGGCAGCCGATGGAGACGGCGGATGCAGTCCACCTGATCAGGGCGGCGTTCGACCGTGGCATCACCTTCTTCGACACCGCGGAGGTCTATGGACCGTTCACGAACGAGGAGGTCGTCGGCGAGGCGCTGCAGCCGATCCGCGACCAGGTGGTGATCGCCACCAAATTCGGCATCGACATCGCCGGGACAGCCCGACACGATGGCATGGACAGCCGGCCGCAGCATATTCGTGACGTCGTCGAGGCCTCGCTCAGGCGGCTGAGGACCGACCACATAGACCTCCTATACCAGCACCGCGTCGATCCGGTCGTGCCGATCGAAGAGGTGGCGGGCGCTGTGAAGGACTTGATCAGCCAAGGCAAGGTGAAGCATTTCGGTCTCTCCGAGGCGGGCGTACGCACGATCCGGCGCGCGCATGCGGTACAGCCGGTCGCCGCGGTCCAGAGCGAATATTCGCTCTGGTGGCGTGAACCGGAAGAGGCGATCCTGCCGGTGCTTGAAGAACTGGGGATCGGCTTCGTGCCCTTCAGCCCGCTGGGCAAGGGGTTCCTCACCGGCGCCATCGATGCCAGCACGACGTTCGACAGCAGCGACTTCCGCAACACCGTGCCGCGTTTTGCGGAAGACGCCCGCAAGGCGAACCAGGCGCTGGTCGACGCGATCGGCGTGATCGCTGCCGAGAAGAAGGCGACATCAGCACAGGTCGCTCTCGCCTGGCTGCTGGCGCAGAAGCCCTGGATCGTTCCGATCCCCGGCACCACCAAGCTCAATCGCCTCGAAGAGAACATCGCGTCGGCCACCATCGCGCTGACGGCGGACGATCTTGCCAACATCGAGAATGCGGTCTCGGCGATCGCGGTGAAGGGAGCGCGCTATTCTCCGCAACAGGAAGCAAGGATCGATCGTTAGCCACCTGGGAGAGCGTGATGAGCCAACCAGTCTCAAGACGAGGTGCGCTGATGACCATGCTTGCACTGCCTCTGGGCGCCGGATTGAGTCCCGGATCGAGCCGCCCGCCAGTGCGTCGAGCGCGCGGCGAACGGGCGGCGCCAAAGTGCTGGTGGCCTACTACACCCGCACCGGCAACACGCGGGTCATCGCGCGCCAGATCAGCAGGACTCTGCGAGCGGATATTTTCGAGATCGCGACCGTCGATCCCTACCCGGAAGACTACAAGCAGCAGGTTGCGGTGGCGGAGCAGCAGCGGGAGTCCGGTTTCGAACCGGCGCTGGCCGCCACGGTGCCTGATATCGGAACCTACGAGACGGTGTTCCTCGGATTTCCGATCTGGGGCATGACCGCGCCTTCGGTGATCCGCTCCTTCCTGTCGAAACACGATCTGTCCGGCAAGACCTTGGTGCCGTTCATCACCCATGGCGGCTACGGAACAGGGCAGAGCCTGAAAGTCCTCGCAGATCATGCACCAGGGGCACGGCTCATCAAGGGTTTTTCCAAGCAGTGCGACCAGGAACGCCAGACGCTTGACGAGGTCACCGGCTGGCTCGGCCGGGTCGAATTGCCCCGCTGAGCCGCCAACGCGAACGCCCAGGCTGCCGTGGGCAGCGAAGCCAAAGATCAGAAAAGGAAAAGAATCATGGCCGAGAACATCAGGGACAAAGTCGTCGTCATCACTGGCGCCAGCAGCGGGCTGGGCGAAGCCGCCGCACGGCTTCTGGCCAGGGAGGGTGCGAAACTGGTCCTGGGGGCGCGCCGCCTTGACCGGTTGCAGGCGCTGGCCGGCGCGCTTTCACTTGGCGAGGGCGCCATCCTTCAGACCGACGTTACCGATGTCGGCCAGGTCCGGCATCTGGTCGACCATGCGGTCGAGACGCACGGCCGCGTCGACGTCATGATCAACAATGCCGGCCTGATGCCGCATTCCCCGCTGGAGCGCGGCAAGGTCGAGGACTGGGACCGCATGATCGACGTCAACATCAAGGGCGTGCTCTACGGCATTGCCGCGGCACTGCCGCACATGAAGACGCAGAAAAGCGGCCACATCATCAACGTGTCGTCGGTCGCCGGCCACAAGGTCGGGCCGGGCGGAGCGGTCTATGCCGCGACCAAGCACGCGGTGCGCATCATCTCGGAAGGTCTGCGCCAGGAAGTGAAACCCTACAACGTCCGCACCACCATCATCTCGCCCGGTGCCGTGGCGACCGAACTGCCCGGCAGCGTCACCGAGGCCGATGTCGCCGAGGGCGTACGCGCACTCTACGACCGGGTGGCCATTCCGGCCGATTCCTTCGCCAGGACGGTGGTGTTCGCCATGAGCCAGCCCGACGAGGTCGACATCAACGAAATCCTGTTCAGACCGACGGCGCAGGAATACTGAAGCCGTTGTAGGTGTCTTGACGCGCCGCGCTTCCTGTTCCAGCTTGGCGCCATGTTCTTCCTCGCGCCCACCAACACCAAGCGACGTCGCCCCTGCACAATGCGGAGCGGCAGACTGATTGCGCGACGACAAAGATCGGCAGGATAGACCCGGTTCGTTCGTTTCCAGCCCCGCCCGCGACACCGCCGGCGGGGTTTTTCATGTCTGGAGCACTTTGATGACCAACAATTCTTCCATCCGGCTTCGGCCGGCCGTGCCTGCTGACGCCGCCGCGATCCGGGATATCGTTCGTGCCGCCTATGTCAAATGGGTGCCGGTGATCGGCCGCGAGCCGCTGCCGATGCGCACCGACTACGACAAGGCCGTTGCCGAGCATCCGTTCGATCTCGCCGTCGAGGATGATCGGATCGTCGGGATGATCGAAACCGTGCTGGCTGACGGTCACCTGTGGATCGAGAATGTCTGTGTGGCACCGGATGCGCAGGGCAGGGGGATCGGCCGGCTGTTGCTGGAACTGGCCGAGCGCAAGGCGGTCGAAGCGGGCCGCCTCGAGCTTCGCCTGCTGACCAATGGCGCCTTCGAGGCGAATGTGTCGCTGTACAAAAGGTATGGCTATGTCATCGATAGGGAAGAGCCTTTCATGAACGGTATGACGGTCCACATGAGCAAGAAGCTGGCGGGATCACCGGCGATCTGAGGGAGGGGTTCGACAATGGCCATCTGCGTCAGGCTCAAACAACTCCCAGGGTTTCACGCGGTTGCCCGGCTGGCGGCGGGGGAGACCATCCCCGGTTGGGCGGACGGGCCAGGCTTCGTCAGCATCACAAGGACTGACGACGAGCTTTCGATCGTTTGCCTGCAGGATCGTGTGCCGGATAGTGTCAGGCAGGACGGTGACTGGGTGGCCTTCAAGCTCCAGGGGCCGTTTGCCTTCGACGAAACCGGTATCGTGTTGTCGGTCATCAGGCCGTTGTCGGAAAACGGGCTGGGCATCTTCGTGGTGTCCACTTTCGATGGCGACCATCTGTTGGTGAAAGCGACGGATCAGGCTGCGGCGAGGCGATTTCTGGTCGAGGCCGGGCATATCTTGCTGTAGTCCATCCTCACCAAGCCGGTTGCTGACCCGAACGCTCTGGCTCAATCACTGCCGCACTGGCTCAACCACTTCGGGGGTTGCGTTTGACAGCGGCGTTTGTGCATCGTTATCTCCAGCCAGATATGACGGCCCGGCGCGACGATGCGGTCAAGGAGAAAACCATGTCACACAATCTGCAGTTCTATATCGATGGCGCGTGGGTCGATCCTGTTGTGCCCAACGCTTTCGATGTCATCGATCCCTCGAATGAGGACGCCTTTGCGCAGATTTCGCTCGGCTCCAAGGCCGATGTCGACAAAGCGGTGGCCGCCGCCAAGCGCGCCTTCAACAGCTTTGGTTTCACCGAGGTTGGCGAGCGGCTCGACCTGTTGAACCGCATCATCGCGGTCTACAAGAAGCGCAGTGGCGATCTTGCCGTCGCTGTGTCACGCGAGATGGGCGCGCCGCGCCAGATGGCGTTGGACAGCCAGGTCGGCATCGGTCTTGCGCATCTGCAGAAGATGGCCGACGTGCTGAAGACTTTCGAATTCCGCCACGTCAAGGGCAACCATCTGGTGGTCAAGGAGCCGATCGGCGTCGTCGGGCTGATCACGCCGTGGAACTGGCCGCTCAACCAGATCACCTGCAAGGTCGGCCCGGCGCTTGCCGCCGGCTGCACGATGGTGCTGAAGCCCTCCGAGATCGCGCCGCTCGACGCCATCATCTTCGCCGAAATCCTCGACGAGGCCGGCGTGCCGAAGGGTGTCTTCAACCTCGTCAATGGCGACGGACCGGGCGTCGGCCAGGCGCTGTCCAGCCACCCCGACATCGACATGATGTCGTTCACCGGTTCAACCCGTGCCGGCATCCTGGTGGCCAAGGCCGCCGCCGACACGGTCAAGCGCGTGCATCAGGAGCTTGGCGGCAAGTCGGCCAACATCCTGTTCGGGGATGTCGACCTCGCAAGCGCCGTCAGCAAGGGCGTCGCCGGCTGCTTCAGCAACAGCGGCCAGTCCTGCAACGCGCCGACGCGCATGTTCGTGCCGCGCGACCGCCATGACGAGGCGGCCGGCTATGCCAAGGCCGCGGCGGAAAAGTTCACCGTCGGCCCCGCCGACGCTGCCGGCACCAAGCTTGGCCCGGTCGTCAGCCAGATCCAGTTCGACAAGATCCAGGACCTGATCCAGGCCGGCATCGATGAAGGTGCGACGCTGGTCGCCGGCGGCCCCGGCCGTCCGGCCGAACTCAACCGCGGCTATTACGTCAGGCCGACGGTGTTCGCCGACGTCACCCACGACATGCGCATCGCGCGCGAGGAGATCTTTGGGCCGGTGCTGGCGATCATGCCCTACGACAGCGTCGACGAGGTGGTCGAGACCGCCAACGACACCGTCTATGGCCTCGCCTCCTACATCCAGGCCAAGGACATGAAGAAGGCGCGCGAAGTGGCGGCGCGCATGCGCACCGGCAATGTCTACATCAACTATCCCCAGTGGGACGCCGGCCTGCCGTTCGGCGGCTACAAGCAGTCGGGCAATGGCCGCGAATATGCCGAATACGGGCTCGAGGATTTTTTGGAGATCAAGGGCATCGCGGGGTATGAGGCGGCGGAGTAAAATTGGTCAGGGCGCGCCACGATATGTGGCGCGCTGTCCGTCCGGTATCGCCGAGGTCAGCGCCGGCCCTCATTGCCCTGCCGGGCATTTCTCCCCGTATAGTGACGGGGAGAAAGACGCCGTCATGGACGGTTTCGCCAATCTCCAATGTTGCAGAATAGGCGCCAGCGATGCGGCCAGCTACCTTCTCCCCGTCACTATCCGGGGAGAAGGTGCCGGCAGGCGGATGAGGGGCGGCGCCGACTTTGGCGATTGGTGGCCTTCACAAGACGGAAGCCGTCATTGGCCTGAAAGCGATGGCCCTGCCTTGCTGATCTCCTTGCCAATTGGCAAATTCATGCTATATATCTGCCAATAGCGAGGCAACAAAATGCAGCTTCAGTCCATTGTCACGACACCGGCCACGGTTGGCAGCGTCATATCGGATGACGAGGCCGGCGCGCTGGCGCGCACCACGGTTAATCTGTTCAAGGCCTGGAACCTCACTGACCTGGAGGCCTGCATCCTGCTCGGCGGCATGTCGGCCCGGACCTGGGCGCGTTGGAAGACTGGGGCGAAAGAAGGCGGCGTCGGCAGGATCGACCGCGACCTGCGCACCCGCATGGCGCATCTGATGGGCATCCATAAGGGCCTGCGCTATCTGTTCACGGAGCCGGCACGCGGCTACGCCTGGATCCGCAAGCCCAATGCCACCTTCGGCGGCCAGTCGGCCCTCGACCTGATGCTGCGCGGCGAAATCTCCGATCTCTCGGCGATGCGCGAATGGCTCGATGCGGAGCGTGGCGCATGGTGAGTGGACTTGCGGTCAGGCGCCGCGTTGACTGGCCCCAGACCTTCCGCATCATCCGCTCCATCCATCCGCCCATCGACCTGTTCGAGGACATTGCCGACCCGCGCGACTGGGAGGCGCTGGCCTCGGTCGAGGCGAAGACCAACCCGCGCATAAGGTTCGAGATCGGCGACCTCGGCAAGGTGTCGGCCGCAAGGCGGGTTTCCGGCCCCGGCGCCAGCTTCGTGATGGCGCCCTTCGTGCACTGCTCGACGCTGAGGCCAGGCCGCTTCTCGGATGGCAGCTACGGCATCTACTATGCCGGCGACAGTGAGGACGTCGCTCTGGCCGAAACCATCCACCATCATCAGAAATTCATGCGCGCCACCAACGAGGGGCCGGGCTGGACGGCGGATTTCCGCGTGCTGATCGGCAGCGTCGACCGCGACCTCGATGACGTCAACGCCGTGCCCGGCGTGCTCGACCCGGACGACTATTCCGCCTCGCAGGCGGAAGGGCGGGCGCTGCGGGCAGGAGGCAGCGACGGACTGGTGTGGAACAGCGTGCGCATGCCGGGCGGCGGCTGCATCGGCATCTTCTGGCCCGATGTCATTACCATTCCAGTGCAGGGTCGCCACTACAGCTACCATTGGGACGGCGCCCGCGTGGACTTCGTGCGCCAGCACGATACGGGAAAGGTGCTTGCCGTCACATGATGGCGGCGGACACGCTTTACAGATCGCTGGGAAGCCGATATCCATAAATCCAAGGATTCGGATATATGGATAAGAAAAGCACTTTGAACGCGCTGGCCGCACTTGGCCAGGAGACGCGGCTGGATGTCTTCCGGCTGCTCGTGCGTGCCGGTCCGGAAGGCATTCCGGCGGGCGAGATCGCCACGAGGCTGGACACGGTCCAGAACACCATGTCGGCGCATCTGAAGGTGCTCGCCCATGCCGGGCTGATCCGTCCCGAACGCGACGGAAGGACCGTGCGCTATGTCGCCGACATGACCGGCCTGCGCGACCTGCTGGCCTATCTGATGGAAGATTGCTGCAATGGCGCGCCGGAGCTCTGCCAGCCCGTGATCCAGGCGGTAACCTGCAAATGCTAGAAGGGAGGCATGCACCATGAGCGAACCGTACAACGTTCTTTTCCTCTGCACCGGCAATTCGGCGAGGTCGATCATCGCAGAGGCGATTCTCAATCGTATTGGCGCCGGCAAGTTCAAGGCCTATTCGGCCGGGTCGCATCCCAAAGGGGCGGTGCATCCCTACACGCTCCAGCTTCTGAAGAACCTCAATTACGACACGTCCTTTGCCCGTTCGAAGGACTGGGAAGAATTCGCGGTTCCCGGTGCGCCGGAGATGAATTTCGTTTTCACGGTCTGCGACAACGCCGCCAATGAATCGTGCCCTGTCTGGCCAGGACAGCCGATGACCGCACATTGGGGCGTGCCTGATCCGGCTGACGCGGAGGGCACCGATGCCGAAAAACATCTGGCCTTTGCCGAAGCCTATCGCATGCTCAACAACCGGATTTCGATCTTCATCAGCCTGCCGATGAGCATGGTCGACAAGCTTGCCCTGCAGAAGCGGCTGGATGAAATCGGCCGCAACCTGCCGAAGGCCGGCTGAAGCTCGTGGCGAACGACCTGCCACGCCGCATCGTCGCGGAAGCCTTGGGAACCGCGCTGCTCGTCGCGACCGTGGTCGGCTCCGGCATCATGGCCGCCCGGCTGACACACGACGTCGCCGTTTCGCTGCTCGGCAACACGCTGCCGACCGGGGCGATCCTCGTCGTGCTGATCACGATACTGGGACCGATCTCAGGGGCGCACTTTAATCCGGCCGTTACGCTGGTGTTCGCGCTTCGCCGCGAGATCGAGGCGAACGCGGCGCTTGCCTATGTCACCGCCCAGGTCGTGGGCGGCATTGCCGGGACGTTTCTGGCCCATGCCATGTTCGAACTGCCTATCCTGCAGGCCTCAGCGACGGTGCGGACCGGAACCGGGCAATGGCTCGCGGAGGCAGTCGCCGCCTTCGGCCTTGTGTTCACCATCCTGGCAGGCTTGCGCTTCCGCTCCGACGCGATCCCGTGGCTTGTCGGGCTGTACATCACCGCCGCCTACTGGTTCACGGCCTCGACCTCCTTCGCCAACCCGGCTGTCGCGATCGCCCGCGCCTTTTCCGACACGTTTTCTGGCATCCGTCCGGTCGACCTGCCGGGCTTCATAGCCGCCGAATTGCTGGGGGCGCTGCTGGCCATGGCCCTGGCGGGCTGGCTGCTCGCCGAAGCGAAATCAACAAGACAGATGAAGGCTGCCGAATGACCGTCACCATCTACCACAACCCCGATTGCGGCACCTCGCGCAATACGCTGGCCATGATCCGCCAGTCCGGCGAAGAGCCGGAGGTGATCGAATATCTGAAGACGCCACCGTCGCGCGAAAGGCTGGTCGAGTTGATTGCCGCGATGGGCATGATGCCGCGCCAATTGCTGCGCGAGAAGGGCACGCCTTACGCGGAACTCGATCTCGGCAATCCCAAGTGGACCGACGATGAAATTCTGGACTTCATGATGGCGCATCCGATCCTGATCAATCGGCCGATCGTGGTCACGCGTCTCGGCGTCGTTCTCGCGCGACCTTCGGAAGCGGTTCTCGACATCCTGCCCAACCCCAATATCGGGCCGTTCGTTAAAGAGGACGGCGAAGTCGTCGTCGACATCAAGGGCAAGCGCATTGGCTGAGCAGAACCACGTCGCCGATGACGCGCTGCCGAACGTCGACGAAGAGCAGTTTCGGCCGATCGATATGCAGGTTCTGCTGGACGCGCCCAGGTCCATTCACAAGCCCCGCGTGCTGATGCTCTACGGATCGCTGCGGGAGCGGTCCTATTCCCGCCTCGTCACCGAGGAGGCCGCGCGAATCCTTCGCCGCCTCGGCGCCGAGGTTCGCATCTTCAATCCTTCGGGCCTGCCGCTGCCGGATTCGACGTCCGCCGACCATCCCAAGGTCAGGGAATTGCGCGACCTGTCCATCTGGTCGGAGGCCCAGGTCTGGTGCTCTCCGGAACGGCACGGTTCCATGACGGGGGTGATGAAGGCGCAGATTGACTGGCTGCCGCTGTCGATGGGCGGAGTACGTCCGACGCAGGGCAGGACGCTCGCCGTCATGCAGGTCTCCGGCGGCTCCCAGAGTTTCAACGCCGTCAACCAGCTCCGCATCCTTGGCCGCTGGATGCGAATGGTCACCATCCCCAACCAATCGTCGGTCGCCAAGGCTTTCGCCGAGTTCGACGAAGCCGGCCGCATGAAGCCGTCATCGTATTACAACCGGATCGTCGACGTGATGGAGGAGCTGATGAAGTTCACCCTGCTCCTGCGCGACCGCTCCAACTACCTGACGGACCGCTATTCCGAGCGGGTCGAGAGTGCGGAAGAGGTCGCCAAGCGGGTCAACCAGCGGTCGATCTGAGGCACCTTTGACGGTGCCTGGGTTTCGTATTTCCATATTTTTCGAAATTTGGGTTGACGATGCGAAAAGTGCCGTATAGTTTATTTCCATGAAACTCGAAAAAGCAGCCTCCCAGCTCGAAGCGCTCGGCAACCCGACGCGGCTTCAGCTCTATCGCATCCTGGTGCGCGCCGGTGACGACGGGCTTGCCGTCGGCAGCGTCCAGGGCAAGCTCGACATTCCGTCCTCGACGCTGTCGCATCACCTCAAGCGGCTGGTCGACACCGGTCTGGTGACGCAGGAGCGGCAAGCGACGACGCTGATCTGCCGCGCCAACTATCCCGGCATGAATGCGCTGATCGGCTACCTCGCCGACGAGTGCTGCGCCGACGCCGCCTGCGCGCCCGCCGCCGGCAAAGCGCTGGCTTGATTTTTTTGCGCTTATAATTCGAACATACCGGAAGGATGGAACCTATGGACATGATGGCAAACCTTCCCGTCGCGGTGATCGGCGCCGGCCCGGTCGGGCTGGCAGCCGCGGCGCATCTGGTCGAACGCGGCATCACTCCGCTCGTCCTGGAACGCGGCGAAAGCGTGGGTGCGGCGCTGCTCGATTGGGGACATGTGCGGGTGTTTTCGCCATGGAAATATAACATCGATGCGGCGGCGCGGGCGCTGCTCGACCGCTCCGGCTGGACGGCGCCGGATAGCCAGGGCCTGCCGACCGGCGGCGAGATCGTGCGCGATTATCTGGCGCCGCTTGGCCGGCTTCCCGCGATCGCCGCCAATTTGAAGCTAGGCGCCGAGGTCACCGCGATCACCCGTCAGGGACACGACAAGGTCGCCAATGATGGCCGCAAGGACGCGCCCTTCGTCATCCGCTATCGCGATACCGGCGGCGAACACCGCGTTCTCGCGCGCGCGGCCATCGACGCGTCCGGAACATGGTGGCGGCCAAATCCGATCGGCGTCGACGGGCTGCCGGTTGTCGGCGAAGGCGAGGCGTCGGCACGCATCGCCTATGGCATTCCCGACGTGGTCGGCAAGGCGAGAGAAGACTATGCGGGCAAGCGCATCCTGGTCATCGGCGGCGGGCACTCGGCCATCAACGTCGCATTGGCGCTGATGGAGTTGCAGGATGCGGCGCCTGGCACCGAAATCTTCTGGGCGCTGCGCCACGCCAGCATCGAGAGACTGCTCGGCGGCGGGCTGAACGACCAGTTGCCGGAACGCGGCGCGCTTGGATTGGCGGCCAGGCAGGCGATGGCGGATGGCAGGCTGAACATGCTGGCGCCCTTCGCCGTCAACGGCATCGAGAGACAAGGCGAGGGCCTCGTGGTCGACGCCAACCTGGGTGGCAAGCCGTTCAACCTGGCCATCGACCGCATCGTCGTCACCACCGGCTTCAGGCCAGACCTGTCGTTCCTGAGCGAAATCCGCATCGCGCTCGATCACGCCGTCGAAGCGCCGCCGGCACTGGCGCCACTGATCGATCCAAACTACCACTCATGCGGCACGGTTCCGGCGCATGGCATTGCAGAGCTCGCGCACCCCGAACCGGGCTTCACCATCGTCGGCTCGAAATCCTACGGCCGTGCCCCGACTTTCCTGATGGCGACCGGCTACGAGCAAGTCCGCTCGGTGGTGGCCGATATTGCCGGAGACCATGCCGCGGCCCGCGAAGTCCGGCTGGTGCTGCCGGAGACCGGCGTGTGCAGCGCCGTCGGTGTCGTGACGGTGTCGGCAAGCGCCGGCTGCTGTGGCGGGCCCGCGCCCGCCGCTGTCGATGCCTGCTGCGTCAGGGATGCGGACGCCAAGGCAACCGGCGCATCGGGTTGCGGCTGCGCAACCGCGCCAGCCACCGAGACGCGAGAGAATATGGCGGCCGGCGTCGATGCCTGAACGATCTGTCCTGCGCAAGGCAATCTGGGCGCTTGGACTGACCCAGATCATCGGCTACGGCACGCTCTATTACAGCTTCTCGATCCTCGCGCCGGCAATGGCTGGGGAGTTCGGGCTCACGGAAGGCTGGGTATTCGGCGCGCTGTCGGCCTCGCTCTTTGCCGGCAGCCTGTTCGCGCCGACTGCCGGGCGGTGGGCCGACCGCTTCGGCGCCGGGCGCATAATGACCGTCGGCTCGGTGGCGGCAGCCGTGGCGCTGGCGCTGTGCGCCGTCGCGCCCGACCGCGTGACCTTCGTCCTGGCATTGCTGGCAATGGAGCTGGCCTCCAGCTTCGTCCTCTACAGCGCCGCCTTCGTGGCGATCGTGCAGATCGGGGTTCCCCGGCCGCAACGCAGCATCACCCACCTGACGCTCATCGCCGGGTTCGCCTCGACCCTGTTCTGGCCACTGACTTCGGCGCTGCATGCGCATCTGACATGGCGCGAGGTCTATCTTTTGTTCGCCGCACTCAATCTCGGGCTCTGCCTGCCGATCCACGCCTGGCTGATGCGCCTGTCGCGCCGCCACGCAACAGTCATGCCGCAAGAGCGCGGGCCCGCCCCCGATGAAGCGGGCACGCGGCTCGATGCGCGGCGTGGCCGGGCCGTGTTCCTGCTCATGCTGGCGGGGTTCGCCACCGAGGGCTTCGTGCTGTCGGCGATCCTCATCCACATGGTGCCGCTGACGGCGGCGCTGGGGCTCGGGACCGCAGGCCTTTTCGTCTCGACCCTGTTCGGGCCGGCGCAGGTCGCCAGCCGGCTGATCAACATGCTGTTTGGCGGCCGCCTGCAGCAAACGCACCTCGCCGTCATCGCCGCGTCGCTGGTCACAGCCGGGCTGTGCGCACTGCTCCTGACGACGCCATGGCTGCCCGGCGCCTTCGTGTTCGTATTGCTGTTCGGCCTCGGTTCCGGCCTCACCAGCATCGTCGGCGGCACCTTGCCGCTCGAACTCTTCGGCCGCGAGGGCTATGGTGCGCGGCTCGGATGGGCAAGTGCTGCCCGTCAGTTCACCTCGGCCTTCGCGCCGTTCGCGCTCGCCTTCATGATGGCGCGGACATCCGTCGCCAATTCCCTGTGGGTCCTGGTGGTCGTCGCCGCGAGCGGCGTCATCGCCTTCCTCGCCATCGTGCTGCTGAGGCGCCGCGGCCGGGTTGCGTTCGCCATTGGCGGCAATCCGGAAGAGGCGGCCTGACCGCGCCTCAATGTCTGAGAATCTTGCTCAGAAAAGCGCGGCTGCGGTCGGTCCTGGGGTGTGAGAAGAACTCGTCCGGCGTGCCGCTTTCGACGATGGCGCCGGCGTCCATGAACACCACGCGCTGGGCGACCTTGCGGGCGAAGCCCATCTCGTGTGTCACCACCATCATGGTCATGCCTTCATCGGCGACCGCCACCATGACGTCGAGCACTTCGGAAATCATCTCGGGATCGAGGGCCGAGGTCGGCTCGTCGAACAGCATGATCTTGGGTCGCATGCCAAGGCAACGCGCGATCGCCACGCGCTGCTGCTGGCCGCCGGAGAGCTGTGCGGGATAGGCATCGACCTTATCGGCGAGGCCAACCTTGGCCAGCAATTCGCGGCCTGCTTTTTCAGCCTCGGCGCGCGGGATCTTGCGGACGTGGATGGGGGCGAGCGTGACGTTTTCGAGTGCCGTCTTGTGCGGGTAGAGGTTGAACGACTGGAAGACGAAGCCGATCTCGGTGCGCAGCTGCGTCATGTTGGTGGCGGGGTCGCCCAGGCGTTGGCCATCGACGACGAGGTCGCCGTCCTTGATCGCCTCCAGGCCGTTGACGCAGCGGATCAGCGTGCTCTTGCCCGAGCCGCTCGGGCCGCAGACGACGACCACTTCGCGCGGCTCGACGCTGAGCGTGATATCCTTGAGCACATTGAGCGTGCCGAACCATTTGTTGACGCCGCGAAAGTCGATCATGCCGGTTTTGGCAAGGCCCGTTTTGGTCATGTTTTCTGGACCTTTGGGGTTGGAAGTCACAACTGCACCTCGCCATGCGCCGCGCCCATGCGCTGCTCCAGCCGGCGGGCCAGCATGATCAGCGGATAGCAGACGATGAAATAGCCGACGCCGACGAGGAAGAAGACCAGCAGGCCGTTGGGCACACGCTGCACCACCAGCCAGCCAACCCGGGTGAGGTCGGTGAGCCCGATCGCCGAGACGACGGAAGAATCCTTGATCAGCAGCACATACTGCCCGACCAGCGGCGGCAGCACGATGCGCATCGCCTGTGGGAGGACCACCTGGCGCATGCGCTGCAAGCGCGACAGGCCGGACGCCAGCGCCGCCTCGACCTGACCTGTCGGCACCGAGCGGATGCCGGCAACGACGATCTCGCAGATGAAGCAGGCGGCGAGGTTGGTCAGCGCGATGATGCCGGCGGTGAAGGCATCGAGTTCGATGCCGAACTCAGGCAGGATGAAGAAGATCAGGAAGATCTGCACCAGGAACGGCGTGCCGCGGATCAGGTCGACCCAGGCCCCGATCAAGCCCGAGATCAGCCGGTTGCCGCCGGTCCGCAGGATGCCGAGGCCGAAGCCAAGCAGGGTGCCGAGCACCAGGCTGATCAGTGACAGCATCACGGTCATGCCGAGGCCGCGCAGGGCCAGCGGATAAGAGCCGGCGAGGCTTTGCAGTTGTTGCCAGATCATGTCCGCGCCCCCGCCGTGCCGAGCCAGCGGCTGGAGACGCCAGCCAGTCCTTTCAGTCCGTAATACAGCAGCAGGTAGAAGGCGGCGATGGTGAGGAAACCTTCGGCCGGCATGAAGCGGTCGGAAGCGAGCAATTGGCCGGCGCGCGTCAGTTCGGAAACCGAGATCAGCGACAGAAGGGCGGAATCCTTGACCAGCACGATCGCCTGGCCAAGCAGCGGCGGGATCGTCACCTTGAAGGCCTGCGGCAGGACGACCAGACGCATGCGCTGGACATAGGTCATGCCCGAAGCGACGCTGGCCTCGACCTGGCCACGTGGGATCGACAGGATGCCGGCGCGAATGATTTCAGCGATATAGGCGCCGCTGTTGAGCGACAGCGCGAGAATGCCGACGACCAGCTCAGGCAGGACGAAGCCGAGCCGGGGCAGGCCGAAATAGAGGAAATAGAGCTGCGCCAGCAAGGGTGTGGCGCGTACGGCGTCGATATAGGCCTTGGCCGGCACGCGAAACAGCCAGCCGCGCTGCAGGTTCATGGCGCACAGCACGATGCCGACGATCAGTGCGCCGACAAAGGACAGCGCCGACAGCCAGACGGTCGTGATCAGGCCCTGCCCGAACAGCGGCAGATATTCGACAATGGTGCGGAAACTGAAATTTTCGAGCATCGTTGGGTGCAATCCCCAGAGTGCAGGAAACGACGGATGAAGCGAAATTCCAGGCGGTTTCGCGGCGCTTGAGACGCGCGCGAAACCGCCTGGGTTTTATCGCTGCTTAGTGGTCTTTCTTCCAGGCGTCGGAATTGACCCAGTAGTCGAGGTTCTTCTGCAGGCGACCATCGATGGTGACCTGGTTGAGGAACAGGTTCATCCAGATCAGCAGGTCCGGCTCGTCATAGCGGGTGGCGAAGGCAAGCGGCTCCTTCGACAACAGGTCCGGCATGATGGTGAAGCTGCCGGCCGGATAGGCGGTCGACTGGCCCTTGACCGCCGAGACGTCGTTGACGCCGCAATCGGCCTGGCCGTTGTTGACGGCGTCGAGCAGCAGCGGACCGCCGCCCTTGTAGCTCTTGATGTCGGCGTCGGGGAAGGCTTTCTTGGCTTCCTTCTCGCCGGTGGCGCCGAGCAGCACGGCGATCTTGGTGCCCTTGGCCTTGCAGTCCTCAGTGGTCTTGAACTTGCTGTCGGCCTTGGTGAAGACGGTGCTGCCCGTGTACATGTAAGGCGTGGTGAAGGCGACCTTCATGCCACGCGCCAGCGTCGGTGTCATGTCGGCGACCAGAAGGTCGGCCTTACCCGACAACAGCGCCGGAATCAGACCATCCCAGTCGAAGTCGAGGAACGTGATTTTCACACCCATTTCCTTGGCCATCAGTTCGGCCAGTTCGACCGAACTGCCGGTGCGTTCGCCGTTGGCGCCAACCAGCGAGAAGGGCGGTCCTTGAGTCTGCACGGCGACGCGCAACTCGCCGCGCTTGGTGATGTCGTCGAGCGTACCGGCACTGGCAGCGGCAGTGAGCCCGGCGAGTGCAAGCCCGGCGATGAAAAATCTGGCAATCTTCATTTCGGTATTCCTCCTTGTTTTATTGTTCCACGTTGTTTTTCACCCTTTGGGGTGCTTTTTGAGCGGCAGCGCCGTTGCCGACGGCAGCCACCGTTCGAAAATCTTCCTGCCTCAGTCCCGTGCCACCGTCTCGGAAACCGTGATGCCACGCTTGGCCAGTTCGTCGAAGAACCTGATGTCGGGCACGTCCAGCAGCGGGTTCAAAAGGCCCGGTCTGGTGATCTCACGCCGCGCGAGCATCTGCGCCACGATGCTGGCGGGATAGCCGACGCCGAGGCTCATGCCGAACAGGCCCGAAGCCAGGTCCCGCTCGATGATCAGGTCCGACGTCACCGTCTTGGCGCGGCCGTCTTCGAGGCCGGAAAAGACATTGCGCATCACGCACAGGTCCTTCTCGCCGGGACCATATTGCAGTTGCGGGCCGAGCAGACGGCCGAGGAATTCGCGCGGGCTGTTGCCTGTGCCGGGCACCTTGTCTTCGGAGAGGAAGCCAAGCTCCTTCAGCGGCGCCCAGAAGGCCGACCATCCCGGCCAGCGCAGCGTGTAGCGGCCGGAGCGGCGCAATCCCTTGGCGGCGTCCAGCATCTCGACATAATGCAGCGCATCGCCATTGGGGAAGGCTTCGAGCTTGCCCAGACCCGCAACCTCGATTTCATGGATGAACGGATTGTCGTGCTGCTGGCCGGCCGGCACCGCGACGCGTTTCCCGTCTTCGATCATCACGCTGTCGCGGTTCTGGCTGACCAGGACCATGTCGAAATTCCAGCTCACCTTGTAGCACAGCGGCTTGGCCATCGCCTTCGGCTCGGGGATGCCGCCGCAATAGGAATCGATCGAGGAAATCGAGTCGAACTGCCTGGCGGCGCGCGCGTACAGCACGAGGTCGATGCCGGGGTCGAGCCCGCATTCGGTCATGATCGAGACGCCGGCCTGTTCGGCGGCTGGCGCCAGGTCGGCGATCGACTTGGCGTAATTGGTGGTGACCAGCGGCGTGCGCGTGGCGATCGCGGCCTGCACCGCCTGGCGCATCAGCGGCTGCGGCAACAGGTCGATGACGGCGTCGACATCATCAAGCACAGTGGCCAGCGCCGGGCCGATCGCGCCTTCAGGCACCACGAAGCGCACGCGGGCAAGATCGGTCAGGCCGGCAAGCCGGGCCGGGCCATCCGCTGCGGTATCGACGCAGACGATTTCCTCGACGCCGACGCTGGCGACGAGGTCGGCGATTGCCGCCCGACCTTGCAGGCCGAGGCCGCCTAGTACCGCGATCTTCATGCCGGCTCCTTGCGGTCGTCCGACCAGCAGCCTTCCGGCAGGCTGACCCATTTGTTGCAGGACGCCATGACGACGAAGGTTTCGCTGCGCACGACTTCGCCGGGCTCGCCGGCGCCGGGGATCAGTTCGCTGGTGACGCGGTAGAGATCGGCGACGTCACCGGCCACCGTCACGTCGACGATGATGTCGAAGCGCCCGGTGACCACCGAAGCCGAGTTGACGAAGGGCAGTTCGGAAATGCGCTGTGCCAGTTCGCGGGCCCGGCCGCGCCCCTGGGCATTGATGCCGACAATGGCCGAGATCAGCTCGGGGCGCTCGGTCAGGTTCAGCAGGCCGACGATCTTGAGCAGGTTGCGGTCGAGCAGGTTGCGCAGCCGCGTGCGCACCGTCGGCACCGAAATCGCCAACATCTCGGCGATGCGGTTGATGCCCGGCTGTGCATCCTGCGACAGCTGTTTGACCAGCCGCCGATCGGTCAGATCAAGATGTTCCCGCAAAGTCCCCGTCTTTCACAAAAGGAAAAAACTTCGGCTATTTTTTTGCCAATGTGCAAACAAGCTACGTCACGGATATTTGAAAAGCAAGGCGCTGTTTTCACGCGAACTGGGTAGGTCGTCTGCCTGCAGGCGGCCGAACGTGCTGGCGAAAGGCAGCGCGCAGACTAGGACAATCGTGTTGTGATCGGGCGATTGAAGGTGGTGATGCCCCGCTGTCGACGCATGCCGCCGGCGCGTGGCCCGTCCGGATTTCTTCGATATTAATTTTCTTGGTCAAGAATTTGCCCGATCAAGCTGGCACAAGGTCGGCGATCTGCAATGATGTTCCAAGTTTTTCTGACATGATGCTTCATCGATATGGGCGTTTGACTAAAGTGGCGCAGTGTTACCTTGCTTGCCTTGCGGTCCTGCTCGCATTCGGCCCGCCGGTCATGGCAGCCGATAATCGTCTGCACAATTGCGGCGACGATGAGCTCGACGCCTCCAAGCGGATCGTCGTGTGCACCAGCCTGCTGGAGGACAAGGCCGTATCGGTGAATGATCAAGCCCTTGCCCATTTCAACCGAGCGAATGCACTGGACGGCAGCGGCGAATATGACCGCGCCATTGCGGACCTCGACCAGGCGATTGCGCTCGATCCGAATCATATCCTCGCCTTTCGACGGCGCGCCGAGATCTGGATGAAGAAAGGCGACAAGGCTCGCGCCATTGCTGACTATGACCAGGCGATCAGGCTCGATCCAAAGGATGCCTCGATCTACCGCGACCGCGCTGATGTCTGGGCGAGCAAGATGTTCTACAAGCGGGCCATTGCCGAGTACGATCAGGCGATCAGCCTCGATCCGAAAAACGCCGTCGGCTACAACAATCGCGGTCTGCTATGGTCGTACATCGATGATGCGGACCGGGCCTTAGCCGACCTTAGCCAGGCGATCACCCTCAATCCCCATTATGCCGAAGCCGTCACCAATCGGGGTCGGGTCTGGTCGTACAAAGGCGAGTATGATCTTGCGCTGGCGGACTACGATTACGCGATCGCCATCAATCCAGGCTATGTGCAAGCCTACGACAGCAGGGGCCTCGTCTGGGCATCCAGGCATAAATATGATGACGCCATATCAGATTACAATCTCGCGATCGCAATAGATGCCGGCTATGCTGGCGCCTACAGGAACCGTGCCGCGGCCTGGAGCGATAAAGGCAAATACGACACCGCCATCGCGGACTATGATCAAGCGATCTTCCTCAATCCTGAAGATGCCGCCGCCTATCTCGGGCGCTGTTACGTGTGGCTGTACATGGCGAAAAACAATCGCGCGATCAATGATTGCACTCAGGCGTTGCACTATGCGCCGAACTATCCCAGCGCCTACGAAGCGCTGGGTATCGCCAGTATGTACAAGACAGACTATGTCGAGGCCTTCGCCAACTTCAACGAGGCTGTTCGTCGAAACCCAAAATTCGCGGGTTTCTATCAAAGTCGCGGCATTGCCGGATTCTACTTTGGTCCGGCCGCCAAGGCACAGGCCGATCTGGAGAAGTCCGC
This sequence comes from Mesorhizobium sp. SEMIA396, assembly GCF_024518615.1. Classification (NCBI taxonomy): domain Bacteria; kingdom Pseudomonadati; phylum Pseudomonadota; class Alphaproteobacteria; order Hyphomicrobiales; family Phyllobacteriaceae; genus Mesorhizobium; species Mesorhizobium sp. SEMIA396. The sequence goes on from NZ_JANIFC010000001.1 coordinate 467,791, forward strand.
CCAAATGCAGCCCCAGGATGCGTATTCCGCAATCTGGGTGGACCTTGCCCGGCGCCGCAACGGGCAGTCGAGCATCCTGCGCGTGGCAAAGCTCGACATGACGAAATGGCCGGCGCCGCTGGTCCGCATGCTGCTGGGTGACCAGGCGCCTGAAGTGACACTGAAGGCGGCTGATGATCCGGATGCAACCATCAGGAACGAGCAGGTCTGCGAGGCCAATTTCTACACAGCGGAATTCCAGCGGCTGCAGCATCGTGACGACGAGACGTTGCCGCTCTATCGGCTCGTGCTAAGCGATTGCCCAAAGCATTTCATCGAATACCTCGCTGCGATCAACGCGCTACGCTCCATGGGCAAAGCGCCGTAGAGCGCGACTTCACACCAGCGCCTCCGCCAGCAGTTTTGCCTGTGGCGTCAGATCCTCGAAGCGGCGGGCACAGAGGTTGAGCTGGCGTGTTGCCCAGTCGTCGGTCAACCGTAGGCTGCGCAGCGTGCGGGCGGAGCGGCGCGCGGCACTTTCGGGCACGATGGCGATGCCGGCGCCCTGGGCGACCAGCCGGCAGACATTGTCGAGGCCGGGCACGCGGATGCGGAAGTGCAGATGGCCGCCAAGGCGGGCGGCCTGACGGGTGATGTGCTCCTGCAAGGGATGGCCGGCGCTCAGGCCGACAAAGGCTTCGCCGAGCAGGTCGCCGAGGCTGGCCGTATTGCCTTCGAGGTCGGGCCAGTCTCGCGCGGCGATCACCATGAGCCTGTCGATGAAGAACGGCTTCTGCTCCAGATGCGAAAGGCCGGCCCAGGTCGCGGCGATGCCGAGATCGGCGGCACCGCTTGCCACCGCCTCTGCGATCTCGTGGCTGGGGCGCTCGTCGAGGTCGATGTCGATGCCGGGATGCGCGACGAGGAAGGCCGGCAGCATGTCGCGCAGCAGCGCGCTGGTGGCGGCCGTGTTGGCCATCAGCCGCACGCGGGCGCGCAAGCCCGTGGCATAGGCGCCGAGGTCGCCGGCCATCGCCTCGATCTGGTTCTGCACCGCCCGCGCATGGTGCAGCAGCGCCTGCCCGGCGGCCGTCGGCACCACGCCGCGCCGCCGCCGCTCTAAAAGCGGCGCGCCGAGGCTTTCCTCCATGCCCTTGATGCGGGCGCTGGCGGAGGCGAGCGCCAGCCCCGCAAGTTCGGCACCATGGGTGATACTGCCGCGCTCGGCGACCAGCAGGAACAGCCGGAGATCGGTAAGATCGAAGCGCATCTTTCTTCTCCTGCAGGGCTTCAGCCTTCGGCGCAGGCGAAGGCTGACGGCGTAACTTCCACATTGTGGGCGGCCGGCATGTCAGTCAAATCTTTTGCGATGGAGATGCGCGATGAGCGAAAAGGCGACAGGCCGGCATGGACCCGGCATACTTGAAAGCGCGGCGATCGTGCTTGCGATCGCGGTGGCCTCGCTTGCCATGGCGCGAGCGGAGCCCGGCCAGCGCGGTTGCGTGGCGATGGCTGCCCCTGTCCACCATGAAGCAACGCCTGCAAAACCCGCACCCGACGATGATGCGGCGGACATGCTGTTGCATGACTGATCGAAGCGGCACCCCGAAGGAACGACCGTGCTGAGCGTCGGCGTCATCGCCTGGATCGGCGCGGTCTTCCTTGCCGCGGGCTTCGTCAAGGGTGTCGTCGGCATGGGGCTGCCGACCGTGGCGATGGGGCTGCTGGCGGTAACGATGCCGCCGGCGCAGGCGGCTGCCCTGCTCTTGATCCCGTCGCTGGTCACCAATCTTTGGCAGTTGTTCACCGGCCCATCCTTCGGCGGGCTGTGCAAGCGGTTGTGGACGATGATGGCCGGCGTCGTGCTTGGCACCGTCGCCGGGGCCGGTCTGCTCACCGGCACACACTCTGGCGTTGCCTCGGCCGGGCTCGGTGCGGCGCTGGTGCTTTACGCCATTCTCGGCCTGCTCAAGCTTGGCTTCACCACGCCGGCGCGCCACGAGGCGTTGGTGTCACCGCTGGTCGGTGTGGCGACCGGGCTGGTCACCGGCGCCACCGGGGTCTTCGTCATCCCGGCCGTGCCCTATCTGCAATCGCTGCGGCTGGGCCGGGAAGACCTCATCCAAGCGCTCGGCCTGTCCTTCACTGTGTCGACGGCGGCTCTTGCCCTTGGGTTGTTCAAGGCAGGCGCGTTCGCATCGCCGACAATGCAACTGGCGGGATCGGTCCTGGCGCTTGCGCCGGCGCTCGCCGGCATGTTCGCCGGCCAGGCGCTGCGCCAGGCGATGAGCGTCGAGACGTTTCGCACGGTGTTCTTCGCCGGGCTGCTGATGCTGGGCGGGTATCTGGTCTTGGAGGCCGCGCTCTGGTCTTCGGCATCCTAAGCGGCCGGTGGCGATTGGCGCGGAGCGTGATCATCAGCGTCATGCAGCGTCCCATGGAGGCTTTGTCGTCATGGTGCGGCGCAACCGGTGGTTCGGATGCTGCGGCGCGTCGAGACGTTCCAGAAAAGCGGCGTAGACATCCGGCTCGACAGCAAAGATGTCGCGGTTGAGCAACGTGTCTTCAGTGGCACGCTGCAACGCTTCGAGCATGAAGTCCTTGCGCATGAATGGGCTCCTTCCCTGCGTTAACAGCATAGCATAGCGACGATGTCACTACGATCTGTCGGTCCGGCCGCCCGATGAAAAGTCGCGCCCTCATTCGGCAATCGACCTGATGACGTTGGCCGGGTTTCCCCCGACAAGCGTGTTCGGGGGAACGTTCCTAGTGACCACGGAACCCGCCGCGACAACCGAGTTTTCGCCCACCGTCACGCCGCCGATGACCGTCGCGCCGGCCGCGATCCAGACATTGCGTTCGATCACGACCGGCTTTGCGGTCGTGAAGGCGCGACGCCGCGACGGTTCGAGGGGATGGCCCGAGGTGATGAGGCTGACATTCGGCCCGATCATGACATCGTCGGCGATGTCGAGCCCGCCAAGATCATAAAAGGTGCAGTTCTGATTGATGAAGACATTGCGCCCGACGCGGATATCGGATCCGCCGGTCGTGTAGAAGGGCGGGATCAGCAGGAAGCTGTCGTCGACCTTCCTGCCAATGAGTTCGCTGAACAGGGTCCGGACTTCAGCCGCGTCGTTGAAGGTCAAGCGGTTGAGGCTTGCGGTGGTCGCCATCGCCCGTTTGACGTCGGCCAGCATGGCGGCCGACTGCGGCATTCCGCTGGGAATTATCCTGGTGCGACCCTCGTCCGCCATTCGTCAATTTTCTCCGGCGCGGTCGAACAATGTTGGCGCACGACAGCCGCGCCGGGATGGTCTCCGGCTGTTATTTGAGCATGATTCCGAAAGTCAGTTCCAGCCCGGAAAAACGCCCTAGCGGACGACCAGCACCGGGATTTCCGTGTAGGACAGCACTTCCGCCGTCTGGCTGCCGAGAAGCAGCTTGCCCAGTCCGCGGCGGCCGTGCGAAGCCATGACGATCAGGTCGCAGCCCAGGGCCTGCGACAGTTCCAGGATGGCTTCGGCGGGCCGCTTGTCCTCGACATGCACGACCTCCGCGGAGACGCCGACGGCGTTCGCCGACGCCTTGCACTTGTCGAGCACTTCCTTAGCGTGTCGTCCCGCCTCTTCCTTGTAGGCAGCCAGTTCGTTGCCGGCGGCATAGCCGGCCATGGCACCCCCCAAGGCGAAGATCGGGAATGGTTCCGAGACGGTGACGAAGGTGACAGCAGCGCCGAGGCCCTTGGCCAACGTCAGGCCGTGAGTAACGCCCTTGTCGGCCAGTTCCGATCCGTCCGTGGCGATGAGCAGATGTTTGTACATGACGATCTCGACTTGTTGTGCAAGGGCCTGTGCCCTTGTGGTGGCGGGAGCCTTGTGGAGGCTGGCCTTGATATAGTTGCGGCCTCGGGCCGATCACAGGGCCGGCCCGCCGCCGATCAAGGCCAGGCGACCACGCAGTTTTGTACCAAGCGGATTCCCCTTTGCCGCATCGTCGCTTAAGGTGCCGGCGACACTGAAAGGCATTCCATGAGCAACGCGTATCCCCAAATCCATCTGGTCCGGCATGGTGAGACGGCATGGAGCCTTTCGGGGCAGCATACCGGCCGCACCGACATGCCGTTGACCCCGGTTGGCGAGGCCGCCGCGCGGGGTGTCGCCGATAGGCTCAAGGGGCTGTCTTTTTCGGCCGTATGGTCGAGCCCGTCGCAGCGCGCCTACAACACCAGTGTACTGGCCGGCTTCGACGCGCAGAGCGTCAAGAAGGACGATCTGCAGGAATGGGACTACGGCGCCTATGAGGGGCTGACGACAAAACAGATCCTGGCCGAGCGCCCCGGCTGGAATGTGTTTCGCGATGGTTGTCCAAAGGGCGAGATGGCGGCCGATGTCGGCGCGCGGGCCGACAGGATTATCGCCGGGCTGCGCGAGGCCAATGCCGGCATATTGGTGTTTTCCAGCGCGCATTTCTTGCGCGTGCTGGCGGCGCGCTGGATTGGCCTGCCGCCCGAAGGCGGCGCGCTGCTTGTGCTCGAAACAGCCAGCATCAGCGTGCTCGGCTACGAGCATGATTTGAGCGAGCCGGTCATCCGGAAATGGAACCAGAAGTAGGGCGGCTTTGGCCAGCGGCGCCGCTTCCGCCCTACCTGTCGAATTTCTTGATCGCTTCGGCGGTCACCGGCGTGAAGAAATTCACCAGATTGCCATCGGGGTCGCGAAACAGCAGCGAGCGATTGCCCCAGGGCATTGTGGTTGGCTTCTGCACAGTAACATTCCTGACGAGGTCCGAGAGCCTGGCGAATTCAGCATCGACGTCGCCGACGCGGAACTCGAGGATGACGGTGTGGTTGTCGGCGGGGCGGGCGATGTCGCCGCCGAACAGCATCAAGGTGCGCGTGCTGCCAATCGCCAGCGTGCAGGCCGGTGTCGCCAGTTCCGCGAAGTCTTCCGTGTAGACCGTCACGGGCATGCCCGTGATCTCGCCGTAGAAGCGCACGAGGCGCTGAACGTCCGAAGTGATGATGCGGACAGAGACGAAATTCATTGCTTTGGCTCCTGATCGTTGAAGCCGTGGCCGGCTCCCATCCGACCTATAGGCTAGGCCTCCGGACAGCTTTCCGTCAGGAAGGATTGCTGTGAGCCTGCACCAGCGCACGCGCTGCTTACCCCGTCAGCAGCGCCAGTTCCTCCGGTGTCAAATGCCGTGCCGTGCCCTTGGCGAGGTCGCCGAGCGGCAGGCGGCCGATGGCGATGCGGATGAGGCGCAGGACCTCGACGCCGTGCGCGGCGAGCAGGCGGCGGATGTGGCGGTTGCGGCCTTCGTCGAGCACGATCTCCAGCCAGGCGGTGCGGCCACCGCTGCGCAGCAATTCGATCGAGCTGGCGCTCAGGATCTCGCCGTCGACGCTCACGCCCGCGCGCAACGTCTTCAACATCGCCGCGTCCGGCACCGTGCCGACCTGCACGTGATAGGTTTTCGGCAAATGCGAAGCCGGGTCCATCAGCCGGTTGGCAAATCGGGTGTCGTTGGTCATCAGCAGCAGGCCTTCGCTGGCCTTGTCGAGGCGGCCGACCGGCGAGACGAAGGGCAGGTCGAGCCCTTCGAGGCAGGCATAGACGGTGTCGCGCTGCTGCGGGTCGTCGCGGGTGGTGACCAGCCCGCGCGGCTTGTTGAGCATGAGATAGACCTTGCGCTCGGCAACCACCGGCCTGTCGTCGACGACGATGCGGTCGCGGTCGAGGTCGACCCGCAGGGCTGCATTGCGCACCACCTTGCCGCCGATGCGCACACGGCCTTCGGCGATCAGCACCTCGGCCTGCGTGCGCGAGCACAGGCCGAGCTTCGACAGTGCCCGGTTGAGACTGACGCCCAATAGCTTGCTGGTGTGTAGTTTGCCGGCGGGTGGCTTGCCGTTAGGCGGTTTTCCGGCGGGTGGTCGTGCTGCCATGCTGCGGATCGTCCGTTATGACAGACAGATGCCACGGGGGGTGACGGCTTCGCAAGCTGGATGCGGCGAGGGCCGGCAACCCGAGGCCAAGCTTGATCCAGGTCCGCCGCGCATTGGAAGCCGATCGGCGGTTTCAGAATTTGCGCGGGTCGATACCTTTGGTGCCCGGTCCGTAGGGGCTCGGATAGATCTCGCCGATGGTCATCAGTTCGATCTCGCCATCGAGGGTGGAGCCGATGATCTTCACGTCGGGATCATCGCAGCAGAATTCCCAGATCACTTGCCGGCATTCCGCGCACGGCACGCCCGAATAGGGGCCGTGGCAGACGATGGCCTCGATCTGCCGCTCGCCCGCCGCAGCCATCTGCATCACCGCGTTGCGCTCGGCATGCACCGATTGCTGCAAGGTGACGATCTCGACATTGCAGGCGGCGAACAGCCGGCCAGATGAGGTGCGCACGGCCGAGCCGACCTTGTGGTTGGAGTAGGGCGTGTAGGCCTTGTCGCGCGCTTGCGCGGCGGCTGTGACAAGTGCCTGGTCGGCACTCGAAAGCTTGTCGAAGCTGGTCTTCTTCATCGGTCTCTCCACATCCATGCCCCATCCCGCACTGATTCAGGATGGAGCGCTATCTCTTTGCTTTCTTGCGACCTTTCCTGGCTCAAGCGTCCTGCCGCTCCGGCCGTGTAACGAGCCCGGCGGCGAACGGGACGACCGAAAGGAAGAAGCCTACCAGCGAGGCTGGAATGCCGCCGGGTTCGCCCATCAGCACGAGGATGGCGGTCGAGCCGGCGCCCAGCACGATGGTCGCCAACATCGACCAGGAGGGAATGCGCCAGCCGAACGTGGCCGATAGCACGGGCAGCAGCAGGCCCGGCACATAGACCGAGAAGCCGAGCATCAGGATGGTGACGATGCCGGGCACGCTGAGCGCCACCACCAGCGCCACCAGGCCGAGCACGAGCAGCAGGATGCGGCTGGTCCACAGCCTTTCCCTGTCGCTGGCGTCGGGGCGCAGCCGCGAGATCACGTCGCGCTGCAGGGTGGTGGCGGTGATCAGCAATGTCGTGCTGGCCGTCGACATCGCCACCGCCAGGAAGGCGGCCACCAGCACGCCGATGATGCCATGCGGCAAAAGCTGCACCATCAGGTCCGGCATGGCGTTGACCGGGTTGGTGCCGGACGGCAGCAGCGCCTTGGCTGCGACGCCGAGGAAGGTGAGGATGACGCCGAACACGGCCATGATGACGAAGCCGTTGATCAGGCCCTTGCGCGCCGTCTCCGGCGAGTTGGCGGAAAAGACGCGCTGGAAGCCGATCGTGTCGATGAAGCCGGCGGGCAACAGCAGGAACCACACGAATAGCGTCGCAGGCGGCACGTTGGCGAACAGATTGTAGAAGCCGGGAATGTCCCTGGTCGCCTCATAAACATGCGAGACGCCCGGTCCGAAGATGACGAACAACGGCGCCACCACGCCGATGACGACCAGGAAGATGACCGCCTGCAGCACGTCGGTCGCCACCACAGCGAGGAAGCCACCCAGCATGGTATAGACGATGACGACGAGGAAGGCGACGATGGCGCCGGTGGTCGGGTCCATCCCCGAAAACAGCGTGAACACCATCGAGATGCCGAACACCTGCGCGGCCGCCCATGCGAGGTAATTCCAGCTGGTGACCAGCGAGGCGGCGACCCGCACCGAACCCGGATAGTCCTGCGCGACGATGTCGGGCGTCGTCACATGCATGCGCTGGCGCACGATCTTGGCCAGGAAGATGCCCATCAGCAACAGTCCGATCGGGAAGGTGAACCACCACCATGTGCCCGAAATGCCGTAGCGGACCACCATTTCAGGCGTGCCGAACAGGCCGGCAAGCCCGGTCCACGAGGCGAAGGCCGAAATGGTCAGCCACAGCGGCCCCATGCGCCGGCCGGCGACGATGTAGTCTTCCTCGGTCTTGATCGAGCGGGCGAAGAACAGCCCGATTGCGGTGACCGCCACGAGATATACGGCGACAACCGCGATATCCAGATTTCCCATTTTCTACCCCTTCAGGTGCAAAGCCAAATGCCGCGCCACGCCTTGGTGCGGCGCCGTTCTGTCCGTTGCCCCTTTTCGGTGGGGCTTGACGACCCTCTGCAAGATTTGTCACATGCAAAAAACTTTTTTGCAAGTGCTGAATATGGACCATGATCGGAGACTGCGAATGACCCAGGCGAAGGCAAATCTGGCAAACCCGGAACTGGTCGAACGCGGCCGCGCCCGTATCGCCTGGATCCGTTCGCGCATGGCGATGCTCGCCACCCTGCGCTCGGAGTTCCGCGAAACCCAACCCTTCGCCGGCCGGCGCATCGGCGTGTCGCTGCATGTCGAGCCGAAGACTGCGGTGCTGCTCGAGGTGCTCGCCGAAGGCGGGGCCGAGATCGTCGGCACCGGCAATCATGGCTCGACGCAGGACGATGTCGTCGCCTTCCTGCAAAGCCAGGGCATCGGCGTGTTCGGCAGCCGCGCCGACACGCTGGCCGACCATCACGCCAATCTGGCGCGGGTACTGGATGCCAAGCCCGACATGCTGCTCGACAATGGCGCCGACCTTGCCGCCGGCATCATCGAACGCGGCTGGGCGGCCTCCATTCTCGGCGGCACCGAGGAGACGACGTCCGGCGGCGACCGGCTGCGCGGCGAACTGGCCGGCAAGGTGCCGTTTCCGTCGATCGTCATCAACGACAGCCCACTGAAGGCGATCGGCGAGAACAAGCACGCGGTCGGCCAGTCGGTTGTCGAAAGCTTCATGCGCATCACCAATCTGATGATCCCCGGCCGGCGCTTCTGCGTTATCGGCTATGGCTGGTGCGGGCGCGGCATCGCGCAGTACCTGCGGGCGCTGGGCGGCCGCGTGGCGGTCGTCGAGGTCGACGAGATCAAGGCGCTGGAAGCCGCCCTCGACGGCTACCGGGTGGCGCCGCTGGCGGATCTGGCACCATGGGCGCAGGTGTTCATCACCGCCACGGGACGCGCCGGCGTGCTGCCGGCCAGCGCGATTGCCGCCATGCAAGATGGTGCGGTGCTTGCCAACTCAGGGCATTTTCCGTGGGAGATCGACACCGAGGGCATGCGTGCCATGACGACCGGTAGCACCGATCTCGACGGCACCTTGCAGCGTCTCGACCTTGCCAATGGCCGGCATGTCATCCTGGTCGCCGACGGGCGCATGTTCAACCTTGCCGGCAGCGAACCGAAGGGCAATTCGATCGAATCCATGGACATCGGCTTCATGCTGCAGGCGCTGTCGCTGGAGCGGGTGGTGAAGGGCGCTACCGGCGAAAGACCGGCGCCAGGCGCGCAGCCGGTGCCCGACGACATCAACCAACGCATCGCCAGGCTGATGATGGCTACGATGGGGGCTGCCTTGTAACTATAGTAGCTCCTGATTCTATCTCTCTGTTTTGACGCAATTCCTGCCGGAAACCGTTTCACACTTTTCCTGGAATTGCTTGGTCCGGGAAGGATTGTGGGGCATGGCTGGCAAGACTGCGGAAGCGCCGGACTATTCGGTACCGGCCCTGGAAAAGGCGTTCGACGTCATCGAGCTCTTGGCTGAGCAGAAGGACGGGCTGAACCAGGGCCAGATTGCCGAGGCGGTCGGCCGCTCGATCCACCAGATCTACCGCGTGCTGCAGGCGCTGGAACGGCGCGGCTATATCTTTCGCGATCGCCCGGCCGGGCTCTATTTCCTGTCGACCCGCATGTTCGAGCTGGCGCACCGGCATGAGCCGCTGCGCGGCCTCGTCCAGGCAGCGCTGCCGTCGATGCGGCGGCTGTCCGACTCCATCCAGCAGTCCTGCAATCTCGGCGTCCACAATGCCGGAAGGGTACTGATCCTGGCGCAAGTGGAAAGCCCGGCGGCCTTCGGCTTCCGCGTCCGCGTCGGCGCCGAGTTCCCGCTGTTTGCCACCGCCACGGGCCGCACGCTGATGGCGTTCCAGCCGCAGGATAGAGTCAACCAATGGCTGCAAGTCTCTGGTGTTCTTGACGAAAAGGCCGAGGTGGAGCGTGCGCTTGGCCGCATCCGTACCGCCGGCCATGAAGAGGTGGCGGACGGGCTGCAGCCGGGTGTCATCGATCTTGCCTTTCCGGTCATCGGGCCGTTCGGCCACTCCGTCGCCGCGCTGACCGTGCCCTATGTGGCGACCACCTACAGCATGCTCGACCTTGCCACCGTGCGCCACCATGCCGCGCAGGCGGCGCAGGAGATCCGGCTGGTGCTGGCGCCCGAGCCATTAGGCCAAAGCGAGGCCTCGTGACCGCTTCGTTCGCGCCGATAACCAAGACCGTCGTCATCGGTGCCGAGCCGGCCAAGGTCTGGCGGATACTGACGACGCCAGAAATGATCCCGCAATGGATGTCCGACGAGGAGTTGACCGTCAGCCTGCAAGGACAGGCCGGCGGCGCGATCGTGATGCGCGGATTGCTGCACGGAATGCCGTTCGAGAACCATGGCACCATCCGCGCTTTTGAGCCGGGAAGGAGCTTCGCCTACAGCTACTGGAGCACGTTGTCGGCCCCGCGTCTGGCGGACGTGCCCGAAAACCACACGGTGGTCAGCTTCGATCTGGCGCCAGCGGATGAGGGAACGCTGCTGACGCTGACGCTCAGCGATTTTGCCGAACCGGCGATCCGTCCGCATGCCAATCTCTACTGGGGGCCGACCTTGCAGATCCTGAAGGCGGTCTGCGAGCGCGTTTGAGGGCGGGCGTCTCCCCGCGGACGGTCGTCCCGCCCTTACTCTTTGGGGTGTCGGGCGAGAGCCAGCGCGCGGATGCGGTCGGCGACGGCGCTGTCGACCGGGTTGTAGACGGTCAGGCTCAAATCCGGCCGGCCGTCGACCGCGAAGCCCGAATATTCCAGTTCGATATCGCCGAGTTCCGGGTGCTTCAGGCGCTTTGTCCCGTCGCCGTGGCTGAGCACGTCGTTTGCCCGCCACAGGGCGGCAAACTCGGGGCTGGCGCTGCAAAGCTCGTCGACGAGTTCGCGCACCTCGGAGACCGCGCCGGCGCGGGCCGCATCGGCACGAAACGAGCCGACCACGAAACGGGCCAGGTTTTGCCAGTCGTGCTGCCTGGCGCGGATATGGGGACTGAGGAACATGAAGCGCAGGATGTTGCGCTCGCCCTCGGGCAGGGCGCTGTAGTCGGTCAGCACGACCCGCGCGGCGCGGTTCCAGGCAACGACGTCCCACGTAGCGGTCCTGACTATGGCGGGGCTGGCATCGAGCGTGTCGATGAGGCGCTGCAGCCGTGGGCTGACACCCTCGGCACCGGTGTAGCGGACCTCGGGCGGGCGCCCGAGCCCCAGCATGAAAAGATGTTCGCGCTCCGCCTCGGTCAGCAGTAGCCCCTTGGCGATGCGATTGAGGACATCGGCCGAGGGTGCGCCGCCGCGGCCCTGCTCCAGCCATGTGTACCAGGTCGGGCTGATGTTGGCGCGTTGGGCGACCTCTTCCCGGCGCAGTCCCGGCGTGCGTCGGCGGCCCGAAAAGCCGAAGGAAGCCGGATCGAGCCGCGTGCGCCGGTCTTTGAGGAACGCTGCCAGCGAGCCGGCGGAATTGGAGGGCATCCTGTTAGCCATTATACCATGATAAGATCACTACTTTAATAGAATAATAGACCAGCAATATTACGCAGGCAACTGTGCAGGAGATTTTGCATGCGTATCTTTCTCACCGGCGCGACCGGTTTCATCGGTTCGGCGATCGTTCCCGAACTCATCAAGGCGGGCCACCAGGTGGTCGGCGTGACCCGCTCCGACGCCGGCGCCGAGGCGCTGGTCGCGGCAGGCGCCGAGGTGCATCGGGGCACCCTCGAAGATCCCGAGGGGCTGCGCGACGGCGCGGCGAAGGCGGAGGCTGTGATCCATACGGCGTTCGACCATGATTTCTCGCGGTTTGCCGAGAATTGCGAAAAGGACAAGCGCGTCATCGCCGCTCTCGGCGCCGCCCTGGCCGGCTCCGACCGGCCGCTGGTGATCACCTCCGGCGTCGGCATGGGCAGCCCTGGGCATGGCGAACTGGCGATTGAGGACGTCTTCAATGCCAGCCACCCCAATCCGCGCATAGCCTCCGAGCTGGCCGGCAATGCGCTTCTGGAAAACGGCATCAATCTGTCGGTGGTGCGGCTGCCGCAGGTCCACAATCCGGTCAAGCAAGGGCTTATCTCGCCGCTCATCGAGATCGCGCGTGAAAGGGGCGTCTCGGCCTATGTCGGCGAAGGCCGCAACCGCTTCTCCGCGGGCCATCTCCTCGATGCGGCGCGGCTTTACCGGCTGGCCGTGGAAAAGCGGCAACCGGGAGCACGCTATCACGCGGTCGGCGAGGAAGGCGTCGAGGTGCGGGCCATCGCCGAGGCGCTTGGCCGGGGCCTGAAATTGCCGGTCGTCTCCATCGCGCCGGAAAGAGCGGCGGAGCATTTCGGCTGGATGGCAATGTTCGCGCCGATGGATCTGCCGGCCTCCAGCGCGCTGACACAGGCACGATTGGGCTGGCATCCGACCGGCCCGACGCTGATCGCCGATCTCGACGCCATGCGGTATTGATGCGCCTAGCAACGTTTGAGGTGAGCCGAAGTCTCTGAACTTCGTCATCCCTGGGCGAAGCAGGAGCGCAGCTCCGTCGCGGAGACCCTGGGATCCATGCCGCGACCTTAATCATAGGGTGCAGCGGAGCAGAATTCTGCACCGCTGCGGGGCTTCCGAGTCCCGGCATGGATCCCGGGGTCTGCGCTGCGTCGCTTCGCTCCTTGCTCCGCCCCAGGATGACGACTTTTCGGGATCATGCTCCAGGGCTGACCGCGTAGCGCAGATGGACGAGCCCATGCGCCAAGGCCTCGCAGCTCATCAGGGACAACTGCATCTTGCCCGCCAGGCCGCTCTCGCCGAACTCGACGAAGGCCTGGTTGGCGGCGCGTCCATCGATCGCGGGCGCCACGAGAAGGCTCAGTTCATCGACGAGCCCGGCCGCAAGGAACGAACCGTTGATGCCGGCGCCGCCCTCAAGCAGCAGCCGGCTTATGCCGAGTTCGCTGCCGAGCATCTCGAGCACAGCCGCGAGATCGATGTCCGCCGCTTCCGACACGATATAGGACACGCCGTCAGCGGCAAGCTCGGCCAAATGGCTGTCGGCGACGTCGCGCCCAAGCAGCACCACGACATGGTCGCCGCCGATGTCGGGTTTGGAAAAATGGAGCTTGCCCGAGGCATCGAGCGCCACGGCATAACTGCCCGCATCCATTTGCGCGAAATGATAGGGCCGGTCGACCTTGCCGACATTGGCTGGTGGGTGCGCGGCGGCCTTGCTCATCTCGGCCATGGTGACGCGGCCGACGATCCAGGCGTCAGCCGCGAGATCACTGTGGATATGTTCGTAGAGGCTCGACCACTCCGCCCGGGTCCCGTCCGGACTTGTCGTGTAGCGGCTTGGATGAAGGCTGCCGTCGAGTGATGCGAGCATATGGCAGACGATTTGCGGCTTCATACGGGTTCTCCAGATCACAAAAACTTCGCGAGTCAGTCCAAGGTAGTGCCGGGCAGAGGGAATGGAAGCCAAGCATCTCAGGGAGATGTTGCCCACGCTGCAAACCAAAATCCGACAATTCCGATAAATTGCCCGGCACCTCTGTTATATCGAGGTTGCACAAATGGTTGACCCTGGGTTAGCATCCCCAGGCAGGCGTCGGTGGGAGGCTCTTTTTACAGCGGCGGCCAGCTGGAGCGGCATGCGTTTTCGGGCGCAGGGAGGATGCTCCACACTTTGAACCGACGCATGATCCTTCCTGAAACCGATCCCGGTTTTCGGGGTCGTGCGTTCTTGTGGAGGAGGATCCCATGAACAGACGTGAATTCCTGCTGTCGTCCGCGGCTTTCGGCGCCATGATGGTCGCCGCGCCCTCGGTGTTTGCGCAGGACAAGCTCACCATCCTTGGCTCGGTGCCCAGTCTCGGCTTTCCGTTCTTCGTGCACATGCTGAACGAGATCAAGGCGGAAGCCGCCACGCAAGGCGTCAATTTGACCGAAAGCGACGGCCAGAACTCGGCCACCAAGCAGACCGCCGACATCGAGGCGGCCTTGGTGCAGAAGGTCAACGCCATCGTCATCTCGCCGCTCGACGTCAATGCGCTGGCGCCGGCCATCGAGGAAGCGGTCAAGGCCGGCGTTCCCGTGGTGACGATCGACCGCCGTGTCGACGGCGTCGAGGGCATCCTCGCCCATGTCGGCGCCGATAACGTCAAGGGCGGCGAGGCGGAAGCCAACGCGGTGGTGGCGGCGTTCCCCAACGGCGCCAAGCTGTTCCATCTGCAGGGCCAGCCCGGCGCCGGTCCGGCGATCGACCGCAACAAGGGCGTGCACAATGTGCTCGATCCGCTGAAGGACAAGTACCAGATCGTCTTCGAGCAGACCGCCAACTTCGCCCGCGCCGAAGCGCTGTCGGTGACCGAAGCCGGCCTTGCCGCCAACGGCAAGCCGGACGCCATCGTCTGCGCCAATGACGACATGGCGCTCGGCGCCTTGGAGGCCTGTGCGGCGCGCAACTTCACCGACGTCAAGATCTACGGTTTCGACGCGCTGCCGGAAGCGCTGGTCGCGGTGCGCGACGGCAAGCTTGCGGGCACCGTCGAGCAGTTTCCCGGCGAGCAGTCGCGCACCGCGGTGCGCATCGCGGTGGCCTTTGCCAAGGACAAGACCGAGCCGAAGGAGAAGCTGGTGCTGCTGACGCCGATCGTCATAGGCAAGGACAATCTCGACAAGGCGGAGCGGATTGGCGAGACGAAGTAGGGGTTTGGCGGGGATCGGCCGATTGGCAAAGCCGGCGGGACAGCGCTCCCCTCTGTCCTGCCGGACAGAGGGGGGCGTTCAAGCGCTGACAGGCGACATCAACTGCATGGAAGGAGCCACCCTTGCCGCCAGCCGCTGAAGCCGCATCGTCCGAACCCATCCTGCTTGCCGTCGAAGGCATCACCAAGCATTTCTCGGGCGTCACCGCGCTCAGCGACGTCTCGCTCGATATCCGCCCCGGCGAGATCCTCGGCCTGCTCGGCGAAAACGGGGCCGGCAAGTCGACGCTCTTGAAAATCCTCTCGGGCGTCATGCCGCCGTCGGGCGGCCGCATCACTTTCGACGGTGCCGATTATCATCCATCCAGCCCGCAGGATGCCAAGCGGCTCGGCATCGTCACCATCTACCAGGAGCTCAGCCTGATCCCGACGCTGACGGTGGCGGAAAACATCTTTATCGGCCGCGCGCCGACCGGTCCGCTCGGGCTGGTCAGCTGGAGGCGGATGGAGCAGGACTCCCGCACGATCGTCGCCCGCGTCGGCCTCTCCATCGATCCGATGACGCCGGTGTCGGCGCTGTCGGTGGCCGAACAGCAACTGGTCGAGATTGCCCGCGCCCTGTCGCTGAAAAGCCGGCTGATCATCATGGACGAACCGACCTCGGCGCTGACCGAGACCGAGGTGCAGCGGTTGCTGTCGATCATGGACCGGCTGCGCAAGGACAAGGTCGCCATCATGTTCGTCACCCACCGGCTGGAGGAAGCCTCCGCCATCTGCGACCGCATGACGGTGCTGCGCGATGGGCGGCTGGCCGGGCATCTCGACCGTGAGGGTGGACCGATCGCCCTGCCCAAAATCATCGAGAAGATGGTTGGCCGCGCGGCGTCCGAGCTCTACGCCCGGCCGGCGCAACGCGCGGTGGCCGGCGATGTCGTGCTGTCGGTGCGCGGCCTGCGCACCGTGCGCGATCCCGAAGCGCCGCACGCCATCGTGCTCGACGGCGTCGACATCGACCTCAAGGCCGGTGAAATCCTCGGCGTTGCCGGGCTTGTCGGGTCGGGCCGCACCGAGCTGGCGCGCGCCATCTTCGGCGCCGACCGTATCGCGGCCGGCACCATCACGCTCGATGGCAAGCCGATCGCCCCGGCATCGCCCGCAGACGCCATTGCGCTCGGCATCGGCCTGCTGCCGGAGGACCGCAAGCACCAGGCGATCTTTGCCGCGCTGGGCATCCTGCCGAATTTCTCCATCGCTTCGCTGGGCAGCTTCAGCAACGGTTTCGGCTTCATGGCCGAGCGGCGCGAGCGCGATGCGCTGTCCGGGTTTCGCAAAATGCTGTCGATCCGCATGGCTTCGGCCGAGCAGGCTATCGAAGGCCTGTCGGGCGGCAACCAGCAGAAGGTGATCCTGGCGCGCTGGCTGGCGCGCGATCCGAAAGTGCTGATCGTCGACGAGCCGACGCGCGGCGTCGATGTCGGCGCCAAGACCGAGGTGCACCAGATCCTGGTGCAGCTTGCGGCGCGCGGCATTGCGGTGATGATGATTTCGTCCGAGCTGCCCGAGGTGCTTGCAGTGTCGGACCGCATCGTCACCATGCGCCGGGGCCGCATCACCGGCCAGATGCCGGGCGTCGAGGCAAACGAGGAAAGACTGATGGAACTGATGGCACTCGACCGCAAGGAGACACTATGAGCGTGGCGGGGGAACAGGATCAGCGCGGCGGCATCAACTTCGCGCGGCTTTTGATGAGCTTCGGGCCGCTGCTGTTCCTGGTGGCGCTGATCATCGTCTTCACCGTGCTGAAGCCGAGCTTCATGGACCCGATCAACCTGTTCAACATCACAAGGCAGATCTCGATCACCGGGCTGATCGCGCTCGGCATGACCTTCGTCATCCTCACCGCCGGCATCGACCTGTCGGTCGGTTCGCTGCTCGCCTTCTGCGGTATGGTCGCCGCCGTGGTCGCCAAGGGTGGCTCCGCCAACACGCTGTCGCTGTCGACGAGCGGCACGCAAGGATTCGGCTGGTTCGCAGCACTCTTGGCCGCCGTCGTTGTGGGCGCTGCTGCCGGCGGGGTGCAAGGGCTTGTCATCACCCGGCTGAAAGTGCCGCCCTTCGTCGTTACGCTGGGCGGGCTGACGGTGTTTCGCGGGCTGACGCTGACCATCTCAAACGGCGGCCCGATCTCGGGCTTCGACGCCTCGATGCGCTGGTTCGGCACCGGGCTGATCGGCCCCGTGCCGGTGCCGGCGCTGATCTTCGCCGCGGCCGCCATCCTGTGCCATATCGTGCTGCGCTACACGCGCTACGGGCGCGCTGTCTACGCCGTCGGCGGCAATGCCGAGGCGGCAAGGCTGTCGGGCCTGCGCGTCGACCGTATTCTGGTCTCGGTTTATGTCATCGTCGGCTTCTTCGCCGGCCTCGCGGCCTTCGTGCTGTCGGCGCGGCTGAATTCCTCGGAAGCGGTCGCCGGTATCGGCTACGAGCTGACGGTCATTTCGGCCGTCGTCATCGGCGGCACCTCGCTGTTCGGCGGCATCGGCTCGGTCGGCGGTACGGTGGTCGGCGCGGCGCTCATCGGCGTGCTGCAGAACGGGCTGCAGTTCAACAACGTCTCGTCCTATACGCAAAGCATCGTCATCGGGCTCATCCTGATCCTGGCGGTGGCGTTCGACCGGTGGCTGAAATCGCGGGTGAGAAGGTGAGGGGGACGGTTGTCCCTTCTCCCACAAGGGGAGAAGGGGAGCCCCCTTTCTTGCAAAACAGCCGTCCTTTGCTAGAAAGGTTTTGGCGGGTGGCATCGTGAGAGAACCTCATGTTTGCCGATATTATCAGACCGATCACCCTAGGTTTTTCGCTGCTGCGGCGGTTCTGGCCGCAACTCATGGCACTCGTGCTGGCCGGCGTGCTGGTCGGCGATCTCCTCATGCAGCTCGCGGCGAAGGTGGCGCTGGCCAATCACTTCGCCGGGCGCGGCTGACATAGGCGCGCATCGGCTGGACCCGCCAGCGCCCGGCGTCGATGGCGGCATCGGACGGCAATTGCGGCGGGGCGTGGGCGGGCAGGGCGCCGAAGGCCCCCATCAGGCCGGCGACAAGCAGGGCGGCGATGGTTCCCGCGCCGGCCGTTATCCAGGTTTGAAATCTTGAGCGGGCAGTCTTGAACATCCCAAACTATGCACGTCGACGATCAGCCACCCCTGCGCAGTCTAGAAAGAAAAAATTGCCGATGGAACCCGCAAATGGCTGGTCCAGCCTCACGCTGCTTCGCGCGCCCATAGAAGATGGCCATGGCGACGAAAATACCGTGCCACCAGCCGTTGTTGCTTGGCCCTGACCAGGTCGGGCAAGCGCCGCTCCTGGCGCCAGCGCGGTATGTTGCGCCAGCAGGCTATGAAGCGGGCGGCGTCCTCAATGGCCTCTTCCGCCGAGAGCGCCGGGCCAATCGCGGCCAGGAACAGCGCCTCCGACGGTTTCAACTCGTCGATCACTGCCTTGCGCCTGACGTGATCCTGACGGGCGTGGGCGATGCCGTTTCGGCGGATGGCTTCGAAGGCTTCAAGCAGGGCCAGGCTGTCGCCGGCGTAACCGCAGGAACGGGCAAAATCGGTGGCAAAAGCGTCCATTATCGCTCCCGGGTCTGATGCAGTGGGCAGGTTCGTGTCTGACTCACATTTTCATATATATGAAAGCATAACTCAAATTGCACTAGAAGAAAAACTTCGGGGAAAGTTTGAAAACTGCGACTCGACTCCCGGCGCAAAACACAGGAATATGCGAACAAATCAGGAACAACGATGAGGCAGGGGCGATGGCATTGCCGGGCAGGGAACCAACAATCGCGCATGTCGCCTCGATCTCGGTCGAGTGCGCGGATTGCGGCCGCAACCGTTGGTGGCGACCCGATCAGCTGAAGCGGTTCGGCGTGACGGGGAACACGCCGCTTGCCGCTCTGTCGGGCCGCATCGTCTGCGCGGCCTGCCGTGCCGACGGACTGCCAGGAGCGACCGTTACGATCCAGGCGGCCTTCATCGACGAGCGCCAGCGCGTGCGCAGCGAAGCGCAGATGCTGAGCGATCGCGAGGTGCCGCTGGAGGGAGCGAGGCGGGCTTGAGTCTTGTCGAAGGGTGAACGGCCGGTTCGCGTGAGTGAATTGATCGTGCCAGTGGCACGATCAAAGGCCAGCGAACGCCGGGACGCTGCGAAGCAGCGGGGACCCGGCAGGTGGATCCTGCGCTACCCGGCCCTTCGCAAGCTCAGGGCGTTCAAGGCTCGAAAAGCCAAGCAATTGGCTTTTCGTCCGCTGTGCGGACCGCCTTTCACCCCGCAAGGGGAGAAGGCAAGAAGCGCTCCTCAATACCCCAGCAATTCCTTCAGCGGAATCACGCGCCAGACATGTTTGATGGCGTAGCGGTTGAAGGTCAGCGTCTTCGGCGGATTGTACTGCTCGACCACCAGCTCGCCCGCCGTGCGCTTGACCAGCTTCTTGATGAAGGCCTTGCCGTTGCGCTCGTTTTCCTCGGGGAAGGTCTCGATCACCACATGGTCGCCGGGCACCGCGTCGCGGCCGCCGCAATAGATCAGGTCGCCGGGCTCATAACGCGGCACCATGGAATCCGAGAGCACGTGCAGGGCGAACACCTTCGGCAGGTTGCGCACCCCCGGCGGGCGCTGGACGTAACCCGCCGGCTCGCCGTTGAAGGTGAAATCGCCATCGTCGCCGCCGACGGCCGCGCCCAGCACCTCGATATCCATCGACCCCGCGGGTAGCGGACCGGTATCGGTGACGATCTCCGCATCGGCGACCGGTCCGGCATCGTCGAGAAACACGACCTGCCCTTGACCTAGCGCCACCGGGTCGACGCGCAGGAAGGCGGCGGTCTTCAGGAGGTTCTCGGTCTTGGGCAGATTGCGGCCGGTTTCCCAATTGCCGACGGCGGCGACATCAGTGTCGTTGTGCTCGGCGATGTGGCGCATGACCAGGCCGCGCTGCTTGCGCGCCTTGCGGATCGCCGCCCCGACCTTGATCGACAGTTCCGTTCTTGCCATGGCGACCATGTGAGTGATGAAAGTGGCTCTCGTCTATGAAAGAATGGCTTGCATAAATTTGTGAGTTATGCTTATATATGGTTATGCAAAACCTGTCCACCTTTGATGGCGCAATGGCGCCGGCCCCGTGCGCGGTGTGCCCGGCGGCTGTCGCCCCCCTTTCATCCCGGCTGTCCTCCTCCCCGGCCAGGATGAAGCCCGAGGCTCGGTGCTTGACTGCACCAGCCCCGGGTCCGGTCCGCCCGTCTCCGGCGACCGGAACGGCCGGAGCCGCCGCTCCCAGCGGCTCCGGCCCCCAATCCGACCGGCATGGCGCCGGCGCTGTTTTTTCGGCTGGCCGCTCCTGCATCCGCACCGAGGACGGCACCGTCATCCTGTTCGACAGGCCAACGGGCAGGGCGGTTTCCGCCCTGGATAGAAACACGGCCGAGGCGCGGCTTCTGCACCTTGCCGGCGGGAAATCTACCCAATCCGGCTGAGGCTGGTCGGCTGACAGCCGGCTCTTGAAAAACAACCTGACTGCGACCCGGCCACCGGGTCGAACCTTGACGCTGCCCGACGGCGTGCGGCCGAACTTTGGATGGAGCTGAATATGGCAAGCTATAGCGACGCGGAATTGCACGAGATCGGCCGCTGGCTGAAGGACGGGCTTTCAGCCTCCAGGATTGCAGTCGCGTTCAGCGCGTTGCGCGGCAGCCCGGTGTCGCGCGACGCCATCATCGGCATCGTGCACCGCAACGCCATGCTGGGCGCGATCGGTTTTGCCAATGGCAAGGGGCCGCCGCCGCGAGCCAGACAGGCGGTGGGCAAGCGCGCTGAAAGCAAGCGGGCGACTGGCGCCCCGGGGACTGCGACGCCTGTCGTCGGCAAGATGCATGGCGTGCTTGCCGCCAAGGACATCCCCGCGCGTGAAGTGGCCCGGCCCAGGCGCCATTCGTTCGTGCGCGAGGTAGGCGTGCTGATCGCTGACGGCGTAGCCTATCGCCTGGAGACGCCGGCGCCGCCGCGCGCGGCCATCGGCCGGCAGCCGCATGGCGTGGCGATGCGTTTCATCGATTGCCTGTTTTCACGCTGCCGCGCGCCGCTGGATCTGACGGTGGAGGAGGATTCTGAAAACGATGCGCCAGGCAGCCGGCCGGGCGCCGACATGCTGTGCTGCGGCATGCGCACCAGGGCGCTGAAAAGCTATTGCACCTACCATCAGGCGCGCTTCCAGCGCCGCGTATTTGTGGCGACGGGGTGAGGCTTGGTCTCTTCTCCCCGTTCACGGGGAGAAGGTGCCGGCAGGCGGATGAGGGGCAGCGCTGACGAGGCAGGATTGAAAGCTGACATGAAATTCAAGCATCCGATTCAGATGCCACTTACCGAAGCGCTGGCGCCGCCCCTCATTGCCCTGCCGGGCGTTCGCTGTTCGAAAAGCCAAGCAATTGGCTTTTCGTCCGCTGCGCGGACCACACCTCACCGTGAACGGGGAGAAAGAAGCAAAACCTTATTTCGGCATTTGCCGGCCTTGCTTGGGCGTGCGGCTCTGCATGCTCCTTGCGTCCATCGCCATCGCCGGGTTGCCCTCGTCGACCAATATGCCGGTCACCCGGGCAAAGCCGGTAAACACCTTCATGGCGTCGGCTTCGGAAATCTGCGCGGCGATCGCCGCGCTGCAGGCGTTCAGCGCACTGCGGTAGACATGGCCGCGTCGCTCGAGCGGCCAACGCTGCAGAAAATCGGCGGCTTCGCTGACGCTGTCGATCTCTTCGATCTCATCTTCCACCCGCACTTTGAGCGGCACTCCGGTTTTCATCGTACCCACGGCGTTCACCTTCGCTTTGCGCGCGGCTCCAACTACCGCATCGATAAACGCGCCCCGCTGGCGGCCGGTTGCATCAATTTTTCGGCCGGCGCGCGATCCTCATGGGCTAGCCACCGCGTTCAGCCAGTCATGGGCGCGGCTTTTGGGCCTGGCCACCAGTATGTTCTGTTGCTTGGCCGCCCTGGTGAAGGCGTCGAACGCAATGCGCTGGCAGCAGATGCCTTCGACGGCGAGCGTAACCAGCCGCGTCGCCTCGAGATAACCAGGTGCTGTCTTGTCGGGCCATTGGTGGCGCAATGCCTCGGCTGCGCCGGCCACCGAACTGACCAGCATGGTTTTGTTATCGCAAAAGCGCACGGTAACCGGCATGAAGGCTGTCATCGGCGAACCTCCCCTTGGCATGGACGCGACATAACGTCGAAAGCTCGCGCCGGTTCCATCAGCCTGGATGCCGGGCGGCAAGGATGCTGGCGCAGCGGCGAGGAGGCGACGACCTCCGATTCAACGAAGGCCAACCGAACGGCGGCTCTCTCCGCCCTGCCGACCATGTGGGGAGATGCCCAACAGCGCGAAGGATCGCCGCTTTGCCGTTCTCCATCATCCCGAGCCAACCAGGAGCCTCCCATGAGCAAAAGGACCAGACCCGTCAAACCGCAGGCGCCGAAATTGCCGAAGGGCGAGGCCGAGCAGGTGCGCATACGCCGCGAGATCGGCCATGATTTCGCGCTCAGGGATGACGCCTTCGGCCGCAAGCGGCTGGCGGCGGGCACGCTGGAGGCTGCTCGTGTCTACGAGGTGTCGAATGACGGCTACGCCGCCACCGGCGGCATCGTGCGGGTGCGCGCCATCGATGCGCTTATCGGCATCACCTCGCTGTCGCGCCAGCAGCGCGAGGCAGGTCTGCGCTACCGCGAGGATTTCCGCTGCAGCCAGCAGGCTGATGTCAAGCCGATGCGCTGGACCGAGCGCGTCGACGGCGGCCGCGATGGCGGCGGCATCGCCGACAGTGTGCTCGACGCCGGCAGGGCCTATGCCGCCGCCACAAGAGCGCTAGGCCATTGGGAGGTGGCCGCCGTGGTGCGACAAGTCTGCTGCGCGGACGGTTCCCTCAAGCGCCTGTCCGAGCAGACCGGCGAAGGCCGGAACGTGGTGACGAAGCTCCTGAAGGTGGGGCTGGATTTGTTGGCAGTGCATTACGGGATGATGATGAGGCGGTGAGGGGTGAAATGGATCCGACCGGCGATGCCTGCCGGATCGGTGATCAAGCCCGTTCCACAGATTCGCAAGATGTGATGAACAATGCGGACCGGGCGCAGATACCCAGGCGCCTAAAACAAGGCCCGCTCCAATGGCCCCGCCAGTGTCTCGGCAAAGCCCGTCGCCAGATGGTGCCTGTCACGAAACGCCAGCTTGCCTGATATGACGACGTGGCAGGTGGTCGGGCCGCAGAATTGGTTGGTGAGGTCGATGTAGCGGGTGTCGGGCACGCTGGTCACCACGGCGCGCTCGGCGGCGGCGGTGCTATCGTTGGCGGCTTCGGCTCTTGGCGTGTCGCAGTGCGGCGAGGGTGCCTCGCGCCACCACAGGGTGCGCGCCACGCAGGAGCCGGCGAAGCTGGCGTTGATCGGCGTGTCGCGGATAACAGCCGTCTCGACACCGGCCCGGCTGAAGGCCTGCAAGGTCGAGCGCAGGCCGGCCTGCCAGCGCGCTACTTCAGCGGTGCGTTCGGCCGCGGGCAGGTCACGGATCAGATTGCCGATGGAAAATTCGGAGATCACCACCAGGCGCGGCTTGTGGCGGATGATCTCTGATATGGCCTGCTCGCGCCAGGCGTCGCATTCGGTGTAGTCGCGCTTCAGCACCGTGTTGAAGGTGGAGAGCCGCGAAGCGCGGCACGATGATTTGAGATAGGTGATGATCTTTGTGTCGTTGCGCCTGGCTGCTTCGATCAGCGGCGTCGACCACTGGTCGGCGTGCGAATCGCCGAACAGCACGATGGTGCGGGTGGCGTCGGCCGGGCCGAACATGCAGGGTTTCGGCGTCACCGTTTGGAAGTCGGCCAGGCAGTTCTTGTCGACAGCTCGCGCGATGGAAGGTCTTTCGACCGCCTGCTCGATGCCGCGCTGCTCGGGGCCGATATTGCGCGTGGCCAGATGCGCGTTGGCATAGGCGACCGCCACGCCGGTGCCGGTCAGCATCAGCGCGGGAACCAGCACAAGGCCGGGAAAAGCGCGAAGCGGTTTTGCGCCTGGAATGGCCTTGGGAAAGGCGCGGGCGCCTACCGCCATCCAGGCGCCGCGCCGCGCCGGGTCTTCGATCAAATGATAGGTGAGCACCGACAGCGCGAGCGCCAGCACGCCACAGCCAAGGCGCTGCGGCACGGAAAGCTCCGGCGCCAGCATCCCGGCATAGACGATGACCGGCCAATGCCAGAGATAGAGCGAATAGGAGAGCGTGCCGATCCATTGCAAGGGCGGCAGGGACAAAGCGGCGGCCGGGCCAAGGGCTTGCCAGCCGGTCCGCCTGTTGGTCTGCGGCCCGCCGATGCCGCTCAGCAGCACCAGCACGGTGCCCGCCACCGGCAGCAACGAGTACCAGCCGGGGAAGGGCAGGTCCTCGCTCAACAGGAGATAGGCGGTCGCGATCAGCGCCAGGCCGAGCCAGCCAAGTGCTGCCCGCAGCCAGATGCGGTGCTGCAGCAAAGCCATGGGGACCAGCGTCGCCAGGCCGCCGGCGGCGAACTCCCAGGCGCGCAGCGGTGAAAAATAGAAGGCCCAGGCCGGCGCCGCGCTGGTCAGCCACTGGCAGGCGGCGAAGGAGGCAAGGCCGGCAACGCCGATCACGGCTGCGGCCGTTCGCCGGCCCGGCCGCAGCCAGGCGGCCAGCAGAAGCAGCGCCGGCCAGGCCAGATAGAACTGCTCCTCCACCGACAACGACCAGAAGTGGATGAAGGGATTGCTGGTGGCGTCGGCGGCGAAATAGTCGAACGACCAGCGCAGCAGCCACAGATTGATGGAATAGGCGGAGGCGAACATGGCGCCGCGCGAATAGAGCGCCTGCTCCTGCGGCGCCAGGATGAAGTAGCCGGCGGCCAGCGTAACCAGGATGACGAATAAAGCTGCCGGCAGAAGCCGCCGCGCGCGCCTGGCATAGAAGCGCCAAAGGTCGAGCCGGCCGGTCTCGCCGATCTCCTGCATGAGATGGGTTGTTATCAGCCAGCCCGAGATGACGAAGAAGATGTCGACGCCGGCAAAGCCGCCGGGGAGCGCGGTGAGGCCGAAATGGTAGGCGACGACACCGCCGACGGCGAGCGCGCGCAATCCTTGTATGTCCGGCCGGAACGATGCTGCCACGACGGCTCCTTCGTGCAAGGCCCAGCCCCTGCGCAACGTCGGCCGGGCAGGCTGATATCGCAATGCAACAAATTTATCGCAGTGCAACATAGAGCAATTTTATCGCGGTGCAACATAGCAGGAATGGGAAATGGGCCGGCGCGCCGGCCGGGCTTGATCGTTGCGTGGCTTGATCGTTGCGTGGCGGGCTTGTCCGTGCGCCCCGCGGCAGACGCAAAACAGCCCCGCGAAGGGGCTGTTTCTCATCGGGCCGCTGGATTGCTACTTGCTGCCGCCGTTCGCTTTCACGCTGCTGCAGAATTCCGGATGGCTGTTGGCCGCAGTGGCGTCCTTCGCCTCGTCCTCGCAGGCCTTCATCATCGCGGTCTGGTCGTCCGGCGTAAGGGCCTTCCAGGCCTTCACGAAATCGTCGTCGCTGACCATCGTCTTCCTGCTGGAGTCGGTGTAGAAGGGCTGCATCTTGGCCGGATCGTCGAGAGCCGACGTGCCGGTGTCGCTCGCGGCAAGCGCCGTACCGGCAACCATCGAGAGCGTCATCGCGCCGAAACAGATCATCTTGATGTTCATGGCGGTACTCCTCCTGTTGCTTTGGGATCGTCGAAGCAACGATCAGCTGGAAAACGACAGGTTTGGGTGAAAGTTCCGGGGTTTTTTGCGCAAAAATCCCGAAACGAAGAAAAATATAGTCGAAAAACTTGAAACTTTCCCCGATTTTTCCCGTAAGAAGCGAGTTTATCGGGTCTCTCGTGCGAGACTGACCACCAGCCGATCGACACTGGGGTCGTCGAGACTGACGATATGGGCCATCTGCAGCGCTCGCCTCATGCTGATCCTGGCGACGTCCTGCCGCATGATGACGGATACAAAGGCCGGCCCTGATCCGGTGAGGACGATCGCCCTGCCTACCAGAACCGGTTCGGAGATGGGAGCCCACTGCACGGTCATGATTGAGGGCTCGGTGGTCTGGCGCCGGTTGATGCCGGTGAAATAAATCCAGTTCAGGCGCGAGATCGCCACGCCGTAATGGTTGCCGGGTATTCTCGAGCCACCCCGGCCATCGCCCGAAGCCCAGCGCGTCACCCGCCTGAAGGTGACGAGATCGGCCTCGCGCCGCACGAAGGTGACCGAGCGCATCAAAAAGTCGGGTCGGCCGGGCATCGAAAAATAGGTGAAATATGTGCCTCCGGCGATGGCGGGCGACGGCGGCCGCACCATGTTTTCGTACAGGGCCTGGCGCAGCGTTGCGTTGCCGTCGCTCTTGGCTGCCGCGGCGGCCGGCTCACGATACAGCTCATTCTCATCGATCTTGAAATAGTCGCAGATCAGCCTTGCGGTGGCTTTGTTGGGAACCGCCTTGCCTTGCAGATAGCGCTCGAACTGGGTGCGATTGATGCCAAGCTCACGGCACACCGCGCTGACGGAAGCGTGGCGTTGGACCAGCCGCCTGAGATTGGCGGCGAGATTCTCGCGAATTGGCACGACATCTCCCCGACAGACGTACGGACCAGTATTCAAGCGATTGCTTATATACAGTTGCATGCCGTGGCGGCGGCGCGAAGATGGACCTTTGGCCAATAGGCAACGACCCGGTGGCGCGTAGACTGTACGATTCTGACAGTCCGGCTATGCAAGCCGTGTAAATGGGCGTATTTCGATGGCAAGAGCGACCTGAGATCGGCCTCTCGACATCCTGCAATGGAGGGCGGTTTGGATCATACCGGCCTGGTCGAGCTTCTGGACTACACGCAAGCGCAATTGACGAAGATCCGCCAGGCGGTCGCGGCCAGCGATCACGCCGGTGCCATGTTCACCATCGACTGCCTTGTGGGAGCGGCGGCCGAACAGACGAAGTGCAAGCTTGCAAGTCTGGAGCATGCCGGGTTGCCGATAGCCAAGGATGGACCGATCGACGGGGATGGGCCGATTGGCCGGGGCGCATTTAAAGGCGGTGCGGCACCGCCCGGCAAAGCGACATCGGGCAAGCCGGATGCGGCAACCGCTCCTGATCAGGCCGCGCCGATCTCGCCGATCAGCCTTGTATATTCGGCCTCGGCTTCGCCGTAACTGCCATTGGCGAGTTCCAGCAGTCCGGCGCGGTCGCGAATGACGATCTCGCCCCGACGCGAGCGGATCAACGCGCGGCCTTCAAGCAGTTGGAGGGCGACGGTGACGCCTGGCCGCCTGACACCAAGCATGATGGCCAGGAATTCGTGGGTGATGGCGAGATGTTCGCCGGGCACGCGGTCGTCGCACATGAGCAGCCAGCGCGCCAGCCGCTCCTCGAGCTTCAGCCGCGCGTTGACGAGCGCGGTGCAGCCGGCCTGGGTCTGTAGCGCGTTGACGAAGCGCAGCAGGAACATGCGCAAGGTTGCACTTGCCGCCAATGCTGCCTTGAAAGCGCCGGCTTCGATGCGGATCGCTTCGCCTTCGAGTTGGACATAACAGGCATGCGGCGCACGGTCGTCGCCCATCACCAGGGAATATCCCGTCATGCCCTCGAAGCCGATGAAGCCCACTTCGGCCTCTTGGCCGCTCGCGGTGCTGGCGACCACCGAACCGATGCCCTGTTCGATGAAGTAGACGGCCTCGATCGGAATATTCGGGGTCACCAGCATCATGCGTAGCGGCAAGTCGCAGCGCTGCATGTGCGGCTCGAGCAACGCCAGATCATCCGCAGGCATGCGCCGCAGCAGCTGATTTCGGTATTTGGTGAGATCAGACATGGCGTGGCCCAATGCAGGGCAAGAGCCATCCAATCTCCCAGCCGTCCGTGCCCGTAAAAACGTACGGACGATCGCCTATGTATAGGGGCTCTGAACGAAGAAAGATATCAATGCGATATGAAATTCGAAGCACGGCGCCCCCCAACGCCCGTTCGCATATGAAAAGATCGGCCTGAATGTTAGTGTCGGAAACGTACCAAGCGCCACTTGGTACAAAACCGACATATTTCATGAGAGCGCCGGATCACGGTGAGGGTCGATGAAATCCGCCGGCTAATGACAAAGGCGCCATGTCGCGCCGGGCCCGAGAACCGTTCGAAAAGTGGGGCAGAGCGGCGGGAGAATTGTACGATACTTACTGTGATGAAGGCCGATGTTGACTCTTGCTCAGCCCGATTTCATTTTTTGACCCACAGCGTCAAGGAAGTGGTCGCTGCTCCGAAAGGGGCTTCTTATGTCGAGCCTTCATAAGCGCAATCCTGGTTTCCATCCTTCCGATCTGCAGCTGTGCCAGCGCGTCTTCGATCGGGTCTGCCTGGAGCGCAAACTCAATCGCATGTCGGGAGAGTCGGACGTGCAGCTTCTGGCGGCCACGGTGTTTTCGCTATTTCAGAATGGCTGCCGCAATGAAGGCGAGTTGCTTGAGAGTTTCCGGCGGACGCGCCAATGACCAAAGCCAGGATCACGTCCGCGGCACCGGTAGCCGAAAACGAACCTTACGACGCTGCGGTCTTCGCCCGGAAATACGGCATGTCGCGGAAGGCCGCGGAGGTCGTGCTGTCCGCGAACGGACCGTCCAGAACGGCTTGTGACGCTGCCGCCCGCTCTTTTATGGAAGCGGTCGCCCGCAGGGCGAAGAGCAGCCGTGGACACTGAAGCTGCGCCTGGAGCGGCTGCCGTACCGCCCGCCCCGGGTGCGTCCGATGCTAACCTTCATTGGATGCCGCGAGGTGTCAGCCTGCCGGGCCTGTCGGGCCTATTACGCCTGAATTGGCTTGCTGCGCCGTCACGGCGGAGAGTTTCTGCCGTTTGAGCAGCATCGGCTTTTCATAGAGCTTCTTCATGTTCATGGCCTCCCTCCGCAAAGTTCGATTGCGGCAGCGTCATCGCCGGCCGCGCCCTTGTCAAGCCGACCTTGTCGAGGGCCGGCCAACCGGGACGAAAACCCACGCCTCAATTCCTGTCGGCCGGCTTGGAACGCATGCGCGAAACCGTCTCGCGCTCGGCGCGCTTGGAGCGCAGCGGCGGCAGGCCGCGGTCGATCAGGTCCATGTCCTCCAGCACCATATCGCCCATGCGCTTGAAGGCGATGTCGAGCGCGCCGGCACGGTGAGCCGAGCGCAGAAAGCCGGGCAGGGTGCGCACCGGATGGTCCCGCGCCAGCGGTTCTTCGGGGAAAACGTCGCTGGCGGCGACGATGTGGCCGCTCTTCACCGCCGCCATCAGCGCCGGGAAGTCCACCACGCCGGCGCGGCTGAGCAGGATGAAGGCGGCGCCCTTGCGCATGCCGGCAAAGGCCTCGGCACCGAGAAAACCCTGGTTCTCGCTGGTCACCGAGGCAACGACGAAGATGAAGTCGCTGGTCGACAGCACCTCGTCGAGAGAGGCCGGCTCGACGCCATTGTCGATGAGGATCGATGGCGGCAGCCAGGGATCGAAGACTTTGGTGCGGGTGCGGAAGCCCGACAGCAGCCGGTTCAGCGCCCGGCCGAGATCGCCGAAACCGATGATCCCGACATCCGCGCCGGACAGGAGCCGCGCCGTCTGGTTGCCGTCGCCGCCCCACAGTTCCTGTCCCTGGCGGAAGGCGAGGTCGGCATCGACGATGTCGCGGGCGAGGTTGAGCGCCATGGCAAGGCCAAGCTCTGCGACCGGCTCGGCGAACACCAGGCCGGTGGTGACGACATGGATACCGCGCGCGAACAAGGTCTCGTAGGGCATGTTGTTGATGAGGTTGGTCTCGACATTGAAGACGCAGCGCAGCGCCTTCATCCGGTCGAGCGTTTCGGGCGATATGGGCGGCTGGCCGATGATGTAGCGCGCCTCGGCCAGCACGTCGGCCGGCAGTTTCGCGACGCCGTCAGCGGTCGTCTCGACAATGCGATAGTGCGCCTTGAGCCGCGCCAGCTGCCGGGCTGTGAAGATCAGCTCCAGCGTGCGTGGTTCCGGCGCACTGATAACCAGCGGCAAGGCGCTGTTGGACATGACTATTCCCTCTGTTCCGATGGCCAAAATACCCTGGATGAAACGATTTACAACATCGCGCGGGGAGGCGAGTAGAGCGGGATTGGCGCTGGGATGAGGTGTCCTGTTGGAGCCGATATGTGCCGGCAATGCAACAGTGAAGAATCGTTTGACTACGATGGCGAGGAGACGACGTAAGAACCAGTAATGACGCAATTGACACGGGGCAGGGAATTGGTTCTGCTGGCGCCGTACCAATTTGGAGGGCACTTTACAGTGAAGAAATACGAGAAACCAACCTTGCAGAAGCGCGACAGGCTTTCGGGCGTCACGGCCCAGACTACCCCATCGGCACCTCCGTCGACGGCAACCTGAGCGGTTGGCGTCTGACGCATTCGCCTTATAAGGCAATCAATATTGGCAATCGATAGGGCGCGACTGGTCGCGCCCTATTGCATATTGGCCATGGGCACCCGCCGCTGTCCCAAATGCCGGACCTTGCGGCCGATGATCATCAGCCGGCGCGCGGTGTTGTTGCGCAAGCGCCTTGCGCGCCATTCCAGTCCGGTGCCGGCGGTGATCGACTTGGCATAGTAACTCACCCGCATGCCATCCTCATCGGCAGCCACCTTGACCGGGTCGTCATAGAAGGCGTTGATCTTGTCAGCCGCCATGCCTGGTGTTTCGAGCCATTGCGGAATGTGAACCGAATGGAGCTGATCGACGTCGGTCATCACCCGGCCGATGCCGACGCCCGGTGTTGGACACGTGGTACAGAAAGCATCGCCGATGAAGATGACCCCGTCGCGGCGATGGCCTTGCGTGGTGCTCAGGCTGATCTGCCTGACCTCGACAGGACTTGCGACTTCGAAGTTGCCGCATCGCGCCGCTATTTCGGGCATCAGCTCGCAGAGCATCTTTTGCGGTTCCTGGCGAAACGCCCGCGTCCACGGCTCGGCCACTTGCCGATAGCCGAACATGTTCGCCCGCATCTTGTCGCCGAGGGGAAAGATGCTGATGTAGGCGATACGGTCGGCAGCCCGCCTGCTGTAGCAGGTGACGGACTGATGACCGAAATCACGCGGGGAGATGGCGAGGTCGAATCCCATCGACAGTGAATGCGCCTTCGATTGCTCGATACGCTCGACGCCGACGGCGCGCCGCACCGCCTCGCCGTGGCCGGTTGCAACCACCAGCAGGCGGGCATCGATGACGGCGCCGTCGGCCAGCACAAGCCGCTGCCGGTCCGGTCCAGTCGAGACCTCGGTCACCTTGCCGACCGTCAGCGGTACTTGCGCAGGCAAGGCGTCGCGCAGGCCATTGATCAACGCGCCATAGGAGAATGTGAATTCAGCCTTCTTCTCATGCGCGAAGAACTGGCCGAGGCGGAAGATATGCGTGTCGGTCGTCGAGGTGACGAGGCTCTTGAGTGTCGCATCGAGGCCGAGCTTTTCGAACAGAAGCATCTGATCCATGCCGATCTTCTCGGCCCGGAATTCCTCGTGGTGGACGCGGTGCGGATCAATCAGCGCCACCTTGCGCCCGGCTTGTCCCAACAGCATTGCCAAGGTGGTGCCGGCCATTCCGGCGCCGACGATCGCCACATCGACTTGGGCCGGGCCAGCCTCTGAGATACTCATTTTGCTGCCCTTTCTGGTGGCAACTGCACGTTTCACAATCTCCGGTAGAAAATATCTTCCGGAGCTAAATCAACCGCAAGCAACCGGAGCGCGTGCCTGGTAGTAACCAATGTTTAGGTTAATCGCGGGTCCGCTGCTTCCAGCGCGGTGCGATCGCCGAGCCATCGATGAACTCAAAGCCGCCAGCCTCGTTGAGCGTGTGAAGTTTACGCCCGCTCCATAGCGCACCTGGATTTAAGATGGTTTCAACGACCTGCTCCATGCCGATCAAATCAAGGTGAGAAATGCGTGCGATGCCAAGCGCCGCGCCATAGCTCCTGCGGCAGTCCTGCACCGGGCGCAGCAGGTCGTTGCCGCGCCTGACCATGCGGCCGGCCGGCCGCGCCGAGGCAATGTCGATCAGCACGGGATTTTTGGGATGCGGCGTCCAGGGGCCGCGAAAATTCGGCGCCGACCATAGGTGCAGCGCGTCGGAGAAGGCGCCGCCACCGTCGCGGACGGTGGCGAACAGCCACCAGGCGCCGCCATGCTCGACAAGCGTGGCGTCGCTGGCCACGACACCGGACAGAAGCGTCGCCTCCTTGACCCATCCACCGGGGAAGGCGGTGGCCCGGTAGAGATCGACGGTGCCGTTGGCGCAGCTTTCCGGCACCATCCAGACCTCGCCGTCGCGCTCGAAGACGAAGGGGTAGGAGAGATGGTAGGGCAGATCCAGCACCGGTTCAGGTCGTCCGAGCGGGCCTGCCGGGCCGAAGGGCACGGCGGAGATGATGGCTTTGCCGAGCCGGTGGATATAGTCCTCGACGAACAGGGTCAGCTGGCCCTGGTAGAGGATGGGAAACGGATCGGCGTAGAAGCGGCTGCCATCGTCCGGCAGCTCTTGCCAACCCGACGCCGGATGGGCACGCAGGTCGAACAGATCGGAGCCCCCGGTTTGCCGCCAGCCGACCTTCCAATGCGGCGCGTTGTAGCAAAGGTGATAGATCTTCTGGACGATCCGCCGCGCCAGCGCCTTGCCGGCTCTGACCCCAAGCTTGCCGGCCGAGGGCATTGGCGGCGGGCTGCCTGCCTGCGCCGGCTCTGGCAGATCGGGCACCGACTTTGCCGCGCCTGACATGGCAGCGACGATCAGGCTTGCTGTGCGCGCCAGCATATCCTGGAAGGACGCCAGCGCGATGCCGCCATATTCTGTGCCCAGACGCCCGGCCGCGATCGCAACGCCGTTCTCCTCGATGCGGGCAAGTGGCGTGCGGCCGGCGAGGATCGAGGCCAGCAAGGCCGCTTCGCCGCTGGCGCCGTCATAGGTGACGTGCCAGACGCGTGTGCTTTCCAGCCTGACATCGCCGCAGAGGTCGATGACCAGGTCGGGCGAAGCGGGGGACTGCCGATAGGGCGCGAGCGCCGAAAGCGGCACACGCTTGGCCAGTCCATCATGGGCCAGTCCATCATGGGGCAGTCCGTGGATCGCCGTTTCGAGTTGAAACAGGGCTGCGGCGCTGCGCGGAATGCCGCCGCCCGCCGGCCTGACATCGACGGACAGTTCGTCGCCGAGCGCGGCAAGGCGCTCCAGCAGCGTGAGATGAAAGGCGCGGACGCAGTCGCCGTCCAGGCGTAGACTTATCTGCATGGTGGAGGCCCGAAAACGCGGTGCCCGGCCTTGCCGGCCAGGCCGGTCCGGTCAAATTGTAACCCCATCTGCATCCGTCTCCGCTCGCCGCGTAACCAACACCCCGATATGTATATTTTTAAGCAAACCGCGTGCCAAAATTCACGTCACCTCTCAACATAATTAACAATGTTTTAACAGTTGGAGGAATAGCTAGGTTAGCGCCGCAACTGACCTTGCCGGCATATGGAGTATTGTCGGAGGCAGCCATGCAATCATCCCTGCCCATGGTTCCTCAGCAACACTCTCCGGATGCGGCACGCGCGGGATCATACGCAGCTTCGACTGTCGAACTGGGCGACCTGAAGCGCATCCTGGTGCGCCGCCGGTTCTGGATCTTCGGCACTGTCGCACTGCTGACGCTGGTCGCCCTTCTCTACGGTCTTTTCACGCCCGCGCTCTACAGCTCGGCGGCGGAAATCCTCATCGATCCGCAGGACCTGCAGGTGGTCACCAACGACGTCAATCCCAGCCGTATCTCACCCGATGGCGGCATCACGCAGGTCGAGAGCCAGGTCAGCGTGGTCCAGTCGACAGGCGTGCTGATGCGGGCGATCGCGGCGACAAACCTGACGCAGGATCCGGAATTCAACGGGCAGGGCTTGCTGTCGCGCCTGCTCGGTTCGGCATCGGCCGAAGGCGACAGGTCGGTGCAGACACTCGACGCGCTGCGCCGGCGCCTGGCGGTGAAGCGGGCCGACAAGGTCCTGGTCCTCGACGTCATCGTCACCGCCAAGAGCGCCGACAAGGCCGCCCTCCTGGCCAACGCCATCGCGCAGGCCTACCTGGTCGATCAGGCGAGCGCGCGCGCGAAAATGGCCAGGGACGCCTCCGAGTCGATCACCGCCCGGCTGGACGAGCAGCGCAAACGCGTCCAGCAGGCCGAGAATGCCGTCGAGGCCTATAAGTCCGCCAACAACATGGTGATGGCGGCAGGGAACCTGGTCAGCGACCAGGAACTGACCGAGATCAACACGCAGCTTGCGGCGGCGCAGAGCCGCACCGCGGCGCTGAAGGCGCAGGTCGACCAGATGCGCCGGCAGAGCGGCACGGCGGACGCAACCTCGGAGGCGATGCGTTCGGCGGTGATCTCGAGCCTGCGGGCACAGGAGGCGACGCTGGTCGACCAGGTCTCGCAGCTCGGCACGGAGCTGGGGCCGCGTCATCCTTCGCTGATCGCAGCCCAGCAGCAGCTGCGCGACACGCGCCAGCTGATCGCGCGCGAGCTCGGCCGCATCGCCACCGCCACCGAGACGGACTACGAACGGGCGCTGGCCAACCAGCAGGCGCTGGAAGCCAAGGTCGCCGGCATGAAGAGCAAGTCGCTCGACACCGACCAGGCCTCGGTGCGGCTGCGCGAATTGCAGCGCGATCTCGAGGCGCTGCGTTCCGTCTACTCGAACTATCTCCAGCGCGCCCAGGAGACGCGCGAGCAGATCAATGTCGACAGCACCAATGCGCGCATCATCTCCAATGCCATGCCCGCCTTGAAGAAAAGCTGGCCGCCTTTGCCGCTGCTGTTGCTGGGCGCGATATTCGGCGGCCTCGGGCTCGGCACCGGTCTGGCGCTGATCGCCGAATATTCCTCGCCGACGGTGCTTTCCAGCGCGCAGATGCAGTCGGCCATCGACGCGCCGGTGCTGGGCGTGGTGCCGGCAAATTCAGGCACTGGGTGGCGCTGGTGGCCTTTCGGCGCAAGTTCGGCCGCCGCCTCCAGCCAGAAGACCGACGCCGTTGTCGGCCTTGCGCTGAGGCGCATGTTCAGTTCGGGCCAGCGTCCGGCGGACTGGCCGCTGGTGCCTTCCATCCTGGTGACATCGTCGCCGGGCGAGGGCGCGCAGCGCAGCCGGGTGGCGCGGCTGCTGGCCAATGCCGCGGCGTCCAGGGGCAGCCGGGTGCTGTTCATCGATGCCAATGCCGGCGGCGGCGACCAGAAGGATCCGCAGCCGGGGATCCTCGATGTGCTGCGCGGCGAGTACGCCTTTGAGGCCGTCAGCCATTACGCCGCCGGCAGCAACGTTGCCGTGCTGGGCAGGGGCCGCTCAAAGGCGGTTTTCCAGGAAGCGCATGGCATCTATTTTGCGCAGCAGATGCTGGCCCGGGCCAGCCGGAGCTTCGAACTCGTCGTCATCGACGGCGGCGCGCTGGCCGACAATCTCAATGCCTCGCCGCTGGTCGCCATGGCCGACGAGATCGTACTCGTCGCCACGCTGAACGCCACCCCGATGCGCGACGTCACGACGACCGCGCAGGCGGTTTCCGTCATGGGGCGGTTGCCGACGGCCGCCTTGCTGGTCGACGAGGCCGCCTGATATGGCTGCCAGTTGGAGCGCAAGCGCTTCGAACCATGGTGCTGCCGCACCCCGCGCCGGCACGTCGCTCGATGCGCTGACGCGCTTCGGACTGATCGCGGCGGTAGCGGTGCTGTTCGGCATCTCGGGCGGCATGCTGTGGCTGGTCGGCTACAATTATGATGGCCTGTTCGGCAACCCGGCGACCAAGATCCACCCGTCCACCTATCTCATCGTCCTCTTGTTTGCCTGGCGCTCCTGTGCGTCAGGCAATCCGGTCGGCTATATCGTCCATCTCGCCGACAGGCGGCCGGCCAGCGCGCTGATGGCCGCCATATCGATCGTGCTTTTGTTCGTCGTCATCGCCAGGCAGCGGCCCGGCATGGCTGGCATGATCGATACGTTCGTGGCCGCGGCACTTCTGGTGCTGATGCTCAGCGAGGACGACGAACGGACATTCGCCGGGCTGCAGACCGTCGTTCACGTTGTCATGACGGCGAATGCGCTGCTTGCCCTTTTCGAGTTCGCCACCAAGACGCTTATCTTCCCCTATCGCCTCGACGGCGTGGCGTTTACCACCGATCTGCGCTCGAGCGCGCTGCAGGGACATCCGCTCGCCAATGCCATGGTGACGTCGATCTACGTGCTTGCGCTGCTCTCCGGTGCCAGATCCCTGTCGACGCCTGTGCGGATAGGATTGATCGGCCTGCAATGCGCGGCACTTGTCGCGTTCGGCGGCCGTTCGGCGATGGTGATGACGATTGTGCTGGGCGGTTGCTATCTGCTTTCCAAGGGCATCAGCAAATTGCGCCGGGGACGCGTCAATCTCTTGGGTGCGGCACTCGGCTTCATGCTTGCCGCGCTGCTGCCGGTCGTCATCATCGTGGCGGCATATTATGGCTTTTTCGATGCGCTGCTGGAGCGCTTCGTGTCGGACAGCGGCAGCGCCAATGCCCGCGTCGAGATGTTCGAGCTCTTCAAGCACCTGGAATTACGCGATCTGATCGTGGGGCCGGATGTCGACCTGATTGACAGCCTGCGCCGCATCAACGGTCTCGAACAGGGCATCGAGAACCCGATTATCCGCACCGTCCTCTATCAGGGCGCCTTCTTCACCCTTTTGCTGACGTTCGGCTTCGTGCTGTTCCTGTTCGAGGTGGCGCGCCGCTGCCATCCCGGCATCTGGCTGCCGATGCTGGGCTGGGTCATTCTGATCAACACCTCGGAAAGCGTCGCGTCGAAGACGACGCTGCTGACCAAGTTCGTGGTGCTGGCGCTGGTGCTTTACCGGCCGACGCGGGCAGCGTTCAGGCCCGTCAGTCCGCCGGCATGGTCAGGCCAAGCGCCGCGATGATATCGGGGTCCAGTGCCCGGGTGGTGTCGTCCATCATGCCCATGCCATCGAAGAGATCCCACAGTGCCCAAGCGAAGCCGAGTTCCTCGGCGCTCCGTCTGACATCGGCGATGTAGCGCGCGCGATCCGGATTGGGGGCGGCGACATAGCGGGCGTCGGTGCGCAGCGCGCCGAACTCGCCCATGATGATGCGTTCCGGCGCAAGGCCGTGGCCGTCGGCCCAGTCGCGAACCTGGCGAAGATATTTGTCGACAAACCAGCGGTCGGGCCGGGCGTCGAAATAGACTTTCAGCACACGCTCGGTATCGGCATAGGCTGCCTGCTTGGCGTCTTCAGGGATTTCGGTGTCCTGCGCCATGCGCGCCCTGACCGATGCCAGCGTCTGTTCCAGCGAGCCGGCAGATGCCGGCCACGGCACATTGTTGAGCGACCGGTAGACGGGCTCGCGCATCCAGGGTGCCCCCTGATGGCTGAACAGATAGGGCTCATAGAAGTGGAAGGTGAACAGGATCGGCTCGAACGGGGACAGCGGTGCCGGATCGAGCGCTGTCAGTCCGCTCACCATCGAGCCGCAGCCGCCGGTGACGACCAGCGGCAGGGTCGCGGCCGATGCTCTTGCCGCCGTCAGAAGTGAAAGCTGGATCTGCGACCAGACGTTCGACGCGCAGGCCTGCGCCGGCTCGTTGACCGGCTCGAGCGCCACCCTGCCGGGCTGGAACCGCGCCAGCCTGCCGGCAAGCTCGCCGACCAGCCCGCGGTAGAGATCGAACGCGGGTGCGGCGGTGCTGGAGACCATGCGGTCGGGGTTCCAGTAATGGGTGGCTGCATTGGCCTGGATGTTGACGATGATGCCGAGATCGGCGTGGAGGGTGGCCGTGACAGCGGCATCCAGCATGTCCAGCAACCGGCTGCGCGTGGTGGCGTCGGCGGCCAGGAAAGGGCCGGGATCAACAGGCAGTCGGATGAAATCGAGCCCGGTCTCGCGCAGCCGACGCAGGTCGTCCGGGGTCGGCACCGGCCGTTGCGACTGGAAGGGCGGCCAGTCATAGTCGGTGCGCGGAGCGGGAAATTCGCGCGTCAGCGAGAACCAGGGCCAGGCGTTGACGCCGCGCCGAAATCGCGGCCCGGCGGCTGCGCGAGCGATTGGTGCGACCGGGAGCGAGCCGAGAGCCGCCGCGGTGGACAGCGCCGTCCGCAGCACCCGCCGGCGCGACCAGCCTGTCATACGGTTCCTGGCGATGCATGATCCATCGCGGTGGTCTTGGCGGCGGTCATGCCGAGCAAATGATAGGCCTCATTTTCATAGGCGAGCAGGACATCGTCCCAGCGAAAGGCTTCCTGAGCGCGCGCCCTGGCGGCAACGCCGCAGGCCTTGACCAAGGCGTCATTGTCCAGCGCCTGCTGCATCCGCTTGGCGCAACTGTCCTTGTCGGTGAAGTAGATCGCCGCAGCTCCGGCGGTCCATCTGTTGTAGGGATTGTCGTGGGCGATCACCATGTTGCCGGCCGCCAGCGCCTCGACCAGCGACGGGTTGGTGCCGCCGACCGTGTGGCCATGCAGATAGGAGCGGGCGTGGTATCTGAGCGCCTTGACCGTCGCCTGGTCGTAGATGGCGCCCGGCAGGACCACCGAGCCATTCGCCGCCTTGCGGATGGCGGCATGATAGGGGATGTCGTCGGACAGCGTTCCCAGCACTACCAGCTTCATGTCGCGCTTGGCGGAGCAAAAAGCTTCGACGATTGGCAGGATGTTGTTGTCGGGTTCGATGCGCGCGATCGAGATGAGATAGCGCCCGGGCTCGAGGCCGAGCGCCCGGACCGGCGCCTCGGGCGCCGATGTCACCGGATCGGCGCCATAGGCGATGGTGGCGATGGCGCTGCGCGGCCGGCGCGTCGCCAGGTGATCTGCGATGGCGGGATGATCGGCGACCAGCCGATGCGAGGCCCATGCGCCGATCCATTCGTTGAGCCAGAACCAGGTTCGCGCCGCCATTCCCCATTTTGGGCGGCGCCACTCGATGCCGTCCATGTTGGTGAAGATCTTGCGTCGCTTCAGCCTGAGCCAGGTCAGGAAGACCGCGCCATTGTAGCCGAGCACCAGGCAAACGCCCGGTCGCCGGGCGGCGTCGCGGGCGCATTGCCAGTCGAATTCCAGCGTCGCGCGCGGTCCCTTGGAGGCAACCTGGATGTGAATGAGCTCGATGCCGCGCCAGGTTTCGCTGCGCACCCTCTGGTCGATCCGCTCGACCTCATCCTGGCAATAGACGCCGACTTTCCAACCGCGCCCGACAAGAAACAGCGCCAGTTTTTCGGCAAAGGTTTCAAAGCCGCCATGGGCCGCGGGTATGCCGCGGGTCCCCAGGATCAGAATGGCGGGCGTTTCTGGTTTCATGGCCGGCGGCACTTTCACATGTCTCATACATTAGATATTGCTTAATTTATAATGAGCAGATGGCAACTTCCGTGCCACCTCCCGATTTCGGTATCCTGCGAGGGATCATCGCGCGGGGTTGTAAAAAAACGGTGTTGAAGCCGATGGTTGTTTCATTCTCGGTCAACCCTTCTGTGCGTAGCTGTATCGAAACGAAGCAATGCCTGGGGCGTACGGCCGGCAGTCGGGCGTATCGAACCAGGCATGATTCTTGCGGACGGGCTTCTGCCACAATCGCCCAGCGCGATGGTTGTAGCACCCGGCGGGATATAAAGATGCGGATTGCCTGCGTTCATCAGGGTTATGAACTCTATGGTTCTGACCGCAGCTTTGCGGAGAGCGTTGCCGCGCTGCGCGCCGCGTTTCCGTCGGCCGACATCGAAGTGGTTTTGCCACGTAGCGGGCCGATCGTGCGGATTCTGGAAGCGCATGCCAGCCGGATCGTATTCGAACCGCTGTGGGTGCTGAGGCGCCAGGCCATTGCGCGCCTTGCGACCGTCGAGATGGCGCGATTGCCAATTGCCGTGTTCAGGGCGTGGCGGCGGCTCAAGGATTGCGACCTCGTCTATGTCAACACCTCGATCGTGGCCGACTACGCGCTGGCCGCACGCCTTCTTCCCCAAAAGGCCGTCCTGCACATCCACGAAATCCCCGAAGGCGCCATGCGCAGGATACTCGTCGGCCTGATGCGCTGGAGCCATGCCGATCTGATCTTCAACTCGCGCGCGACGCGCGCCGCTTTCGGCGATCCCAAGACCGCGCGCACGCATGTCGTCTACAACGGCGTTGCCGGGCCGGCGGCGGTCGAACCGACCACCTATGACGGCAAGCGCCCATTGCGGGTGCTGCTGCTCGGCCGCATCAACCGGATCAAGGGGCAGGAAATCCTGCTGGAGGCGATCGCCGCGATGCCGGCAGAACTCCAGTCGAGGATCGAGGTGCGGCTGGTCGGCGGCGCCTTCGAAAGCACCGAGCGCGAGCATGCGCTTGCCGAACTGGTCGAAACCATGGGGCTTACCGGGCGCGTCAGAGTCCTGCCTTTCATTCCCGACCCTTCGGAGCATTATCGATGGGCCGATATCGTCACCGTGCCGTCGCGGCGTCCGGAATCGCTGGGCCGCGTCGCCATCGAGGCGATGGCATACGGCCGGCCGCCGCTTGTGTCGGCGATAGGCGGGCTGGTGGAAGTGGTCAGCGACGGGGAGACCGGCTGGCATGTTCCGCCCGGCGACGCAGCAGCTCTTGGCGCGAAATTGCAGGAGATCATCCTCGCCCCTGAGGCCTGGCGCGGGTTTGTCGCTGCCGGGCGCGCGCGCTACGAGGCAATCTTCAGCGAGCCGGTCGCGGCCGCGGCGATCACCGCGATCGCCGCCGACAAGCTGAAGACGACCATCGCGCGGCCGGGCAGGGTGCCTGCTGCCCGCGAAGCGGAGACGCGGCCGTGAAGCTAGCGTTTCCGAGCCATCTGGTTCGACGCCTCGTGCTGATGATCGGCGGCGAGGCGATGCAGAGCGGCTTTCATTTTGCCCTCAACATCATGCTGTTGCACATGCTGTCGGCGCAGGGCTACGGCCTCTTCGCCATCGGCATGGTGATGGGCGGTGTCGGCCTGTCCTATATCAGGTCGCTCACCGCCGTTCCCGCCAGCATCTGGATGAGCAAG
The DNA here is from genome assembly GCF_024518615.1 of Mesorhizobium sp. SEMIA396. Lineage (NCBI taxonomy): Bacteria > Pseudomonadati > Pseudomonadota > Alphaproteobacteria > Hyphomicrobiales > Phyllobacteriaceae > Mesorhizobium > Mesorhizobium sp. SEMIA396. Next base: position 508,703 of record NZ_JANIFC010000001.1, read on the forward strand.
AGCACCAACAGCGCCGGCGTCGATACCTATGACGTGGCGTTCGGAACGGCGGCGCTGATCGTAGCGTTGCTGATGGCCGTCGGCACGGCAGTCCTGATGCATGTCCTTGGCGATCCAAGCGGAATTGCTGCCGGCTGCTTCGTCGGTGCCTGGTCGTTGCGCAGCCATATGCGCACGGCTTTCTTCGCACGGCGCCAGCAGGTTGTCGTCTCCGTCAGCGATGGCGCTTTTACAATCGCCGGCTGTGTCCTGACCGGGCTGTCGATCTGGTTGGTCCAAGACCCGCTGCAGACCGTGTTCTATGCACTAGCCGCGGCAAATGTTTTCGGCATTTTCGTCCTGGTCCGGCTGGCTCGGCGCTCGCTTCGCATCAGCTTCCGCATGCCGACCCGGCGACGCTATGTCAGGCTCTGGCCCCAGCTGCGCTGGTCGGCATTCAGCGCCACCACCACCAACATCCAGGGCCAATGTCTGGCGCTGCTGGTCGCCGGCATTGCCGGTCCTGCCGCCTACGCACCGCTGGCGGCGGTTCTGGTGCTGTTTGCCCCGCTGCGCATCATCAGCCTTGCTTTCGTCAACATGACGCAGCCGGATCTCGCCAGGCTGATGCGGAACAATGAAACGGGCCGTGTCTGGACGCAGGCCAAGATCTGGGCACTCGTCATGGGGTTTGGCGGCCTTGCATATGGATGCGCCATCATGTTCGTCCTGCCGATGATAAAATCCCAGGCTCTCCAGGACGCTTCGACCTGGTTCATCGGACTTTTCGTGATCGCGAATTTTGTCCCGATCATGCTCTATATCATGCCCCGCATCGTGCTTGAGATACTCGGCGATTTTCGGATCGTCGCGTTCACCACGACGGGCGGCGCGGTCGTCGGGCTGGCACTGATCGCGGCCCTGCTGGCAATCGCGTCTCCGCCGTGGGCGCTGTTGGGTTCCGCCGTCTCGGAGATGTTCGTGCTCGTGGCATCATGGTATTTCGCGCATCACCGCATGTGGAATATCGAGCATCCCGACGAGGCGCGCGACAGCCGGTTGGGCGCCTGGCGGCGCACGCTGTCGTTCGCCACGGCAAAGCGATAGGAAAAATATGGCAGTCCAGGCGGTGCAAATTGCTGCGGTGACCGGCTCGCCCGATGGCCAGTCCTCCCATCCGGCCGTCGTCGTCTCCAACGATGCATACACGGCGCGGCTCCACACCAGCCTGGAAGCGGTGAGGCCGCTCTGGTTGCGCCTTCAGGCGGACGGTGTGTGCACCGCCCACCAGAATTATGCCTGGGCCGAGGGGATCGTAGCGCGGCTGATGCCTGAAGGTGCGGAACTGCTCATCGTGGAGGTAAACGACGCCGTGACGGGCGTGCCGCGAATGCTGGTGCCGTTGATACGGCGACCGGCTTTCCGCCATCGAGTGATCGAGTGGCTGAGCTGTGGCGTTTGCGACTATTCGGCACCGTTGCTGGCCGATGCGAGCCCGTGGACGACGCAGTCGGCGCAGGCCGCGTGGGCCGCGGTGCGCTCCGTGCTGCCGCCGGCGGACCGTATCCAGATCAGGGGAATTCCGCAATCGATCAGCGGTGTCGCCAATCCGCTGGCCCTGCTGGCGGCCACGCGCGATTCCCTGCATACCAGCTTCGGCCTCGCCATCGACGGCGATCCGGAGACCGTCCTCAAGCGCCTATGCCGGCCATCCTTCGTCAAGGCTTTCAACAAGGACTGGCGTCGCCTCGAACGGCTTGGCGGCGTGGAACTGGTCGAAGCCAACACGCCGGCCCTGGTGGAGGTCATCTTCGCCGGCCTGGTCCGGATGCGGCTCAGCCGCTTTCGCGAACTGGGCCGCTTCGACCTGCTGACGCAGGCGGCGGTTGTCGATTTCTATCGAAACGCTGCTCTCGAGGGCCTGTCGGATGGGTCGGTGCGGCTCTTCGGGTTGCGTGTGGGTGAAGCTCTTATCGCGGTCCAATACCTGCTGATCCATCAAGTCACCGTTCATGCTCTGCTGATCTCAATCGATCAGGGCGCGGTGCCTAATGTCTCGCCTGGACTTCTGATCATGGGCAAGTTGATGAGCTGGGCGCGCGGGCGCGATTTCAATTATTTCGACCTGTCGGTAGGCAACCAGAGTTATAAGGAGCATATGGGTGCCTTGGGTTCGGGTCTGCGCGAGCTTTGCCACGGGATCACGGTGCGAGGCAGCGCCGTGAGCGCAGCCATCGAGATCCGCAACCGGGCCGAGGTGTTCGTGCGCTCCAAACCTCGGCTGCTGAAGAGGCTCCAGGGACTGATGCGGGGTTTGCGGCGCCTGCGCGGGGGATCAGAATGACGGGAGAAGCATGTGGCAAGCTACGCGGCGGGAACGACTCCGATAAAGGATTTGCCCGGTGGGCCGGTTTCCCCGACTGTCGCCAACGTTGATGCAACCGCGCACTTCACGGCTCGGCTGCACACCAGCTTCGACACCGTAAGGCTGCTATGGCTGCTCCTTGAAGCTCACGGCGTCTGCACTGCCCACCAGCATTATGCCTGGGTCGAAGGAATCGCCGCACGGCTGAAGCCCAAAGACGCGGATCTGGTCCTCGTCGAGGTGAGTGACGCAGTGACCGGCGCGCCGGCCATGCTGTTGCCGCTGATGCGGCGCCGGGCCTTCGGCCACCACGTGATCGAATGGCTGAGCTGTCGCGTGTGCGACTACTCAGTGCCGCTGCTGGCGGATGGGATAGAGTGGACCAGGCAGAGTGCCGACGCCATGTGGGCGGCGGTCCGTGCCGTGCTGCCACCGGCGGATCGCATCCATATCGCGGGAATTCCGCAGCAGGTCCACGGCGTGGCCAATCCGCTGGCACTGCTTTCGGTGGCGCGCGACTCCATCCAGGTCAGCTCCGGCCTCGTCCTGCATGGCGATCCGGAGACGCTCATCAAGCGGATCTGCAAGCCGTCCTTCGCCAAGGCCTTCCGCAAGCATTGTCGCGGCTTCGAACAGCTTGGTGGCCTCGCTCTGATCGAGGCCGACACGCCTGATCTGGCCGAGGAGCTCCTGGATGCTCTGTTGGAACTGCGGCTCAAGCGTTTCCGTGAGCTCGGGCGTTTCGACCTCCTGACGCAGGCGCCGGTCGTCGATTTTTACCGCGCCGCGGCGCTGCAAGGCCTGTCCAATGGATCGGTGCGGCTCTTCGGACTACGCGTCGGTGAAGCCTGGCTCGCCTCCATCTATGTGCTGGTCAGAAAAGGCACACTTCACGCCCTCCTGCTCGGCATCGACCAGAATGCGGTCGCCAATGTCTCACCCGGCCTGACGACGATGGGCAAGCTGATGATGTGGGGATGCGAGCGGGGCTTCGACTATTTCGACCTGTCGGTCGGCGGCCAGGGCTACAAGCAACATATCGGCGCCTCGAGCTCGGTACTGGCCGAGATCTGCGAACCGGTGACGGTGCGGGGCAGGGCTGCGAACGCAGCCATTTTGCTGCGCAGCCGGGTCGAAGGCATGACGCGGTCGCGTCCCCGGCTGCTCAAGGCCGTCCAGGGCCTGACGCGCCGCTTGCGGCGACTGAAGGACTGAGGAGGAGCGCTTGCCGGTCCTGCGATGCAGAGCACCAAGACCGGCAGGCAAGCTTGTTGACAGGGTTGGTTAGCTCTATATCTGAAAGCGCGGCTTGACGTTCAGAAATGAGTGTCACGGGCGGATTTTTTTAAGTTGGCGTTTTCGGCAGATCATCTCGATGAATGCAAGTTTAGGAGATGGGATTCGTTCCATCCTCATTATTCAAACGAAGTACATTGGAGATGTCGTTCTGACATCTGCTTTGGTTCGCAATCTACGTCTTTCTTATCCACAAGCATCGGTGACCATGCTTTGTGCGCCGGGTCTCAAGGAGTTCATCGTCGCGCAAGGGATCGCCGATGTTGCCGTTGGCTTTGAATCCCGTGGCAGAGGAAGGACTCTGCGCAAGCGTTTGAGCGACTATCGTGGCGTCATCTCTGATCTGCGGCGTCGAAGATTTGATCTTAGCATCGACCTTACCGATTCAAAAACCTCGCGGATCATGCATCGTTTGATCGGCGCTCCACTTCGCGTCGGCTTCGATCCTTCCGAGCATCCGATGAAGTTCTGGGAAATCCAGCTTGCAAACGTTCTCGCCGCGACCTTCGGACATGGCGGACCGCATTATCTCTACAGGAACCTGTCTCCTCTCCGCGCCCTTGGGCTGGATTGTGAGGATCCAACACCTCGGCTGCAGCCGACCAGTACTGCCCAGGAAGAGTGTGCCAGGCTTCTTGCGGAAAACGCTTTGGCGAAGAAGTCGTACGTGGCAGTGCATGCCGGCGCGAGGTTCGAAGGACGTTGTTGGCCGCCGCAACATTTTGCTGCGGTCATCGACGAAGTATACGCCAAAACCGGGCTGCGATCCCTCCTTGTTGGCGGGCCGGATGAAGGGCTTGCCGCGCAAAGGATCCTTGAAGTGGCAGCATCGCCGGTCGCAAGTGTCGTCGGAAAAGCCTCGCTTGAGGTCCTGACGGCATTGTTGGCCGAAGCGTCGATCTTTCTTGGCAATGAGAGCGGCCCGATGCACATCGCGGCCTCTGTCGGAACTCCAGCGGTGGGGCTGTACGGTCTGACGTCGCCAGAGCAATGGGGCCCGTTCGGTGTTCCCAACCGGACGCTCCAGCCGCCCATGCCTTGCCCGTGCATCGCTCCAGGTGTGTGTAAAGAAAACAACGCCGGTGGGGTCTATTGCGTCCAGCGGCTCCAGGTTGCCGATGTTGCGGCGGTGACACTCGATCTCATCGGCACGGAAGTTCAAAAATCTGCTCATTCGGGCATGCCGGCCGCGTAGCAGGGCGGCAGCGACGGGCGATTGTTTGGCGGCGCGCTTCACGTCTTGATTCAGGCCGAGGCTCAAACATCTTCAAAAGATTGGCAAATTTGACCGGGCCGCATCCTGCGCTGTCCGCGAAATTGACAGGACGGCGCGTCTCCGCCATCCTTGACCCCAGTCGTCAGGCTGCCGGCAGCGGCCGCGTTGTGTGTCTGGGGCGACCGAGGGCAGTGTCATGTTCAGTCCCGTCACAGGTCAGAATTCCAAGCGCGCCGCGGTGCGCAAGGCGCTCGATCGTCACAAGGTCTACATCACCGCGCAGCGTTTTTCGGCAGGCAGCTACCAGGCCCGGGTTCTGGTCGACGGCGAGGCCTATTGGGTCGACGAATTCCGGCTGAGCCAGCTGCAGCAGGGACTGTCGCCGGCGGAGCTCGAGTTGACGCCGGCCGTTGACGATTGAGCGCGACTGGCTTGTTCCTGGCCTCGGTGCTTCGACCTTTGCCATGACCACCCCGCCAAAGCTCCAATCCTACCGCGCGAGGCGTGAATTTTCCAAAACGCCGGAACCGGCAGGCGGCCTCATCACGGACGAAGGCAACCGCTTCGTTGTCCACAAGCACCACGCCACCGCAGACCATTATGATCTGCGCCTGCAGGTCGGCGATGTCTTGAAAAGCTGGGCGGTGCCGCGCGGGCCTTCGCTCAATCCGGCCGACAAGAGGCTGGCGGTCGAGACCGAGGATCATCCGCTCGAATATATCGACTTCGAGGGTGTCATTCCCGAGGGCGAATATGGCGGCGGGCCGATGATCGTCTGGGATACCGGCAGCTGGGCGCCGATGGACGATGTCGAAAAGAGTTTGCGCACCGGCGCCTTCAAGTTCCGGCTGGCCGGCGACAAGCTCAATGGCGGCTGGATGCTGACCCGGCTGAAGCCGAAACCCGGGGAAGACGAAAACAAGAAGAACTGGCTGCTGTTCAAGGAGCGCGACCTCGCCGCCGACACCGCGCTTGACATCCTCACGGCCCGGCCGGAAAGCGTCAAATCCGGATTGCGCATCGAGGAGTTGGCGGCGCCGGCGAAGCCAGCCGCCAAACCCGCGCCCAGACAGGGATCGCTGAAGCCCGGCACGCTGCCGGGTGCGTTCAAGGCCCCCATGCTTGCTCGTATCGAGCCGCAACTGGCGACGCAGGTGCCAAAACCACCGGATGGCGGGGACACAAGGGAAGTCTGGCTGCACGAAATCAAATTCGACGGCTACCGCACCATGGCGCATCTTACTGAGGGCGCGGTCAAGCTGATCACCCGTGGCGGCATCGACTGGACGAAGCGCTATGGCGACCTGCCGCATGCGTTCGCCAAACTGCCGTGCCGCGACGCCATCGTCGACGGCGAGATCGTGGTGCTCGATGCCAAGGGCATCAGCCGCTTCGCGCTGCTGCAGGATGCGCTGGCGCAGGGCGCCGGCAGCAAGCTCCATTTCTACGCCTTCGATCTTCTCCATCTCGACGGCTGGGACCTGACCAAGGCGCCGCTGGTCCGGCGCAAGGCGCTGCTGGCGCAGATGCTGTCGGGCCTCGGTGCCAATTCCGCCATCCAGTTCTCCGACCATGTCGAGGGCTCGGGGCAGGGGCTCTACGACCAGGCGTCGGAACTGGGGCTGGAGGGTGTCGTCTCCAAGCGCGCCACGGCCATCTATCAGAGCGGCCGAAGCAAAAGCTGGACCAAGACCAAGGCGTTGCTGTCGGACGACTTCGTCGTCGCAGGCTTCACCATCTCCGATGCGGCCGAAGGGCTGGCGGCGCTCGGCATGGCAGAGTTTGAGGATGGTGAATTGCATTATCGCGGCAAGGTCGGCACTGGTTTCGATGCCGCCACCGCCGGTGAGCTGCTCGCCAGGCTGGAGCCGCTGCGGGAAGGCGCCACCGCGCCCGAGGGCGTCCCGCGCGAAATCATGCGCGAGATGAACTGGGTGCGCCCGCTGCTGTCGGCGCGCATCCATTACGCCAACCGCACATCGGACAACGCACTGCGCCACGGCGTCTTCCGCGGTTTGAGAGATGTCGGCCTGTCGACGCCGGTCTCGTCCAAACGCAAGCGGCTGATCGCCGAGGCCGACCTTGCCACCATCTGGGTGACCAACCCGACGCGCCGGCTGTTCGGCAAGACCGGCCCGACCAAGCTCGACATCGCCGTCTATTATGCGCTGGTCGGCGATTTCATGCTGCCGCACATCCTCGGCCGGCCGGTGTCGCTGGTGCGCTGCCCGACCGGCCTGCCGAAGGATTGCTTCTTCCAGCGCCACGCCTTCACCGGTATGCCGCCCTCGGTGGTGACATTCGAGGCGACAAATTCGGAGGGCGAGACCAAATCCTATCTCTCGATCGAAGGCGCGAAAGGATATCTGGCGCTGGCGCAGTTCGGCGTCGTCGAGTTCCATACCTGGGGCACCCACCGCACCAGCCTCGACAGACCCGACCAGATCGTCCTCGACCTCGATCCGGGCGAGGGGATTTCATGGCGCGAGGTGGTCGAGGCCGCCGTGCACATCAAGGGCGAATTGGAGCGCCTGGGGCTGGTGCCGTTCGCCAAGACCTCCGGCGGCAGCGGCATCCACATCACCGTGCCGGTGACGGGCAAGCAGAACTGGAAGAAACTGCACCAGGCGACCAGCGCCATCGCCACGCATCTGGCGACAACGGCGCCGGACACCTTCACCACCACCATGGGCAAGGACAACCGCAAGAAGCGCATCTTCATCGATTATCATCGCAATGCGCGCGGCCACACCTCCGCAGCCCCTTATTCCTTGCGCGCCCGCACCAATCTGCCGGCCTCGACGCCGGTGAGCTGGAGCGATCTGGAATCCATCGATGCGCCGCAGTATCTGAACTATTCCTCCCTGCCGGGGCTGCTGGCGACGTCGGGCGATCCGTGGGCGGAGATCGACGAGTTCGCGCGGGATTTGCCGGTGTTCGAGGGAACGAGGAAGTAGTCGCGAGATGAGGGCGCAGTCCCGCCAGCGTCTCAATTCCAAGTCCATCGACGCTTCCGACAATTTGAATTATTCTCTCCGCCACGACCTCAAAGACGTACCGGAAGATTTCGTCAGGGATTTGCCTGTATCGTGTGGGGTCGGTGTAGGATTTCCTCGGCGCCAATCGTCCTTCGGACGAAAAGCGCTGCAGCAAATGTCAGTGCATGGCCGCGTAGGAGTGTTTCATGGCGCCCAGGGCAAGTTGGAAAGGTTACCTCAAACTCAGCCTCGTGAGCTGTCCGGTGCGGCTATATCCCGCCACCAGCGCCAGCGAGCGCATCAGCTTCAACCAGTTGCACAAGAAGACCCATAACCGCATCAACATGAAACCGGTCGACCCCGAATTGGGGCTCGTCGAGCGTGCTGATCTGGTCAAGGGCTACGAATACGAGGACAAGCAGTACATCATCATCGATGATGCCGATCTCGATGCGGTGCGCATCGAATCCAATCACACGATGAACATCGAGGCCTTCGTCGACGAGGACGAGGTCGATGTCATCTATCAGGACGCGCCCTACTACATGGCGCCCGACGGTGCGATGGCGGAAGAGACCTTTGCCGTGCTGCGCGAAGCGATGCGCAAATCCGGCAAGCTGGCGATCGCCCGCCTGGTGCTGTCCAGCCGCGAGCGCGTGGTGACGATCGGCGCGCGCGAGAACGGTATGTTCGTGTGTACATTGAGGAACCCGAACGAAGTACGCGGCACGGCTGAATATTTCGGCAACATCCCGGCTGGCAAGCCCGACCCCGAAATGCTGCAGCTCGCCGAGGCGCTGATCAAGCAGAAGGAAACCACCTTCGATCCGAAGAATTATGAGGACCGCTACGAGGCGGCACTCATGACGATGATCCGCGAGAAGCTGAAAGGCCACAAGCCGATCATCGCGGCGGCACCCGAGCGCGGCAATGTCATCAACCTGATGGATGCGCTGAAGGCCAGCCTGTCGCAATCGAAGCCGCCGGCCAAATCGAAAAGCAAGGCCGACGAGGTTGCCAAGCCCGCCGCGAAGAAGGCGGCAGCGGGTGGTGCTGCTGAAAATCCGTTGAAGGCCAATCTGCTGAAGGCGGTCGGCAAGAGCAAGAAATGACGGCACCGACCGGCGCTGTTTTCGGCACGATAGGCGCGCTGGCGGCTTTTCCGCTCAGGCTGGCTGCGCGGGAAGTGGAACGCCAGCACGGCCAGCTGCGGCGCGGTATCACCAGGCGCACCACGCATGTCGTCTTCGGCCGGACACTTCTCGCCAGGGCAGGCCTCGTCAAAAACGGCGATGCCGGGATCGAGCGCAGTGTCGCCGCCGAGCGCGCGGCCGGTCGAACGCTGATCAGCGAGAACGGATTCCTGCGCCTTCTCGGACTGATGAAGACACCGGAGGCGTCTTCGCTGTCGCGGCAATCGCTGATCGATCAGTCGCGGCTATCAGGCTCCGACCTCGATTTTTTGTCGCTGTTCGATGCGTTCGAGCATGACACAGAACCTTATTCCTTCCGCGACCTGATCCTGGCGCGCAAATATGCCGGGCTCATCGCCGGCGGCGCGACATGGGCGGCGATCGCGCGCTCCGTCCACCGCTCCGGCCCGGTGGCGTCGCTGACCGCCAAGTCGCTCAATGTCGGCTCGCAGCATGGGCGCGCCGACGCGATCTATCTCGAAGGCGGCCAGAGCGAACTCGATGGGCAGTTGCTGTTCGATCTCGGAACAGCCGGGGCAGAGGGTGACGACACGCTGGAGGAGCTGTTCGCCGAGGCGGAAGCGGCGGAGGAGCAGGGCGACCATGATGGGGCCGCCGCGCTCTACCAGCGCTGTCTCGCCATCGATCCGAGCGATGCGATTGCCGCCTTCAACCGCGCCAACTGCCTGCGCGCCGGCGGCCACGCGGTGGACGCCGCGCATGACTATATCAATGCGATAAAACTCGACCCGGCCTTCGTCGAGGCGTGGTTCAACCTGGCCGGACTGATGAGCGAGCAAGGTCGCGAAGCCTCGGCGCGAAGGCACCTGCAGAAGGCGATCGCGCTCGACAAGACCTATGCCGATCCGGTGTTCAACCTTGCGAGGTTGGAGTTCGACGCGGGCAATCTGCTAGAGGCGCGGCAGCTGTGGGTGCGCTATCTCGAACTCGACGCGGATTCGGAATGGGCGCGGGTTGCAGCCAAGGGCGTGCAGTTCGTGGATCTGCAGCTGGCGCGGACGGCGGGGTGAGCATGATTGGCAAAGGCCGCCATGACAGCCAATCTCCCCCCTTGCGGGGGAGATGTCCGGCAGGACAGAGGGGGGCGCTGTCCCGCCAACAGATCGGCCAATTTTGGCGCGTGTTCCCGCACGCAAGCATGACCGAAGGCTGGCATTCCTTCACGCCCCCCTCTGCCCTGCCAGGCATCTCCCCCACGAGGGGGGAGATCAGCAGCGTCGCCGTCGCGCCGGACATCACAGCATGACCCACTTCCTCTTCGACGGTCCCGACACCGCGCCCACCACCATCCTGCTTGCCCATGGTGCGGGCGCGTCGATGGATTCGCCTTCGATGACCGCCACCGCCAAGGCGCTGGCCGCGGCCGGCTTACAGGTCGCGCGCTTTGAATTCCACTACATGGCTGCCCGCCGCTACGGCCACCGCAAACCGCCGCCGCGGGCCGAGACGGTAAATCCGGAATATATCAAGGCGACAGCCGACCTCAGGGCAAAGGGCGTGACGGGACCGCTGATCATCGGCGGCAAGTCGATGGGCGGGCGCGTCGCCTCCATGGTCGCCGACGAGATGTTTGCCAAGGGCGAGATTTCAGGGCTGGTCTGCCTCGGCTATCCCTTCCATCCGCCGGCCAAGCCCGAGCAATTGCGCACCAAACACCTTGCCGATCTGAAGACGCCGACGCTGATCTTCCAAGGTACCCGCGACGAGTTCGGCACCAGGGACGAGGTTGCGACTTATGACCTTTCCGATCGCATCGAGGTCATCTGGCTGGAGGACGGCGACCACGATCTCAAGCCTCGCAAGAGCATCTCGGGATTTTCGGCGGCCGACCATCTGAAGATGCTGGCCGAGACGGTCAAGGCGTGGTCGGGTCGGATCGCTTCCTGAAGCGATGAAGATCGCCTCCTTCAACATCAACAACATCAACAGCCGGCTTGAAAACCTGCTGGGATGGCTGGCTGTGGCAAAGCCCGATGTCGCCTGCCTGCAGGAGCTGAAGGCGCGCGACATGCAGTTTCCACGCTCGGCATTGGCGGCGGCCGGCTATGGCGCGGTGTGGAAGGGCGAGCCGACGTGGAACGGTGTTGCCATCCTGGCACGGGGCGCCGAGCCAGTGCTGACCCGCGATGCCTTGCCCGGCGATGATGCCGACAGGCAGAGCCGTTATATCGAGGCGGCGGTGAACGGCATCATCGTCGCTTGTCTCTATGCGCCGAACGGCAATCCTCAGCCCGGTCCGAAATTCGCCTACAAGCTCGCCTGGCACGCGCGGCTGGAGGTGCATGCCGAACAGTTGCTCGACACCGGCCTGCCGGTGGTGCTGGCCGGCGACTACAACATCGTGCCCGAGCCGCGCGATATCTACGCCACCCGCTCCTATGACGACAACGCGCTGGTGCAGCCGGAAAGCCGGGCGTCGTTCCAGCGCCTGCTCGACCAGGGTTGGCTTGATGCCCTGCGCAAGAAGCATCCGAAGGAAACGCTTTACACATTCTGGGACTATCGCCGCAACCGCTGGCCGCGCGATGCCGGCCTCCGGCTCGATCACATCCTGCTGTCGAAGAAACTGGCACGCCGCCTGACCGCCGCCGGCATCGACCGCGACGTGCGCGGCGAGGACGGCGCCAGCGACCATGCGCCGGTGTGGGTGGAATTGAAGTAGGCGACTGCTTTCATTGCGTCGCGCTTGAACGGGTCCCTGCAACGCGCTTAAAGTCCTTTGTCTTGATGCAAGTTGCTGTCCCAATCCGGGTTCGCTTTTGGCCGACATGCAATAACCCTGTCGGCAAAGTACTCCAACGCAGCCGGATCGCCCGTGAACGCAACCCCCCACGAGATTTGTGAATCGAGGCTCCATGCCTGACTTGGGCGCTGTCGAGATACTGGCCGCTGCCATTGTGGTGCTTGCGGCTGCTGTCATGTCCTGGCTGCTGTGGCGGAAGCGCAGCCGCCGCAAGGGACGGCGGCAGACCAATCCGGCTGCCGACTATGCCGTCCGTACCGAATGGAACGCCGGCGGGGGTATGCTCAATTACTCATCCTTCGTCTATTTCGATGTCGATCGCGACGGCAAATACGGCGCCGGAGACCGGCCGATGGCCGGGATCATGGTGCGGCTGTATGACGAAGCCGGCAAGCTCGCCGCATCCGCGCGCACCAACAATGCCGGCTTTGCCAATTTTCCCATGTCGGTGAAAAGCAGAAAGGCCGTGATCCGCAAGCCGGGCAACTGGCGCTTTGTGGTTTCGGTGCCGCCCGGCTGGCAGGCGAAAAGCGAAAATGACATTCAGTCCCGACGCTTCATGCCGCTGCCGGGTTCGCCGGCCGGGATGGTATCGCAGGAGATGCTGCTGCCGGTCGGTCTGGCACCGCCGCGCCGCGTCAGCGGGCGCGTTGCCGGCGATGGACCAGCGACCCTCTCCATGTCGGGGAACGGGCACGTCCTGGAGACGCGGGCACTGGCCCCGGGTGCCGTCTTCAGCTTCGACCTGGCTGAAGAAGCCAACACGGTCAGCGTCAGCGGCGGCGGCTTGGAGCGGCGGCTGACGCTGTCGCCCTACTCGGCGGATCTCGGCCTGCTGTCGCCGCAACGCGCCGGCATCGACACTGATGCCGCCCTCGAAACGATCGATTTCGACGATGTGACGTCGCGCAGCCTCAGGAAAATTCCGGCTGGCCATGCCGGATTGGCGTGGCGCAACCTGAATGCGATGGCCCGCGACTTCACCAAGGATAGCCAGGGCTATGTCAATGGCAATGTTTCCGGCGACCATGTGCTCTACACCAGCAGCGGGCTGCCGGCCGAATTCAGCTGCGAACGGCCGTTCGGCTTTCACTCGGTCATGCTGAGCGCCGCCTGGCTGGCGTCAGAAGGGGAGGTGGCGCTGATCGAAAGCTGGCTTGGCGAGCAGCTGATTGCAAGCGACGAGGTCACGCTGTCGGCGCTGACGCCGCTGCACTACGCCCCAATGCTCAAAGCTGTAACGCGTGTTCGCCTGTCGACGAAGCACTATTGGCAAATGGTCGTGGACGATCTGGTCTTAACGCGCTGAGATTTAGGCATGCCAAAGCGGAGCGAAATTTCGCCCCGCTTCAATCAGGTTATGTTGACGGTCAGCCCGGCACAATAATAATCGAGGCGCCGTTGGCCGCAGTGATCGCCGACAACCGGCCTTTTTTCAAGAACGATGGCTTCACATAGATCTTTTTCATATCAGACTCTCCTAAAATCCCGATCCGATGATGCCAGACTGCGGCCATCTGTCAACCATGCGGCTGGAATCGGTAAAACTGCAATAAATCCAAGGAGGAGCGGCAAGGCGCCCGCCCTCCAATTCTTGTTTACGCCATCCCGGATCGAAGGCCTTCGATGCTTTTTCTGGAATTGCTCCAGCGCCAGGCGCGTTTCGGCCAAGAGTGTGCCAGATTATATCGTGGCGCTGGTCGAGCCGTTTGCCGTGACGGCTGAAAGCTTGCCCTTCTTGACGAGAGCCGGCTTCGCGTAAGTCTTCTTCATGGTAATCTCTCCTCATCCCTACGCGAGAATGGCAGATACGCAAGATGTGTCAACCAAGCCGGGCGTCCACACGGGCTCTTGGCGACACGAGCTTGCGGCTGATAGTCTCGACGTCGACATGCGGGGCAACCGTCACATGGTGAGGGCCGCAACAACGCCCGAGGGATTTCAATGAACAAGGGTGCCGACAGATTGCTCGCGCTTGCCCTGGTCGTTGTCGCCGTAGGCTGCCTGGCGCGGATCTATTGGCCGGCAATCGGCGAGGCTTTCCTCTGGCGCGGCTTTTCAGGCCCGCCGATGGATCCAGCCTCGTTACGGCTGGCGGGGTTCCTGGTGGCGGCGTTCGCCTGCCTGCTTGGTGCAGGGCTGTTTTGGGCCGGCCTCTTGCCGGACCGGTCGGGCCAAGCAGCGGGCGCGCCGCTGTTTGGTCGCGCGGCGGAGATGCAGGACGTTGGCACGCCCGGCCTGCGCAGAGTCTTTCTCGTCCTGCCATTGGTCGTGGTCGCCGCACTGGCCGCCGACCGGTTCGGCCCTTGGCATGAAGGCGGCGACATAGCCAGCGAGCCCGTCGAACCGAAGGCCGACGAACCCAATCCTGGCGAGCCGAAGGCCAACGAACCCAAGGGGCAGGATGTCGCCAGCGCGCCGCCGGCCTCAGAGCCGGCAGCCCCACCGCCTGCACCAGCAGAAGCTGCTTCGCCGCCGGAGGCCGCCGATCCGCCTGCGGCACCGGTCCCACTGACGCCGCCGGCGCTGGTGCAACCGACCCCGCCAACGCTAGTGCCGCCGACCGCGCCCGCGCCTCCGGCGCCGCCGGAGGTCGCGGTCATTCCGCCGCCCATCGTGGCGCCATTGCCGCCGGCTCCGCCGCCGCTACCGACGCAGCCCGAGGGCCACCGCGACTCGGTCGTCTGGCTGGCGGTGGCGCCCGACGGGCACTCGATCATGAGCGCCAGCACCGATCACACGATCAAGCTGTGGGACATCGCCGCCAAGCAGCTGATCCGCACTCTCGGCGTGCACAAGGATATGGCCCGCACGGCGCTGTTCATGCCCGACGGCGTCAGCGCGCTGACGGCCGGCGACGACGGCGAGATCGTGCAGCGCAAACTTTCCGACGGCGCGGTGCTGCATGTCTTCTCCTCGGGCGGCAATGGCGGCGTCAGAAAGCTGGCGATCAGCCCGGACGGCAAACATGCCATCAGCGGGCACGACACGGGCAATGTCATCGTCTGGGATCTCAAGAAGGGCGCTGTGCTGCACGCCATGAGCGGGAACGGCTGGTCGGTCAGCGCCGTCGCCGTCTCGCCCGATGGCAGGCAAGCCCTCAGCGGCAGCATAGACGGCACACTGAAACTTTGGGACATCGAAAGCGGCAAGCAATTACGAAGTTGGCACGGGCATGAGCGAGGCACATATGGCGCCGCGTTCACCGCCGACGGGCATCATCTGGTCACCGGCAGTGGCGATTACACGATCAAGCTCTGGGATCTAGACAGCGGCCGCGAAGCGCGCCGCTTTGAAGGCCACGAAGGCACCGTCTACTCATTGGCGCTGTCGGCCGACGGCCAGCGCCTGGTCTCCGGCTCGCTCGACGGCACGGCGCGGCTGTGGGACATGGACACCGGCAACCAGATCGCGATGTTCGATAGCCGGACCGGCCCGATCTACGCGGTGGCCTTCACCGCCGATGGCACGGTGGTGACCGGCGGCAACGACCGCACCATCAGGGATTGGCCGGCCGCCGGCGGCGACAGCGTCGTGCTGTTTGCCGGCGCGCCGGAGTGAACGGAACCTTGATCGCATTGTCCGCCGTGCTATGAAAAACCATGTCAGCTCCCAGCCTCCCGGACAACGCGCCGCTCATTGTCATCGATCTCCAGACCGGCATGTTCGACGGTGTGCACGAGCCGCCGATCCATGATGCGCGAGATATTGTCGAGCGCACCAAGGCGGTGATCGATTGGGCGCGGCGCGGCGGGCGCAAGGTCGCTTTTATCAGGCATGACGGACCCGATGGCGACCCGTTGGCACCGGATGAGCCGGGCTGGCCGGTTTGGCCCGCGCTCGGCCAGGCGGCGGACGAGCCGACCTTTGCCAAATCGGTGCGCGATGCATTCAGCAATCCCGCCTTCGGCGATTGGGTGGCCGGGCAAGGTGCGGGTGCTGTCGTGCTCTTGGGCGCACAGACCGATTTTTGCGTGGCCGCGACGGTCAAGGGCGCGGTCGCCAGAGGGCTCGGCGTGACCGTGGTGTCCGATGCGCACAGCACGCTGGACAATGCCAGCGAGAGTGCCGAACAGGTCATCACCAGGCACAATGGCGAATTCGCGGAGGCCGGTGTCAATCTGGTGACCACAAAGGCGCTTGTCGGCGGCTGAAGCCCGACCGTCGCCGCAGGCGGCATTATCAGGCAGGCCGGGTTGAGGACTTCGCGAGGGAAGGCAGCGCCAGGCGGCTGCCGTGGTCGACGCGGACGGGGGGGCGCATTGTTGGGATGGCTCGGGCGCCCGCGTCAACCAGGGCGGCTCGTACCGCCGCATTAGCAACATTGCACATCGCAGGTCGCTCGAAACTTCCGCGAAAGCGGAATAGGCCGGAGCAAAAGTGCGGATTCGGCTGAGACTTTCGGCGCGCTTTCCCGGTACGGGGAATCAAAAAGTCTGCTGGTTGTCGGCATGCCCCTCAAGGCGTCCGTCGCTCCTGCACCGGATCGGCGAGGAACGACGCCGCAATCAGGTCGTCGGCATCGATCCGGCCATGACGATCTTCCATGATGGCCGCGACCTTTTGAAAGGTTTTCATTTCGGCATCCGTCACCCGCGCATTGCGCATTCTGGCTTGGAGATCGGCCAGGCGAACGCCCAAAGCAGGGGATCTCACAGCTTTGCTTGTCATCTTCACTCGTCCTGTTTGGAACCTGACATGTGCGACCCGCCGCCATGGCTGGCGGCGGGTTTGGGACCGTTCGAAATTCAGTCGTAGACCTTGACGATCTTGCGGGTGCCCGGATCCACCAGGACTGTGCGGTTGTCGACGACCACGTAGCGGTATTGGACATCGGGGATCTCATGAAGCTCGACCGTTTCCGGCAACGCGCTACCAATATTCAGTTCCACACCGGGAACCTTGACCGAAGCGAGGGGCTGCTTCTTCACATACTCGCGGATGACCGTGTCCTGTTCAGGCTGAATGACGACGTCCTGAGCGGCAACGGCGCCGACTCCGGCCAACATCAATAGCGCCGCAGCGGCGCCCGTTAGGTGCATTTTCATACTGTTTCTCCTTGCGAGTCAGCATGACAAGATCGTCCAACGCTGACGAGCAACTGAACTTGAGCCAAATGAAAATGTTCCTCCGCTGGGGCTTCGGTCGGATGAGAAGTGCGACTTAAGTCCGGTCCGCGAGCGCATTGGTCTTACCGACGGGAACGGCTCTCTGTTCACGACTGTTTGTCTCCCGGATTCGGAGAAACAGATGGACAAAAGTGTTGGCCAAGCGCGCTGGTTGCTCGCACCGATTTTCGCGACGGCCGTCACCTTTCTGGTGATGGGAATAGTCCTTGGCTGACATGTCGTCGATCGGCGCAGCAACGTCCCTTCCTGCGCTGATAGGATTCGCAAGCCGCTTCGGCGGCTGGCGAATCCTCTATCTTCACCACGCGCGGGCCTGCTCATTCGGCAAGCGAGCGCTTCGTTCAGCTTATGCAACGTTGGGAGGTTTACTATGGATCGGCGATCCTTCTTGACAGCAATGTTTGGCATTGCCGGGGCAGCAGCCCTTGCAGGGGCAATTCGCCCGATCGAAGCAGTGGCCGGTGTTCCAGGCGCCGGAAACGGCATTCTCGATGAAATAGAGGCGTCACAAACAGAGGCCTTCGACGACGGTACACATGCGGAGGTGCAGCCGGTCGACCATCGACGCTGGGATCGGGACTGGGATCGGGACCGGGATCGGGACTGGGATCGGGGCTGGCGCCGGCGCCGGCACGGGCGGCGATGGAGACGGGTCTGCCGTAGTTATTGGCGGCATGGTCGCCGTCGCGTCCGGTGCTATCGCAGACGCGGGCCCTCGGTCATCCTTCGGTTTTAGCAGCTAGCCAGCACGTCTTAGCGGCTTGACCAGCGCGATCGGCTCGGCGTCCGCATTTTTCCGGCGGTTGCCGAGCAGAATGCCGTTTGCCGAGGCTGGAGCTCCACATGGCGAGGCGGCGCGAAGGTGAATCCGCACCAGACAGAAGCGAAGACGTCAAGATGACGGTGCACCGACGCATGCCATCCGTTGGCGAGAAATGGCCCGGCAGCCAGGTGCAAAGGGAGGCACGCCGGGCCAGCCGACTTCTGGCGGTCGCCGGCCATCCTTATATTCTATACGTCTAATATTAATGCAAGCGGCGCCAAAAGCCTCCGGTGGACAATACATCGCCCGAAGCCGTCCGCTCCACTGGACGAAGCCTGGAGGACCCGCGCGGCCGCAATCTCGCCATCGCCCGGCAATTGGTTCGGGCTCGTTCAGTTTGCCGCTTTGCTATCGTGTGTCGATCGAGCGGGCGGCGAAGGCAGGGCACGTTGATCCGCAGGCTGCTCGCTGAAGTAGAGCGAACTGCCGAGAACAACGAAGACGATGCCCACCGCCATCAATCCAACCATGAGCACGGCGATCGCCGTGCCTGGACCATGGCCTGTCTTGACGATGATGGATCGGTGGGGCATCGCGCCGTTCTCCGGATATGGCACACCAGGGGTGCCGAACCTTCGCGACAAACGACAAGCGCGGCCCGATGTTCCCTTGGCGGAGCTTCAATCGGTCAGGTCGGGCTTTTGCTTTTTCCTGTAGGACCAAGGTCTTATCTGTTGTGCGCAAAAGTCCAAGGGGCCTTGTTCAGTTCCGATAATGTCCCTTGGATGTTCCGCTATTTTAGGTAAATCTGATATAAAGCCTGGGGGGAAAACTTAGCCAGCCAAGCACATTTTCCCGCGAAACGGGCATGGAAAATGTGGCTTTGGCAAGTTCAACAACAGGCAGTCATGTCTCGGGCGACGAATGGCTCACGTCTCGTCGAATGGGCCCTCGCGGTTCTGATCGCGCGTGATCGCGGCTTCTTCCTCATCATCGGGAAGGGCGTCGTCGCTGTCCTGGTACGCGTTATCGTCGTCCTCGTCGGGCAGATCGCCGTCTTTTTCGATGCCGTAACGCATGTCGCCGTTTTCCGGCACGGACTCTGGCAGGATCTCGCCGCCCTTGATTGCATCCCAATCCTGCTGCTCGATGGTCGGCCCGTCCGCCTGCGGTGCGTCATCTTCGATATCGGCGTCTGGTTTGTTGCGCGGTGCCATGCTGGGCTCCTTTCCTTGAAAACTGGAGGCGAACTCGGGGTGACGGCGTTTGTTCCCGTGCTTGAAGTGCAGGCGTGCTTCTGGATTGCCGACAGCTGGCAGCCCCCGCCAGCACCCGCCGCCGTCCCCGGATCGCCACGCTTGCCAAGTCGCCGCGCAATGGAGAGCGCAGTGGCGATGGGCCGCTTACTTGCGAAGTTGCTAAAATAATGAAATGTTGTCCGCGGGAAATGGGAATGAGGCAGGGACTGATCGGAACCGCCGCGGTTTCGACGGTTTTGGGAAACCATGTATTTTGGACAGTTTCTCGTAGGAATGTCAGCCACGGCCATCATCGTCGCGGTCTGGACCTATATGGTTACCGGCTCTTTCTGGGAGGCATTTGCCTGGACGATAGCGACGCTGCTTGTCCTGCAGGTCGGCTACTTCGTGCTCATCGTGAGGCTGATCTTCAGGGGCTCGCACGATATCGCGCCGAGCGAGGATCCGGTAGACGCCTTCCCGCCATTGCGTCGCGACGGTGTCCGGCTTTAAGACCGGGTAGCCAGGATCACTCGCGCGTGTGCGCCCGGGCAATTCGGGGAACCTCGCCACCAGCGCGACCACGGTGTTTGGTCACCGAGACAGCGTCCGAGCATATCCCTGCCGGAGATTTCGGCGCAGCGTTATCGTGGGAACATGGCGCATGCGCGACCAGCTTCGCATGGAGCTCAGGCCGTCAGGTGGAACAAGTGATGATGCTTCGCGTTCTCTAGCGGTACCGGTGAGGTTGCCACCTCCATCGGAACTGCCATGGCTCGCTCTGCTCCCGGCGGGGCGAGCCTTTTTCGTGCTCCCATCGTCCAGATAGAGGGACGCGAGGCTGATTTGACGCGGCGACGACAGGTGCTTCGCCAATCCGACTACAGCAGGAATTTTTCGTCCTCTAATGTCCGCACACATTTGTGCAGGTTTTCAAGCATTTCCGCGCTGTCTGCCGCATGTATGATCAGCAACAAATTAATATCCGAGCCGAAAACGTAACATCTTCAATTCTGAAGTTCGATGGAACCGCATGGCAGCGGTGGAGTTTTTATGGAGGGCGGAATTCAATTGTCACTAGGAGACGGTCATGAAACTTTATCTTACAAGCGCGGCGGCCGCAGTCGTCCTGATGGGCGGCATTGGTGCGGCGCTGGCGGAGAGCGTCGTCGTCGTCCAGCCGGAGCAGGAGACGGTCGTTCGCGAATACATCAAGAGGGAACCGCTTGCCTCGGTGAACCTTCTGGGGGTCGAACTCAAGCTCGGCTCCTCGGTGCCGGACACTGTCGAATTGCGTGAGGTGCCCGACGTCAAATATCGCGTCGCCGTGATCAATGACCAGACGGTCCTCGTCGATCCGGAGACCCGCCAGATCGTTGAAGTGCTGCACTAAGGGGGTTCCCGCAGCACTGAACCTTGGGGAAAACCCGCCCCGACGTCGCGTCGGTGGCGGGTTTCCTTTGCCGCGACCCGCTATGGCCTATTCGGCGGCCAGTCTATCCTGCGTCTTGGTCTCGAAATCGCTGGCGTCGTGGCGCTCATGCAATTGCATGGCAGGCTCGCCGAAAGCGCGGTTGACCATGCGGCCGCGCTTGACCGTCGGTCGTGCGTCGATCGCCTTGGCCCAGCGTTGAACATGTGTGTATTCCTGCACGGACAGGAACTCGGCGGAATCATTGTACATGCGGCCGAGCGCCAGCCCGCCATACCAGGGCCACACCGCCATATCGGCGATGGAATAGTCCTTGCCGCCGAGATATTCGGTCTCGGCCAGTCGGCGGTCGAGCACATCCATCTGGCGTTTCACCTCCATCGAGAAGCGGTCGATGGCATATTCGAACTTTTCCGGCGCATAGGCATAAAAGTGACCGAAGCCGCCGCCCAGATACGGCGCCGAGCCCATCTGCCAGAACAGCCAGGACAGCACCTCGGCGCGGGCCGGCTGTTCGGTCGGCAGGAATTCGCCGAACTTTTCGGCGAGATAGACCAGGATCGAACCGGATTCGAAGATGCGCACCGGCGTCTTGCCGCTGCGGTCCATCAGGGCCGGGATCTTGGAGTTGGGATTGACCTCGACGAAGCCGCTGCCGAACTGGTCGCCATCGTTGATCCGGATCAGCCAGGCATCGTATTCGGCGCCCTTGTGGCCGCGCGCCAGAAGCTCTTCCAGCATGACGGTGACCTTGACGCCGTTCGGCGTCGCCAGCGAATAGAGCTGCAACGGATGCTTGCCGACGGGCAGTTCCTTGTCATGCGTCGGTCCGGCGATCGGCCGGTTGATGCTGGCAAAGGCTCCGCCGCTCGGCTTGTTCCAGGTCCATACTTTCGGCGGGGTGTAGTCGGTCATTTCGTGGCCTCGTGTCGGGGAAGGATGGCAGGTCGCCATAAACTAGGGCTGCGGATGTGTAAGTTCAACTTGCGTTGAACTATTATCGATGCCCGCAGGGCCAACATCGGCAATTGGGCACTTCCTTACCCTTGCGCCTTCTCCGGCGTGGCATACCTATAGAAGATGTCGCCAAAGCCCACCCAGGACAAAAGCATGACCATCAATCCCAATCCGCGCTCGGTCGTTGCCGTGCGGGCCACTGTCCCCGAAGATGCCTTTACAGCCGGGGCGCTCGGCACGCTCAGGGAAGGCAGCGGCGTCGTCATTCGCAATGACGGGCTGGTGTTGACCATCGGCTATCTCATCACCGAAGCGGAAGAGGTCTGGCTGACCAGCCATGACGGCCGCGTCATCCCCGCGCACGCGCTCGCCTATGACCAGGAATCGGGCTTTGGCCTGGTGCAGGCGCTGGCGCCGCTCGGCCTGCCGGCCGTGGCGCTGGGCGATGCCGGCAAGGCCAGGATCGGCGACGCCGTCGTGCTGGCCGACGGCATCGGCCAGTCGGTGCAGGCCAGGATCGTCACCAAGCAGGAATTCGCCGGCTATTGGGAATATCTGCTCGACGAGGCGATCTTCATTGCACCGGCGCACCCCTCCTGGGGCGGTGCCGGGCTGTTCGGCGCTGACGGCTCGCTGCTCGGCATCGGTTCGCTGCGCCTGCAGATGAGCCGCAACGGCGAGGTCGCCGATATCAACATGGTGGTGCCGATCGATCTTTTGCCGCCCATTCTCGACGACCTCCTGACACGCGGCCAGGTGGCCAAGCCGCCGCGCCCGTGGCTCGGCGCCCTGTCGGCCGAAAGCGACGGCAGGGTGGTGGTGATGAGCGTGACCGAGGGCGGCCCGGCGGCCAAGGCCGGCCTGCGCCAGGGCGACATCATCTCCGACATCCGGGACGGCGCGGTCGACGGGCTGGCCGATTTCTATCGCAAACTGTGGGAAAGCGGCTCGGCGGGGGCCGAGATTCCGATGCGAGTGTTGCGCGACGGCCGCGAAACCTGGCTGCGCGTCAAATCGGCCGACCGCGGCAGTTTTCTGAAAAAGCCGCAACTGCAGTAGACGCGTCGATGGCGTCGGCGATGTCATCGGGTTGCCAATTCGCCCGACGGGCAGCCGCTCGGCCATCGCGGCCAGGGCCTCGTCGGGATTGCCCAGCGCCTCACGCGCCTGTCGCAGCCGGTTCTCGCCGCGCCCCGCGATGATCACACTGGCCCCAGCCTCAACGCAGCGCCGGGCCAGCGCCAGACCCATGCCGGAGCCGCCACCGACGATCAGGATTTTCTGATTTGAAATGCTCATTCGCACTGCCTTTGCTTGGATGGAGAAGGGCAGGGAATTGGCAGTTCGGTACGGCAAGTGAAAACGGAAGAAACCGATAGCGCTATCGGAAACGCCGATGATGCAGGGCGATCAGTTGCCGCAAGCGGCGAAGGCAGCGCCCGGGTTCCAGTCCTTGAAAGCGATGGCCTGGCCTTCGACCGAGACGGTCTTGTGCTTGGTGCTGCCGTCCGGCTGCTTTTCGCTGCTGGTGCCTTTGCCGGTCAGCACATTGTACTCGCAGGCGCTTTCGGCATTCTCCTTCAAATAGTCATCATGGTTATAGGCGAAGCCGGCGACGATGAAGGCACCGTTGCGCCAGGCGATGGTCAGCGTCATGTCGGTCCGTTCGCTGCCGACCGGCATCGCTGGCAGGTAGAATTTGATCGAACCGTTGGGCAGCATCGTCAGTTCCGGCTCGGTGTCGGAGTTCTCGTAGCCCGGCCGGTCGTAGCCGTTCCATTCCCCGTGGACCTGCTCGTGCACGATCTCGACAGGCTTGAGGTAATTGTGCTCCTTGTCCCTGAGGAAGAAGTGGACGTCCATCGGCTGGCCGGGCTCGGTCTCGACCACCATGGCAAGATCGACGGCGCCATCGCCGTCGAAGTCGCCAGTCACAGCCGTGACGATTTTCCGGGTTTCGATCGGCTCCGCAAGGGCGAGGCTCGGCAACAGCAAAGATAGAAAAGCGAGCAGCAGAGATTTCATGGTGGCATATTCCCCCAGACTGACACCTTGCGGTTCTATAGCATGGCGGTGGAATATCGCGCGCCCTCTCTTCTCCCCGACGAAGTCGCGCGGGATGCTTTCCTTAGCTTGTGGTGACGCAACTGACGAAAACTGACAGCGATCTGTGCCACATGCCGGGCGATGACGATGGGCACAACGCGGGAGGCAATACGACAGTGGGAGCAGGAACTATGGTGGCGCGAGCGGCACTGAACAAACAGGCCGGCTAATGGCGCCGGTCAAGGTCGATCCCGACAAGGTGCACGAGTTTCCGGATGCGGGCAGCTTCTACGCCTGGCTCGGCAAGCACCACGCCACGGAAACCGAAGTGTGGATCAAGGTTCACAAGGTGGGGTCGGGACTGAAGTCGATCACGCCGAAGGAAGCCATCGACGTGGTGCTGTGCTTCGGCTGGATCGACGCGGTGCGCAAGGGGCTGGACGACAAGAGTTTCCTGCAGCGCTACACGCCGCGCAGCCGGAAGAGCATCTGGAGCCTGATCAACATCGACAATGTCGCGCGGCTGGTCGAGGAGGGCCGCATGACCGAGCATGGGCTCAAACAGGTCGAGGCGGCCAAGGCGGACGGGCGCTGGGCGCGCGCCTATGGCAGCGGCAAGCAGATGAAGATCCCCGATGATTTGCAAGCAGCCATAGACGCCGAACCCGCCGCGAAGGCGATGCTTGAAAAACTCAGTGCGCAAAACCGCTTCGCACTCGCCTTCCGCACCCACAACATGAAGACCGAGGCCGGGCGCAAGAAGAAGATCGAGACGTTTGTAGCAATGCTGAAGCGCGGCGAGACGATCCATCCGCAAGGCAGGAAGTAAGCCGCTCAGGCTCTTTCTGCGGCGAGGGGCATGCGTTGCGCATGCGGCCCGCCACCCGATCCCTGGGCAGATTGTGATCGGCACTCAGCGTCGCATGAAGTGCTTCAGTATCTGAATCGCCGAATTGTTATAAGCATCTGTTTTTATGCGGATTTGACAGGTGTCTGTCGCGCATTTCCTCCGGCATTGCGTAGCCAAGAAAAAAGCCGCCCTCGCTTTTGCGAGCGGCGGCCTTTTCCCGGGAGGAAGTCAGGAAGGAGGGGCGATCAAGCAGCCTTGGCGTGCTTGATGGTTCAAAGGCAGATACTATTGGTTCAGGTCGACCGGTGTCACGCCAAGGAGTTTCAAGGCGTTGGCGTAGGTCCTGATGCCTTGGGCCTGCTTTCGCTCGGCACAAAACCGGTTCGCCTTGTCCTGGAGTGCCGTTGCCTCGGCGATCTGGCTTGCGCTCGTGCCTGGGACGGCTTTCGTCTGGATGGCTCCGTCGAGTTGAAGGCCGAGCTGGCTGCAATATTCGCTCCGGGTGACCGCTGCTTCCGCCCCCGACTCTGCGACCGCCAGCATGGCGAGCGAAATGCCTGTCAGGGCACCCATCCATCCGGTCGAGCGTCGTTGCATGTTTCGGGACCATTTCTTCGCGTTGTGCAGCAGCCTGCTTGACCGCCGCGAGGGTGGTTATGACAGGCGATGTTTTCGCGAGTTTTTCCCGGATGTTGAATCTTGTTTCTGGAGTGTGTCTGGGTGGGGTTGTCCCTTCTCCCCCTGTGGGAGAAGGTGGCCTCGCGAAGCGAGTCGGATGAGGGGTGTTCCAGGGAACACCAACGTCTCATTCGCTGGAACACCCCTCATCCGTCTAGGCGCTGACGCGCCGATCCACCTTCCCCCACAAGGGGGGAAGGCAAGGGCGTTCCGCTGTATGCGGCGCTTGCGCCTCTTCCTTTGCGGCCATCCTTCGCGTAAGGCGCCGGGCAAATCCTTTCACGCAAGCATATAGCCCGGACACCGCATGATCAGACTTGAAAGCATCAGCAAGCAGAACGGCCGTCAGCTTGTCTTCATCGAAGCGTCGGCCTCCCTGCAGAAGGGCGAGAAGGTCGGCCTCGTCGGGCCGAACGGCGCCGGCAAGACGACGCTGTTTCGCATGATCACCGGGCAGGAGCAGCCCGACGAAGGCCAGGTGCAGGTCGATCGCGGCGTCACCATCGGCTATTTCAGCCAGGATGTCGGCGACATGGAAGGCCACAGCGCTGTCGCCGAAGTGATGAACGGCGCCGGGCCGGTGTCCGAAGTCGCGGCCGAAATGGCAGCCCTCGAGGCGGCCATGGCCGATCCCGACCAGGCCGACCAGATGGACGAAATCATCGAAAAATATGGCGAGGCGCAGCACCGCTTCGAGGAACTCGACGGTTATGCGCTGGATGGCCGTGCGCGGGAAGTGCTGGACGGTCTCGGCTTTTCGCAGGAGATGATGGACGGCGATGTCGGAAAGCTGTCCGGCGGCTGGAAGATGCGCGTGGCGCTGGCCCGCATCCTGCTGATGCGGCCCGACGCCATGCTGCTCGATGAGCCATCGAACCATCTCGACCTGGAGAGCCTGATCTGGCTGGAATCCTTCCTGAAAAACTATGACGGCGCGCTGCTGATGACCTCGCACGATCGCGAGTTCATGAACCGCATCGTCAACAAGGTGGTCGAGATCGACGCCGGTTCGCTGACCGCCTATTCCGGAAACTACGAATTCTACCAGCAGCAGCGGGCGATCGCCGACAAGCAGCAGCAGGCACAGTTCGAGCGCCAGCAGGCAATGCTGGCCAAGGAGATCGCCTTCATCGAGCGCTTCAAGGCGCGCGCCTCGCATGCCGCGCAGGTGCAGAGCCGGGTGAAGAAGCTGGACAAGATCGACCGCGTCGAGCCGCCGAAGCGCCGCCAGACGGTTTCCTTCGATTTCCTGCCGGCGCCGCGCTGCGGCGAAGATGTCGTGACGCTGAAGAACGTCCACAAGGGCTATGGCAGCCGCTCCATCTATGAGGGGCTCGACTTCCAGGTGCGCCGCCGCGAGCGCTGGTGCATCATGGGCGTCAACGGCGCCGGCAAATCGACGCTTCTGAAGCTGGTCGCCGGCGCTTCCGAGCCCGACACCGGCACGGTCGCGCGCGGCCCAAGTGTCAAGATGGGTTATTTCGCCCAGCACGCCATGGAGGTGCTGGAAGGCGAGCGCACGGTGTTTCAGACACTGGAGGACGCGTTTCCGCAGGCCGGCCAGGCGCCGCTCAGGGCACTTGCCGGCTGCTTCGGTTTTTCCGGCGACGAGATCGAGAAGAAATGCCGCGTGCTGTCAGGCGGCGAGAAGGCGCGGCTGGTGATGGCGCTGATGCTGTTCGACCCGCCCAACCTTTTGGTGCTGGACGAGCCGACCAACCATCTCGACATCGCCACCAAGGAGATGCTGATCACCGCACTGTCGCAGTACGAGGGCACCATGCTGTTCGTCTCGCACGACCGGCATTTTCTGGCAGCGCTTTCCAATCGCGTGCTGGAACTGACGCCCGAAGGCATCCACACCTATGGCGGCGGCTATACTGAATATGTCGAGCGCACCGGCCAGGAAGCGCCGGGGCTCAGGAGCTAGGTAAATGATAAGGGCGGCGTCGGCTCGAAGCCGGCACCGCCCTTTGAATATGGTCCGGCTGGAATGACGGCCTTACTCGAACGAGATGGCCATGCCGCTGAGGTCGGCGTTGACCTGCAGGCCGACTTGCTTGCCCGTGAGTTCGAGTTGGGCGCCCTTGTCATTGGTCATGATGATCACCTGGGCTCCCTTGCCGATCGTGCCGCCGCCGCCGGCTGCTCCGTAGACCCCGGTCACGTCGCGGGCGCGGCGGATATGGCGAACCGTGCCGCGGAAATATGTCTTGGACACGCCGAAAGCCAGGCCTCCGGACACGGCGCCGATCGAGATCGGGTAGCTCTTGCCATGGAAGGTGAAGGTGCCCTTGCCGCCGGAGCCACCGACGAAGAAGGCCGCCTTGTAGACGGCGAAGCGGATCGTGCCGCTGTCGGCATGCGCGGCGCTGGCAAAGCCGATGCTCGCGGTGGCGATGGCGGCAACCGCGATGGAACGAAATCCGGATGAAATCTTCATGGTGAGAACTCCTCAATGTCGCCGCTTTGCCGGCCGCGGCGTGGGATCAAAGTTACAACTGAACAATCTCGCCCGCGATTTGGTTCCAGGCCCCGTGACTTGGTTCCAGGCATGTTCGAATCCGGCTGCGGGAAGGCCCGGGGAGGGGCGAGGGGTTGCGGAGGGTGGGAAGGCGCATGGCCGCAGCTATCGCCTTGTGGGATGAAGAGGTCTATGCAGGCCCTTCACAAGGCTTAGGAGAGGCTTCGGATGAGAAACGCAATCTGCCTCGCATTGACTGCGGCAGTGGCCGGGTGCGCGA
Organism: Mesorhizobium sp. SEMIA396; assembly: GCF_024518615.1. Classification (NCBI taxonomy): domain Bacteria; kingdom Pseudomonadati; phylum Pseudomonadota; class Alphaproteobacteria; order Hyphomicrobiales; family Phyllobacteriaceae; genus Mesorhizobium; species Mesorhizobium sp. SEMIA396. Next base: position 536,331 of record NZ_JANIFC010000001.1, read on the forward strand.
CCTCCCCGGTCGACTATGAGGCGTCGCTTTCGCAGCAGGACCAGAAATGGGCTTCGCCGGCATGCCAACAGGCCCGCAGGGCGGCTTCGGATTACCAAGCTCGCGAGAAGGAGCATCCGGGGTGGGGTTTCGGCGTCTTGCTTGGTCCATACTCGATGGGGCTCGTCGCAGCCATCAAGGAGCATGAGCAGAAGCAACGAAAGCTGTTCGCCCGCGAGGTGCACCTGCAATGCTCAAGCCTGCCGCTGCCGAAGGAACTGCAGGGCAATTTGAACCCGGGGGTGCGGCCGACGAAGTATCCATAGCCTCTGCATTGTTCAGCCTGCAGAAGGCACTGCCGGCCCTGAATGCGGCGTTGGCGCGCACCGGCCCCGAGGCCGTTGAAGCACGGCTGCAAAGCATCGGCGACGATCCGAAGCTCCAAGGTCTCGCGCAGCTGGCCAAGAAAGACAGTCTCTCCGCCAAGAGCAACCTGCGCTACGTCGACAGGATCCTCAAAAGCATCGAGAGTGGCTTCAACACGGTTGATGGCGACATTCTGGTCAAGAATGACCAGGGCCAGTACCAGCTCGGTGATTTCTCGATCTCGTTCAAGGGCCAGGCGATGCTGACCTCCAGGGATACATTCGAAGCATTCGCGGGCTGAGTCGCCTCGCGGCACCCGTCACCTCGGCATGAAATCTCCCGGTGCTGACGACCCTGCTAATGCCCGAGGAGGCAAGGCGGATCTTGTTCGTGCTGTTCGTGACGGCGGCGTATTTGCGGATCGTGGAAGAAAAGTAGCCATTCACTCGTCACAATTCGCGCCAGTGTCCAAGGCCGCAGAAATCACAACTGCGCAGCAATTTTCGCACTCGCCCATCAAATCGAGTGGTTGTTTATTTAAAATAACCCAGATATTTAAATCGCAAACATAGATGGGGGATGAGTTGGAACGTGTCTCAAATATCCTGTTATTGAGTTTCCGGTGAATGACCGACTCTAGTTCGGCGTTTTCGGCAGCGGAGCAGGGGCTAGGTTATATATATCAGGCCAGATTTGCACTCCTGAAGGTGCTCGATCTTCCGGAGGATGGTGCTGTATACATCGAAAGAAATGATGACGTAGAATTTGTAGCCACCAATGCAGGTGTCTCGCTGGCTTCGCTTAAGCACAAAGCCCCAGGAGACAGGCTCTCGGACTTATCGGTCGACTTCTGGAAGTCGGTGCGCATATGGATCAAATACTACAAGGCGAGCGGTATGGAGGCGTCTGACGCCCGCTTCCTTTTGTTCAGCACTGCGAGTATTTCTCCCAACTCATTCCTTACCCTGTTTACCGGTGTGCAAGCAGATGACGGCACTAGAGCTGAAGTGGCCGCGAATATTCTGGCTCAAAGCCAGTCCCGTGAAATCGCAAAAGTCAAATCCGAACTCGATGGTTTGACCGCCGAAGAGACCCGAGATTTCTACGGACGCATAACGATCTTCCCAGCGGCACCACGAATTAATGAAATTCCGATGTTGGTGGATCAACGGCTTCGCACCGTCCGCCGAGAATTCCGCGTCGCTTTGTTCGAGAGACTTGAGGGTTGGTGGACCGACACCGTTATTAAGCTTCTGTCTGGCGAACGGAAGAAACCGATCAAGGTCCAGGAGGTTTCCGACAAGCTTGCGGCGCTCGCCGACGAGTATCGAGCGGATAACCTGCCCATAACGTTCCGAAATCGCCATCCAGACGGCAAGATCGATGCCTTAAACGACCCACGAATATTCGTTGAGCAACTGCGTGTGCTCGATCTGCCGGCAGGTCGAATCCAAAACGCGATCCTCGACTACTACCGGGCGTTCGAACAGCGCTCGAGTTGGGCTCGCGAAAACCTGCTGGTCTCGGGTGAGATCGAGGAATACGAAGACCGTCTCGTCGAGGAATGGGCACATTATCGGGAGATCGCATTCGAGACCATTACCGATGATAGCCAACCTGATGCATGCATTGCAGCCGGCAAAGAGCTTTATCTTTGGGCAGAGATGGAAACGGAAAGGCTAAGAATACGGGAGCGCGTCATGGAGCCATATGTGGTTCGCGGTGCTTTCCATATTCTCGCCAATTCGACTCCATCTCCCCGAGTTTATTGGCATCCGCGATTCATGCAGCGCTTGGCTCAATTGTTGGGCATTGCCGCATGAAAAGCTGGAGCGAGCGGCCAATTGAGATTCGCAACCTCTTCAACCCTGCATTTTGTGGCCTTGTGCTCTTTCGCGCTTTATCTGGGTTCGAGGAGGAAGCCAAAGAAGGCATGCCATTCTCGTTGTCCCTGCTGATTTTGCCATTGTGTTTGCAGCGCCAGTCTCGTGAAACTTTGCAGCGCGGAAACCGCGGTTATTTCTTGAAGGTGGTTGCGGAGCATCCGGAACTCCAAGTTGGATTCGACCGTCGTTGCACCGATATCCTTCCGTTCACTTTCGAAGCACTCGGGTTGCTCATGCATGTCGATGCACTGGCTGTTCAGCCGGACGGCCGGTTGCTTTCCAAGCCAAAAGGTGTGCGAAAGACTATTAACGGCACTCCTGAGTCCATAGCTTGTCAACGCGTTGCGGCGTTCTTGGGAAAAGAGTTCGCGCGCATTGGTGATAGAGGAACTATCTATACCACACTGGGCATTAGACCATGAAGATCAAGTCAATCCATATATATAGTAATGATGGCCGCCGTCGGGATGTGATCTTTCATGATGGCCTCAACGTAATTACTGGCAGGTCCTCCACCGGCAAATCCGCCCTTTCGGATATCATCGAATATTGCATGGGACGATCGACCTTCAACGTGCCCGAAGGCGTGATCCGGGATCACGTAACTTGGTACGCGGTTATTTATCGTTTCGAGGGCGAACAGGTGCTCGTGGCGAAACCAGCTCCTGTACTTGGTGCGCAAAGCGGAAGTACCGTCATGGTTCGCCGCGGAGCCGTGCTAAATGCACCAGCGTTCAACGAACTCGTAGTCAACGACACTGATGACGGCGTCGTCGCTCTGCTAACGGGGTTGCTCGGCATTCCTGAGAATACCACCGATGTTCCGCTTGAAAACAGTCGGGACAGCTACGATGCAAACGTAAAACATACCTTCTACTACCTGTTCCAGAAACAGGCGATTGTAACCAACAAGGATCAGTTGTTCTATCGCCAGAACGAGCCGCACCAGCCGCAAGCGATCAAGGACACGCTACCCATCCTGCTGGGGGTGTCTGGTAGAGACAAGTTTACACTGGAATCCCAACTGCGCATTGCGCAACGCGAGCTTCGCTTAAATGCAAAGCTCGTCCAGCAAGCCAACGAAGCAATCGACAGTTCCGAGGAGCGCGCGATCGGCCTCCTGTCGGAAGCTCGGGCCGTTGGCATTCTACGATCCATTGGCGGCGACGAGGTGGCGGTCGTCGATCTTCTCCGACAGGCTCTTGACTGGCAACCAACGCCTACACCCGAAGACGACGGTCAAAGGGTGTCAACCATCGAGAACGACTTGGTCGATCTCAGGGAACGACGTCGAGAGACACAGCGCCGGATAGAAAGCGCGCAGCAGTTCGCCCGCCGAGCGGAAGGTTTCCAGAGCGAAGTTACGGAGCAACGGGATCGCTTGAGTTCTATCAAGGCACTCCCCTCCAACAAGGCCACAGGGGAATGGCAGTGGCCATTTGTAGAAGCCAACCTCGGCATGACAACCCCTATTGCCGAGGCACTTTTATCGGAACTCGCCTCTTTGGATCGCGAACTGATAGCTGTGACTGGCGAACGGCCCGCCTTAGAAGCCTATTTGGTCGAGCGGCAGAAGGAAGTGGTCTCGATAGGAGACGACCTCCGAAGCAGGGAGTTGGAACTAGCTTCCGCCATTGCGGCCAGCGAAGTAATCGCCCAGACGGGCAGCAGGAACAACGCCGCTTCACGTGTGGTCGGTCGCATTAGTTTGTTTCTGGAGAACCTTGTACCCGATACCGAGATGACGAAGCTTAAGAATGAGGAGCGCCGACTCAAGGCCAAGGTAGAAGGTCTCGAACGAAAGCTTGGCGCCGATGATACAGAATCTCGTTTGGTATCGACACTCAGCAATATCTCTATGCATATGTCTGGATACATCGCCGCTCTCGGTGGTGAGTTTGGCCAGTACCCGGCTCGCCTTGACCTGCACAATCTCACTGTCGTTATAGATCGGCCTGGTCGGCCGATCTATATGAACAGGACAGGTGGCGGCGAAAATCACTTGGCGTATCATCTGGCCGCACTACTGGCCCTTCATCGGTTCGCTTCGACTTACGGTCAGCCCATACCGAGATTCATGCTAATCGACCAACCGACACAGGTATATTTTCCTTCGGAGAAGGCTTACGCGGAAGCTGGAGGGTCAATCGAACAGACTGAAAAGGATGCCGATCTGGAGGCCGTTAGGCGGCTGTTCGAGGTCCTGTCTCGGTTCACGATTCAAGATGCGCCCGGCTTCCAATTGATTGTTACTGAGCACGCGAACCTACGTGACGATTGGTTTCAAGCCGCGTTGGTTGAAGGGCCATGGACTAAGCCGCCAGCTCTTGTTCCCGACGACTGGCCTGATATTCCTCTCACATAATGAAATCTTTGCGTTGTGTTCGCTATTTCAATTCACTTGGCCAGATCTGCGTCGTCGACGGCGGGGATACGGCTGTCCGCCTACCCACCCGCCAGCCTCGGCAGCAGAAAATCTCCGCCCCCTGCGGCAATTCCTTCGACCACGTCTCGCGATAGATCGTCCCATCGATCGCCACCGCGATGCCTTTGTCGATCCAGGGCTCGAGGCCGGGATACTGTTCAGCCAGCTTCCTGAACAGCTCCCTGATGTCCTTGGCTTCGACCTCGACCTTGCTCTTGCCGTCGGCAAGCTGGCCGACGGCGCCCCAAGGGGTGACTTCGACCATCAGCGCACCCCTCGCCCTAGCCTTCCCGTTCCGCCTCGATCGCCGCCAGGCCGACTAGCAATGTGACAAACAGTTGAAGAACGAAGACGTCGATCGTCACATCAGCGTGCACTGGAAGTAATGAAAAATCGGTCCTTTAAGCATTCACTTGAAATGATGGGTAACGAATGGATACGCTTCAATTCGAAATCGCCCGCTTCCTGGCTGCAAAGGCTTTGCATAAGAGGCGGACGACATACCAGCAGGTTGGTGAGGCAGTAGGCTGGAACCATCCAACGGGCCGCGGGCTTGGGCGAAATCTCGAGGTCATTCTGCACTATTTGGCGGATCGTGGGCTGCCGCCTCTCACGACGATCCTGGTGAAGAAGGGGGAGCGGCATCCAGCTGAAGATGCGATGGCATACATCCGCAGCGCACTCGGAGCTATAGACATCGAGGCTGCCCAGCAAGAGGTGTTTGCGTTTGACTGGACGTCGGTTCCAGAACTCGCCCCGGCCACCGATACCCTACCCGATGGCCGGCAGGTCTGGCTGACATCGTTCTGGGGCTTCGATCCAGCCAGCTGGGGATGCATCGGATTTGCCGACGAAGCTCGGCGGGCCCGTTACCTTAGCAACTCCAAGCCGGGGACACTGGTCGCGATCTACGTGACCAAGGGAAAGGGCCCGGAAAACATGCGCGGCAAGGTTGTCGGGGTGCTTGAGATCTCCCACGAGATCGGTCACGCGCAGGAGTTCATCTCGGGGGATCGCTGGGCCGAAAAGGAGCGCGATCAGGACTCCCGTGGGAAGTGGCTTTATGCGGTAAAGGCGACGAGGGCATGGCGCATCGTTCCAGAGGATTGGCGTCGAGTGGAGGAGTTGTTTCCTCAGGCTTATCGTGGCTCGAATGCAGAACTCATAGGAGCAAACGGTGTCCCCGTCTCAGCCGACGAGGCGGCAGAGCTCTATGAGTTGGACGTCTACGAAGTGCCGGTCTATGGGCAGACGGAGCCCGTGGACCCGACAATTCAGACCCTCGAATCCGCGCTTAGCCCGAGCCGCGCCGTGAGACCGGCCTCACGGCCTTACTGGGTCGGGGAGACGAACGGGCCGAAGCATCTCTACATACTCCGCCTCGTGGGTAACATCGGAGCCTATCTGGGACGTCGGGATGATGAAGTCGAAGACAAACACATCATCAAAGTAGGCTTCTCAAAGAGCCCGCAGGCGCGCCGCGATCAGATCCAGAGCGCCTATCCCAGAGGAGCCTTCCATTGGGAGGTCTTCAAGCCAAGCCCTCAGCCCGACACCGCACCATATGCGAGTGCAGAAATTGCGATCGCCGGCGAGGACGCCATGAAGAAGCGCCTCGTGGAAGATGGCGCAGAGGTGCTTGGTGGCGAGTTTTTCCTCGCAGACGACAACCTGATCTATCGGATCTGGGCAGCGGGTAGCAACGCGGCGAAGGCAGCGCAGGATGGACTGCGGAACCAGCAATTTCCAGAATAGGCGCCGACGGTTCGAGCTCTACAACAGCCAAGCAGCAGGTTCTATGCCTAGTATCGACCCATCGGCACCCGAAACCAGACAGTCCGCTTGCGGCCCCACCACGACATGATGTTAAGCGATGGTGCCGAGGCCCGGCTCTCCCCCTCATCCCCCCGCCAGTCGCGGCAACAGAAAAATCTCCGCCCCCTCTGGCAGCTTCTTCGACCACGTATCCCGATAGATCGTCCCGTCGATCGCAACCGCGATGCCTTTGTCGATCCAGGGCTCTAGGCCGGGATACTGTTCAGCCAGCTTCCTGAACAGCTCCCTTATGTCCTTGGCCTCGATCTCGACCTTGCTGTTGCCTCCGGCGGTCGCGGCGAGCGAGCCCCAGAGCGTTACTTCGACCATTCCCGTTCCGCCTCGATCGCCGCCAGGATGCGCGGCGGCGACATCGGGATGTGCGTCATGCGCACGCCCGCGGCGTTCGACACCGCATTGGCAATCGCCGCCAGCGGCGGCACGATCGACGTCTCGCCGACACCGCGCACCCCGTAAGGGTGGTTGGGGTTGGGGATTTCGAGGATCTGCGTGTCGATCATCGGCAGGTCCGAGCAGACCGGGATGCGGTAGTCGAGGAAGCCGGCGTTCTGCAGCCGCCCGTCCTTGCCGTATATATACTCCTCGTTGAGCGCCCAGCCGATGCCTTGCGCCGCACCGCCCTGGTACTGTCCCTCGACATAGGTCGGGTGCACCGCCTTGCCCGCATCCTGCACGACCGTGTAGCGGATGACCCTGGTGGCGCCGGTCTCGGGATCGACCTCGATATCGCAGATATGGGTGGCGAAGGAGACGCCGGCGCCATCGGCGACGAGTTCGCTGTGGCCGGCGATCGGCCCGCCGGTCTTGCCCGACTCGACCGCGATCTCCTTCAGCGACAGCTTGCCGAGATTGCCGTGCTTCTCGCCCTTGGCGACCGCGTGGCCCTTTTCCCAGACCACGTCGTCGACGGCAATGTCCCACATCTGCGCAGCGCGCTCGCGCAGGATTTTGATCGCATTGCGGGCGGCCGAGATCGTCGCCATGGAGGACGAGAAGGTGCCGCGGCTGCCGTCCGTCATGTCGTTGTAGCCGAGGCTGGACGTGTCGGCGACGATCGCCTTGACCTGGCTATAGTCGATGCCGAGCTCCTCCGCCGCCACCAGCGACAGCGACGCGCGCGAACCACCGACATCGACCGTGCCGACGGCAAGCGAGACCGAGCCGTCCATGCCGATGTTGAGGTCGGTGCAGGTCTGGCCGCCGAAATTGAACCAGAAGCCGCAAGCCATGCCACGGCCCTGGTTCTTGCCCAGCGGCGCCTTCATGTGCGGATGGCTCTTCACCGCCTCCAGCGTCGGGCCGATGCCGATCGGTCCGTAGACCGGGCCGTAGGAGGACCGTGTGCCTTCCTGCGCGGCGTTCCTGATGCGGAAGTCGACCGGATCCATGCCGATCTTCTTGGCCAGCTCGTCGACAGCACTTTCCACCGCGAAGGCCGCCATCGGCGCTGAGGGCGCGCGATAGGCTGCGGTCTTCGGCCGGTTGACCAGCACTTCGTAGCCGACCGTCTTGACGTTATCGAGCTTGTAGCAGGCGAATGCCGTCATGGCGCCGATCTCGGCCCAGGAGCCGGCATACGGGCCGCAGCTGTAGCGAAGCGTCGCTTCGGCGGCGGTGATCGTGCCGTCCTTGCGGGCGCCGATCTTGACGTCGATCGAGGTGGCGCTGGTCGGGCCCGAGGCGCGGAACACCTCGTCGCGGGTCATCACGAGCTTCACCGGCCGTCCGGCCTTGCGCGACAGCGCCAGCGCCACCGGCTCGGCCCAGACATGGGTCTTGCCGCCGAAACCGCCGCCGATCTCCGAGGAGGTGACGCGCAGTTTCGAGGCTTCCATGCCAAGCAACTGGGCGCAGTGCTGGCGGTAGACGAAATGGCCCTGCGTGCACACCCAGAGATCAGCGGTGCCGTCGGAGCTGAAATTCGCCACGCAGGCATGCGGCTCGATATAGCCCTGGTGCGTCTGCTCGGTCTTGAAGGAACGCTCGACGATAAAGTCGGCCTGCCCGAAACCCTGATGGACATCGCCATGGCCAAACTGGCTGCGCTTGGTGACGTTGGAGGGTTTTACCGGTTTTTCCTCGAGGCCCTCGGTGAAGATGGCATCATTGATCAAGGGCGCCGTGTGCTTCGCCGCCTCGTCGACATCGGTGACATGCGGCAAAAGCTCGTATTCAATCTCGATGAGCTTCAGCGCCTGCCTGGCGGTGCGGGCATCGATCGCGGCGACCGCGGCCACCGCGTGGCCGTCATAGAGCGCTTTCGTGCGCGCCATGCAATTGTCGAGGACGTCGTACATGGCGGCATCGCCATCGGTGAGGTCGGGCAGGTCGGCCGCGGTGATCACCGCCTTGACGCCGGCGAGCTTTTCCGCCTTGGACGTGTCGATTTTCACGATCCTGGCGTGAGCATGCGGGCTTCTGAGAACACGCCCGACCAATTGGCCGGCCATGTTGAAGTCGGCGCCGTAGCGGGCGCGGCCCGTCACCTTGTCGATGCCGTCGGGACGGATCGGACGCGTGCCGACGGAGGCGAATTTACGTCCGGAAAAACGTGGATCGAAATTCATCTCAGGCTCCCTTCATCACGATGGCCGCGTCCTGGACGGCGCGCACGATCTTGTCGTAGCCGGTGCAGCGGCAGAGGTTCCCGGCGAGGCCGAAGCGGATTTCCTCCTCGGTCGGGTCGGGGTTCTTGGCCAGGAGGTCCTTGGCCGCGATCAGGAAGCCCGGCGTGCAGATGCCGCATTGCAGCGCCGCATGCTCGAGGAACTTCTGCTGCAGCGGGTGCAGCGTATCGCCATGGGCCATGCCCTCGATGGTCTCGACGCGCCGGCCTTCAGCCTCGGCGCCGAGCACCAGGCATGAGCAAACCAGCCGATCGTCGAGGATGATCGAGCAGGCGCCGCAGTCGCCGGTGCCGCAGCCTTCCTTGGCGCCCGTCAGCCCCAGCCGATCGCGCAGGACATCGAGCAGCGTCTCGTCCGGCTGGCAAAGATACTCGACAGCGTCGCCGTTGATTGTCGTTGAAACTGCTATACCAGCCATCATTTGCCTCCTGCACGTGTATAGGCTGATGTGGCGGCCCGCTGGGCCAGCACACCCGCAACTTTTCGTCTGAATTCGATGGTGCCGCGCTTGTCGTCGATGGGACGGCAGGCGCCCGCACAGACCTTGGCGAGCCGCTCCAGCGTCGCTTCGTCCAGCTTGGAGCCGATGAGCACCTCCGCCGCCTCTTCGACCAGAAGCACCGTCGCCGCCACGGCGCCCAGCGCCACGCGGGCCGATTTGACCACACCGTGCTCGTCGAGCGTCAGGTTCACGCCGGCACTGACCACCGCGATGTCCATCTCGGTGCGTGGAATGAAACGCAGATAGGCATCGCCAGAGCGCGGCTCGCGCTTGTCGAGTAGGATCGCCTCGATGATCTCGCCTTTGGCCAGCGACGTCTTGCCCGGCGCGGTCGGCACGCTCTGCACGGGAATCGTGCGCCGGCCCGCCGGCCCGACGACCACTGCCTTGGCGCCGGCGGCAACCAGCGCCGGCACGCTGTCGGCGGCCGGCGAGGCGTTGCAGAGATTGCCCACGATGGTGCAGCGTCCCTGCACCTGCTTCGAGCCGATCAGCTTGGCCGCCTCGACGACACCAGGCCATGCCTTCTTGAGGGCGGTGTTCTCTCCCAGGACGGCGCAGGGAACCGCGGCGCCGATGCTGAAGCCTTCAGCAGTTTCCCGGATCTCGCTCAAGCCATCGATCGCCTTGATGTCGACGATCAGCTCTGGTTCGGCAAAGCCGCCCTTCATCCTGACCAGGAGGTCGCTGCCTCCCGCGAGGATGGCGGCCGTACCAGCCGACCCGGCCAAGTGGCCAACGGCATCTTCTATTGAAAGCGGACGTATGTAGCGCATCGTCTCCCCTTGGTCATCGCGATTTCAGCGACCGTTATAAACAGTCTCCTCATAATGGCTATCCGGTTCCTCAACTGCGGCGATTAGGCCAGGCGCCGCAATATCCAGTCCAACAGACGGAAAGTGGCGCGCTGAATGGCAGCAACCGGCTTTGGGATGATTTTCGTGAAACTTCGGCTATGGATCAAGTGCGCTCATTCGCCCTTGTCCGCCTTTGGACCGGAACGGCCTCAGCCCGTGACGCGCTTTCCCGGAAAACTGTTCACATTTTTCCTGGAATTGCCCTAGAGATCGGCCTCGGCGAAGATGCGCGAGGCCCAGTCGAGGAAGACGCGCAGGCGTGGCGAGAGCTGACGGTTCTGCGGGTAGAGCGCCGACAGCGGTGTCGGCGATGGCGGATAGTCGGCCAGCACCTCGACGAGCGTCCCATCCGCCAGATCCTTCTCGAAGCGATAGCGCGGTGCCTGGATGAGGCCGAGGCCAAGCCGCGCCAGATCGGCGGCGGTGTCGGAATTGTTGGCGGCGACGCGGCATGGCAGCCGCACCTCACGGATACTGCCGGCGACGGTGAATTCGAACGGAAGGGTCTCGCCGGTGCGCGACGAAACAAAGCCCACCGCCTGGTGACCGTCGAGCGCATCGGGGGAGACGGGCGTGCCGTGGCGCTCGAGATAGGCAGGGCTGGCGCAGGTGATCTCGCGGATGACAGCCAGCCGCCGCATGATCATGCCGCTGTCGGGCGGCTCGCCGACGCGGATGACGCAGTCGACGCCTTCGCGCACGAGATCGACCAGCCGGTCGCTTTGGCCGATCTGCAGGTCGATCCTGACATAGCGGGCGAGGAACTCCGGCAGGCGCGGCAACAGGAATGTGCGGGTGAGCAGCGTGCTGGCGTCGATGCGCAGCAGGCCGAAAGGCTCGGCATTGCGAAAGGCGGCCTCGGCATCCTCGATCTCGGCCAGGATCGACAGGCAGCGCCGATAGTAGGCTTCGCCGTCCTGCGTGGCGTTCACCTGCCGCGTCGTTCGTTCCAGAAGCCGCGCGCCGAGATGCTCTTCCAGCCGCCGGATCGCTTCCGTCGCGGTTGAACGCGGCAGGCCGAGATCGGCCGCGGCAGCGGTAAAGCTGCGCCGCTCCAGAACGCGAACGAAGAGCCGCATCGTGTCCAGTCGATCCATGGCCCTTGTTCGCAATTTCCGAATAGTGATGTCAATAGATGGCTGATTATACGGAAAGCGGGTCGGCCTATATCCGTGTCACCAACACGGAGAGACTTCCATGACATCCAATCAAACAAGTACGGGTGGCCAAACCAGAACCGCGATCGTGACCGGCGCCTCCAAAGGCATCGGCGCCGCCATCGCACAGCGGCTCGCCCGCGATGGCGTCGCCGTCGTCCTCAATTATGCACGGGGCCGCGCCGAGGCCGAAGAGCTTGTGCGCAGCATCGAAGCCGGCGGCGGCAAGGCAATCGCCGTTCAGGCCGATATCGCCGATCCGAATGGGATCGCAGCGCTGTTCGACGCCGGCGAGAAGGCGTTCGGCGGCATCGACATCCTCGTCAACAATGCCGGCGTCATGAAGATTTCGCCGATGGCGCAGACCGACGACGCTTCGTTCGACACGCAGATCGCGATCAATCTCGGCGGCGTGTTCCGCGGCATGCGGGAAGGCGCGCGCCGGCTTCGCGACGGCGGCCGCATCGTCAATTTTTCCAGCAGCGTCGTCGGCCTCTACCAGCCGGGCTACGGCGTCTACGCCGCCACCAAGGCGGGTGTCGAGGCGATGACCCACATCCTGGCCAAGGAGCTTGGCGCGCGCCGCATCACAGTTAACGCAGTAGCGCCCGGGCCGATCGAAACCGCGCTGTTCACGGACGGCAAGAGCGAGGCGCAGATCGAGGCCATCGGCAAGATGATCCCGCTCGGCCGGCTTGGCCAGCCCGACGACATTGCCGGGCTGGTCTCGTTCCTGGCCGGGCCGGACAGCTTCTGGGTCAACGGACAAATCATCCGCGCCAATGGCGGCGTCGTCTGAGCCGTCGCCGACCGCTCCACGCCGAACCTCAAATTCCACAGAAAGGAAAAGATCATGCCATTCGCCAACATCAAGTTACCGCAAGCGGCGCTCTCCAGGGCGCAGAAGGAAGACCTCATCCATCGAACGACAGCCATGTTCGTCGACTTTTTCGGCGAGGGTGTGCGCCCCTTCACGATGGTGCTGGTGGAGGAGGTCGCCGACGGCGGCTATGGCCGGGCCGACGAAGTGTTCGTCGTGCCGGAAGTTTTTCGCGCAAAGGAGTAGTGCCGGGCCGTTCCCGGGCGAGCCACGGGTCTCGCCCGTCCTTCGGGTCCCACAAGTGGGGAGATCGGCAGCATCACCCCCTTCCGCTTCTCCACCTCGGCCTTCCTCAGCAGGAACCGCTGAATCTTGCCGCTGGGTGTCTTCGGCAACTCGCTCGTTGACCGCCGGATGTTCGATCAGCGCGCTTTCGACGTCGATGCGGTAGCCCGGCAGAGGTGATGGCGTCGTCGGCGCGGCCGATCAGGAGATCGACCGTCCGGTTGCGCGAATGGCCCGAGAAGGGCTGGCCTCACCCGTGCGGCCCTGTATCATGGCCTTGTGAATGCTTGGGAGGAGGCTTGTGCATGCGGCTGAATCGGAATCTCTGTCATTGGAGGGTTTGGGTCTTCATCGCCGCAATGGTGCTTTGGCCGCACGCGGCGCCGGCCGATACCCTCACGCCCGAGCGCATCACTGCTGCCCTGTCGAAGCTCGAAGCGCTTGCCGAAGCCGCCGTAGCGGACGGTGCTGTACCCGGTCTCGCCATCGGCGTCGTGCGCGATGACGAGGTGATCTTCCTCAAGGGTTTTGGGCATCGCGAGGCCGGCAAGCCAGAGACCGTCGACGCCGACACGGTGTTCCAGATCGCCTCCCTTTCCAAACCGGTTTCCGCCACCGTCGTAGCGGCGTTGGTTAGCGACAGGATCGTGTCCTGGGATTCGAAGATCGCCGATCTCGATCCGGCCTTCCGGTTGGCCGATCCTTATCCGGCGAGCCAACTCACCGTTCGTGACCTGTTTTCGCATCGCAGCGGGCTTCCAGGCACCGCCGGAGACGACCTCGAAGGTATTGGCTACGACCGCGTCGAGATCGTGCATCGCCTGCGGTTCGTGCCACCATCGTCGAGCTTTCGCGCCGGGTATGCCTACAGCAATTTCGGATTGACAGAGGGTGCCATGGCAGCCGCGACACCGACAGGAAAGCCCTGGGAGGAGGTCGCCGAGGAGAAGCTCTACCGTCCGCTTGGCATGGCCTCGACCAGTTCCCGTCATTCGGACTTCGTCAAGCAAAGCAACCGTGCTGCGCTTCACGTCAAGGTCGATGGCGCCTGGGCCGCGAAGATAGAGCGCGATCCGGATGCGCAGGCGCCCGCCGGCGGCGTCAGCTCCACGGCACGTGACCTCTCGCAATGGCTGCGCCTCATCCTCGGCAACGGCGTTTATGCCGGCAAGACACTGATTGCCGCCGATGCGCTAAGCCAGACGCATGTTCCGCTGATAGCGCGCGGCAACAACCCCGTCTCCGGCGGCGCATCGTTCTACGGCCTCGGCTGGAACGTCGAATTCGGCCGACACGGCCTGAGCTGGGGCCACGCCGGCGCCTTCAGTGTCGGGGCGCGTACCCTGGTGACAGTCTTCCCAAAGGAGAAGCTGGGCATCGTCATCGTCGCCAACGCCTTTCCGACTGGCCTGCCGGAGGGATTGTCCGACAGCTTCGCCGATCTCGTCTTCGACGGTAACGTCGAGAAGGACTGGGTCAAGGCGTGGAATGATATCTATGCGGGCCTGTTCGGTCCGGCGGTCGCGGCGGCCAAGGCCGCCTATGCCGCGCCGCCGTCTCCGCCACGGCCAGCCGGGCCGGACAGCGTCTATGCCGGCCGGTACGCCAACGACTTCATCGGCGATGCGATTGTGTCGGAAGCGGGAGACCACCTTGTGCTCAGGGTAGGCCCGGCCGCCGGCCGGTCCTACTCATTGAGGCATTTCGACGGTGACCTTTTCCTGACCTTCCCCGACGCGGAGACGCCGGACAGCCCCTCGGGCGTAAGTTTTGTGGTCGGCGCTGACGGCAAGGCGTCGGCCATGACCGTAGGTTTTCTCGACGACAATCATCTCGGCACGCTGCAACGTGTGGGGGACTGACTTCCAAATCGAACGGTGCGGCCGGGAGTTCAGGATGCCGGGCCGTACCGGAGCAGTTTGAAGCAATCGCCGTTGCCCGATTTCGTCTGCGCCAGCAAGGGCTTCGACCTGTCTATCCATTCCTGATGTGACTTCGCATCGGCCTCGATCGCATCGACCGGTGCAAGACTGACAAAGCTGCGTCCGTGGCTGAGAAGCCAGCACGCACGGCCGAGAAATCGCCTGCTGCGCTGGCGCAAGAGGTCGGCATCGTAGAAGATGTCGAGCACCTCGTGCTTGATCTTGCGCTGCGTTTCAGGATTGGCGATCGCAACCTCAATCGGCTCGCCGCCGATCGCATCCTGCAGGTCCTTGTAGTCGAGGGTGAGTTGGGTGATGGCATATTTGATCTCGCTCTCGTCGCGCACGATGTCGAACCATAGCGTCGGATCGAGCTCGTTGACGACGAACGACGACTCGAAATCGCGCGACAGGTTGAGGATGTCGAAGTCCCGGATGTCGACGTCGCGCTCAACCAGCAGGATTTCGCGGACCTGCTTGCCAAGCTCCGCTCCCTGCGCGCCGATGGCGGCGTTGGTTCCACCAAGTTCGGGACTAATATAGGCCCCGCCGTCATCCAGCAGCGCGTCGAATTCGCCAAGTGACTCGACGAGGGGAGCGCCGCGAGCGATGCGCGCCGCCAGCTTGGCCAGAACCTGCTGAAGATCCGCTTCGCGTCTGCGCTGGTCTTGGTAATTCTGCTGGAAAAAGAAGATGAACAGGGACACGCCGATGCCGATCAGGATCACGCCCAACTGCGAGAAGATGTTGCGGTGGTATTCCAGCAGCTTTTCGCGATGGCGCACGTCGTCGCGCACACTGTGGGCGACGCGCAAATTGACGATCAGCGACAGGATGAGCAGCCCAGTACCGACGAGGATGAGGCCGCCGATGAGCAGGTAACCATGGCCTGTGCTGAAATCCATTCCTTTTCCCTGAAGCCCAGACTGCGCAGAATAGTGCCATTTTGGCTAAATACCTACGGATTTGCAGGCGGTGGATTTGATGGCGGCGGCCACCCCGGAAGGTTGACCCGCCTGGCCATCCGGCCGATAGCTCCGCCAGAAACTGTCCTGAGAACCCTGATGACTTCAGACACCAACCTCCACGATGCACCCGCCGTCGGCCCTGACACCGACTGGCAGGCGGACGTCCGCGCCGGCGTGCGCCACGTGCGCGATCTGGCGTCCCTCCCGCTGTCCCCAGCCGAGCGCGCGGCCGCCCAAGCCGCGGCGGTGAAGCACAAGGTGCGCGCGCCCAAAGCCTATCTCGACCTGATCGACTGGAGCGACCCGGCCGATCCGATCCGGGCGCAGGTCATCCCGTCTCCGCAGGAACTTGAGGAAGCGGAGGGCGAGCTCGACGATCCGATCGCCGATCATGACTTCAGCCCGGTGCCGCGATTGACGCACCGTCATGCCGACCGGGTGCTGCTGTTCCCGACCTATCAATGCGCGGTCTATTGCCGGTTCTGCTTCCGCAAGGAATCGCTGACCTCGATCGGTCGTGGCTATACGCACGAGGCGCTGGAGCCGGCGCTGGCCTATATCGCCGAGCATCCCGAAATCCGTGAGGTGATCCTGACCGGCGGCGATCCGCTGTCGCTGCCCGACAAGGCACTGGCCGAAATCTCCGCGCGCATCGAAGCGATCCCCCATGTGCGGCTGCTGCGCATCCATACGCGCGTGCCGGTGGTGCTGCCGTCGCGCATTACATCAGGGCTCGTCGCGACGCTGCAGGGCCGGCTGATGGTCACCGTCGTCACCCATTTCAATCACGCGCGTGAAATCACCGGCGCTACCGAGGTGGCCTGCCGCACGCTTCGGCGAGCCGGGTTCGTGCTGCTCAACCAGAGCGTTCTGCTCAAAGGCGTCAACGACAGCATCGAGGCGCTGGAGGAGCTCTGCCGCGAGCTGATGTACCGCCTCGGCGTCAAACCCTATTACCTGCACCATGGCGACCTCGCGCGCGGCATGGCGCACCGGCGCACGACGATCGCGCAGGGACAGGCGCTGACCGAAGCGCTGCGGGCGCGGCTGTCGGGCATCTGCAACCCCGTCTATGTGCTCGACCTGCCGGAAGGCGGCGGCAAGGTGCCGATCGGGCCCTGTCATGTCGAGGGCAGGCAGGGGGAGAGCTGGCGGCTGCGCGGGCTCGATGGCGAAGTGCGGGAATATAGGGAGATCGTTGGCGCGCAAGAGGAACAGTCTTCGAAGATTCCAGGCTCGTGACGCCAGGATCCACCCGGATAATCCTACAGCGTCACAGCGACCGTTCGTAATGGCCAGCGTCTGCGCCGCCCCTCACCTGCCTGCCGGCATCCTCTCCCCGTATAGTGACGGGGAGAGGGGTGCTGTCATCGGCGATTTCGCCAATCTCCAGCGTTGCGGGAAGAATGCCGGCGTCGCGGCCAGCCCCTCTCTCCCCGTCACTATACGGGGAGAGATGTCCGGCAGGACAGTGAGGGGCAGCGCCAACGTCAACGATTGCCGCGTTCGGCTAGGAACTCATGACGCCGTAGCGCAGCAGAATAAGCGCGCCGACCTCAAACCCCATCTCCATCGACAAACGCCAGCACCACCACGCGCGGGGCAGCGCAGTAAACGAGCCTGGCCTTGCGGCCGGTCTTCGTCGTCGCCTGGCCTGCGTTCAGGTCGACGGTGATGTCCTCATAGCCCAGCACCTCGCGATCGAGCGGATAGACGGCCTTGTAGACGGCTTCCTTGGCGGCAAAGAGGATGCGGCCGGCAAGATGCCGGTCGGCTGCGTCCGTGCGGTCCGCGGGCGTTGTCACGAGGGCCAAAGTATCATCCGGGAGAGGCTGCGCGGGCTCGACGTCGATGCCGAGCGAGGCGATATCGCCAATCGGGGCAACCGCCGCCACGGCCATGTCGTCGTCGTGCGCGAGCGAACCGGTTATCCCGTCGGGCCAGACCGGCGCGCCGGTTGGCGTGCGCAGGATGGCGACGTCGCCGACGCCAAGCTCCGCCAGCAGTCCGTGCGCGATCCACCGGGCCGCGCCGCTGGCGCGCCGCATGCCGGGCTGGCGCGCGGGGAGGGAATGCGCTTCCCCGGGCAGCAGATGGGCCTCGTCGCCGTCGCGGATCATGCGACATCCGATCCGGACTCCCGATGGTGCGATGGCGGCGATCGCTTCGGCCAAGGCGATTTCCTCGGGCAGCCGCGTCACGGCTCGTGCGTCCGTGCCGGCAAAGCGAGATCGGCGATCATTTCGCCGTCCTCGTCGAGCCCTTCTTCGACGAAACCGGCGCTGCGATAGAGGTTTCGCGCCGCATCGTTCTCCGGTTCGTAGCAGATCGAGACGTGGCTGATGTGGCCGAGCCCCTGGATTTCGTCCAGCACTTCGCGCAGCGCGGCCTTGCCGTAACCTTTGCCTTGAGAAGCGCGGTCGATCATGAAGCGGTAGATGCGCGCCTCGTCGTCATCCTCGGGCGCCTCGTACATCAGGAAACCGACGACACGGGTCCCAGCCATGACGACGCGTGGCCGCGCGTCTGCGTCGGTTTCGGCTTCTTCCAGCGAGTCCGCATTGCCGGCGACGAAATCCCTCTGCTCCGGCGCCAGTTCCAGGGCCGTGACCAGGGCACGGTTGGCCTCGGTCACGGCAACGAGACGGATGTCTCCGGTGTTCAAGCCGATGCCCTTCTTCAAGCCGATGCCCTGGCCGATACCTTGGAGCCATCGTCGGTGATCGGCTCGACGAAGCGGTGCAGCTTGGCCGGATTGCCCCTCCATATGGAGTTGGGCTCCAGCTCTTCGCCCTTCATGACGAAGGAGTCGACATCGACCACCGAGCCTTCGCCCATCACGACGCCGTAGTGGACAAAGGCTGAAGGTCCGAGCGTGCAGCCCTTGCCGATGCGGATGAAGTCGGACTTGAAAGCGCCTTCCTCCAGCGAATGGGCCTGGATGACGCAGCCCTCGTTGAGGGTGGCGTCGTCGCCGATCTCTACCAGCGAGCGTTCGGTGAGGTTGCTGCCGCCGTCATAGACCCGTTTGCCAACCTTGACGCCCAGCATGCGCAGGATCATCGGCCGGAACGGCGTGCCGGCGAACAGGCGCACGATCGGCGAATCCGCCAGCTTCCAGTGGCGCTCGTGGCGCCAGAAGGCGACGTCGTAGATCGTCGTCATCTGCGGCTTCAGCCGGCCGAAACCAAGGCTCGCCCGCTCCACGAAGATGTAGAACGGAATGGTGATCGCCGAGGTCAGGAGCACGGCGACGAACAGCGCGACCTCGGCCCATTCGGTGTAGTAGTTCAGCGCCCGGTCCCAGATCGCCAGCGTGACGAACAGCATGACCCATTGCGTTGCCACGAAGAGCAGGATCGTCACCAGATTGTGGCGGTTCTTGTGCGGGATGCGCCGGCGCCGGTCGTCTTCGTCGACGCCCGCGATGAGTTCCTTGTCGCGGTTCACCATGCGCGGGATTTCAAAGGCAGGCGAACCCAGAAGCCCGACATTCTCGCGCAGCGGCCCGTCGATGGGGATCATCACCTTGGTGCCGAGCAGGACGTTGTCGCCGGTGCGCCCGTCCGGCGGATAGTAGATGTTGTTGCCGAGATAGTTGCGCTCGCCGATCCTCGTCGGCTCGAGCCGGAAGGCGGAGGCGGATTTGTGCATGTTGATCATGAACAGCCCGTCCGACACCATGGTCTCGGTGCCGATCTCGCACAGAAGCGGGTTTTCGTGCTGCTGGTTGGAGCCGAAATTGGAGCCGGTCTGCACCACCTTGTTGAGGTTCCAGCCGATCGCTCTCATGTAGTGCACGATGGCCGAGCTGTCGCCGGCCAGCAGGCCGAGCACGCGGGAATTGCTGGAGAATTCAGCGACCGTCTGCAGCCAGTAGCGGAAGCCGTACAGCGTGTAGGTGCGGCCTGGCTTCAACAGCAGGCTGACCAGGCGCGGCACCAGCGTCGCCGCCAGGAAGGATGCGGCCATGTAGCCGAACAGCGTCACCGTGGTGCCGATCGCGACGACGCCGATGGTTTCCTGGTAGTCGTCGCCGACGTTTTCCCAATAGCTGTGGAACAAAAGCGGCAAGGGGGTGACGATGGCAAACAGCCCGATCAGCTGCACCGCTTCGAAGAGGAAGCGCCTGATGTTGGACGGATCGACATTGCGCACCTTGCAATAGTCGGCCGTGGTCGGCACGGCCGGCGAGCCATGCCAGCGTTCGCCGTCGGGGATGCTTTGGCCGCGGTGCAGTGAGGACGAATGGCCGAGCTGGGCGCCGTCGCCGATCCGGGTGTCGATGTCGAGCGTCGAGCCGACGCCGACAAAGGCATCGCGGCCGATGGTCAGCGGCCCGGTGTGGATATAGCCGGACTGCGCCCGGAAGCCGAGGATCATGGATTCCTTGCGCAGGATGGTGTTGGCGCCGATCGAGATGAGATCCGTGCAGACGGGCACGGATTTCGATTCGATGACGGCGTTCTTGCCGAGCTTGGTGCCCAGAAGCTGCAGGTAGATGCTGTAGAGCGGGCTGCCGCGGAACAGCACGACGGGCGC
Source organism: Mesorhizobium sp. SEMIA396 (assembly GCF_024518615.1). NCBI lineage: Bacteria > Pseudomonadati > Pseudomonadota > Alphaproteobacteria > Hyphomicrobiales > Phyllobacteriaceae > Mesorhizobium > Mesorhizobium sp. SEMIA396. The sequence continues at coordinate 556,503 of NZ_JANIFC010000001.1, forward strand.
GGTGCGGATCAATGTCTTGACCACCCAGAAGCGGAAGTAACGCACGCCCCAGATGGGAAACGCCTCCGCCTTCCAGCGGCCGACCAGCACCCATTTGGCGATGACGGCAAAGCCCGACATGCCGAAGAACACGGCGGCCGAAAGCGCCACGCACCTGATGTAGAGCTGCAGCGGATCGTCGAGCGCGTCATACATCCAGTTGAGGCCGTCATTGACCGCCCACAAGGCGCCATAGCTGTAGAGCGCGTAGAACAGCAGCTGTGCGGCGCCGCAGGTCCAGTAGGCGAAATTCGAGGCCCGGCGGGTGAGGACGGGCTCGTTGGTGGCCGTCGTCATCTCGTCCGCCACGCCCAGGTGGAGCGCGAGCCGTGCCACGGTCGGGTGGAGGTAGATGTCGCGCATCGACGCCGTCGCCCATTCCTTCCTGGTGCGCAGGCGGGCGCAGAAATGCGCCATCAGCAGCGAGTTGGCGCCGAGATCGTCGAAGAAATTGTCCTCGACGGACACTTCTTCGAATTTCAGCACCGCGGCCAGTGCGTCGGCGAGGAAACGCTCGTCGTCATTGGCGGGCGCGACCATGGCGCGATCGCCCGAAAGCCGCACGCTTGTCGGCTTCGGCAGCTGGCGCAAATCCACCTTGTTGGAAACCGTCATCGGGATAACAGGCAGTTCCTCCAGATAGGAGGGCACCATGTAGTCGGGCAGCCGCCGCTTCATCGTCCTGGCGAGGTCGGCGCGCGAGATCGCCTTCTGGCCGGCCTTGGGGGCGTAATAGGCGACGAGTTCGACGCGGCCGGGCTCGATCTCCCAGGTGGTGACCGCAGCCTGGGCGATCTCGGGCTGGTCGAGCAGCACCGCCTCGATCTCGCCGAGCTCGATGCGGTAGCCGCGGATCTTCACCTGGGTGTCGATGCGGCCGTTATACTCGATCTCGCTTTGGTCGTTGATGCGGCCAAGGTCGCCGGTCCGGTAGATGCGCCTGGACGGATTGTTCGGCAGGCCGACGAAATCGGCGATGAATTTCTGCTCGGTCAGGTCGGGCCTGTTGAGATAGCCGACCGCGAGCCCGATGCCGGCAATGCCGATCTCGCCCAGTTCGCCGGGCTCGGCAAGCTGCGGCAGCGATGCGTCGAGGATGACGATCGAGTATGTCGGCAGCGGCGCGCCGATGGTGACGGGGCTGTCCGGCGTCAGCGCGCCCATTGTGGCGGTGACGGTCGCCTCGGTCGGGCCATAGGTGTTGAGGATCTGCCGCCCCGGCTTCGACCAGCGCACCACCAGATTGTGCGGGCAGGCCTCGCCGCCGACCAGCAGCGTGCGCAGGCTGGGCACATCCGACGTCATCGACGACAGCAGCGTCGGGCTGCAGGCGATGCAGGTGATGTCATGGAGCCGCAGGAAATCGGCCAGTTCCTCGCCTACCAGCGGCATCTGGCCCGGTGCCGGCACCACCGTCGCGCCGGCGACGAACGGCACCCAGATCTCTTCGGAGGAAAAGTCGAAGGCGATCGTCATGCCCTGATAGACGCGGTCGCCCGGCCGGTAGCCGTAGGAGGCGGCGGCGACGCGGATGAAATTGACGAAACTCTGGTGCTTGATGACCACGCCCTTGGGCTTGCCCGTGGTGCCCGAGGTGTAGAGGATGTAGCAGGTGTCGTCCGATGAAGCGGCCTTCGCATGCGGCTTCAGCGGCGCGTCGGACTGTCCGGAGATTTCAGCGGCGGCGCTGTCGATAAGGAGATGCGGGACGGGCAGCTGACCGGCGCGCGACGCGTAGGCGGCGATGGTGACGATCAGGCTGACGCCGGCGTCTTCGATGATGAGCGCCATCCGCTCCTCGGGGAAGGCGGTCGCCAGCGGCACGAAGGCAGCGCCCGCCTTCATCACGGCGAGCAGCGCGACATAGGTCTCCGCCGAGCGGTCGAGGATGAGCCCGACGCGGTGGCCCGGCCGCACGCCGCGCTTGACCAGCAGGCGGGCGAACTGGTTGGCGCGGCTGTCCAGTTCCCGATAGGTCCAGACACGCCCGTCCGAGATCACCGCCGGCAGCGCTGCAAACATGTCGGCGAGCTGTTCGAAGACGGTGTCGAGCCGCTCGCCGGGCAGGCCTTGCCGGGCAAAGTCGGCGCCCGTCAGGATTTGCCCGCGCCTGGCTGTCGCGGGGGCCGTTCTTATCGGCGCGTCGACACTTGCCAGGCCGCTTTCCAGCCCCGATCGTTCCGCGTCCAGTTCGGCGATGTCGACACCGTGATCCATTTCCATACTTTCCCGTCCAGGCCGGGCATCGCCCGGCACGGCCATTTTTCCAGTTGTTGTGGGATGCTTATGCCATCCGATCTTTTCGGCAGTTTTTCCGAACTGTTGAATATTGTTTCTGAACTGTGTCTGGGCGGGGGGTGGCCCTCTTTGTTGGAGCTTGCGGGGGAGGGGAAGCCTCCGCCCGTGAGCGCCCTACGGCGCCCCCCTCTGGCCTGCCGGCCATCTCCCCCACCTGTGGGGAGATTGGCAGCTTCGGCGCCGGCGTTTTTCTGGAACCAGCCTTGAGGCCCCGCATTCTATGAGCAGGGACTTAAGGAGCGTGTCGTGAAAGCGGTTTTGGGCCTGGTCTGCGGCTTCGTGCTGACCCTTGCGGTCTTCGGCAGCGGACTGGGTTTTGCGGCCTGGCTGCTTGCCGCAAAGCCGCCGCGCCAGGCGACGGCCACCGTCAGCGTGGCGGAGCTGTGGACCAAAAAGGCGCGGCCGGTGAACAAGGCCGGGCAGGGCCTCGAACGCCTGCCGGCCAAACAGTCCGCGCCGCCCGACATCCCCGCCAAACCGCAGGAAACACCGCCCGACCCGACGGTCACCGGCGCGATCGCGCCCACGACGACCGAATTGCCGCCTTCGCATCTCGCCTGGTGCGCCAGCCGCTATCGCTCCTACCATCCGGACGACAACAGCTATCGCTCCTACAGCGGGCAGCTGCGCCCCTGCATCTCGCCCTATCTCCAAGCCGCCGGTCAGGCTGTTTTGCCCGCCGCCGGCGATGGCGACGAAAACGGCGCCGGCCTGGGCGTCTACGTTGCCGACGATGGCGGCGCCGCACTTTCGGCCGACCATGTCGATTCCTGCTTCAGCCGCTACCGCTCCTACCGCCCGGAAGACAACTCCTACCAGCCCTATTCAGGCGGCCCGAGACGGCAATGCCAGTAGCCCCGCGCGCCGCCCGGCATGGCGATCCGATCGCGCGGATTTTCCGGAGCGTCCGCACTGGCGCGGCGTTCAACCCTGACCCCAAGGAGGACTGACCATGAGCGACGACCGGGACGACAGAATTCGTGAGCGCGCCTACCAGATCTGGGAACGGGAAGGCCGCATGCACGGCGACCCTGAGCGGCACTGGCACCAGGCCGAGGCGGAGATCGACCGCGAGTCGGCCCTGCCGCTGACGGCGGATGACGCGCTGCCCGAAACCGGCGAGATCGCCAGCTCCGACGTGCTGGAGGTCGAGGCGCTGGCGGTGCGCACCGGCATATCGGGCGACGAGGCGCAGGAACTGCTCGACCGCCTGGGCAATGACCGCGCGGCAATCGAGCAAGCCGCCCGCAGCCTGAAGGCCAAAAGGCGGCGAAACCCCGATGAGGGACTGGCGAAATGACCGGAAGCTGAGGACAGAACTACCGTTGCGAGGGCTGGCCGGTCACCCGGCCCGAAAGCCCGCGCCTCTGGCGGAGGACGCGGGCCGATCGGACGGCCGATCTTCGGCAGGCGATGGAGGGCACCACCTGCCGCACAGATCAACAATTAGCTCTAGCTAATGTTCCGTCAAGTTGGAACTGAATTTACTTTCGTTTGAATGTCGGCCTCCACCGCAAGTGCGCCGCTGGCCCGGGAATGCATGTGTCCGGCGGGCACCTTGGCTGACGTGGATAGGAATTTTTTCTTGACCGGTGAGGGCAGCTATGCTACATTTTTGCCTATGGTGCTGATTTGCGCCAGTGACCCGCCGCGCAGGCGGGTTTTTTGTTGCCCGCCGCACAGCCGTCACCCGCGAGATTTCTACGCCACGCGTGGTTGAGCCGGCCTGGGCTTGACCATTGTGGCGAGTACGATGCCGGCGACGATGAAGGCCGCACCGACCAGATCGTAATCGTGCAAGCCCTCGCCGAGCAGCAGATAGGCGAGCATGGCCACGAACACCGTCTGCAGGTAGAGCAGCATGCTCGCCCGGCTCGCGCCCAGCGTTTGCACGCTTTTGTTGTAGAGATAGTACATCAAGGCGCCGCCGGGACCTGCCAGATAGGCGAGTGCGAGAAGGCTGTCGACGTCCATGGCGGAGCGTTCGTCGTTGAACAATTCCCACACATGGAAAGGCAAGGCGACCAGCGCACCGGCGCCGAGCAGCAGCACGACCATCGGCAGGAGTTCGATGCCGAATTTGGCACGGCGCAAAAGCACGGTGTAGAGGCCCCAGCAGAACGCGCTGCCGACGATCCACAGCTCGCCGGCGTTGAGCTTGAGTTGCAGCAGCGCCGTCAGGTTGCCATGGGCAACGATGAAGATCATCCCGGCAAGCGCAACCAGGGCGCCAAGCGACTTCCACAGGCCGAGCGGCTCGCCAAGCACAAAACGGGCGAGCACCATCGTCATGACCGGCGACAGCGCCATGATGATGCCGGCCGTGGTGGCGTCGGTGTCGTTGAGGCCGTGGTAGATCATACCTTGGCACAGCGTGAGGCCGATCGCCCCCACGGCGACGACCTCCACGGCGCGCGTTCGCAAAAGCCCGATCATCGCGTCGTGATGACGGTGCACGATCGGCAGCAGGATGGCGCAGGCCAGCGTCAGCCGCCAGAAGCAGAGGCCCCAGGGCGGCATTTCAGGCGCCACCCATTTGGCCGCGATATAGACACCAGCCGAAAGCAGCCAGCACAGCACGGCGGCCGGATAGCCGGTCAGGGAGACCACGGGTTGCGCGGCTTGATGCGCTATCGGCATTGCCTGCATGTCATGCCTCCCCCTTCGACGACCTCGGCCGGACGGGGCAACATAGCCTGTGTCGCTGGGTCGTGCATCCGTTTTGAAAGGCTGAGAAGGAAGCCACGCTCGGCCGTCCTATCTCTTCGACGGAGCGAGGAAGGGTAACGTCCATGGGATTACCAACCTATTGCAGCGTCGTCGTTTCCTTCACCCACTCGACACGGCTATGACGGAACCAGAAGTGAACACCGCAATCCTTTTTCCTCCAGACGGAGGGGTGCAGCGTCGCTGTGCCGTCTTCATGCCGCGTCACTTTCCAGCAGGGTCGCTCGTCGGGCAGCAGATTCATGTGAAGGATGTGGTCGTGACAGCGAGGGCAGAGCATTGCGGCTTGTTCTTCGAAGCCGTCTTCTTCGACAACGTAGAGGGTCTTCTTACGCAATTTTCCAGGGAGTGCGATCCGCACGACGATCGTCTTGTATGGTCGATCGAACCAGCGCCCCGGGAGCGAAAGCAGCCACGCCAGAAACTGAATCAGCCAGGTCATGTAGTCCGCTTTCCGAGCTCTGGTATGCCCAGAAGCGGGCGGACATCGCCGTGGCCCACTTTCGAGGACAGGATAGAGCATATTCCTACTTCGGGCTCGGTGATCAGTTCCATGCTGGCGAGGCTGAACGTAACGCTTGCATACTCCCGATTGACCAGCTCGCGGAACGGGTGAAGCCGGGCGAGGAATTCATCAACGGCAAGTGCCGCGGCCAGCATGTTTACGCTGATCACGGCGGGTCGGCGATTTGCGACACCTCTGATATAGCCGTCTTCGACCTGCAATAGATGCGCCTCGGGATCTGTGCGGCGTAGTCCCGCGGCCGACACGTCATCCATCGAGAACAGATCGCGGCTCATCAGCGACGAGCGGCCTGGCTGTAGGTAGTGGATCGTCCCGCACACTTCCCGAATCTGTCCGCGATTATACCCATCACGTACGGCGTCGAGCCTTATTCCGATGTCGAAGTAGGGGATGAGATACTGGGTTGCGATACAGTTCAGCAGGTAGCGTCCATCAACCGTGTCCATGCAACCGAAGAGCACATCGCATTGTCCAAGCGCACGGACGACGTCCGGGTCCCACAGATTTTGGGCCAGCCGAATGACTTTGGTGCCAACACCGGTTCGGTCGATGGCGTCGCCGATCACGTCGACTTTCTTCCGGCCCAGCCGGGCATCTTCCATTGTGGAGTTGATGATCCGATTGACGTTGCGATCTTCGATCGCATCATCATCGACGATGACAAGTTCGCCGACCCCAAGACGCATCAGCTGCTCGATCACAGGACTGCCCGTTCCCGAGCAGCCGATAACGCCGATGGAAAGCTTGCCAAGGCGTTCGATCGTGCCTTCGTCAAACGCTTGCGCATGCGAGGCGGCGAAACTCGGAACCTCGACGTTGCCGCTGTTCGGATACCAGAAGAGGAGGTCATCGCCCGCCACGCTGATGCAGCTCAAGGAACGCATGACGCCGTAGTCGAGCAGCACGCGGCCGAACATTTCACCAGAAGGCAACATGACCGCGCTGCCGTGCGGGATATTCGCCTCAACCCAGCCGCGGATCATCGGTAGAAGCCGGTGATCGCCGTCATCGTCGATGTCCGAGAATTCAGGATATCCGCCCGGATGGCTGTGCACCTTGATGATAGAAAGCCCCTTCTCGGTGGCTCTCTCCAGGATCGGCGCGATGTAATCGGGACTCCAAACCACGCGAATTGGCGAACGCTCAAGGCACTGATCGTATGGAACCTCATGAATTTCGCGTACCGTCAGCCGGTGCACGCGGTCACCGTTGCGGCGGCCACAAAGAAGAATAGCGACGGCTTCGCAGCCGTCGCCGGGGAAGAGGAAGCTCTTCAGATGAGCGTGCTGATCGCCCGATAGGGCGAGGCTCATTTTGCCGGGCATTTTTCGAACTCTCGCTCAAGCCATTCTTCCACGAGGAAGATATGCGTGCCCAAATTGTCGAAGCCGGGTTTCCACGGGTTCGCTCCCGTGCGGTGCCGCGACCAGCGCTGAAACGTCTTTCCGTCCAGGGCCTGCCGTGCTTCCGTGCGCCCGATCGGTTGCCCGTCGATGCGCTGGAGTCCGGGATAGAAGTAAACCATATCGAGCTGGGCATGCGGATAGCCGGATTCGATCCGGATCGCCGCTATGACCTTGTCATGGTCGTAGCCCTTGGGCACGGGAAAGTCGTGGATAAGCACCCATGGCGATCCGTCGATGATGGTCTCCCACGGACGCTCATACTGCTGGAGGAACGCCTCGTCCTCCTCCCCGAGTTCAAAGTTGCGGCGCAGGGACATCTTGTCAGCCCTCCGTCTGGTCGCGGGGCAAGGCCTTGAACTTTTCGATACCCTTGCGGCGCAGGTCGATAGGTTCGTGCAGCCCGATCTTCTCGGGGCGCTCGCCCGCCATTTTGAGGCGGAGCGTATAGTCCTTGGCGGGCAGGAGACCCGCCAGCGTCAGGATTTCCTCGCCGGTCGGATTCGGCTTCAGGATGACATACGGCTTGCCGTTGACCTGCAGCCGGTATCCTTTCGCGAGCGGGGGCTGCTTGCCAAGCTTGGCGTATTCCTCGAGGTCGATGATGTCGTCGAGGACCTGTTCTTCACCGGGATCGATCCCGTTCTCGTGGGTATCCATTTTTATGTTCCTTCAAGTGGCGATGCCGATCCCTTTGCCGGCAACTTTCTGCATACTAGCAGAAGCTTGCTAAGAACGTCAAGCAGAAATTAGCACGCTTGACAGACTGAGCAAAAAGTGTTATAATCCGAAAGGAATCAAACGGTTATGGTGAAGAATGAATAACACGATTGAACGAAAAACTGAACTGAAGGCAAGCCTTGGGCAGTATTTGGCCTCGATTCGTGAAGACCGCGGCATGAAACTGCGGGAGGTCGAAACAGCCACAAAACGCGAAGTCTCGAACGCGTATTTGAGCCAGATTGAGAACGGCAAGATCAAGAAACCGTCGCCCAACGTGCTCCATGTTCTCGCGCAGGTGTACCGAATAAACTACGAGCAGCTGATGCAGATGGCGGGCTACGCCGTCACTTCGAAGACTTCGGCGCACAAGCCGGCGCGCAACAGCTTTACAGAGCTCAATCTTTCACCCGAAGAAGACGTCAAACTGTTGGAATATCTTCGGTTCCTTCGCAGTTCGAAATAGCCTCCCTATGTCCGCACCGGAATGTCAACCACCGGCCTGATGGGCTCCAGCACCGTGGCGTATTTTCGTACGATCTGGTCGTAAAGATCTGCGATCTTGCGCGCGCGGACTGTCACGGCGAGTGCGTAGGGAAGCTGCTCGGCCGGCGAGAAACTCCGGCCTTCGAGACGCGCATTGTAGTGGATGTCAAAAGATGGCCGGCTGAGACTCTTCGCGTTGAGCCGTCTGCTCGCGTGCAGGCAATTCTCCCATTTCCAGGCATCGCGGCGCAGTTCGTCTTCCCCGGCGCCGAGTCCGGGGTCGCCGAAGAACGACTTGGTATTCGGGTGAACCTGATCGTCTTTCTTGAACTTCTCGTCATGCGGCCGGAAGGTCGCCTGCAAACCCGCACGCGTATAATTGCCGGGATGATGCGGATCAGTGTTGCATTTGTAGCAAAGCGTCGCCGTGATCTCGACCATGCCGGACAATTCGCTGTCGGGCATCGGCACCATCGCCCGAATGTATTTCGCGGGCGAAATTTTGCCTTGATAAATCACACGGATCATATCGTCCTCGCAAAGAACGATGTCGTCGATATTGCGCGCCAGGCGCCCCCAGCCGACTTCGTTGTGCGGAATCTCGCTCGCCTCAATCGAGTGGACGAGCAGCGTTCGCACGGCGAGCAGGTTGAGATTGTGCCCGAAATGTGCGCGAATACCGGTCCCGAGACGGAGCGTGCTCGGAGCGGCGAACGACGTTCCGCCGGTTGGATCCAGTTTGCTGACCCCGCCTTCCGCGACAACGAGAAAAGGTCTTTGCATCGAGCCGCCGAATTCGACAAAATCCGGCTTCACCAAGCCCGGACTGCGGCCGGGGCCTACGGCGCTATATGCCGCTCGCTGCCAAGGCGTATCTGGAGAATCTGCGGCGCCGATCGCGAGTGCGTTGACACAATCAGCCGGCACTTGGATGCGGTTGAACCCCATGGCGGCGTCGCCTTCGCCATTGTTGCCGACGGCGATCGTTGCCAGTGTGTCGGCCTGCGAAAACCGTTCGTCGAGCACTGCGGTCCAGGCATGGACATCGTCGTCCTCAATGGAGAGACTCGGGCCGAGGCTCAGATTGACGAAGTCGTAGTCGGTATTGTTGAGAACGGTGTCGATGCGTTCGAGAACCTCGTAGAGCTCGTGCGGGTTTTGCCCGGGCGTCATATCGAGCACGCGGTAGTGATCGACATTGGAGTAGGGGACCGGCACAGGCTTGGTTGGATCGAGAGGTCCGAATAGCAGCGCCGATGTAACTTGCAGCCCGTGTTTAAGCAGTTCGGGATGTGACGCGCCAACATGCGGACCGTCGATCGCTGTTGACCAAGGGCCAAGCGGATGCGTGGCCGGAAGCCCGCCATCGAATATCGCAGTCTTGATGGATGGGTCGAGGGCGGGTTTCGTTGGCAGCGTCAGTGACTGCGACGGCACGCCGGATGTACGAAAAGCCGGACGGAGAATTCGAAGCCGCGGCATCTCCCGCAACGCGCGAACGATCGTGAACGTGGCGATCTCGTCAGCGAGTGCGACCGGCGCCTCAAGTTCGAGGAAGCACAGCCCGCCTGCATAAAAGCGCTTGTCAAACTTCTGATCGATACCGAGCGACCGGACATACTTTTGAAATGCAGGGAGAGCCTCAGTTTCTCCGAAAAGCTGATCGGTGTGAAGGACGACTTCGAACACCGCGTCCTTGCTTTTGGGAAGCGGACCCTTGATTTTGTCACGCGCCGTCGGAGCGGCAATCTCTTCAATCGTCACCATATCTTCCGCAAGATGCGTCCCGGAGACCCAGGCGGGAAGGGACCGTTCCCACGAACGGAACGCATCCTTTGGGCCAAGCACGAACAGCTCCGTGGTGAGCGTTTCCTGAGGCTCCCGTCCCTTGGATTTCTTGGCTGGCTTGATGCGGCGCGGGCGGCTGCCCACCGCCTGCAATCCAGTCTGCCGAAACAGATCGGACGGATAGAAGGATTTGGCGATATATTCGGGATTGAGTGTCACCGACGCAACGGCCTGACCATCCGGGCATGCCGCTTCCGGCAACTCGTTGAGTGCTTCCACGGTCGCGGCCAGCATGGGCGTCAGCCGCTCACGGGCTTCTGCGAACGTGTAGGGGGCCTGTTTGTTCGGCGCCCCTCCGCGAACGACGACATTGCTCGTTAGTCGTTCGCCTTTTCCCAGGAGGAAATTACGCTTCGCCATTTCGTGCTCGCTTTCCGCGTGACGTCGGCTTTAGCATCGACGTTCCACCACCCCTAATCGTCTCGCGCGCAACGCCCGTGAGTTGCTGCGCCGCCCGTTGCGACATTAGTCCCTCATTCGCAAGTGTACGGGCGAGAGCAATCCTCTCTGGTTTTCCGAGGGTGTCAGGTCGAACAAGATTTGTGAGATAGTCGGTGAGTTCGCCGCCCCGGATTGTAGCGGTGCGACGAGCCGATTTGAGATCTCGGTCAATATCGCTAAACGATTTGCCGAGCAGCGCCCCAGACAAGGCTGCCGCCCATTGATCTGACTTTTCCGTGTGGCCCGCCAAAGCCGCTTGTGCGAAAGAGAATATGCCTCTCGCGTCCGGCATCGGAAATTCGATCGAAAGATCGAAACGTCTCCAGATGGCTGGGTCCAAAAGCTCAGAGTGATTTGTCGCCGCAAGAAGCAGTCCCGTCGCCGGCCAGTCATCGATTTGCTGGATCAAGACCGTAACGAGTCGCTTCAATTCACCGATCTCGCCCCGGTCGTCACGGCGCTTGGCGATCGCATCCAATTCATCAAGGAGGAGAACACAGTCCATCGACTTTGCGTAGTCGAGAACGTGCCGGAGATTTGTTCCGGTGCGGCCCAGATAGCTACTCATTACAGCTGCGAGATCGAGGATAAGCAACGGACGCTTTAGCGCGCGGGCGACCCACCGCGCCGCCATCGTTTTGCCGACTCCGGGCGGTCCAGTGAAGATGGCCGACCGTGTAGGCTCAAGTCCGACCTTCAGGAGCGCCTGCGCGTGTGCGCGCTCGTCAACGATGCGTGATAGCCCTTCGTCCACTTCAGCGGAAAAGATCGGCTCATGATCCAACGCCGGTGTTTCTTCGATCCGCAACAAGGCGAAGCGCGTATCGACGTCGACAGGCAACACAGCCTCCGTTTGCCGACGGAGGGGCGAAGCGCGCGTGGGAGCTTCCCGCATCAACTCCACGAGACCGTTCGACAGGTCTGGTGCATTGTCGCGATGGTTTTTGGCCATCCGATGCACCATCTGCATTACGTCTTGCGTCCGACCTGATAAGGCGATGCGCGCCAGATTGATTATGTCTTTTTCCAATTTCGACGTTGTGGTTGTCACGGCGTATCCATTTCGGCCCAAATCCTCAACTCCGATGAAGCCTACATAGCCGTGGAAGAAAATGAAACCGCCTGCGTGAAATATTCTTCCAATTTCTTATAATATATTGATATTATTATATAAAAATTGGAAGAGATGAAAACGAAATACGTGATGATTTTATGCTTTGCCCCAAAACCCTCCATCTCTTGACCGCGCGCAGCACTGCTGGAAACCTTACTCCACCCCCCTCGCATTAACCATTCATTAACCATTCCCTCGCTAGCGTTTACCTCTCAGTAAGGATTCGCCAGCCGTGACTTTTGCCGCCCCCCTCGAGGCCAAATCCATTCGTTTCCGTGCCCGCTCTTTCGTCGCTTTCACGCTGACGCCCGAAGCGCCTTTGGACGTGTGGCTCGAGGGGCTCGACCACTGGATCGGCAACTCGCCGGGCTATTTTGCCGGGCGGCCGGTGGTGCTTGATCTCAACACCTTGAAGCCCGATGTCGCCGCGATCGAATCGCTGGTCGACGTGCTTGGCCATCGCGGCATCCGCATCTACGCCATCGAGCTCGACGGCCACGCCGCACTCGCGCCCAACCTGCCGCCGGTGCTGGTCGGCGCCAAGGAGGCGACGACGGATGGGCTGCTGCCCCGCAAGGCGCGGGAGGATGTTTCCGAAGAGGGCAAGGCCGAGGGCAGGGCGCCTGAAGCCGGCGCGGCCAAGGCCGGCGACGGCAAGGTTGACGCAAGCAAGGCGGGCGATAGCGAGCCGCAGGTTGAAGCTTCGGGCACGCTGATGATCAAGGCGCCGATCCGCTCGGGCCAGGCGATCGTGCATCCGCATGGCGATGTCATCGTGCTCGGTTCGGTCGCGTCCGGTTCGGAGATCATCGCGGCGGGCTCGATCCATGTCTACGGCACGCTGCGCGGGCGCGCTTCGGCGGGTGCGCTGGGCAACAGAGGCGCGCGCATCTTCTGCCGCAAGAACGAGGCGGAGCTTCTGGCGGTCGACGGCTGGTACGTCACCGCCGAGGAAATGGAAGGTGTTTCGCGCGGCAAGCCGGTGCAGGCGTTTCTCGATGGGGACGCCTTGCGGGTTTCGACGCTGAGCTGACATTCGTTTCGATATTGGGGCGGCCGATGGTCGCCCGACCAAGAAAACAACAACGGAGGCTTTTCAATGGGCAAGGTAGTGGTGGTCACCTCGGGCAAGGGGGGCGTCGGCAAGACGACCTCGACGGCGGCCCTCGGGGCGGCCGTGGCCAAGACCGGCAAGAAGGTGGCCTTGGTCGACTTTGACGTCGGCCTGCGCAACCTCGACCTGATCATGGGCGCCGAGCGGCGCGTGGTGTTCGACCTCGTCAACGTCATCCAGGGCCAGGCCAAACTCTCGCAGGCGCTGATCCGCGACAAGCGGGTCGAGACGCTGTTCCTGCTGCCGGCCTCGCAGACGCGCGACAAGGATGCGCTGACCGAGGAAGGCGTCGGCGAAGTCATCGACAAGCTGCGCTCGGTGTTCGACTACGTGTTCTGCGACAGCCCGGCCGGCATCGAGCGCGGCGCGCAGCTCGCCATGCGCTTTGCCGACGAGGCGGTCATCGTCACCAATCCGGAAGTCAGTTCCGTGCGCGATTCCGACCGCATCATCGGCCTGCTCGACGCGCGCACCTTGCGGGCGGAGCAGGGCGAGCAGATCGCCAAGCATGTGCTGGTGACGCGCTACGATGCGGCGCGTGCGTCGCGCGGCGAAATGCTGTCCATCGACGACGTGCTGGAAATCCTGTCGGTGCCGCTGCTTGGCATCATTCCGGAAAGCCAGGACGTGTTGCGCGCCTCCAACCTCGGTTCGCCGGTGACGCTGTCGGAGCCGCTCAATTCCGCTGCCAAGGCCTATATCGACGCCGCCAGGCGGCTGGAGGGCGAGGAATTGCCCGTCATCGTGCCCTTCGAGCGCAAGGGCTTCCTCGATCGTCTTTTGGGAAGGAGGGCGGCATGAACCTGCTCGACATCTTCAAGCGGCGCTCCAGCGCGCCGGTGGCGCGCGAGCGGCTGCAAGTGCTGCTCGCCTATGAGCGCCGCAACCGCAGCCAGCCAGACCTCGTCTCCATCCTGCGCGAGGAGATCATGGCCGTCATCGCCAAGCATGTGCAGATCGACCAGGATTATCTGCAGGTCTCGATGGACCGCGGCGAGACCATGTCGACGCTGGAAATCGACATCCAGATCCCCAACAAGAGCGCCGTGCCGCTGGCCATGGCGGGGTGACTTAGCAAGACTTGGGTTCCTCGCCCTCATTTCATGGGGGGGGGTGAGGAACCGTGCGTCGTGCAGGCTAGCGCCGGCAGCCCATCCCGACCGGCATTCACCCGCGTCCATGCCGCCTTCAAAGACCGCAGGTAATACGCTCTAAATTAACAATTTCTAAAACTCCCAATTGACACAAGTTGGCAATTGTTGATTTACTGCGCCTTTCCAGTATAAATCTGGATTGGCTCAGGGGGGAAACTTGCGCCTGTATAGAACGATTTGCCGCGCGGCCGCATTGTTGGCCGCCGCTCAGGTTTTATTTGCCTGCGCCGTACGGCCGACGACCCAGCAGGTCACGGGGGGCCTGGATACTGCCCGCATCGCCCAGGCGATCCGTTGCGAAATGCGCGATGCCTATATCACGCTGTTGATCGGCGCGCTCTCCCTGGACAGGGACAAATACAATATGGCGGTTGCGGCCAGCCTCAGTCGCGACCATCTGGCGCGGTTCATGCCGCCCGACAGCGCCACGCTCAGCAAGGATGACATCGCAAAAGCGAAGGCCAAAAATGAGTCTAAAGTATTTCGGGATTTTTTCACGTCAGGCTACAAAAATCTTCATGATAAAGAAAAGCAGCTCAAGCAAGTTGTTGAGACTTACTCCAAGGTTTTTATCTTCTACAAATATGTGTTCGACATGACCCAGACCGACAATCTGGGCGGTAGTGTCGATCTTTTGAGTGTATTTACCCGAGGAACGCTGACCAGCCCCATCGACGCATCGTTCGAAGGCAAGCGGCGGGCTAAGCGGGAGTTTGTCCAGAAGGACCGGGTCGACGAATTGCTGACCAATCTTCCGACGATCCGCCAGTGCAACAAATTCCGGGCCGAGCTTGCGGGCGGCGAGCCTCTTCCGAACGGCGCTTATCCGATTGCCGGGAAGCTCAATCTGATTGAAATCGTCAGGAGTTTCATAACGTCCAACCAGTCGGGAAACCTGATCGGCCAGATATCGGAAGCCGACCTGTTCACGCAGCGGGACAAGGTGCCAGTGCCCTCCATGAATGAAACGCTTGTTTTCACCACGACTCTGCATGCCGGTATCAGCCCGAAACTCGAATTGGGCAAACGGCTAAGCGGCACCGACGTCAAGGGCAGCACGCTGACAGCCACCACGGAAAGGGTGGACATCCATACACTGACGCTGGTCATGCAACTGCCTCCTACGGAGGGGGGACTGACCGTAGCCGAGGCACGGAGCAAGGCGGAGCAGCAAGAGTATGAGCGCCAGGTAGAGGCCGGGGTGCGCGAGCTTCAGCGCGTGGACGACAGCAACTATCGCGACAGGAAATCCAAGGTACTCGAGCTGATCACCGGAGAGTAGTTTCACGGCGCGACAGCATCGACAGGCGGATCAACCTAGGAGGAACCCATGGCAAAGGCGACCAGAACGGCGGCGGGCGCGAGTTCGTTCAGGACCAAGGACGGCACGACAAGGCGGCATACCAAAAAACTCTCTGTCGAAGGCGTGGTGCTTCACATACGCGCGATCATCGAACAGGGTCGCGCGCAGGAGTTTCTCGACGCCTGCAAGGAGCGCGGCTTTACCACGATGAAAGGACCACCCGGGCTCGTGGCATTTACGAGAAACTTCATCGCCGCTGCGCCGGGCGGAGCGGAGGCGACAGCCAAGGGAGCCGGTGACAAAAAGTTCTCCACCGCGGTCCGGGAAATGGTTGCAACGAACGCGAAGATGATCGACGACTGTTACTGCTGAACTGGCGTGACGATGCCGGGGCCGGTTGGTAGCGTACCCCACCCACCAAACCTCTGACACATGCCTTGAACACCAGCGTCTGTAAAAGTCCGCCGACCTTGCGGTTTTCCAGGTCATGGTGCCCCGTTAGCGCAGCGCCAGCCGCGCCTGCGAGGAGAAGGGGGCTGGCATCGTTAGGACGTTGATAAGCATTTGGTAATAAAAGCCGGGAATGAGATGCTGGCTCGATTGGACATGCGAGATGCCGTCGTTCTCGGCGGGGCCATGACATGCGCATCAAGAGTCAGATCATTCTCTCCATGGTGGCCGCCGCGGCTCTGATCGGGCTGGTCGGTGGCGTCGCGATCTTTACGCAGAAAGTGGCGACCAAATCGTTGGGGTTGACCGAAGCGACCAACGTCGCGCGGGAATTGGCCGACACCATCGTCTTCAAATCATCCGACGGGACGCCTTCGCTGCTCGAGCGGCCCGAGGCGCTCAAGCAATTCATGTTGCACCAGCACCGCCGCCTGCACCGGGATTTCCTGGTCCTCGACAACAACAAGACCATCCTCGCCCATGCCGCAGACGAAGAGCACCAGGTCGGCGACAAATTCGGTCACGACCCCGGCAACGAAATCGGCCAGACCCTGGCGGACGGCATTCCGCGCAGATTTGTCGATCCGGAGGAAGTGAACGCCATACTGGCTGTTCCGATCGAAAATCCCGAGGGTACGATCATCGGCGCCGTGCTGCTGGAATATGACCCTGTTCTGCAGGCCGCCGAACAAAGCACCGACAGCCTGCTCTGGCTGGTTGGCCTCAGCGCGGCGGCCGCCGTGCTGGTCGCGGTCGGCTTTGCATGGCAGCTGCTCCGCCGTTTCAGCTCTGGCCTCGGGGACATGATGCGCGGCATGGAAGCGCTGGCGAAAGGCAATGCCATGACGCGCATCAGCCACGCCCGCAACGATGAATTCGGGCAGCTGGCCGATGGCTTCAACACGATGGCGGACCAGCTTGCGTCGGCGCGTGCGCATGTCGAGGACATCGTCGAGACGGCTGCCGAAGGCATCGCGGTTCTAGACGGGGACGGCCGCATCGCCAGCGCCAATCCGGCGGCGGCAATGATGATCGGGCGGCGTGCCGACAAGATCGTCGGGCAGCAATGGGATTCGGTGCTGACCATTCGCGATCCCAGAGGCGGCGCGTTCGCCGCCGGCGCTTCTCCCATCGAAATGGCGCTAGCCACGGGCCGCCAGCAGCAGGGCGAAGTGCGCCTGGCCAGATCCGACGGCTCGCACCTGCCGGTCATCGCCAGTTGCGGTCCGCTCAGCCGATCCGAAGGCGGCCTCGTCCTTACGCTCAACGACATCAGCGAGCTGCGCCGTGCGGAGGGAGTGGTCAACGAGCGTGCCGATCAGCTGGCACTCCTCAACCGTGAACTGCACGAAAAGTCCGAAACCACGACCCGTCTGGTGAAGCTTGGCGAACTGCTGCAGGCCTGCGTCACCTTCCCGGAAGCGTTCTCGGTGGTCGGCACCGCCATGGCCGAGTTCCTCGGTGGTTTGAGCGGAACCGTCCACTTGACCAGCGCGTCGCGCAATCTGGTGGAAGAGATGGCGCATTGGGGCGACGTCCGCTCGAGCGCCACGCAATTCGCGCCGGAAGACTGCTGGGCGCTCAGACGCGGCCAGGAACATGTCGCCGGCCCCGGCATGCTCACGCCGCGCTGCGCGCATATCACCGAGAACGGCAAGAAGGGCTATGTCTGCATGCCTCTGGCCGCGCAAGGCGAAACGCTGGGCATCCTTCATCTGTGCGAACCGAATGCGGCCGAGAAGCCGCAATGGCTGGCTGAAAGACAGCAGATCCTGCGCGGCGTCGTCGACACGCTGGCGCTGGCGCTGGCCAATCTGCGCCTGCGCGAAACGCTGCGGCAGCAGTCGATCCGCGATCCGAACACCAGTCTGTTCAACCGGCGATATCTCGAGGAGACGAGCAGCCGCGAACTGCGCCGGATGGAACGCTCGGGCCAGCCGCTGGTGGTCATCATGCTCGATGTCGACCATTTCAAGCAGTTCAACGATACGTTCGGCCACGAAGCCGGCGATCTCGTCCTGAAGCAGGTCGCCGCCACCTTGATCGAGCACGCCAGGGATAGCGATGTCGTGTCGCGCTACGGCGGCGAGGAGTTTGCCCTGGTCATGCCGGGAAGCTCGGTCCAGGAAGGTGCCGAGCGGGCGGAAGCGCTGCGCCAGGCAATCAGGAAGCTTCATTTGACGCATCGCGGCCGAACGCTGGGCACCGTTACAGCCTCGTTCGGGGTCGCCGCCTACCCCGAGCATGGCGTGGGCTGGGCCGAATTGACCAATGCCGCGGATCACGCGCTCTACGAAGCCAAGGGTAATGGGCGCGACCGGGTCGCCATCGCGCTGGGCAACGCGTCCGGCGAGCGACCTCCGATCCAGTTGGTACCAGTCCCGAAAAGCAGCTGAGACCGTTTGGGTTAGAGCACTCGGCCCGGCCCTGCGATAGTGATCTTGCGCCTGCCAAGAGATCAGGCGAGCTTCTCCGCTGCCCTTGAGGTCTCGCGCGGGCTCTTCTGAGCGGCCACGGTCTTGCCGTCCTTCAGACCTCCACACCGTCAGAGGAATCCGGCTCTTCCCGGCTGCGGCATTGGTTGTTCGGGCTATTCCAGCCCCCAAATGTCCCAAATTTACCTTTGTGCCGACGGGGCTTCCCCTGCGCAAGCCGCGGATGTAAAGCTATATTAGCAATTCGTTAAGTGCGAAGAGAGGTATGCGTAAGGGGAGTTTGGTGATGAACTTCAGAGGCCTGATCAAGCGTGCTGAAGACGTGGATAAAGCGATCCAGGACCTGCAGATCGATTTGGCGGACGCGCTGGATGCAAGTCTCGACGCCGACGACCTGGCGCCGCCGGAGGGCGACGATGTGCCGGATGCCCAGGCGGCAGCCGATGGCGGGCCACCCCAGGCCGACGCGGCAAATGACGACAATGCAGGGAATGCCGAGGGTGCGGACAGTTCCGAAACCGCGCCACGGCTGACTGCCCATACACAGACCCGGCTGGCCGCATTGAGCGCCTTCGAGGGTCTCTTCCATGATGCCAGGGACTATCTGGAGGAGATCAACGACAAGCTGTCGGAGATCGGCACCTCACACCATCTGACGCGCGAATTCCTCAACATCCTGCACAGCGACATCCTGCGCGCCAACGAGCTGGAGGTTGCCAATGCCGCCCTGGCCGCCGAACAGAGGGCGCTGTCGGAAAAGCTGCACGATGCGGTGAAAAAACTGCGCGAGCGCGACGGCGCTTTCGAAGCGCTGCAGCAGCGCGAGACAAGCCTGGTCCAGGACCGGGAGACGCTGCGTGCGGCACTGGCCGCGGTCAGGCTGGAACTGGTGGAGACAGCCAATTCGAGCGCCAAACGCGAAGCGGAGTTCGGCGACATCGCCAAGCGGCTGACCGCCAGGACGGTGGAGGCCAACAGGCGCTTGCGCGAAAGCAAGATGCTGCGCGAAAAGCACGTCAACCTGTCGATCGAACTCGACAAGGCGCTGAAGCGGGAATCGCAGGCGCGCCACAGGCTCGACGAGCTGTCGACGATCCATGCCAGCGAAGCAGCGCGACTGGCGGAGCTGCTGGCGGCGCTCGGCAAGAGTGAGAAAGAGGAGATGCGGCTGCAGAAGTCGCTCGAGGCCGCACAGGCGAAACTGTCGGAAACGACCGAAGCGGCCCGCATGATGGAAGGCGACAAGGAAGCCGAACTGGCTCGCCGCCAGGCGGAAATGCGCGGGCTGAGCTCGGAGATACAGAACCTGCAATCGCGGCTGGAGCAAACCTCGTCCGAAAACAGCGAAGCCGCAGGCGAGGTCGCCAGGCTCAAGAGCGAGCTCAACGATGCCCTGGCCGAAAAGAAGATCGCAGATGAAAGATTGTCCGCGCTGAGCCAGGAGAGCGAAAGCGACAAGATGAGTCTTTCCAAGGTGAACGCCAACCTTTCTCAACTGACGCTGCAACAGGCATCCGAGCAGATACAGTTCGACGTGCAGAGGCAGGAATGCGAGGACCTCAAAGCCGAGATCGCCTCGCTCAATGCCCGGATCAAGGAATTGCTGCCCTACGAGCGGCTCCACAAGGCCACCAATGGCAGGCCGCCCGAGAACGGCGTGGTCGAGATAGCCGGGGCGATGGCGAAGAAAGCACGGACGACGGGCAGGCGGCGCATGCGCAGGAATGTCGGCGCCGCTTCGTAAAGCGTGTCGCGCCTGAAGCGCTTCAGGCGCTCAGGTCTTTGTTTTTGTGCTTGGGAGGCCGGCACCTCACCCGGAGAGTAAGCCCAATGGGGCACCGGCCAGGCGGATCGACAGGTCCGCCGCACAGACAAGGTAGCGCGCCTCGGCTCCGCACGGCATTGGTGCGATCACGGAAGGTGCCAGCGGCACTTCCCCGGGCTTCTGATTCGAACGCTTGCGACGACCCGCCAGCCGGAGGCTGCAGACACGCCCGGGAAGCGGTCGCGGGCCGGCCCGGTGCCTTTCAGTCGAGCGGTTCGTGCTGGTAGAGTTCGTCCATGCTGAGCGAGGCCAGGGCGCCGAAAGGGGCCTGCTTTTTCACGCGGCCGCCGCTCAGGATGACCACGTCGTCGCAGAACGAGATGGTGCTGTGGTGATGGCTGATGACGATGGTCGTGCGGCGGCCGGCTCTCGACTTCAGGGTCTCGACGATGGCCGCTTCCGACAGCCCGTCCACCGCATTGGTGGCTTCGTCCAGGATGAGGAGGTCGGGATCGCGGACAAGAGCTCTGGCCAAGGCGATCCGCTGCCTCTGTCCCGCCGACAGGTTGATGCCCCTGTAGCCAACCAGGGTCTCGTAGCCCTGAGGCAGCCTTTCGATGAATTCATGCGCTTCGGCCAGTCTTGCGGCGGCCTCGGCGTCGCCGGCAGTCGCGGCATCCTGGCCGTAGGTTATGTTTTCAAAAATGCTGCCGTCGACCAGTTCCAGCTCCTGGCTGGCCAGGGCGATGTGCCGGCGCCACTGGCCGGCGTCGATCCCGTCGAGCGGCGATCCATCGACGAGGATGCTGCCGGCGTCCGGTTCGACGAAGCGGCACAGGAGATTGACGATCGTCGTCTTGCCGGCGCCCGAGCGGCCGATCAGCGCCGTCGAGCGGCCACCGCGGATTTCGATTGTCGCCGCATGCAGCACCACCTCGCGCCGGTCCGTGCCGGAATAGGTGAACGTCACATCGTCGAACTTGATGCCCTGGCGCAGGCCGTGGAACGGCCCGTCGCCTTGCGGCGGTTGCGGCTTGCCGGTGGGATCCAGCAGCCATGTCACCTCTTCGAGCGATCCGCTCAGGCCCTGCAGCTGGCTCCACGACCCCTGGAGGGCCCGCATGTGCGGCTGCAGCCTGTAGAGCAGGATGACGAAGGCGATGATCAGCGGGAAACTCACCTGCGCCAGCCAGGCGCCGATCACCACCGCCAGGAACAGCATGGCGTGGAGAACCTCCGTCAACGGCGGCAGCGCTCCCTGGCGCACGAGCAGCGCGAAGGAGGCGCGGCGAACCGCATCGGACGCCGTGTCGAAGATCGCCTTCTCCCGGTTCTCCTGCCCGAAGATGCGGATCAGCCGTCCGGCATGCACAAGGTGAAGCATCTGCGAGGCGAGGTGGCCGTTGCGCGAAGCGACGCTGCGGCTGGGCTCCTTCAGATTGGCCGAAAGGATGGCGTGCGCGATCTGGACGAGCGCCAGTCCGAGCGTGACCAGAAGCGTCATGCGCCACGAAAGCAACAACAGGAAAGCCAGGAGGATGATGGCGGCCGATGCGCTGACGATGGCCGACAGCATGATCTGGATCGCATCGGAGGCCCGCCAGGATTCGTTGGAGATGATGTTGAGCAGGCGTCCGGGGCTTTGCCGCAGGAAGAACGGGTAGCCGACCCGCAACAGCTGCTCCGACAAGGCGCTGCGGATGGAATGGCTTGCCTTGCCGGAGATGAAGGTCGTCAGCAGCGTGTTGGCGAAGGCGAAGACGTTCTTCAGGACGATCGAGCCGAGGATGGCGACCGAAATGACCACAAGCCGGTCGCGCTCGCTCAGGCCCGATCCGACATGCTGGAGGGCAGCGGAGAAGCCGTCCATGCCGGCCGCATCCCCATGTCCCATGATGATGCCCAGCAACGGGATGATCAGGCCAATGCCGAACCCTTCGAGGACGGCGCTGACCAGGCCGAGTACCACCACCGCCGGAAGCAGGCGCAGTTGCCGCTTTCCGAACGCCCGGAACAGCATCGGCAGGCTTGGCGGCAGCATCGGCATTATAGCGTTTCACCTCGCCTGGGCATTGGCTTGCTGATCTTGCCGCACCGGCTCGGCCCGCGGCCGTCTGGCCAGCAGGAGAACCGCGAACCTGGCCGCGCCGAGCAAATTCATGGCGACGATCGGCCAGTGCGGCAGGTTGAGTTCACGATCGAAGGCGGGTCCTCCCGCCAATTCCCTGATAGCCCCTCTTGCGGCCCAGTAGAAATGGCGAAGCAGCCAGGGCGCGTGGCGAACATGCTTCAGGCAGAGCCCGCCATTGCCCAGGCTGTAGTCGCGGTGCAGCTTTTCGATGGCTTTGCGATCCCGCCGGCCGTGATGATGGAATATCGTCATATCAGGCACATACTCGACCGCGATGCCGAGCAGCATCGCGCGCACGAGGTAATCGGTATCCTCTGCCGACCGCAATGGTCCGCCGGCGCCGAAGCGTTCGTCGAAATAGCCGATGCGGGCCGCGACATCGCGGTGCATCGTCATGTTGCAGCCCAGCACGAAACCGCCGGGATGAACATCCGGCGTCAGCCGCTCGCGCGCCCACGACCGCTTGATGGTGAACGGCAAATCCCTGGCATCGCCAAGCTCGACACGTCCGCCCCGGATGAGCCATTGTTCCCCGGACGCATAGTGTCGCTCCAGATCGCGCAGATAGTCGCGATGGACCGCGCAGTCATCGTCGACGAAGACCAGCACACGGCCGCGCGCGCGCCGCAGCCCGGCGTTTCGCGCGGCCGCCAGTCCGGGGCGCGGCTCGCAGACGGGCGTGAACGGAATGTCCGATGCAGCGGCGATGCTGGCCAGGCGTTCGGCCGTGCGGTCGCTCGAACCGTTGTCGACGACCACGAGTTCGGCGGCGAATCCGGCATGTGCGCGGCAAGCGGCTTGCACCGACTTGATGCAGGCATCGAGCACCGCGACGCGGTTGCGGGTGCAGATGATGAAGCTGACTTCCGGCGCCGATCGGTCACGGCCGCGACCGGTCGGGGCAGGGTCAAGCGCCGTCGAACGATCGCGCTGCAGAGCTTGGTGGGCTTTGACGATCATGCCTTTAACTCAACCGATGAGACGCCAGAACCGCCGCGGCGGGCGCGGATTTGAAGAAGTACGCCATGGCATCGGCTTGTCTGGCGGCCGACAGCGAGGCGAGGCTGAGCCAGGGCGCCCAGGCGCCGGGCCGCAGCGCATATTGCTCGCGGCGCCGGATGGCGTTCCATTTCGCGGTCCGCGTCAGCAATTCATGCGTCAGCGCCGGCTGCTTTTCGTCGGCGACGAGCTGGTAGAGGAAATAGAACAGGTTCAGCGCGCCAGCCTCGAAGCTCGGCCGCGTCGCCGCCGGCAGCGAGCGGATTTCCTCCTCCAGCGCGACGATGAAGCTGGCCGCACGGGCGACCGTGTCGTGGCTGACCGCATCGCCGATGTCGCGCAGGTCCCGCGTGGCCTGCGCCAGGCCCTCGCGCTCAAGGTTCTCGGCCACGATGCGCAAATGCGTCCTGCGCATCTCCTTGACGTGCCGGCTGGTCACGCTTGCCTCATGGACGCGGTAGACGACCAGGTTTTCGGGCATCATGGCTGCCGGGTAACGGCCGGCCAGCCGCCTGAAAAGATCGAAATCCTCGGCGTGCCTGTAGATCGGGTCGTAGTGGAGAACGCTGTCGTCGATGACCTTCCTGTTGTAGACGACCGTCGGGTGCATGAAGATCGTGAAGAACATCGCCAATACAGGGATGCGGCCGAATTTGAACACCGGATCGGGCCTGCCGATGGCGATGCGGCCGCGGATCAACATGTCGACGCCGGCGCCGCAGAAGCCCAGTTCGGGCCGCCGCTCGAACAGCGCCACCTGGCGCGACAGACGCCAGGGATAGGCGACGTCGTCGGCATCCATCCGTGCGACCAGTTCGCCCCGGGCGAGCGCCAGCCCTTCGTTGAGCGTCGCGACGAGGCCGCGGTTTTCGCGCGAGACGATCGAAATGCGGCTATCGGCCTTTTGGCATCGCTCGAGTATCTCGAGCGAATTGTCGGTCGAGCCGTCATCGATCGCGATGATCTCCAGGCGACTGTGATCCTGCCGCAGGACGCTTCCCAGCGCGGCGGCGAGATAGGGGCCGGCATTGTAGACCGGCAACAGGACGGAGACGAGCGGCGCGGCGGTCATCGTCTTGCATCCGTGCGCTGGAGTTCGAGCGCCGGTGTGCGGCCATCGGGCGGTCCGACGGCCGCCGTCGCGAGCCAGCCATCATGGCTGCCCTGTGCAGAGCGGGTGCGCGCGACATAGGGGAAGTAGCGCTTCAGGCTGTTGAGCGGCCTCTCGAAAACCACCCAGGAAATCCAGGCGGCGACAATCGTGGCGGCGCCCGCGACCAGGAATCGCCCTGGCCCTTGCTCCGAGACGTTGAGTGGAATCCAGGGCTGCGCCTTGACTGCGAGCGACAGCAATATCGGATGATAGAGATAGACGCCGTAGCTGATGCGGCCGAGGCCAAGCAGCGGCGGCACTTCGGCAAGCCTGCCCAGGATGCCGCCAAGGCCGCGCGAACAGGCTGCCACGATGACCATCAGCGGCACCAGGGGCAGGACTTCCCGCAGCAGCCAGCGGGCCCATTCCAGTGTCGGATCGGCGGGCTCCGGGACTAACCACTCGATGACAAGGAATGCGGCCGCGAAGGCAGGCCAGCCCAGCCGCATCCAGTGCGGCAGGCCGGCGCCCCTAAAATGCCAGCAGGCAAGCAGCGCGCCCGACGCCAGCGCATCCATGGATGCCGGCGGCAGCAGGTCGCGCGTCAGCGTCGGCGTGGCGGTGATCGGCCAATAGAAGCGATAGGCCAGCGACAGCGCGATGACGGCGATGCAGATGGCCTCGAAGCGGCGGCGTGGGGCCAGCAGGACGACCAGCGGCCAGGCAAGATAGAACTGCTCCTCGATGCTCAGGCTCCAGAAATGGCCCAGCACCCAAGGGTTCCAGTTATTGTGCAGCGCATACCAGAAGTTCGACAGATAAAGCGCATGCCAGACCAGCGACCCCCTGGACTGATCCAGGTCGACCAGCCAGACGAAACCCAGGACGGCAAAATAGGGCGGGAATATCCGCAACATCCGCCGGATGTAGAAGGAGCGCAGCGCCGGGCCGGTTTCGAATTCGGTGGCCGAGCGCGCCTCCAGGAGCAGGCGCGTGATCAGGAAGCCGCTCAGCACGAAGAACAGCCGCACACCGATATGGCCCCAGAACGAAGGTCCCTCCGCGAAGAAATGGGAATACAACACCATCGTTACGGCGATAGCTCTCAACGCATCAAGTTGGATGTCACGGGCGCTTCCCATCAGCGGCTTCCGCCGGCGTGATATCCGCGATGAGGCCGCCAGCCGGCCGCTTCGAGCGGCAGGCTAAGGCGGACGAGACCCGCCAAGGCACCCGCAAATCCGCGCATTGCGAGCACGGCCGGGCCGGGCTCGAAATCGACGGACGGACAACTCAAGCTGGTCAACCTGGCGGAATCCTCCACGGCGTATGTCCAGTCGCAAACGAGTCCCCCCAGGACATCGTTCGGCTACGGCATTGTGCAGCGCAACACAAAATATCTACCCGGCTGAAATACTTATGTGAGCAAGTGCTAAAAATTGACAAAACCGGCCGGTTCTCGCCATTTCTGGCGAGTTTCCTCAGAATTAAACCTTGGCGTTTAAATTGTGCCGATATTCCCGCCCCGGTTGATTGAGGGGAGCTCTTGGCTTGAGAGCCTAGTTCTTTGTGAAGTCGCAAGAAATTTTGGAATCTATAGTTTGGCTATATGGGTTCGGTCCTGGCTCCGTGGAGATATGATTTGGAACATTGGCTTTGCGCGGTGCAGCATCGTCTCTGTTTTTTCGTCAACGCCGATTACTCGGCTGACCGCTAACCGTTACACCGCGTCGAACACCACCGTCTGTTCCAGCCCGCCGCCCGGGCGGTTTTCCAGCGTTACCGTGCCCCCGTAGCGCTCGATGATCTCCTTGGCGATGGCGAGGCCAAGACCGGCTCCGGGGACGGATTGCAGGCGGCCGGGGTTGACGCGGAAGAAGGGCTCGAACGCCTTGTTCAGGAGTTCCGTGGGTATGCCCGGGCCATGGTCAGATATGGTCAGCACGGCGCGATTGTCGGCTGCGGCCAGGTCGATGCGGCACGCCTTGCCATGGGTGGCGGCGTTGACGATCAGGTTGCGCAAGGCGCGGCGCAGGCCAAGCGCGCCGGCCCGCACGCAAACCTTGTCCAGGTGCCCGATCGACACGGCATGGCCGAGCGATGCCATCTCGGCTTCGATATCGCGCACCGTCTTTGCCAGGTCGACCGGTTCGACGGCGTCCTGGTTCACCTCTTCGCGCACCAGACGGATGGCGCTGTCGGCGATGCGGTCGAGTTCGTCGAGGTCGTGAAGCCATTTGTCGCGTTCGTCGTCGAGGAATTCGGCGCGCAGCCGCATGCGCGTCATCGGCGTTCGCAGATCATGGCCGGCGGCGGCGACCAGCCGCATGCGGCTTTCCATGGCGGTCCGCAGCCGCGACGAGAGTTGGTTCAGCGCATGCGCGGTGGCCTTGACCTCGGCCGAGCCCACTTCCGGCACCGCCGCCAGCACGCCGTCCGATCCGATCTTGGAGACGGCGGCCTCCAGCATCTCGAGCGGGCGGATCAGCACCGAGGTGAAATAGACCGACACCGCCGTGGCGCCGGCGACGATCAGCGAGATCCAGCCGGCCAGAACCAGCCATTCGCGACGCGGCGGCTTGAGGTGCGGCACCTCCATGATCGCCCAGCGGCTGTCAGGCAGGTGCATCGATGCGATCTGGCCGGGTTCGTCCGCCTTCTCGTTGACGACCGCCGGAAAGTCGAGGCCACGGCGGTGCAGGATGTCATTGAGCATCGCCGTTTCCGCACGAGCCATCTTGCCGCCCGCCGGATGGTCGGCGAATTGCACCCGCAGGACGTCGGGGACCGGCCCCGGCAAAAGCCGCACCACCAGTTCCATCTGTTGGGCAATCCAGGGCACGGTCAGTTCCGGCGGCGGTCCGCCGCCGCGCACGCTGATGACGGCGGCCGTCGCCAGGCCGACGACGCCGACGATCGAGGCGACCAGCAGCAGGATGAGACGGCGGCGCAGCGAATTCACGCCTGGCTCTCCACGGTCTCGACGCGCGCGGTGAGCTGGTAGCCGCCATTGCGCACGGTCTTGAACAGCGGCCCGTCGCCGGTGTCGGAAAATTTGCGGCGTAGCCGGCTCACCAGCACATCGACCGAACGCTCGAGCGGGTCGCGCTCGCGGCCTTGCGTCAGGTCGAGAAGCTGGTCACGCGACAAAAGCCGGCCGGGGCGGTCGAGAAACACCTGCAAGAGGTCGAACTCTGCGCCCGTAAGGTCGACGGCCACGCCTTGCGCGTCCGTCACCTTGCGGGTGTCCGGCTCCAGCCTGTAGCCGGCGAAGCGGTACGTACGCGCGCGCAGGGAGGCGGGCGCCTCCTCGGGCGCCGAGCGCCTGAGCACGGCGCGGATGCGGGCAATGAGCTCACGCGGGTTGAACGGCTTGCCGAGATAGTCGTCGGCGCCGAGTTCCAGGCCGATGATGCGGTCGACATCTTCCTTCAGCGCGGTCAGCAGGATGATCGGGGTGTGCGGCTTGCGGTCGCGCAAGCCGCGGCAGATATCGAGCCCCGAGCCGTCCGGCAGCATCACGTCGAGCACGATCAGGTCGAATTGGCCTGAGCCAAGCCGTTGCTCGCATTCGCGCCGGTCCGCCGCCGCCGTGACGCGAAAGCCCTGGCTGTCGAGATAACGCTGGAGAAGCGTCCTGATCTCGCGGTCGTCGTCAACGACGAGGATATGGGGTTGTGACTGCATCAATCGTGCCCTTGCCTTGGCCACGATTATAGGAGGAGCCGCGCCCGAGCGGCATGGAAAATTGCAACCGAACGTTTCCGGGGGCCCGAGGGAAACATTCGGAAACAAATTGCCCTTTTGCGGAAACCTTCGGCAACACGCCGACGCGAAGCGGACAAAGACGCTTCCTATCCTCTGAACTGTCCGAAGCATGAGAGAAAGGAACATCTTTATGCGAAGCAGACTTCTTGCGCTCGGCCTGTTTTCCGTCGCCGCAATTCACCCCGCGCTGGCAGCGCAGCCAGATCCCGGCGCCGGACCAGGCGAGCCGCCACCTGTCGTGGCCATGCAGGACGGCCCAGATCACGGCCCGATGGCTGGACCCGGCCCGCATGAACCGATGCGGCCTGGTTCGCAGGGTTTCGGCCCACAGGGCTTTGGCCCCCGCCGCATGGGTCCGCCGCCGGAGTTCATGCTGGCCGCCCGGCTCGCCGCGCTGGAGACCCGCGTCGGCATCCGCACCGAACAACTCGACGCCTGGCGCGACTACACCAGCGCGCTGCAGGCGGTGCTTTCGCCGCCTCGACCCAACCACGGGCGGCCCGGTAGTGCTGAAGCGAAGGGTCCCGACGCGGCGGGTCCCGGCGGCAAGCCTGATCCTTTCGCGTTCCAGGAAAAGCTGGCCGACGATGTCACCGCCCGCGCGGTTTCGGCCGGTAAACTGAAGGACGCGATCGCGGAACTGCGTGCCAAGCTGACGCCCGAACAACTCGAAGTCCTCGCTTCGGCGGAACGCCCCCATGGATCACCCCCCGGTCCCTGGGGCGGGCCGCCGAACGATGCAGCCGGCCCCAGAGGCCTGCCCAACGATGGCAGGCAGCTCTCGCCCCAGCCCGGGAACGACTGACAACTCTGACCGACTGCACCGGCCGGCCCGGTACCCAACCCGTTCTCGGGCCGGCCGGTTCTCCGGGGGATGGCGGGCGTATCTCCGCCATCCCTCGTTTCAATCACGTCCAGTTCGAATGACGCCAATTCGAACCATGCAATGGAAGCACGACAATGTGGGAAGCCATGATCATGCTGCGGCTGCTCGCGTCCGCCAGCCCGAGGCTCTCGTTCGGTCCTGCCGGGCGCGATATGCCGCTGGCCCTCCCGGTCGACACGCTGAAGGGCGCGATCCGCCTGCGCTTCGCCGCCTGGCGGCTGTCGCTTCCGCTCTCGCAGCCGCTCGACAACCATGGACATCATGACCGCAAGATCGCGTGAACTCCGGCAAGGCGCTTGGCATGTCCTCGCTGATCGGCATAATGATGTTGGTGGGCATCGAGGCCAGCTACTCGACTTTCGAGCAGCTCCGGCCGCCGAGAAGGAGCGCGACATGAGCCGCTTCCAAGCATTGCTCGTCGCCGCCCGCCGACGGGTGCGGCCTATCATCATATGGATCGGCATGCCCCTCGACCAGGCGGTCCATTGCCAACGCGTACACAACTCCAGGGAAAGATCCAGGCCATGATTTCCAAGCCTAGCCAGCCTCGTTTTTCGGCACGCCATCTGGCGCCCTGGGCCGCGATGTTCGCCGCTACCTTTCTGCTGGCGTCCTGCTCGCAGGAGGGCAGCGCCCCCGCCGGCATGGGCGCGCCCGGCAAACCGGAAGTCGGCGTCGTCACCTTGCATCCGCAATCGGTGGCGATCACCGCCGAACTGTCGGGGCGCACGGCGGCTTCGCTGGTTGCCGAGGTGCGCCCGCAAGTGAACGGCATCATCCAGCAGCGCCTGTTCAAAGAGGGCAGCGAAGTTGCTGCGGGACAGCCGCTCTACCTGATCGATCCGGCAAGCTACAAGGCAGCCTATGACAGCGCGGTCGCCGCCCAGCAGAAGGCGCAAGCGGCGGTGCCGACTGCGCAGGCCAAGTTCGACCGTTATGCAGGGCTTTTGAAACAGAACGTTGTTTCCAAACAGGATTATGACGATGCCGCCGCCACGCTGGCGCAGGCGCAAGCCGATGTCGCCTCGGCCAAGGCCAGCGCCGAGACGGCGCGCATCAGTCTCGACCGCACCTCGATCACGGCGCCGATCGCCGGCCGCATCGACAAGTCCACGCTGACGCCCGGCGCGTTGGTGACCGCCAACCAGGACACTGTGCTGACCACCATCCGTGCCCTCGATCCGATCAATGTCGACGTCACGCAATCGAGCACCAACCTGCTCAATCTGCGCCAGGCGATCTCGGAAGGGCGGCTGAAGTTCAGCGGCCCCAATGTCAGCGTCAAGCTGAAGCTCGAGAACGGCACCATCTACACGCAGACCGGCAAGCTGGAATTCGCCGGCGCCAATGTCGACCAGACCACCGGCACCTTCGCGCTCAGGGCCGAATTCCCCAATCCCGATCGCTTGCTGCTGCCCGGCATGTATGTGCGGGCGCTGGTCGAGGAGGGCGTTGCCCAGAACAGTTTCCTGGTGCCGCAGCGCGCCGTCAGCCGCAACACCAAGGGTGAGGCCACGGCCATGGTCATCAATGCGCAGGGCAAGGTCGAGACGCGGGTGCTCGCGGTGCGCAACAGCGTCGGCAACAACTGGCTGGTGGATTCGGGTGTCGGCGACGGTGATCGTGTCATTGTCGAGGGCATGCAGCTGGTGCGCCCCGGCGGCGATGCGACGGGCGTTGAGGTGACGATCGACGAGACGACCGGCGAGGTCAAGGATCGCGGGCAGGGCACGTCCGCCGCACCGGCCGCGTCCAACGCTGCCAAACCGGCGCCTGCCGCCGCGACCGGGAACTGAGGCGATGTCCGTATTCTTCATCAACCGGCCGATCTTCGCCTGGGTGATCGCCATCGTGATCATGCTGGGCGGGCTTCTGGCGCTCACCTCACTGCCGATCTCGCAATATCCGCAGATCGCGCCGACGACAGTCAACATCAGCGCCACCTATCCGGGCGCCGACGCGCAGACGGTCGAGAACTCGGTGACCAAGGTCATCGAGCAAGGCATGACCGGCATCGACAATCTGGACTACATGACGGCGACGTCGACCTCGACCGGTTCGGCCTCGATCACGCTGACCTTCACCACCGCAGCCGATCCCGACACCGCCCAGGTGCAGACGCAAAACAAGCTTCAGCTGGTGCAGTCGCAGCTGCCGCAGGTGGTGCAGAGCAATGGCATCACCGTCTCCAAATCCTCGACCGGCTTCCTTATGGTCATCGGCTTCGTCTCGACCGACGGCAAGATGAACTCGACCGATCTCGCCGACTATGTCGACGCCACCGTCAACGACACGCTGAAGCGCGTCGAAGGCGTCGGCTCGACGCAGCTGTTCGGCTCCGGCTATGCCATGCGCATCTGGCTCGATCCGGACCAGCTCGCCAAGTATGCCCTGATGCCGAGCGACGTGGCGACCGCCATCGAGGCGCAGAACACGCAGGTTTCTGCCGGCCAGCTCGGCGGCCTGCCGGCGCGCAAGGGCCAGCAGCTCAATGCCACGGTGACGGCCAAGAGCCGGCTGCAGACCGCCGAACAGTTCCGCAACATCATCCTGAAGAGCCAAACCGATGGCTCGCTGGTTCGCCTCAACGATGTCGCCACCGTCGAACTCGGCGCCGAAAGCTACACGACGCAGGCCAACTACAACGGCAAGCCCGCGGCCGGCGTGGCCGTCAATTTGGCGACCGGCGCCAACGCCATCAACACCGCCGAAGCGGTGCGCTCGACGATCGCCCGGCTGAGCTCGACCTTCCCGCAAGGCGTCGAGGTCGTCTATCCCTACGACACTTCGCCTTTCGTGCGGCTGTCGATAGAGGAAGTGGTCAAGACGCTGGCCGAGGCGATCGTGCTGGTGTTCCTGGTGATGTTCATCTTCCTGCAGAATCTGCGGGCCACCATCATCCCGACGATCGCCGTGCCGGTGGTGCTGCTCGGCACGTTCGGCGTGCTGTCGCTGTTCGGCTATTCCGTCAACACGCTGACCATGTTCGCCATGGTGCTGGCCATCGGTCTGCTCGTCGACGACGCCATCGTCGTCGTCGAGAATGTCGAGCGCGTGATGCAGGAGGAAGGCCTGCCGCCGAAGGAGGCGACGCGCAAGTCGATGCACGAAATCACCGGAGCGCTGATCGGCATCGCCACCGTGCTTTCGGCCGTGTTCGTGCCGATGGCTTTCTTCGGCGGCTCGACCGGCATCATCTACCGGCAATTCTCGGTGACCATCGTCTCGGCGATGGTGTTGTCCGTGCTGGTCGCCCTTGTGCTGACGCCCGCACTTTGCGCCACGATCCTGCGACCGCCCAAGGACCATGCGACGCAAACGGGCCCGTTCGGCTGGTTCAACCGGGTCTTCGATCGCGGCACGCTTGCCTATCGCGACGGCTCGCACGGCATTATCAACCGGTCCTGGCGCTTCCTCGCCGTCTTCCTGGCCATCGTCGTTGCCGTGGGCTGGATGTTTGCCCGGCTGCCAAGTTCGTTCCTGCCGGAAGAAGACCAAGGCATCCTGATCACCAGCGTGTCGCTGCCGGTCGGCGCGACGCAGGATCGCACGGAGCGGGTGCTGGCAGAGGTGACCGACCATTATCTCAATCAGGAGAAGGACGTCGTCGACGGGGTGTTCACCGCTTCCGGCTTCGGCTTCGGCGGCGCAGGGCAGAATGTCGGCATTGCTTTCGTGCGGCTGAAGGACTTCGACCTGCGGAAATCGCCGGCTTCTGCCGCGCAGGCAATCGCCGGCCGGGCGATGGGCGCGTTTTCGAAGATCAGGGATGCGCAGGTCTTCGCGCTTGCGCCTCCCGCCATCCAGGGCTTCGGCAACACCAACGGCTTCGATTTCTACCTGCAGGATGTCAACGGCGCGGGCCATGACGCGCTGATCCAGACGCGCAACCAGCTTCTGAACCTGGCCGGGCAGAACAAGCTGCTCGCCAACACGAGGCCCAACGGGCAGGAAGACCAGCCGCAATTCTCGGTCGACATCGATCAGGAAAAAGCCAGCGCGCTGGGCGTCAGCCTGGCCGACATCAACAACACGCTTTCGACCGCCTGGGGCAGCGATTACGTCAACGACTTCATCGATCGCGGGCGGGTGAAACCGGTCTATCTGCAGTCGGACCCGAACTTCCGCATGCAGCCGGAAGATCTGGACAAATGGCAGGTCCGCAACGCCAGCGGGGCGATGGTGCCGTTCTCGGCCTTTGCTTCCAGCCATTGGACATTCGGTTCGCCCAGGCTCGAACGCTACAATGGATCGGCGGCTGTCGAGATCCAGGGCGCGGCGGCCACGGGCATCAGCTCGGGTGCCGCCATGGACGAGATCGACAAGCTGGTGGCGCAGCTGCCGGCCGGCTATTCCCACGAATGGACAGGGCTGTCGCACCAGGAGAAGCTTTCCGGCAACCAGGCGCTGTCGCTCTATGCGATCTCGGCCCTTGTGGTGTTCCTTTGCCTGGCAGCACTCTATGAGAGCTGGTCGATCCCGTTCGCGGTCATGCTGTCGGTGCCGATCGGCATCTTCGGCGCGCTGCTGGCGGCAAGCCTGTTCGGCCAGTCCAACGACGTCTATTTCAAGGTCGGCCTGCTGACCACGATCGGTCTCGCGGCCAAGAATGCCATCCTCATCGTCGAGTTCGCCATCGAGCGGCAGACCGCCGGGATGGGGCTCGTCGAGGCGACGCTGGAGGCAGCACGACAGCGGCTGCGGCCGATCCTGATGACGTCGCTGGCCTTCATCCTCGGCGTGTTGCCGCTGGCGATTGCCAGCGGTGCGGGCTCGGGTGCGCAGAACTCCGTCGGCATCGGCGTGATGGGCGGGATGATCGCAGCGACGGTGATCGGTGTCTTCCTGGTGCCGCTGCTGTTCGTCACCGTGCGGCGCATCTTCAAGGGCAGGGCGGCCAAACCAGATACGGGCGAGACGCCGGTGACGGCCAACCAGCAATAAGGACAACTTCACATGACAGGTTTGGAACGTGGCTCGGTGGCCGCGAGGCGGCTTCTTGCGCCTATGATTACCGCTGTCCTGCTCGCGGGATGCGTCGTCGGTCCGGATTATCAGACGCCCATATTGGCGATGCCAGCAAGCTGGAGCGGCCACAAGCCGACAAAGCCTGCCCAGCCGGCGCAACTGTCAAAATGGTGGCAGCGGCTGCGCGATCCCGAGCTGAACACGCTTGTCGAGGAAGCGGTTGCCGGCAATCTCGATGTCGCCACCGCCAAGGCAAAAATCCGCGAGGCGCGCGCCAGCTACCGCCAGAGTGCCGGCACGTTGCTGCCGTCGGTCGACGGCTCCGGCTCGGCCACCCGCAACAAGTCAGCCGAGACCACATCAGGCTCTGACGCCACCTACAGCGAGTACCAGGCCGGCTTCGATGCAAGCTGGGAACTCGACCTGTTCGGCGCCAACCGCAGAGGCGTCGAGGCCGCGCGCTACGGGCTGGACGCCTCGCAGGAGGAACTGCGCTCGACGCTTCTTACCCTGGTCGGCGATGTCGCTTCCTATTATACCCAGGCGCGCGGCTACCAGGCCCGCATCGCGCTCGCCCGGCGCTCGGCCGCGTCGCAAAGGCAGACCGCCGAACTTACCCGCACCATGGCGCAGGCGGGCACGGCGACCGCCGCCGATGTCGCCAAGGCGATGGGGCAGGCAGCGAGCACCGAAGCCGCGGTGCCGACGCTGGAGGCAAGCTATGCCCAGGCCGTGCATCGTCTCGCCGTGCTGGCCGGCCGGCCGCCTGCCTCGCTCAGCGAGCGGCTGAAGCGGGTCGCCCCGATCCCTGCACCACGCCTGCCGATGCCCACCGGAATTCCCGCCGACCTCTTGCTTTCGCGACCCGATTTGCGCATGGCGGAACGCCAATATGCGCAATACACCGCCAAGATCGGCCAGGCAGAGGCCGCCCGCTATCCCTCGGTCAGCCTGACGGGAGACATCAGCACGGCGGCGCTGAAGCTTGGCGATCTCGGCAAGAATTCGTCGATCGGCTGGTCGTTCGGGCCGACGCTCAGCGTGCCCTTGTTCAATGCCGGTCAATTGCAGGCGGCCGTCGAGGTCGCCAAGGCGCAGCGCGATCAATATTTCATCGCATACCGGTCTTCGGTGCTGACGGCGCTCGAGGATGTCGAGAACGCGCTTGTGCTGTTGTCGCAGGAGCGCATCCGGATCGGCAAGCTCGCCTCTTCGGCGAAATCCTATGGCGATGCGGCGCGGCTCGAAGGCACGCTCTACAAGGCCGGCGAGACAAGCCTTCTCGATGTGCTCGACGCCCAGCGCTCGCTCTACTCGGCCGAGGACTCGCTGCTGCAAAGCCGCGTCCTGCTGGCGACCAACTACATCGCCCTCAACAAGGCGCTCGGTGGCGGCTGGGATGGCACGGTGGACAGTGCCAAGCCTGAGATCGTCGACGTCAAGACCGGGCCAAGGCTGGCGTCGAAGCCGGCCTCGTGAGCGGTTCCCTGGGCCTCGGTCAATTTCGACGCGGCTACGCAGATTTCGAGATTGTGCGACACACCACTTGTGACGGCGCGTGAAATGCCGCCTCGTGCTTTGGCGATGGCGGGGAGATCGCATCGCTGTTATTGATGGTGATCACACAGCACAGGCGCCGCAGATGACATCCGATACACAGAAGGCCGAAGCGGTCGGGCAGCTGCTCGAAACGCCGGACCTTGCCAGCGCGCTGGAAAGCGAACAGTTCAAGAAGTTCCTCGACCAGGTACCGATCGCCATTGCCGTCTCGGATCTCGGTTCGAAGGAGCGTGTCGTCTATGCCAATCCGGAATTCGAGAAACTGTCCGGCCTCAAGGCGGCGACGCTCGCTCGGCAACACTGGGCGGCGCTTTCCGGCACCGGCCTGCACAAGCAGAAGGACCGGCCGCTGTTCGAGGTCGTGGTCGAGGACACCGATTTCATCGGCACGTTCCGGCTGGAGCGGACAGAAGACCAACCGGCGATCGTCGACGTCTATTCCAATGTCATCGAGGACGACAATGGCAAGGTCTGCTTCCGGCTGGTGGCGCTGGTCGACGTCTCGGCCCATGGCGAAACGGAGGATGCGCGATCGCTCGATGAGCGCATCCGCGAGAAGGACACGCTGCTGCGCGAACTGCAGCACCGGGTAAAGAACAATCTCCAGATGATCACCGCACTGATCCGGATGGAGACGCGCAACGCGGCCGAACCGGATCAGAAGCGTTTCGAGCGGCTGGCAGGTCGCGTCGATGCGCTGGCGATCCTCTACCAGACGCTGTCGGGGGACTATGACAAGGATGAGGTCGATCTTGGTGTCTATCTCAGCCAGATCGCGTCGGCGGTGATGAACTCGCATGCGGTCGAGGGCATCCGCCTCGACATGAAGGTCGACACCTATCCGGTGTCGATCAACGTCGCCATGCCGACCGGGCTGGTGGTGAACGAACTTTTGACCAATGCGCTCAAACATGCCTTCCAGGGGCGCAACGGCGGCACGATCACCCTGCACAGCGTGGTTGACGGCGATGGCTGCCGCATCGTGATCGCCGATGACGGCATTGGCCTGCCGGAGGGCGAGAGCTGGCCCAAGCGCGGCAAACTCGGCGCGCTGATCGCCCGCTCGCTGACCGAGAATGCCAAGGCGGAGTTCGACGTGAAGTCGAGCGCTGGCGAGGGCACTAAAGTCACCATCCTCTTCAAGCGCTCGGCTGCCACCGCCTGAAGCGTGTCGTTGCGGTCTGGCACCTACAGGATCATCTCCAGCTATTCTTGTGCGCCGCGGCAATGAACGCTCCGCGGTCCGGGAGACTCATAGGGTGCCTGCAGTCCTTGCCCTAGCGAGCAGTTGCCGCTGCCTCACGACAGGCCGGCTGGTTCGTCCTAACTCCACACCGTCAGGCGGTTTCTGCCCTGGCATCGGGGAAGGACAAAACCAAGTGACATCGACGCCGGTTGCCAGTCGCCAAGCGGCGCCCCTGCCGGTCGCAGCACTGATGGGCGCTATGGTGTCGATCCAGATCGGCGCCGCCTTCGCCAAGGGCCTGTTCCCGCAGATCGGCGCGCAAGGCACGACAACGCTGCGGCTGGTCATCGGTGCGCTGATGCTGATCGCGGTGCTGCGGCCCTGGCAGATGCGGCCCTCGCGTGCCACTCTGCCGTGGCTGGTCGCCTATGGGGTGACGCTTTGCGCGCTCAACCTCCTGTTCTACGCAGCGCTGGCCAGGATTCCGCTCGGCATCGCGGTGGCGCTGGAGTTTACCGGCCCGCTTCTGGTGGCGACCTTAAGCTCGCGGCGCGCCAGCGACTTTGCCTGGATCGCGCTGGCGGTGGCCGGCATCCTGCTGTTGTCGCCCTTCGTTCATTCCCTCGCGCCGCTTGATCCGATCGGGGTGATGCTGGCGCTGGCGGCCGGCGGCTTCTGGGCGCTTTATATCGTGCTGGCCCAGAAGGCCGGCGCGGAGCTTGGTACCCGCACCACTGCCTACGGCATGGCCATCGCCGCCGTGCTGGTGCTGCCCTTCGGTATCGCGCAGGCGGGATCCGCGCTGCTGTCGCCGTCGATCCTGGTCAGCGCGCTGCTGGTCGGCCTGTTTTCCAGCGCGTTGCCGTTCTTTCTGGAGATGGTGGCGCTGACCCGCATGCCGGCGCGCATCTACGGCACGCTGACCTGCCTGGAGCCGGGGCTGGGTGCACTGGCCGGCTTCCTGTTCCTGCACGAGAGCCTCACCACCACGCAATTGGCCGGGATCGCAGCCGTTGTTGTCGCCGCCTTCGGCACGGCGCTGACATCACGGCCGCCGGTGCCATCGCCGGAGTAGGGTGGCGCGATTCGTCGGCACTGGGTATTTTCGAGTAATCCGAAATTCAACCAGCCCAATCCACGAAATTAAGCCAATCCTTGTCCATGACGGCACTGGAATTGTCACCTGGCGCACAAGTATTTCCGGCTCTGGACAGACCGTGATCTGGTCCCATACGGTGCGTGTCGAAATGAAGACGCGATTGTAGAAAAGGCCGGTTGCCCCTTGCAAAAGAACGTCTTCTCATCGGCGGATCTGCCGCCGCATCTGGATCATCGCGCACGCTTCGCGCTCTGGCAGGACATCCATGTCGCCGAGATATGGTCGGTCGAATACACGATTTCGGAGAGACTGTCGTTCGAAGCCGCGATCGAAGCCACCGCTGTCGGCTCGCTGGTGCTTGGGCAGATGGCCGGGACGATCCGTCATGCCAGCCGCAAGGCGGGCAATATCGCCGCCGACGGTCGCGACGGCTATCTGCTGCTGGTGAACAATGGCGATACGGTGCTCAGCGGCACGCAGATTGGCCGCGATTATCACGTCGGCAAAGGCGAGGCCGCACTGGTCTCGGCTTCGGAAGCGTTGCAGATGACCGGCGGCGACAGCAATGTCTGGGCCAATGTGGTGCTCCCTCGTGCCGTGCTGGAAAATGCCTTCGCTCATATCGAGGATCGGCTGGCGTTGACCGTTGGAGCCGACAATGAGGCGCTCGGCATGCTCAAGCGCTATTGCAGCTTCCTGGAAGCAGGCCCGGCGCTGGTCTCGCCCGACCTCATCGGCCACGCCACCGAAACGATCGTCGACCTGATCGGCCTTGCGACCGGCGCCAAGGGCGAAGCGGCCGAACTGGCGGGCCTGCGCGGCCTGCGCGCGGCAAGGCTGCAAGCCATACTGCAGAAGATGAGGGATAATTTCGCCGATCCCGCCATTTCGGCGCAGGGCGTTGCCGGGCAATTGCGGCTCTCCGTTCGCTATGTCCATGACCTGCTGCAGGAAACCGGGGTGAGCTTTGCCGAGCGCATTCTCGAACTGCGCTTGCAAAGGGCGCATCGCATGCTCCGCGACAGGCACAATGACCGCATGCGGATCAGCGAGATCGCGCTGCTCAGCGGCTTCTCCGACGTCTCCTATTTCAACCGCTGCTTCCGCCGCCGATTCGGCTCGACACCGGGCAGTGCCAGGTAGTCTCGCCGGCCGCCAACCCCGCTGGATACACGACACGCCAATCGACTGAGGCCGAATGGCCACACCAGCCGGGAAAGCGCTGCGATGCTTTCCCCGACAATTCGGGTGCGGCCCAGCCCAAGACGCAGCCAGCGGACAATGCAACACCGGATTTCTCGACAACAGCTGGATCTCCGCAGCTCATTTATGCGGTGGGGAAGCAACATGGGGCAGCAGACAACAATGAAAACTCTTCTTCTCGCAACGGCCTTCATTCTCGCGCCGCTCGGTGTGGCGTGTGCGGCTGATATCAATGAGGTTTCGCCTGTTGCATCCGGCTACGACTGGTCCGGACTCTATGCCGGCGTCGACATCGGCTACGCGGCCGGAAAATCCAATCTGTTCATCGCCGGCGGCGGACTGGGCGGGGCCACCGATCTCAATGTCTCCACCGATCCGAACGGATTTATCGGCGGTGTCCATATCGGCGCCAATTACCAGATGGAGAACAGCTTCGTGATCGGCGCCGAGGCCGACATTGTGTACAGCAATATAGATGGGCTGACGGCCCTCGACGCCGGCGGCGGCGGTGTCACCACGTTGCTCAAGAGCGAACTCAAATGGTCGGGGTCGGCGCGGCTGCGCGCCGGCTATGCTTTCGATCGGACCTTGCCCTACATCACTGCCGGCGTCGCCGCGGCCAAGTATGAACTGATTGCGGTCAGCGCCGGTGGCCCTGCCGCCGAAGTAACGCTCCACAGCGACAGCCATGTCGGCTGGACCGTTGGAGCCGGCATCGAACACGCCTTTACCGACAAGTGGATCGCGCGGGCCGAATACCGCTACTCCGACTTCGGCAGCCAGGACCTCTCGGTGGCAGCCGGTCTGCCTACGGAAACCCATGTCGACCTCCAGACACAGGATATCCGGGTCGGGCTCAGCTACAAGTTCTGATCCGCTGAAGCTGCTGATCTCCCCCTTGAGGGGGGTGAGGGAGTGGTCCGCGCAGCGGACGGAAAGCCAATCGCTTGGCTTTCCGAACGACGAACGCCTGGAGCGAAAGCGAAGGGCCGGGTCCGGCAGGCCAGAGGGGGCGGTCCGGCTGGGCTCGGCCTGCTGTTGCGGATGACGTTGGCGCTTTACGCGCGGCGACCCCCTCTGTCGTCTCCGTGGCGCTTTGTTCTTGATCTCACGGTTAGTGGCACGCGAATAGGCGTCGAGCGGAGCCGCAGGGTCAGCGCCGGGCGAGGGGGGACGGCACAGACATCGGCGATCCTTGATGCTTGTCCATGAAATCCGCGAAGTCCAGAAGGATGCGGGCGGCGGGGCTCATGAACCGGGCAAGTTCCTTATTGTTTGTCTTGTCGTAGATAGACCCTGCCGAGGAAGGCCGGCTCGCCGGAGCGCCGGCCGCCCAATGAGCCTGCCACCAGCACGACAAGCGTCAGCAAGTACGGCAAAGTCATCATGAGATAGACAGGAACGTCGGCGCCTATGGCTTGTAGTCTAGGCACAAGCGCATCCGCGCTTCCGAAAAGAAGCGCACCCCAGAGAGCTCGAGCCGCGTTCCAGCGCGAAAAGATGACGAGCGCAACGGCAATCCAGCCGCGCGACGCGACCATTCCCTCCACCCAGACATGACTTGTGGCGACTGAGAGATAGGCTCCGGCGAGACCACAAAACAGCCCGGATGCCAGGACAGCCCCGAACTGAACCAGTTGCACGTCGATACCCGCGACATCCGCGGCGGCCGGGTTTTCCCCGACGGACCTCAACCTGAGGCCATGTCGGCTTTTGGAAAGCCACCACCAGAGCGCGCCGACCAGGGTCGGCAGCGCCAGCGTAACCGGGTC
Source organism: Mesorhizobium sp. SEMIA396 (assembly GCF_024518615.1). Lineage (NCBI taxonomy): Bacteria > Pseudomonadati > Pseudomonadota > Alphaproteobacteria > Hyphomicrobiales > Phyllobacteriaceae > Mesorhizobium > Mesorhizobium sp. SEMIA396. The sequence continues at coordinate 596,991 of NZ_JANIFC010000001.1, forward strand.
CTGCACCGCGAAAATGCGGCCGAATGCCGAACCGCGGTCTATCCCGAAGAGGTCGCCAAGTGTGGAAATGCCAGAAAAGGTCTTCTGCACGTAGGGTCGCCCCACGACCCCGGTGATGCCCAGTCCGATTGCGACGACGGCTAGGCCGGCGAGCGTATGATTGGCGCGCAAGGCGACTGTCGATATTCCAAACAGCAGAGCGAGAGCCATCGCGGCCGCTGAGCCGGCGGCAAGACCAACCCAAGGATCGGCTCCGGAAAGCACCGTCATCGCGCCGGTCATGGCACTGACCGCCATGAGCCCTTCCGCTCCAAGATTGAGAACGCCGGCTCTTTCGCAGATAATGAGGCCGAGGCTCGCCAGCAGCAACGGTGCCGCATAGCTCGGAATGATGGCAATCCAGCCGATCAGAAAATCCATGCAACTGCCCCTTCCTAGTTCTTGGGCCGTTTGAGCGAATAGGAGCTGAAGAACTGCGCCATCAAAATCGACATCAGTACCGCGCCTTGCATCAGCACGATCATCGCTTCGGAGATCGAGTAGAAAACCTTCAGGACATTCCCGGCGGTGAACACCGCGCCGAGCGCGAAAGAGATCACGACCACCCACAATGGCTTCGCGCGGGCCAGGTAGGCGATCACGATCGCGCTGAAGAGATAGCCGTTGCCGACGGACTGGTTGAGGCGGTGCTCCGTCCCCGCCACGATCATCATGCCGGCAACGCCTGAGAGAGCGCCGGAGAGCAGCACGAGCCCCACGGCTATGCTGAGCACCGGCAGGCCCGTGGCGAGCGCGGCCTTGGCGTTGAAACCTACAGCATCCGCGTAGAAGCCGACCCGGCTGTGTTCCATGACGAACCAGATGGACAATGCGATAACGGCGACCAGGAAGATTCCGGCATGCAACTGCCCCCATCCCAGAACGGGAAACCAGCTCGCCTCGGGAAAGGTGGCGGTCACGGGAAAGCTGTTGGAAGGGTCTCTCCAGACCCCGAACAGAAGATGCTGCACGAGCAGAAACGCGACGCTTCCCAGCAGCAGGGTCGAAATAACCTCGTTAACGCCCCACTTGAGTTTCAGAAAAAGCGGAATCGCAATCCAGGCGGCTCCCGCAAGCGCTGCCAGAACGAACATCGTCGGCAACCTCAGCACTTCAGGCCCGCTGCCGTTCAGCGCCACCCAGGTTGACGCGATCGCGCCGAGCCATAGCTGGCCCTCCACGCCGATGTTCCAAAACCGCACGCGCATGGCAACGCCGGAGGCGAGGCCGACTAGCACCAACGGTAAAGCGGCCGTCGCCGTCTGGGAGAGGCCGTCCGAGGTCAGAAAAGTTGCAATCAGGAACTCATCCACAAGAGCGCTTGCCGGCACGCCCGCATGCACGAGCAGCACCGCCGAAACCGTCAGCCCGACCAACAGTCCGCCAACATAACTGAGACTGGTCAACAAGAAGCCGGGATTTTGCCTGCGAACAAGGAAAGCTGTGTCAAGCATGGCCTGCTAAAAGGCCTCCTATCCATTCAGGCGTGACGTCGCCGGTCTGACGGCAGCCGACGATCCTTCCTCTGTTCATGACGGCCACCCGATGGGACAGGGACATGACCTCCTGGAGATCCTCGCTGATCAGAAGGCAGGCCGCGCCGGCTTCCACAGCTCCGCGGATCGCCGATCGGACGAACTCGGCCGCTTTCATGTCCAGCCCGCGAGAAGGGGAATGCGCTATGAGAACCTTCAGGCCGTGATCGAGCTCCCGCGCGAGCAACACTTTCTGCGCGTTTCCTCCCGAGAGCAAAGAGGCCGGCCGTTCCGGCGTCGCGCCGCGGATATCGAACGCATCGATGGCCTCGGCGGCCTTCTCGCGCATCGCCCGCCGGCTCAGGAGAAACGGACCGCCGAAGCTACCGCTGGCGACGGTCGTGAGCGCGAGATTGTCGGCAATGGAAAGCTCCCGGATCAACCCGCTGTCAAAGCGGTCGGAGGGGATGACGCGCAAGCCGGCCTCGCGGCGCTGGTCTGGCTTGGCGGTGGATATGTCCTGGCCATCCAGTACGATCGCGCCGGCACCGGCACGGTCGAGTCCGAGAAGGCAGGCAACGAGTTCCTCCTGCCCGTTTCCACCGACGCCGGCGATGCCAAGGATTTCGCCGACATGCAGCTCGAACCCGAGATCGTTCAGGCTTTGCCCGTGAGCGGTCGCCCGTGCGGAAAGCCTTTCCACGCTCAGACACACATCGCCCGGCCGAGATGACGGCCGGCCCGCAACCGTCAAGGCATCGCCGACCATCAGCCGCGCCACCTCCGCTTCGGTGACGTTCGCAACCCGCGCACCGTCAAGCACGGTCTCGCCGTGCCGCATGATCGTTACCCGGTCGCAGAAAGCGGCAACCTCCCGGAACTTGTGCGTGATCAGAACCACGGCGTGACCTTGCCTCGACAATCGCTGGGCAAAAGAGAGAAGCGTGCGCGCTTCCTCGTCGGTCAGCACCGCCGTCGGTTCGTCCATGACCAGAATTCGGGCGCCCAGAAGCATGACCTTGATGATCTCGGCGCGCTGGCGTTCGGCGATCGAAAGGTTCGCTACCAGCTTGTGCGGATCGACGGGCAGGCCGATCTCGCTCGACTTGGCGGAAACGATCGCCGCCGCATCGCTCAGCGTTTTCACAGCAGCCTTGCGACCGAAGCCGAGGAGAACATTTTCGGCAACCGTAAAACTCTCGACCAGCCGGAAATGCTGATGGACCATGCCGAGACCGGCGGCGGCGGCTTCCAGCGGGCTGCGCAAACTGATCGCTTCGCCGTCGATCGATTGGTCGCCCCCGTCAGCTACATAGACGCCGGCCGCCACGTTCATCAAAGTGGACTTGCCTGCACCGTTCTCACCGACGATGGCATGCACCTCTCCCCATTCGAGACAGAAGGACGCATCGCGGAGCGCGGCTTTGCCGTCAAACGACTTGCCTATGCCGCGCATCAACAGAGCCGCCGGCGTGCCCGGCGGTTGTCGCATGTCTCCTGCCTGCGGAAGCGCCGTCGTCATTACTTCGCCGGCATGGTGCCGATGACACCGTCGACGAAATAGTCCATCGACCAGAGCGCCGCATCGTCGACCTTCCCGCCGGCGTCGACAACGATGGTGCCGTCTTGCTTTTTCAGAGGGCCCTGGAACGGATCAAGCTTGCCGGTGATGATCTCCCGCTTTGCTGCCTCGACCTTTGCCTTGGTCTCCTCGGAAACCGAGGGGCCAAAAGGAGCGAGATCGACCACGCCGGCTTCAAGGCCTTCGAAGGCGCCGTATTCCTCGGGTTTCCAGTTGCCGTCGATGATCTCCTTGATCGTCGGCACAAGATATTTCTCCCAGCGGAAGATGACGGAGGTCTGGATCGTCCGCGGCGCGGCATGCGACATGTCGAGCTGAAAGCCTATCGAAGGAACGCCTGCCTTTTCGGCGGCGTCGAGCGCCGAGGTCGCGCTCAGATTCGTGGCGAGCACGTCGGCCTTCTGGTCGAGAATGGCCTGGGCGATCTGCCCTTCCTTCACCGGGTCCCACCAGGAGTTGGCGAAGACCGCGACCGTTTCGATCGTAGGATCGACCGAATGGGCCCCGAGTGCAAAACTGTTGATATCCCAGTTCACCACGCCGACCGGAAAGCCGGCGAGGATGCCGATCTTCTTCGTCTTCGTCGCCTGTCCTGCCGCGATGCCTGCAAGGTACCAACCCTGGTAAGTGCGGGCATAGAAGCTTTCCATGTTGGCCCCATTCTCCGTGCCCGAAGCACTGAGAAACGCCACATTCGGATAGGCTTTGGCCGCTTCGGCCATTGGGGCGCTGTAGCCATAGGTGGTGCCGATTATGATGTTGAAGCCGCGCTTGACGTAGAGATCGATCGCCGCGCGCAGCTTCGTGGTCTCTTCCGGTATGTTCTCCGTCACCGAGACAGGCACCTGTAGCTGTTCCTCCACGGCCTTGCGGCCGGCCTCGAGGGCTTCGTTCCATCCGCCGTCTTGCGCTGAACTTGCATAGATGAACGCGACCTTGGGCGACCCTTCCAGAGTAAAGGCATATGCGCCGGACGCAGCACAGGATGCGAAAACCGTGGCCGCCGCCGCGAACAGGCGAACTGAGCCGGACGGCATCGTGTTGCGCTCTTTCATTTCGTGGTTCCCCTTGTTTTCTTTGTTTTTCTCAGCCGGAAGCATGCCGCGCCCATGCAGCTTCCCTGCACGGTGACGATTGCCGCCGGAGCGTCTTTTTTGATTTGGCAAAAGCGAATTGGCTCTTGTGCAGTGCATAACAGCCGATTACGTTCGTTCATGCAACAAAAATAATCATGCTCATTTTTTGGGCATTTTGCACAGAAATGTGAACGATCAAATGAACACCGATGCTCTGGCATCATTTGTAAAAATCGCGGAACTGCGGTCATTGTCCGCCGCGGCGAAGTTGTACGGCCTGCCCAAATCCACGCTCAGTCTTCGGCTCAAGCAGCTTGAAGACGATCTGAAGGTCGCTCTGTTCGAGCGCTCCGGCCGTGTCCTGTTGCTCACGGAGGCAGGGCAAACCCTGCTCGGGCACGCGCGGCAGATACTGCAAAGCTGCGATACGGCGCGGGCCGCCGTGACGGAACTGAGCGACGACGTGACCGGAACCTTGCGGATCGGCGCCACGGGGGAGTTCGGCACGGCCTACTACACGCAGATGCTCATGGCGTTCAGAAAGCTCTACCCCAAGGTGGAAATCGAACTCACCTTCTTTTCGCCGCACGTTCTCTACGCGCCGGAGAGCCTCGATATGCTCGACGCCGTGATTTCATGGGACGAAGGTATCGAAGGCGGCGAAACGCTCTCCACCGCAAAATTCGCACTCTTTGCCAGCAAGAGTTATGTCGAGCGTGCCGGGATGCCACGAAAACCCGCCGATTTGGCGGAACACCAGGGCATTGTCTATCGCACCTCGGCGGGCCTGCAGCACTGGCGGCTACAGAAAGGTACCGCGCAGGAAAGTATCTTGCCGCGCAGCAACCTGATCGCCAACGAATACTGGACTATCAAGTACTTCGCCGTTGCGGGCGAGGGCATTGCCTATCTACCGCACTTCTTCACCACGATCGAGTGTGAACGCGGCCACCTCATTCCGTTGCTCGACACATGGGAGTCCGCGGAAAAGCGGGTCAGCATCCGCATATCGCGCCCGCACGCTCCGTCGCGTAAGATGACCGCGTTCATGGATGTCTGCGGCCGCTACTTCTCGCCCGGCTTCGTTTTCACGGGGCCGCGCTACTACGTCGAAACAATTTTCGATGCAAGCCAGCAAGAAAAGGGAACAGAAAAATGAAGGTCCTTGAAACCGGCAACGGCGCGCGTGCAATGAAAGGGGGAGGGCTCGACCCGCAGCGTGTCAGCTTCGACAAGATCCCGATCATTGATCTCGAGCCCATGTTCACAGGCGACGAGGCGGCCAAGCGAAAGCTCGCCCAGGAACTGCGCGAGGCCTGCACGGAAGTCGGCTTCCTCTATATCAAGAACCATCACGTTCCGAAGGATGTCATCGATGCCACGTTTGAGGTGGCGGAGGTGTATTTCGCCGAATCCGACGACGTGAAGATGGAGAATCACGTTTCCAATTCAAAGAATAATCGCGGTTATGCGGCAATATTGGAAGAGAATACGGATCCGACCGCGCGCGGAGACCTGCACGAATCCTATGATATTGCGTTGGATGTGCCAGCCGACGATCCGGACGTGAAGGCCGGCAAAGTACTCTACGGTCCCAACCAGTGGCCAGCGGGCAGGCCGGAGTTCCGAACGGCACTGGAAGCCTACCATGCCGAGATGCTGACGCTGAGTGGCCACCTGCTCCATGCCTTTGCTCTGGCTCTGGGGTTGGAGGAGACATATTTCGACCTGCTGGTCGGCAAGCCGCTCGCAACTTTGCGGGTGCTCCACTATCCACCGCAGTTTGGCGAGATCGATGACCGACAGATCGGCATTGGGGCGCATTCGGACTATGAGTGCTTCACGATCCTGGCCCAGAAGGATGGTATTTCAGCCTTGCAGGTACTGAATGCAACAGGCGAGTGGATTGCGGCCGATCCCGTCCCCGGCTGCTTCGTCGTCAATGTGGGAGATCAGATGGCGCGTTGGACCAATGACCTTTTCGCCTCGACCGTCCACCGCGCGGTGAACCGTTCCGGCAAAGAACGCTATTCGATCCCGTTCTTCTTCGGTCCAAACTATGATGCCGTGATCGAGGTGCTTCCCAGTTGCGTTGATGAGGATCATCCTGCGAAGTACCCCCCGATCACGTCGGGCGAATACGTCAACGGCCGCTTCAAGGCGACATTTGCGCACTATGCCGCGCAAAGCGAGGCCGGCGCCGAAACCGCGGCTTAAGCGGATAATCCCGTCATGCGCGGCCGCTCCTGTGGCCGCGCATCGCGTACCCGCCGTCCGTTGACCGAGATCAATATGATAGCACCCGCGATGGGTAGCGTCGGGTTAACTGGTTAGCCATGGAGTCACCAGAAGAACCCATTTCGGTTTGACGGTGGATGTGGCTAATTTTTCGGCTTTGAGGGCTTCGTGGAGCGCGGTCTTGCCGATTTGGGCTTTGAGCAGCAACGGAGCAGAAAACCTGCATAAGGAAGTCACGGCTCGTCGTCCGGGTCAGCGGTTTTCGGATCGCGTGGCGGGCCTCGGTTTCGGCTATGGCCGCGGCAAGGCACAGCCAGTCGGCGATGCTGAGGGGGTAATGTTTTCAGGGGGCATTTTGCCGGTGCCAAAATGGATGTCGCTCATGGTCTTACCCCTTGATGGTTGCGCGAGTGCTGAAGGTGAAAGTGTGGAGGGAGCACCACCGCCCGAAGCTGCGGCCTGGCCTCCCCACAAGGGGACCCTCAAGGGGGAGATCGGCCACCGCCCTTAAATCAGCTTCTCCAGCGTGATCGGCAAATCCCGCACGCGTTTTCCCGTCGCATGGAACACCGCGTTGGCAATCGCCGGCGCCACGCCGACAATGGCCAGTTCGCCAACGCCCTTGCCGCCGAGCACCGAGGAATGCAGGTCGGGGATGCCGACCGAGATCACCTCGATGTCGGGGATGTCGGCATTGGTCGGCACGAGATAGTCGGCGAGGTTGTCATTGACGATGCGGCCGTGGCGGCGGTCGACGATGCCTTCTTCCAATAGCGCCTGGCCGATGCCCATGATGATGCCGCCCTTCCATTGGCTTTCGGCAAGTTTCGGGTTGTAGAGCCGCCCCGAATCCAGCGCCGACACCACACGCGATACACGCACCGTGCCGAAGTCCTCGTCGACGCGCACCTCGATGAAATGCGCGCACCAGGAGTGGCGGGAATAGTCGCCCTCGGTGTGAGGCAGCGCCATGGCGATGGTGGTGTAGTTCTTGTAGCGCTCCTCTGGCGTCGAGTTTTCCGGCATGGTGTCGCCGGTGGCTTCGATGTGGTCGCGGCCGACGCTTTTGAGCAGTTCGGCGATCGAGACATCGGGGCCGTCGCCGCGCGGCGAAGCGATGCGGCCATTGGCGACGACCAGCGTGTTGGCCTGCAGCGCGTGGAAAGGCGACCGCGGATCGCTGATGGCAAGGCCCACCAACTGGTCGAGCGCTGAGCTCGCGGCCTTGTATACGGCGCCGGTCATGACGCCGGCCAGGCGCGAGCCGCCGGTGACGCCGGCGCGCGGAAAGCGGGAGTCGCCGAGTTTCACCACCACGTCGTCAGCTCGCACGCCGACCGTTTCAGCGGCGGTCTGCGCCAGGATTGTGTAGGTTCCTTGACCCATGTCGATCGACGAGCTTTCGACCTCGACCGAGCCGTCGGCCAGGATACGCACGATCGCCTCGCCATAGGCGCGCCGAACCGGATAGGTGCCAGCCGCGACGCCCCAGCCGATCAGCTGGTTGCCGTCGCGCATCGAGCGCGGTTCGGGCGAGCGCCTGGCCCAGCCGAAGCGCTCCGCACCTGCGGCAAAAGCCTCGCGTAACTGCCGGGTAGACCAAGCCTTTTTGGCATGCGGATCCTGCTCGGCATAGTTCCGGAGCCGGATTTCCAGCGGGTCGATGCCGACCTCGTAAGCGAGCTCGTCGATGGCGCTTTCGATGCCGAAGGCCGAGGGGTTTTCGCCCGGCGCGCGCATAGCGCCAGGCACCACCGAATTGACCCGCACGACATTCTGCTTCGAGGAGAAATTCGGCGTCGCATACATGATCGAGGTAACCGATCCCAGCGGCTCGACCCACATGCCGTCGATGGATGTCTCATTGACGCCGCGATGCACGATCGATTGGATGTTTCCTTGCGCATCGGCGCCGATCGTCACCGTCTGGCGCGTCGCGGCGCGGCCACCATAGCCGGTAAAGGTCTGCGGCCGCGTCATCACCAGGCGCACCGGCCGGCCGAGCATTTTGGCGGCACATGCGGCCACCGCGCCATGGCTCAGCGCCAGCGCCTTGGAGCCGAAGCCGCCGCCAATATAGGGCGAGACCAGCCGCACATTCTCGAACGGCACGTCGAACCATTCGGCATAGGTGCGGGCCATCCCGTCCAGCCATTGGCTCGGCTCCCACACGGTGAGCTTGTCGCCCTCCCAGCGGGCGATCAGGCCATGCGGCTCCATCGGCGCCTGGTATTCGCGCGGCGTGTTGTAGGCGGCGCAGATGCGGACCGGTGCCGAGGCGAACGCACCTTGCGCATCGCCCCATTCCTTGGTCATGGCGTCGATCGGGATGCCGTCGCCGGCCTTGCCGTCGCTGAGGTCGACGATGGAAGGCGTCTCGTCATAGCTGACCTTGACCAGGGCCGCCGCCGCGACCGCCTGTTCGAAGGTCTCGGCGACGACAGCGGCGACATGCTGGCCCGAAAAGGTGATGTCGCGCGCGAGCGGGCAATAGGGTTTGTCGGGCGGCGGCGTGCCGAACCAGTCCGCCGCGGTTTTCAGGCTGATGATGGTGTCCGGCGTCAGCACCTGCAGTACGCCGGGCGCCGCCTCGGCCGCCTTGGTGTCGATCGCGCGCACCTTGCCGGATGCAATCGTGCTCTCGACCAGCACGGCGTAGGCGAGGCCTTCGAGCTGCTGCTCGACGGCGTATTTCGCCGCACCACTGATCTTGGCCGGGCCGTCGACGCGCGACAGCCGGCCGCCGACGGCTTCGGCAAAAGCGCCGTCGGACGCATCACCATGCCTGATGTTGTGAACGGTCATGCCGTCTCTCCCAATTTGAGGATGGCGCGGGCGACGACGCGCGGCGCCAGTTCGACCTTGTAGTGGTTGGCGCCATGGTCGACGGCACCTTCGACGGCGAGCAGGCTGGCGGCGCGGACCGCGTCCGGCTCCAATACCTTGCCCTTCAGCGCGTCTTCCACGGCCCGCGCACGCCACGGCTTGGTCGCGACGCCGCCGAGCGCCACGTGCAAATCGCGGATCGTTCGGCCGTCAGCCTCGAATTCGATGCCGACCGCCGCACTGGCCGCGGCGAACTCGTAGGACTGCCGGTCGCGGATCTTCAGGTAGGTCGAACGCCGGGTAGCGGCCGAGCCGGGGATCTCGATGGCGGTGATCATCTCGCCCGGTTCGATCGCATGTTCTTTTTCCGGCGTGTTGCCGGGCAGCAGGAAAAAGTCGTCGACCGGGATCTGGCGCTCGCCCAGATGCACGATCGCATCGAAGGCGACCAGCGCCACGGCGAGGTCGCCCGGATACATGGCGATGCAGGCGTCGCTGGTGCCGAGCACCGCATGGCCACGGGTAACGCCGCCGATCGCCGAACAGCCAGAGCCGGGCTCACGCTTGTTGCAGGCGGGGAAATTCGCCGGATCGCGGAAATAGGGGCAGCGGGTGCGCTGCATCAGATTGCCGCCGATGGTCGCCATGTTGCGGATCTGCGCGGAAGCCGCCTGCCACAGGGCTTCGGAGACGGCTGGGAAGTGGATCTTGATGTCGGCATGGTCGGCGACACGGCTCATCCTGGCCAGCGCGCCGATGGTGGCGCCGCGTTCATTCATCTCGATCCTGTCCAACCCCTTGAGATGGGTGATGTCGACCAGCGTCTCGGGCTCGGCGACGCCGCATTTGGCGAGGTCGATCAGCGTGGTGCCGCCGGCGAGCAGCATGGCGCCGGGCAGGGCGGCCGCCTGGCGTGCCGCAGCGAGCGAATTGGCGCGCACATAGGAAAAATCCCTCATGATGCAGCCTCCAATGCTGCCTGGCGGACAGCGGCGACGATGTGCGGATAGGCGCCGCAGCGGCAGAGATTGCCGGCCATGTATTCGCGGATCTCGTCGTCGGAGCCAGCATGGCCCTCACGAATGCAGGCGACCGCCGACATGATCTGGCCCGGCGTGCAATAGCCGCACTGGAAGGCGTCCTGTTCGAGGAAGGCAGCCTGCACGGGATGCATTTCGCCCTCCCGTGCAAGCCCCTCTATGGTGGTGACGGTGCGGCCTTCGGCTTGGGCGGCCAACGTCAGGCAGGCCAGCACGCGCTCGCCGTCGACATGCACGGTGCAGGCGCCGCACTGGCCGTGGTCGCAGCCCTTCTTGGTTCCGGTCAGGCCGAGGCGGTCGCGCAAGGCATCGAGCAGCGTGACGCGCGGCTCGAGTTGCAGATCGTGATGACGGCCGTTGATATCGAGATGAACTGGGATTGTTGTTTTTGTCATGGGCGCCTGGCTCCAGTTGCTTGACGCGAAGTCGGTTGATCTCATGGTGGGCCGGCGGGGGACCTGGCGCCCGCTGTCCGGCCCTTCGCTGTCGCTCCGGACCTTCGGGCGTTCGGCCCTTTTAAAAGGCCCACTGGACCTTTTGATCCGCCCGAAGGCGGACCGGGCCTTCACCGTTCGTCGGACGGGAAGCCGAGCAATTGGCTTCCCGTCCGCTAGGCGGATCTCACCTCACCCCAGCAGGTCTTCGATGCGGATCGGAAAGCGCCGCGGCCGCACGCCGGTCGCATGCCAGACCGCATTGGCGACGGCGCCGGCCGTGCCGGTGATGCCGATTTCGCCGACCCCCTTGATGCCGAGTGCGTTGACGTGAGGGTCGTCCTCGTGGACCAGCAGCGCCTCGACCGACGGAACGTCGGCATTCACCGGGACATGATATTCGGCGAGGTTGGCATTCTGGATCCGGCCAGAGCGCCGGTCGGTGATGGCTTCCTCATGCAGCGCGAACGAGACGCCCCAGATCATGCCGCCATAATACTGGCTGCGCACCAGCCTGGGATTGATGACCCGCCCGGCGGCGAACGCGCCGACCAGCCTTGTGACACGGATCTGGCCGAAATCCGGATCGACCTTCACCTCGGCGAACACGGCGCCATGCGCGTGCTTGGCATAGGTTTCCTGGGATGCCGGGTCCGCAGCGCCCTTGCCATGGCCCTCGATCTCGGTGAGGCCCGCGCGCGTGAGGATTTCGGCATAGCTTTCACCGCGGCTTTCATCGTCGCGCCGATAGAGGCGACCGCCGCGCGCCAGCACGCCTTCATTGCCGGCGCCGTAGAGCGGTGAGTGCTCGTCACCGGTGGCGAGATCGGCGAGCCTGGCGATGACGGCGGCACCCGCATTGTGGATCGCCATGCCGGCCGTCGCCGTGTGGCCGGAGCCGCCGGCAATGCCTGCATTGGGCAGATCGGAACTGCCGGCCCTGAAATCGACCTGGTCGATATCCAGTCCCAGTCCGTCGGCGGCGATCTGGGCGAAGGCGGTCCAGGCGCCTTGCCCCATGTCCTGCGCGCCGGTCTCCATCAGGCCGCTGCCATCGCTTCTCAGCACGGCGCGGGCCTCGGCCTGGAACATCAGGGCCGGAAACGTCGCCGTGCCGATGCCCCAGCCGGTCAGGAAACCGTCCGCGTCGCGCATCAGCCGCGGCTGAAGCAGGCGGCTCGCCCAGCCGAACGTCTCGGCCGCTTGCCTGTAGCACTCGCGCAGCGCCTTGGAAGAAAACGGCTTGCCGGTCATGGGCTCGACCTCGGCATAGTTCCGCAGCCGGAACTCCAGCGGGTCCATGCCGCAGGCGTGTGCCGCCTCATCGATGGCGCTTTCGAGTGCGATCGAGCCGGTCGCTTCGCCGGGCGCCCGCATGAACAGCGGGGTGCCGGTGTCCAACCGCACCGCATCGTGCGAGGTGGCGATGGCCGGGCTGGCATAGAGCGTGTGCGAGGCATCCGCCGCCGGTTCGAAGAAATCGTCGAACGTGCTCGACGCAGTCTTGGCGTGATGGTCGAGTGCCGTCAGCCGCCCTTCGCCATCCATGCCCATGCGCAGCGTCTGGCGCGTCGGCGCACGGTGGCCGACCGGGCCGTACATCTGCTCACGCCGCAGCACCAGCTTGACCGGACGGCCAACGAGGCGCGCCGCCAGGATGCCGAGCACCTGCGGCCCGGAGATCATGCCTTTCGAACCGAAGCCGCCACCCAGGAACGGGCTGCGGATGTGGACGTTTTCCGGCGCGATGCCGAACAGGCCGGCGATGCGGCCCTGCGCCATGGCAAGGCCCTGGCTCGGTGTGTCGATCGACAGTGTGTCGCCATCCCAGGCGACGACGATCGCATGCGGCTCCATGGCGTTGTGGTACTGGGCCGGCGTCTCGTAGGTGGCTTCGATCCGCGTCTTTGCGGATTTGAGGCCGGCCTCGACATCGCCCTTGTGCTGCACGGCCGGACCGCCGACACCGACACCACGCGGCACGAAGCTTTCAGCGCCGTCGAGGCCAACGCGCGCCGGCAGCACTTCATAGCGCGGCGACAGCAAAGCCGCCCCCTCGGTTGCCGCCTCCAGCGTCTCGGCGATCACCACGGCGATGCTCTGGTTGGGGTAGCGGACCTGATCGTTCTGCAGCAGGTCGAGCCGGAACATGAAGGGGTGGTCCTTGGCGTCCGGGTCAGCGGCGAGCGCCGGCCGGTTCTTGGGCGTCATCACCTCGACCACGCCCTGGTGCGCCTTGGCCGCCTCGATATCCAGAGCGGCAACGCGGCCGCGCGCGATGCTGCTGACCGCCAGCACGGCGTAGAGCATGCCGGGCGGGTGGTTGTCGGCGGCATAGCGCGCGGCTCCGGTGACTTTCAGAAAGCCGTCGCGGCGGGTCAGCGGCTGGCCGATGCTGGAGCCCTGCCGGGCATGGGCGGGTTGCTGGTTGAGGCTGAGTTCAAGCGACATGGCGCGCTCCGGGAATGTTCGAGAACGGGGAGGCAGGAAGGGCTGGCAGACGCTCGGGCGTTCCCGAAAGCGCAGATATCAGCGCCCTGACCACGATGCGGCGGGCAAGCTCGATCTTGAAGGCATTGTCGCCGGAGGGGCTGGCATCGGCCAAGGCAGCGTCCGCGGCGCTGGAGAAGGTCGCCTCGCTGGCGTCCGCGCCAAGCAGGACGGCTTCCGCCGTTCGGGCTCGCCACGGCTTGGCCGCGACGCCGCCCAGTGCCAGCCTTGCGGCGCGGATCTTGCCGCCATCGACGACGAGCGCTGCCGCGGCCGATACGACGGCAAAAGCATAAGAGGTGCGTTCGCGGACTTTCAGGTAACGGGCATTGGCGGAGAAGGAGGCCGCCTCCGCCGGCAGGCGCACCGCCACGATCAGGTCGCCGGGCTCTAGCGCATTCTCCCGCTGCGGCGTTTCGCCGGGAAGCCGGTGGAATTCCTCCAGTGTCACATGACGCCGGCCCTTCTTGCCCTCGATCTCGACCACGGCGTCGAGCGCCACCAGCGGCACGCAGAAGTCCGACGGGTGGGTGGCGATGCAGGCGTCGCTCCAGCCTAGCACGGCGTGCAGGCGGTTCTCGCCGCCCAGCGCATCGCAGCCGGCGCCTGGCTCGCGCCTGTTGCAGGCGCTGGCGGTGTCGTAGAAATAGCTGCAGCGCGTGCGCTGCAGCAGATTGCCGCCGACGGTGGCGGCGTTGCGAAGCTGCGCCGAAGCACCCGACAGCAGCGCCTCGGCCACCGCCGGATAGGATTTCGCGAACGCCGGATCGTAGGCAAGGTCGGCATTACGGACCAGCGCGCCGATGCGCAGGCCACCATCGTCCAGCCGTTCGATGCGGTTGAGCTCCGGCAGCCGGGAAATGTCGACGATACGCTCGGGACTGGTGATGCCGCCTTTCATCAGGTCGAGCAGATTGGTGCCGCCGGCGAGATAGGCCGAACCCGGCTCGGCTGCCGCGGCGATGGCGTCGGGGATGGTGGCTGGCCTGATGTAATCGAAATCTCTCATGCCGCGGTCCTCCGGTCGGCTTTGACAAGCTGTTGCTGGGCTTCCAGGACGGCCTCGACGATGCCGCCATAGGCCGCGCATCGGCATATGTTGCCGCTCAGCCCCTCACGGATGCGTTCGGGATCGTCGCCGGCCTGTGCCTCGGCGATCAGGCCGAGCGTGCTCATGATCTGGCCGGGTGTGCAGAACCCGCACTGCAAGCCGTCATGGGCGATGAAGGCGGCCTGCACCGGATGCAGTTCCTCGCCGTGGGCGACGCCTTCGATGGTCAAGACTTGGGCGCCGTCATGGCTGACCGCTAGCGCCAGGCATGAGTTGATGCGCTTGCCGTCGACCAGCACCGTGCAGGCGCCGCACTGGCCGCGGTCGCAGCCCTTCTTGGTGCCGGTGAGATCAAGCCGCTCGCGCAGCAGGTCGAGCAGGGTTACGCGTGGATCGACCTCCAGTTCGTGTCGGTGGCCGTTGATGGTGAGGGTGATGGGAAGGCTGGTCATGGGCGTCTGGCTCCAGTTGCTTGACGCGGATGGGATTGAACTGGTGCCTTGCCGCGGAAGGGCAAGGTAACCGTTCGGTCAGGTCTTGACGGCGAAAGCGGAGATGGCAGCGGATCTCCCGCGAGGCAGGCGGGCAGGGGAGATGTCGGCTTGCGTGTTCGAAAGACGTGACATACCGGTTCCCCTGATTATATGATAAAGGTGCTCCACTAAAACGGAGGCGCCTCCGTTTAATACGTGGTGGCTGAACCGGCCGGGTTCAAGCCCCCTGACACGATGTGGAGAAAAAATTGGCCAGCGAGCCGTCCGCCATTACAGAACAGAAGGCCGAGGCCGTAGACGCGAAGCCGCTGCGCGCCGATGCGCGGCGCAACCGCGACCGGCTGGTCGAGGTGGCGGTGTCGGTCTTTGCCGAGCGCGGCATCGATGGCTCGCTGGAGGAGATCGCGCGCCGCGCCGGCGTCGGCATCGGCACGCTCTACCGGCATTTCCCGACGCGCGAGCATCTGGTCGAGGTGGTCTATCGCCGGGAGGTGGAGGCGCTCTGCGCGGCCGCCGGCGAGCTTGCCCAGAAACATCCGTCCGATGTCGCGCTGGAACAGTGGATGCAGCGCTTCGTCGACTACATCGCCACCAAGCGCGGCCTGGCGACCAGCCTGCGCATTGTGCTCACCACCAATTCGACGCTGTTTTCCGACACGTTCGGCCGGGTGTCGCAAGCCTTGCGGCAGCTGGTCGAGGCGGCGGTGGCCGACGGCACCATCCGCGGCGACGTCGACGCTTCCGACGTGCTGCACGCGCTGGGCGGCATCTACTCAGCGCCCGACACCCCCGAATGGCGCGACCGCTCGCGCCGGCTGGTCAAGCTGTTGATGGACGGGTTGCGGTTCGGGGCTGCAAAGGCACAATGAGGCGACGAGATTCCGCCCGTGCAAAACCACACCTGTCGATAAATTGAGGGGACCCGATGTATGTAGGCCGCTCCTACAAAATAGTGGACTTCGCGCTGTGGTCGCGGCGCAGCGTCATCTACATGGTGGTGGTGAGTGGACTGGCCGTGGCGGCTTACCGTCTTCCAGGCATCGCCGGGTTTTCGGTGCCATGGTCGGTGGTGCTGGTGCTTGGCACCACCGTGTCACTCGTTGCCGGGTTCAAGAATTCGCAGGTGTTCACCCGCAGCAGCGACGCGCTGCAGGCTTTTACGCAAATTACGGCCAGCAGCCGGTTGTGGTCCAATTTCTGCAGGGATTTCCTTGACGCGCCGACGGCCAGACAGCTCATCTATCGCCACATCGCCTGGATGACGGCATTGCGTTTTTCCCTGCGCCGGCCGATGCCATGGGAATCCATGGCGCGGGCCGCCAATATCGAATACCGGCGGCGCTACCGCATCCATGAGGATGCGAGCTCGATCGCCGACGAATTCCGTCCGCTGCTCGCCGAACAGGCCGAGGACGTCCTGAAATCGCCCCAGCCGGCGATAGCCCTGCTCGAACTGCAATCTGTCCAGGTCAATGCGCTGTTCAAGGACACAAAGCTCCCTCCTCAGATCTATGGCGAACTGACCAAGCTGATCCGCGACTTCCATGACCAGCAGGCGCGCTGCGATCGCATCAAGAACAATCCCTATCCCCGGCAATACGCCATCGTCAGTTCGATGTTCGTGATGATCTTCTGCACGCTGTTGCCGTTCGGGGTCGTTCCCGTCTTTGCCGATATGGGCAAATTGGGTGGGGCGCTCGGGTCGATCGCGATCTGGCTGACGATCCCGTTCAGCACGCTGCTGGGCTGGGCTTACATGTCCCTCGACCAGGTCGGCGAAAGCAGCGCCAACCCGTTCGAGGGCAACGCCAACGACGTCCCGATCTCGCAGATTTGCCGCGACATCGAGATCGAGTTGCGCAGCGGGCTCGGCGAGGCCGATCTTCCCAAGCCCCTGATGCCGGTCAACGACATCGCGACCTAGGCAGGATCACGACGAAGGCGCGGACCCGACGGTCCTCTTCATCGTGCTGCTGGCGGAGGCCGCTCAAACGTCGAGGCAGACCTTGCCGAAATGCTTTTGGGTTTCGTAATGCGCGAAGGCGGTGGCGATGTCCTGCAGCGGAAAATGGCGGTCTATGACGGGCTTCAGCCTGATAGTCTCTATCGCCCGGATCATATCCTCCTGGTCGGCCCGGCTGCCGATGGAAATGCCGCTGATGCGGATCTGGTTGGAAAACAGGGCAGGGATAGACACTTCCGCCGCAAAACCGGTCAGGACGCCGACCAGCGCGATGTGACCGCCCGTGCGGCAGGCGATAATCGACTGCGCCAGCGTGGCGGGTCCGCCGACCTCGATCACGTGATCGACACCGCGTCCGCCCGTCAGATCCCTGGCCTTGCGACCCCAGTCCGGGACGGACTTGTAGTTGATGACGGCGTCGGCTCCGAGGCGCGTGAGCCTTTCCAGCTTCTGCTCGTCGGATGAGGTGGCGATGACCCGGGCGCCGGCGGCTTTGGCGAATTGCAGCGCGAACAGCGATACGCTGCCCGAACCGAGGACCAGCACCGCGTCGCCCGGCTTCACCTTGCCGCACACAACCAGGCCGCGCCAGGCAGTAACGCCCGTGCAGGTGAGCGACGCCGCCTCGACATGCGTATAGCCTGCCGGTGCCTTGGTGAAAGCGTGCGCCGGCATGCAGACATACTCGCTGGCGAAGCCGTCGAAACTGTCTCCCGGAATATCGCGCCGGGTGCAGGGCGTCATGTCACCGCCCAGCCACCAGGGATAGAAGACGCTGACGACTCTGTCTCCGGGCTTGAGTGCATCGACACCGTCGCCGAGGGCAATCACTTCGCCGGCGCCGTCGGAGAGCGGAACGCGGCCGTCGGCGAGAGGCATCTTGCCTTGCACGGCAAAGTCGTCGCGCATGTTCAACGCGCAGGCCCGGATCCTGACCAGAACCTCGCCCGGCCCTGGCTGGGGCGGATCTTCCTCGACCAGGTCGAGATTGCCCAAGCCGCCCGGCGCTCTCAGCCTGACCAGTCTCATTGTCTTCTCCGATGTGTGGGGTGTCTGGAATTGGAATGGTCTAGCGGGCCTGCCGGCCTGAGATCACCCGCAGCCAGGGCGCCAGATGAAAGGCGCTCATCAGCAGATACATCGCGGCCATGCCCGTGAGGGGCGAGGCGTCGATGCCCATGCACTGCATGGCCGCATCGCCGCTGAAGATGCAGGTGAGCAGCGCCATCACGGCGAAAGTCGGTGCCGCGGCAAGGCAAAGCCAGTCGGCCAGCCCGAGGGTTGCGGCTTCCGGGATCGTGCTGCCGGCACCGGTATGGATATCGCTCATCGCCTTAATCCTTGATGATCATGCCAGCCACGACAGGTTCCTCTCTCCACGGAGTGGGGAGAGGAACCCAGACTGAACAACCGTTACTGCTCGCCCTTGTCGCGGAATGCAGCCTCGCCGGCAGCAGACACTTCTTCCCATTTCTTGTCGGCCCCGGCGTCGTAATTGTCGTGCCAGTTCCACCAGGAATAGAGCGGGGTCTGCGGATAGCCTTCGGGCGAATCCTCCCAAATTTCCTGGCGGCCGAGCGGCGTCGCGTCGAGATAGCTCCAGACGGTGCCCATCGCCTCGTCGCCGCGGCTGTTGATGAGATAGGTGCGGAAGATGCGGTCGCCGTCATGGATGAAGACGTTGTGGCCGTGCCATTCGTCGACCCCGAAGTCCTTGTCGAAACTGTCCGTGATTGTGTACCAGGGCATCTGCCAGCCCATCCGCTGCTTCAGCCGCGCAATGTCGGCTTGCGGGGCACGCGAAGCGTAGGCAAGAGTGGTGTTGCGGGCGTTGAGATGGGCGAGGTGGCCGACCTGGTCGGCGCCCAGCGAACAGCCGCGGCAGGCATGATCGGGCCAGCCATGCACGCCGGGCTCGAAAAAGGCGCGGTAGACGATCAGCTGGCGGCGGCCTTCGAACAGATCGAGCAGGCTCGCTCTGCCGTTCGGCCCCTCGAACACATAGGCCTTGTCGACTTCCATCCACGGCATGCGCCGGCGCTCGGCGGCCAATGCGTCCTTGGCCCGCAGCGTTGCCTTTTCCTTCACCAGCATCTGTTCGCGGGCGGCTTCCCAGTCCTGCCTCGAAACGATCGGCGGGGTCTTCATTGCGATGTGCTTGGTCATTGGTCGTCTCCTTTGCCAGTCTGTTGTCGCTTGCTGTCAGCCAGAATAGGGCGGTGAAGCGCGGGGGTGGGAGTTACAAGTGTGACGGGATTTGCAGGAGCCGGCCCGTCGCAGCAGGGGTGGCGCATCCTCACGGTGCCTTCGGCCGCGTCATGGAGAGGAGTGTCGGTTGGCATTGTCGGTTCTCCCTTGGCGTGCCGCACGTTGCCGATAGAGTTGGCCGATGCGGCTTGCCGGTTCATGGTACGGATTTAAGTTAGGGCGGCGACGCACAAGGGTGGGAGTTACAAGTGTGACGGGATTTGAATGGATTCGCTGATCACCGCCGCGGCGCTGGCGCTGGCCGGAGGCGATCCGCTCGGCGCGCTGGATCGCGTCGCCCTGCGCGAGGATCCGCCGGCGCTGGCGCTGCGCGGCATCGCCATGGCGCAACTTGGCGATCTTGATCGCGCCAAGGCGCTGCTGCGGCGGGCCGCGCGTGGCTTCGGCCCGAAAGAGGCGGTTGCGCGTGCGAGATGCGTCGTTGCCGAGGCCGAGATCGCGCTGGTCTCACGCGATCTCGGCTGGCCGGCCAAGGCTTTGGATGCGGCGCGGGCGACGCTGGAAAAGCATGGCGACCGGCTGAACGCAGCGCATGCCGGCCACCTCAAGGTGCGCCGCCTGCTATTGATCGGCCGTCTCGACGAGGCCGAAGACGTGCTGGGCGGGCTCGATCCGATGCCGCTTCCGCCGGCCTCGCGCGCCGCCCACGAGCTGGCCGTCGCCGGCATCGCGATGCGGCGCCTCAAGACGAAGCGGGCGCGCAGGGCGTTGGAGTGGGCACGCCACGCCGCCCGCCAGGCCGGCATTGCGGGGCTCATCGCTGAAGTCGATCGCGCATTCCTGGCGCTGGACACACCGGCGGCGCGGCTGATCGCGGCTGGCGAGCAGCGCTCGTTGCTGCTTGAGGACGTCGAGGCGTTGCAAGCGTCGCCGGCATTGCTGGTCGATAGCTTTCGCTATGTCGTGCGCCAACAGGAGAAAACGGTCTCGCTGGCAACGCGCCCGGTGCTGTTTGCGCTGGCCCGTACGCTCGCCGAAGCGTGGCCAGGCGATGTGTCGAGGGCGAGGCTGATCGCGCAAGCCTTCGGCGGCAGGCACGCCGATGAATCGCACCGGGCACGGCTGCGGGTCGAGATCGGCCGGCTGCGCACCGAATTGCGCGGCCTGGCCGACATCGGCGCGACCAGCCAGGGCTTCGCGCTGGCGCCGCGCCAGGCACGCGAGGTGCTGGTGCTGGCGCGGCCGATCGAGGAGCGGCACGCGGCGGTGCTGGCTTTCCTTGCCGATGGTGAATCCTGGGCGAGTTCGGCGTTGGCGCTGGCGCTTGGCACCGGCCAACGCAGTGTGCAACGGGCGCTGGAGCAGCTTGGCGAGGCCGGCAAGGTGCAGTTTTTCGGTCACGGCCGGGCGCGCCGCTGGATGACGCCGCCGGTGGCGGGATTCACGACCACCTTGTTACTCCCGGCGCCGCTGCCGAGTGGTTAGTAGGGGACATCAGACCATCTCAGTGAGGACAAGGACATGAAACAGTCAGCGGCCGAAATTCTGCGCGAATACGGACCCTTTCCAGATGTGGAGAGGGTGCATGGGGTGAGTTTTGACGGCAACAATGTCTGGTTCGCCTCGGGCGAGAAGCTGAACGCCTTCGACCCGGAAAACGGCCAAGCGCTGCGCTCGATCGACGTCGCGGCGCATGCCGGCACCGCCTGGGACGGCCAGCACTTCTTCCAGCTTGCCGACGACCTGATACAGAAGATCGACCCTGATACCGGCCAGGTGCTGGCGACCATTCCGGCGCCGGGCGGCGGCGGCGATTCCGGGCTGACCTGGGCCGAAGGGACGCTCTGGGTGGGGCAATATCGCGAACGCAAGATCCACCAGATCGACCCGGAGACAGGGGCGATCCTGCGCACCATCGAATCCAACCGTTTCGTCACCGGGGTGACATGGGTCGAGGGCGAGCTGTGGCACGCCACCTGGGAAGGCGACCAGAGCGACCTGCGCCGCGTCGACCCGCGATCAGGCAAGGTTCTCGAGAAGCTCGACATGCCGGCCGGCATGGGCGTGTCGGGGCTGGAATCCGATGGCGGCGACCGCCTCTATTGCGGCAGCACATCCGCCGGGGTGGTGAGGGCGGTGCGCCGGCCGCGGTGAGGATGCGGCCGACGCCGAAGTCACACTTGCAGGCGCACTTCACACGGCAATTTGTCCGCTGTCGGCTGGTCGTCGCATCCTGTCGGACCTAGATAGGCTGTGCACCGGGCAGACCGCCCGGACCCGCTTTGCAAAGGATCCCCCCATGCCTGGACAGCCCATCATGCCCGAACAGATTGCATTGAACGACGGCTCCGCCATTCCCCAGCTCGGCCTTGGCGTGTGGCAGGTCGACCAGGATATTACCGCCGAGGTGGTGAGTTGGGGCATCGAGGCCGGCTATCGTCTGATCGACACCGCCGAAGGCTACCAGAACGAGGAAGGGGTCGGAGAGGCGATCCGCAGCGCCGGCGTGTCGCGGGCTGAGCTGTTCATCACCTCGAAACTGCGCAACGGCGCACACCAGCGCGATGCGGCGCTACGCGCCTTCGATGACACCATGGCCAAGCTCGGCATTGAGCAGATCGACCTGTTCCTGATCCACTGGCCTGTGCCCAGCCAGGACAAATATGTCGAGGCCTGGAAGACGCTGGTCGAACTCCGGCAGGCCGGCCGCATCAAGTCCATCGGCGTTTCGAACTTCAACCAGGACCATCTGGAGCGGATCATCGCGGAAACCGGCGTGACGCCCGTCGTCAACCAGATCGAGTTGCATCCCCAGTTCCAGCAGCGCGGTGTCAGGGACTTTCACGCCAAGCACGACATCCGTATCGAAAGCTGGAGCCCGTTGGGCAGCGGCCGGCTGCTCGGCGATCCGACCATTTCAGGCATCGCCAAAAAACATGGCAAGTCCGTCGCCCAGGCGATCATCCGCTGGCATCTCCAAGAGGGGCTGATCGTCATTCCAAAGTCAATCCGCAGGGATCGCATCGCCGCCAATTTCGATGTCTTCGATTTTGAACTGGATGCCCAGGACCTGCAGACGATCCGCGGCATGGATTCGCCCGAAGGCCGCAACGGGCCCAACCCCGCCACGGCCGCGTTCCTGTTCTGAGGACTGCCGACCGCGAAGCTGCCGATCTCCCGCACGAGGGGAGATTGGCCAATCTCCGGCCTCTCCGCGCGCTTAAATCCCGGACCCATCCAGCTGCTGGGCGTCTTCGCCTTCCCAGGGCGCTGGCATGGACGCGCGGCTGAGGTTTGCCGTCGGCAACGGCATCCAGCACTTCAGTTCCGGGTCGGCATATTCGATGACGCGCCCGGGCGAGGAGTCCGACGCGCGCCAGCCTTCCGAGGCGAACTGGTCGGCACGCGACCAATAGGCAAGGTCTACTTCCGCCGGTCCCTGTTCGGACGGACGCACCGTGACCAGGATGCGGCTGCCATCCTTTGGCGCCGTCGACATGTGGCGCCACCGTTCGGGCTCGTCCATCGCATTCCTCCTCGCACTCGTAGCGTTGGGTGGAGTGTCGCCTCGTGGTCCGAAGGGGTCAACCCAAAGTTTGCGCCAGGCATCGGCTGATGACCCCTCCAGGCGGTGCCTGCACAGTTGTGCGCAACACGCCGCAGGCGGTCATGCACGCTCGACGGGCTGTGACCCAGTTGATAAGCCCGTCTGCGAAAGGAGCGCCTGAGTCGAGATGACCGTTGCGATCGAGATGGGACAGACGACCGCGGGCGCCCCGGCGAAGCTGGATCTTGAGGAACTGCTCGCGACTCGCCTTTTGGTGCAGGGCAATTCAGGCTCCGGCAAGTCGCATCTGCTGCGGCGCCTGCTGGAGCAGAGCGCGCCCTGGGTGCAGCAGACCATCATCGATCCCGAGGGCGACTTCGTCTCGCTGGGCGACCGTTACGGCCATCTGGTGATCGATGCCGAGCAGCATACCGAGCGCGGCCTGCAGGCGGCCGGCGAGCGGGCGCGCATGCATCGCGTCTCCACCGTGCTCAATCTCGAAGGGCTCGACGCCGAGAACCAGATGCGGCGTGCCGCCGCCTTCCTCGGCGGGCTGTTCGAGGTCGCCCGTGACCACTGGTACCCAATGCTGGTGGTGGTGGACGAGGCGCAGCTGTTCGCGCCGGCGGTGGCCGGAGAGGTGTCGGACGAAGCGCGAAAGCTCTCGCTCGGCGCCATGACCAATTTGATGTGTCGTGGCCGCAAGCGCGGGCTGGCCGGCATCATTGCCACCCAGCGGCTGGCCAAGCTCGCCAAGAATGTCGCAGCCGAGGCGTCCAATTTTCTCATGGGCCGCACCTTCCTCGATATCGACATGGCGCGTGCCGCCGATCTTTTGGGCATGGAGAGACGCCAGGCGGAAGCGTTCCGCGATCTGGAACGCGGGCAGTTCATGGCGCTCGGCCCGGCGCTGTCGCGCCGTCCGCTGGGGCTGCGCATCGGCCCGACCGACACCAGCCCGCGCAACGGCACGCCGCGGCTCATGGCAATGCCGGAATCCGCGCTGGAAGATGCACGCGCGATCATCCTGGCGGCGCCGCCGCCCGAGACGGTGCGCACGCCGCGCCGCCCGGCGTCGCCGGACCTGCTCGACCAGCTGATGGCGGCCAAATCGGCGGCACTGGAAATGCGCCCCGAGCCGGCGGAGCCGCAAATCAGCGCCGAGGATCTGGCCGAGCGTCGTGAGCGCGTCGACCGTGTGCTGCGCGCCATCCTGGCGCAGCCCGATGCGGGTTTTCGCGTGATCGGGGTGCTCTATCAGGAATTCGTGGTCCGCTGCCGCATAGAAGGCCTCGCGTCGGTCGTGCCGGACCTGCCGGAGTTCCGCCGCATGCTGACGCGCGCCCGTGCCGGCCTTGGTTCCGAGACGACGCAGGATGACGCGTGGCGGGACGTTTCCGTCCGCGCGTCGCTGCTGCCCGACGACATGCAGGGCGTGTTCATGATGATCGCCCGTGCGGCGAAAGAGGGCTGGCCATGCCCGAGCGACGCCGCGATCGCCCGCGCCTACGGCTCGCACTCGCTGCGCCGCGCCCGGCGCCTCTTGACCTATATCGAGGAGCAGGGCCTCATCGTCTGCCAACTCGACGGGACAGGCTGGCGCACCGTGACGCTGGTCGAATTGGCCTGGGCCACCGCACCGGGAGATCCGAATGCCGAAGAGGTGGAGCAGGAGAGCCTGGCGCTGTGAAGCGGCGCGGGTGCTTTGAGCGAATGGGCGATAGGTTTTTTCAGTCACCGTCATCGCGACCAACTTCTGACGGCAACGGTGCCGACGCCGAAATGCGTCATGCAGGGCGCATGCGTTTCGATGGCGCTCACCGATTCGCCCCGATCACCCACTGTTCCTGGTCGACGAGCGTGCCGGTTATCGGCCCGGCAGCATCCGAAAGCAGGAAGACGGCGAGGTTGGCGATGTCGCTCGTCGAGAACAGGCGGCCGAAGGGTTGCGAGGCGTTGGCGGCATCGAGCCAGCCCGGCCCGTTGCCCAACGTGTCGGCCTGCATGACACGTTCGGCCGGCGTGTCGGTCCAGCCGACATTGATGCCGTTGACGCGGATGCGATCGAAGCGATGGGCGTTGGCGGCGTTTTTGGTCAGCGTGGCCAGCGCGCCCTTGCTGGCGGAATAGACGGCGAGTTCCGGCGAGCCGCAATGGGCGTTGATCGACAGGATGTTGACGATGGCGCCGCCCTGGCCACGCTTCTTCATGTCGGCGATGGCCGCCTGCATGAGGAAGAACGGTGCCCGCGCGTTGACCGCGAACAGCGAGGCCCAGCCGTCGAGATCGGCGTCGAGGAACGAGGCCCGGTCGGTCAGCCCTGCGGCGTTGACCAGCGCATCGATGCGGCCGAAGCGCTCGATGCAGGCTTGCGTCAAAAGGGCAGGGGCCGCCGGGTCGGCGAGGTCCGCGGCGACGAAGACTGTCGGCGTGCCGAGCCGCGAAAGCTCTTCCGCCACGGCATCGCCGCGGGTCTTCTCGCGCCCGGTGACGAGCAGGCCGCCGGCGCCGCAGCGCGCCAGCGTCTCGGCGATGGCGCGGCCGATGCCTTGCGTCGAGCCGGTGACCAGCGCCACCTTGCCGTTGAGCTGAAGCTCCATTCCTCTTCCCCGCCTCGCATCTGGTTTCAGGCTAGCGCGGCAGGATCGTTTTACAACATGGAAATTGGAAATCCTGGAGCGGAGATTGTTGGCGCTGCGTGGGGCCGGCAAGAGCTTGCTCCAACGTCGTCGCTCCGGGGGCGAAGCAGGAGCGGAGTCCGTCCCAAAGACCTCTAGTGGACCGTGATGATGCCCTCGACGGCCCGCCATTCCGAAGGCTGGATGAGTCGATGATGAGCAATGCGGACCGAGTGCAGCGGACCGTCGAGTTCGCGCTCCCAATATTGGAGAAAGCCCTTGAGTTCGGGAAAGGCCGGAGCGAGATCATAGTCCTGCCAGACATAGAGCTGAAGCAGGCTCGGATGATCGGGCAGGTGATAGTGGATTTCGGCCGTCGTCAGGCCATAACCTTCCATTTGCAGGCGGAATTCGCTGCTGACCGTATCGGCCATGTCTTTCTCCTTCTCTCTCCGTTCAGGCCTCCAGCCCGCGATGTCCGTATTGAACTCGCCCGATGCCATGCCGGGACGATCGGTTCCTCTTCAAACAACGTCGCGAGAAGCTCGGGGGTTCCGAAAATAGCCGCGCCATAACAGTGCGTTGGCGCCCTTTCTGGTCGAATGGAAAAATTTTTTCGCCGGTCTCTTGAAACCGAAAAACGGCAAAACTAGCTCGATATGCGCCGCGATGCCTGACGAAGGGTCGGGGCGTTCCGCACCGGTCCGATATTGCCGGTTCGGTGCGGAGGAACCTCAAAAACCTGTTTGTCCACGAGGAGAACGACATGGCGTTCCGTCCATTGCATGACCGTATTCTGGTCCGCCGCCTTGAAGCCGAGGAGAAGACCTCCGGCGGCATCATCATCCCCGATACCGCAAAGGAAAAACCGCAGGAAGGTGAAGTGCTCGCCGTCGGTCCCGGCGCGCGCGACGACAGCGGCAAGCTTGTCGAACTCGATGTCAAGGTCGGCGACCGCATCCTGTTCGGCAAATGGTCCGGCACCGAAATCAAACTCGACGGCGAGGACCTGCTCATCATGAAGGAAAGCGACGTGATGGGTGTCATCGATGAGATCGCCGAAGTGAAGAAGGCCGCCTGACGGCTTCTTCGTATCCATCCAGTCAACGAATGCTGCCTAGATAAAGGAGTGATCCAATGGCTGCCAAAGAAGTGAAATTCCATACCGAAGCGCGCGAGAAGATGCTGCGCGGCGTCGATATCCTTGCCAATGCGGTAAAGGTGACGCTCGGTCCCAAGGGGCGCAATGTCGTCATCGACAAGTCGTTCGGCGCTCCGCGCATCACCAAGGACGGCGTCACCGTGGCCAAGGAAATCGAGCTTGAAGACAAGTTCGAGAATATGGGCGCCCAGATGGTGCGCGAAGTGGCTTCCAAGACCAACGACCTTGCCGGCGACGGCACGACGACCGCAACGGTGCTTGCACAGGCGATCGTCAGGGAAGGGGCCAAGGCGGTTGCCTCGGGCATGAACCCGATGGATTTGAAGCGCGGCATCGACAAGGCGGTCGATGCGGTGGTCGCCGAACTGAAGACCAATGCCCGCAAGGTCACCCGAAACGACGAGATCGCGCAGGTAGGCACCATCTCCGCCAATGGCGATGCCGAGATCGGCCGTTTCCTCGCCGAGGCGATGGAGAAGGTCGGCAATGAGGGCGTCATCACGGTGGAGGAGGCCAAGACCGCCGAGACCGAACTCGAAGTCGTGGAAGGCATGCAGTTCGACCGCGGCTATCTCTCGCCCTATTTCATCACCAACCAGGACAAGATGCGCGTCGAACTCGATGAGCCTTATGTGCTGATCCACGAGAAGAAGCTCTCCAACCTGCAAGCGATGCTGCCCGTGCTTGAAGCCGTGGTGCAGTCGGGCAAGCCGCTCTTGATCATCGCCGAGGATGTGGAAGGCGAGGCGCTGGCGACGCTGGTCGTCAACAAGCTGCGCGGCGGCCTCAAGGTCGCGGCCGTCAAGGCGCCGGGCTTCGGCGACCGCCGCAAGGCCATGCTGGAAGACATCGCCATTCTCACCGGCGGCACCGCGATCTCGGAAGATCTCGGCATCAAGCTGGAAAATGTGACGCTGCAGATGCTGGGCCGCGCCAAGAAAGTGGTGATCGAGAAGGAAAACACCACCATCGTCGACGGTGTCGGCCGCAAGGAAGAGATCCAGGGCCGTGTCGCGCAGATCAAGGCGCAGATCGAGGAGACCACCTCCGACTACGACCGCGAGAAGCTGCAGGAGCGGCTGGCCAAACTCGCCGGCGGCGTTGCGGTGATCCGGGTCGGCGGCTCGACCGAGGTCGAGGTCAAGGAGCGCAAGGACCGCGTCGACGATGCGCTGCATGCGACCCGCGCGGCCGTCGAGGAGGGCGTGCTGCCTGGCGGCGGTGTCGCGCTGCTGCGGGCAGCCAAGGCGCTCGATGCCGTGCAGACCGACAATGCGGACCAGAAGACTGGCGTCGATATCGTGCGCCGTGCCATCGAAACGCCGGTCCGGCAGATCGCCGAGAATGCCGGCGCCGAAGGCTCGATCATCGTCGGCAAGCTGCGCGAGAAAAGCGAATTCGGCTGGGGCTGGAACGCCCAGACCAACGAATTCGGCGATCTCTACGGCCAGGGCGTCATCGACCCGGCCAAGGTGGTGCGCACCGCTCTCCAGGACGCGGCATCGGTCGCCGGCCTGCTGGTGACCACGGAGGCGATGGTGGCCGAGAAGCCGAAGAAGGAAGCCGCCGCCCCGGCAATGCCCGCCGGCGCCGGTATGGACTTCTGAGGTCACGGCCCATCCGCCCGCTTCCCTGGCGGGGAGCGGGCGTCATCCGAAGAGAAAGTGGAGGTAAAGATGGATGCAATGGCTGGCCTCGGATCCGTACCGGCTCCTACGCACCAGGCGAAGGAATTCCTGGCCTATGAAACAGAATGCAGGAACGTGCTGAAGCCGCTGCTGGCAGGGCTGCTCGACATGGCTGAAGCTGCCGGCTGGAACCGGCGAACCGCGGCGTCGGCACTGATGTTCCTCGCCGCGCAGCAAGTGTCGGCAACATCCGAGGTATCCGCCGGCAGCGGCTGAACGGAAATCGGCCAGTCCATTCACCTATTCGCGGCGGGCCGCGCTCCCGGTGCTCGGCCCGCTACAGGCCCTGAACAATCGAGAGGAGGCACAAGCCATGAATCACGGGCAATTTGAGGAACCGGTCACACTTCTGGTCGGAATGGGCTTTCCGAGGAAGATCGACAGCGTGATGGAAGCTTACGCACTGCTGCAGGACTGGCCGAGCGCCGGCCGCAACGGCGCCCATGCCGTCGCACTCAACGCTTGCAAGGCGGGCATCGTCGGCGAGATCGATCCGGAGACGGTGCGGGCCACGCTGGTCAGCTTCGCGCGCCGCCACGACATATTGGTGCCGGAGATGGTTACGCCGCTCGCGACGGCGGCCGGTGGTGCGCTGCGCACGAGGTGAACTGACGATGCGGCGCTGCACAGCGCCTGAAGACCATGGTCTTGCGATAAGCCAGGCGAACACGGAGACGCCGGAATTCCTTTCCGGGCGGGCGGCATTGTCGTTGGTCATTGAGCGAACGCGTCAGCAAGACTGACCTGTTCTGCCCGAATAGCGCTTCTGAGCGCCGCCTCCCGGTTAAAAAAGTATCATCCGTTGTCTTGAATCGTGGTGGCGCCTGTTGTCATGAGCCGGTACCTTGGCTCTTGAAATGCAGAGCCGAAACCAATTCGGCCGGTTTAGGGAATTGGGCCGAACGCGGCAAATATCCGTGCCGGCCCGGGAGGAAACGGACATGGAACCGGACCTGGAAGTTGTCCAGATACGACGCGGTGAGTCCTTCAAGGCGTGGTCGCACGGCTACCCCTTCCATACGGTGCGCTGGCACTTCCATCCCGAATATGAACTGCATCAGGTGATCTTCACCAACGGCCGCTATTTCGTCGGCGACTTCATCGGCGAGTTCGAGCCGGGCAATCTGGTGCTGACCGGGCCGAACCTGCCGCACAATTGGGTCAGCGATATCGCCAGGGACAGTTCGATCCCGCTGCGCGGCCGCATCATTCAGTTTTCCGAAAGTTTCATCGGCGATGCCATGCATGTGCTGCCGGAGTTGGCGGGGCTCACGGCTCTGCTCGAGGCGTCACGTCGCGGCGTGCTGTTTTCCAGCCGCACCAGCAAGGCGCTGGCGCCGCTGATGGAAGAGATGATGCAGGCACAAGGTGTGCGCCGCATCGAGCTGTTCATGATGATCGCCGGCCTGCTCAGCCGCGCCCAGGAATTCCAGCTTTTGGCCAGCGCCAGCTACCGGCCCGATCCCTCCGGCTACATGACCGCCGGCATGAATAAGGCGCTCGCCTATATCAGGGAAAACCTGACGCAGCTGTTCGACGAGGCGGACCTCGCCGCCATCGCCGGCCAATCGACCGGCGCTTTCTCACGCTCGTTTCGCCGTCACACCGGCATGTCGCTGGTGCAGTATGTGAAGCGGCTGCGCATCAACCTTGCCTGCCAGATCCTGATGAGCGACGAGCAGGCCTCGATCACCGACATCTGCTACGAGGTCGGCTTCAACAATCTGTCCAATTTCAACCGGCAGTTCCTGGCGGAGAAGGGCATGCCGCCCTCGCGCTTCAGGCGCCTGCTGGCCGACAACATCAACGCGGGAAAAGCCGCTTAACGGAGGAGCCAGGGAGGAACCAAGGGAGGATTTTTTCTTTTGCATGACGACGTGAGCCGCGTGGAGCGGTTCGCGATGGAGAACGCTTGTCTCGAATTCCTCCGTCGGCGGAGGTTGTCGGCGCGGCTCGAAAGGCCGGCGCCGGGTCCCGGTTCCCAATGCAGTTTGGGCGAGGGCGGATAGGTATCTTCAGACCAAAGCAGTCAACGACCTTCTTACAACCATATCCAGAAACGGAGAAGACCGAATGACCAAACTTTCATCTTCATTGAAGTCCGCTGGCAAGTCCGCCGGTGTGGCAGCCCTTGCGCTGTCGCTGCTGGCCGGCACCGCCGCGATCGCCAGGGCCGCCGAAGTCACCGATGCGACCGTCGCCTTCCTGATGCCCGACCAGGCCTCGACCCGCTACGAGCAGCATGATTATCCCGGCTTCGCCGCCGAGATGAAGAAGCTGTGCCCGGGCTGCAAGGTGCTCTACCAGAATGCCGATGCCGACGCCTCGCGCCAGCAGCAGCAGTTCAACTCGGTGATCTCGCAGGGCGCCAAGGCGATCGTGCTCGACCCGGTCGACTCGACCGCCGCCGCCTCGCTGGTCAAGCTGGCGCAGAGCCAGGGCATCAAGGTCATCGCCTACGACCGGCCGATCCCGACCGCGCCGGCCGATTTCTATGTGTCGTTCAACAATGAAGGCATCGGCAAGGCCATCGCCGACTCGCTGGTCGAGCACCTGAAGGCGCTGAAGGTCGATCCGGCCAGCGGCGGTGTGCTGCAGATCAACGGCTCGCCGACCGACGCGGCGGCCGGCCTGATCAAGAAGGGCATCCATGCCGGCCTCGACAATAGCGGCTACAAGATCCTGGCCGAATACGACACGCCGGAATGGGCGCCGCCGAAGGCGCAGCAATGGGCCGGCGGCCAGATCACCCGCTTCGGGCCGAAAATCCTCGGCGTGGTTGCCGCCAATGACGGCACCGGTGGCGGCGCCATCGCCGCCTTCAAGGCGGCCGGCGTCGATCCGGTGCCGCCGGTGACCGGCAATGACGCGACGATCGCGGCCTTGCAGCTGATCATCGCCGGCGACCAGTACAACACCATCTCCAAGCCGAGCGAGATCGTGGCGGCGGCGGCCGCCAACATCGCCATCAAGCTGCTTTCGGGCGAGACGCCGAAGGCCGAGATGACGCTGTACGACACGCCCTCGCAGCTGTTCACGCCAGCCGTGGTGACGCAGGAAAACCTGAAGGCCGAGATCATCGACAAGAAGATCAACACCGCGGCCGAACTCTGCGTCGATCGTTACGCGGAAGGCTGCAAGAAGCTGGGCATCGGGAACTGACCGCGACCCTTGCCCGCTCCGCTGCCTGGCCACCGCGCGGTGGCCAGGCAGCGCTCATCCGACATTTTTGAACCGGTTTTGAAAGGCTTCCTGGCATGATCGATACCCCGGACGAACCGGTTCCGGCAGGCGAGCTGGTGCTCAGCCTGCGCGGCGTTTCGAAGAATTTCGGCGCCGTTTCGGCGCTCACCGACATCGATCTCGATGTCCATGCCGGCGAGGTGGTGGCGCTGGTCGGCGACAATGGCGCCGGCAAGTCGACCCTGGTCAAGATCCTGGCCGGCGTGCATCAGCCGAGCTCAGGCACGATAAGTTTTCGCGGCAAGCAGGTGACGCTTGCAGATCCAAGTGCGGCGCTGACGCTCGGCATAGCCACCGTGTTCCAGGACCTGGCGCTGTGCGAGAACCTCGACATCGTCGCCAACATCTTTCTCGGTCGTGAGCTCAACCCGCTGCGGCTGGACGAGGTGGCGATGGAAGTGCGCGCCTGGACGCTGCTCAACGAGCTATCGGCGCGCATCCCAAGCGTGCGCGAAGTGGTCGCTTCGCTGTCGGGCGGCCAGCGCCAGACGGTGGCGATCGCCCGCTCGCTGCTGCTCGAACCCAAGCTCATCCTGCTCGACGAGCCGACGGCGGCACTTGGCGTGGCGCAGACGGCGGAAGTCCTCAACCTGATCGAGCGGGTGCGCGACCGCGGTCTCGGCGTCGTCATCATCAGCCACAATATGGAAGACGTGCGCGCCGTCGCCGACCGCATCGTCGTGCTGCGGCTTGGCCGCAACAATGGCATCTTCTCGCCCGACGCCTCGAACCAGGAACTGGTCAGCGCCATCACCGGCGCGTCGAACAATTCGGTGTCGCGGCGCGCCGAGCGGCGCCAAACCCAGCAGACTCAAATGGCGCGACAGGATCAAACGCAGGAGCCACGCCCATGAGCCGCGACGTGCAACAGACGGCCCCCGTGCCGCCGCAGCTCGACCGCGCCGACGTGCGCGTCAAGCATGAGGCGGGGATCGGCGGCGCCATCCGCAGGTTCTTCGACCGGGTCCGCTCGGGCGATCTCGGCTCGCTGCCGGTGATCGTCGGGCTGGTCATCATCTGGACGGTGTTTGCCAGCATCAACCCGATCTTCCTATCATCAAGCAATCTGGTCAATCTGCTGTTCGATTGCTCCACCGTGGGCGTCATCGCGCTCGGCATCGTCTGCGTCTTGATGGTCGGCGAAATCGACCTGTCTGTCGGTTCGATCAGCGGCTTTGCCTCGGCGATGGTCGGCACGCTGTGGGTCAACCAGGGCTGGCCGGTGGCGCTCGCCATTCTGGCCGCTGTCGCCGTCGGCGGCTTTATCGGCGCACTCTACGCGCTGCTGTTCAACCGGCTGGGCATGCCGAGCTTCGTCTCGACGCTGGCCGGTCTGCTGGCGGTGCTTGGCCTGCAGCTCTACATTCTCGGCTCGACCGGCTCGATCAATCTGCCCTACGGCTCGAACCTGGTGAATTTCGGCCAGCTGCTGATGATGCCGAAATTTGTTTCGTTCGCCCTGGCGGCCGTGCCCGGCATCGTCATGCTGGTCACCGGCCTGCGCACCGTTACGCGCCGCCGCGCCGCCAATCTGTCGGCGCCGTCGACCGGCGGCCTGGTTATACGGGCGGTGGTGATCACGGTCATTCTCGAACTCATCGTCTTCTATCTCAACCAGGCGCGCGGCATTCCGTGGATGTTCGGCCTGTTCGTCGGCCTGGTCATATCGATGCATTACGCGCTGACGCGGACCAAATGGGGCCGCTCGATGTCGGCGGTCGGCGGTAACCGCGAGGCGGCAAGGCGCGCCGGCATCAATGTGCGGCTGATCTATTCGAGCGCCTTCGTGCTGTGCTCGATGCTGGCCGCTTTCGGCGGCGTGCTGTCGGCGGCCCGCCTGGCCTCGGCCAGCCAGCAGGCCGGCACCGGCGACGTCAACCTCAACGCCATCGCGGCAGCCGTCATCGGCGGCACCAGCCTGTTCGGCGGTCGCGGCAGTGCGTATTCGGCGCTGCTCGGCATCATCGTCATCCAGTCGATCGCCAGCGGCCTGACGCTGCTCGATCTGTCCTCGTCGCTTCGGTACATGATCACCGGCGCCGTGCTTGCCATCGCGGTCATCGTCGACTCGCTGGCACGCCGCTCGCGTGTCTCCCATGGCCGGGCCTGAACCCATCAACAGGAAGCAAGACATGAGCGAAGAACTGTCCGGAAAAGTTGCCGCCGTCACCGGCGCGGCATCAGGCATCGGCCTCGAATGCGCCAGGCATATGCTGGCGGCCGGCGCCACCGTGGTGCTGGTCGACCGCGCCGAGGCGACGCTGAACAAACTGTGCGCCGAACTCGGCCCCAAGGCGATCCCGCTGGTCATCGACCTGATGCAGCCGGCCAGCGTCGCCACCATGATGCCGCAGATTCTGGAGAAGGTCGGCCAACTCGACATCTTCCATGCCAATGCCGGCGCCTATGTCGGCGGCGAGGTGGCGACCGGCGATCCCGACGCCTGGGACCGGATGCTCAACCTCAACATCAATGCCTGCTTCCGTTCGATCCAGGCGGTGCTGCCGCACATGATCGAGCGCAAGACGGGCGACGTCATCGTCACCAGTTCGATTGCCGGACTGGTTCCTGTGGTCTGGGAGCCGATCTACACGGCCTCCAAGCACGCCGTGCAGGCCTTCGTCCACACGGTGCGCCGGCAGGTCGCCAAGCACGGCCTGCGCGTCGGTGCGGTGGCGCCCGGCCCGGTGGTGACGGCGCTGGTCGACGACTGGCCGAAGGCCAAGCTCGAGGAAGAACTCGCCGCCGGCGGCCTGATGCAGCCGCGCGAGGTGGCCGAAGCGGTGATGTTCATGCTGACCCGCCCGCGCAACGTGACGATCCGCGATCTGGTGATTTTGCCGCAGAGCAATGATTTGTGAGTGGGTGAGGAATAGGGAATAGGCAGTAGGCAGTAGGCAGTAGGGGGAAGATAAAGGCACGACCTTGCTGTCGAAAACGCTTCTTGCTCCCTATCCCAACTCGCTAATCTCCTACTGCCTACTGCCTACTGCCTACTGCCCTGAACCGAAGGTTTCCCCCATGCCTAATTTCCTCGGCATCGACGTCGGCACCGGCAGCGCGCGGGCCGGGGTGTTCGACCACACTGGAAACATGCTCGCCTCTGCCAAGCGCGATATCGAGGCCTGGCGCGAGGCCGGCGACATTGTCGAGCAGTCGAGCAACGACATCTGGCGGGCGGTGTGCGCGGCCACGCGGGAAGCGGTCGCTCAATCGGGCGTGGCACCCGAGGCGATCGCCGGCATCGGGTTCGACGCCACTTGTTCGCTGGTGGTGCTGGGCGAGGGCGGCGTGCCGCTGCCGGTGAGCAGATCCGGCAATTCGGAACGCAACATCATCGTCTGGATGGATCATCGCGCGGTCGAGCAGACGCGCCGCATCAACCGTAGCGGCGAGGCGGTGCTGAACTATGTCGGCGGCGTCATCTCGCCGGAGATGGAAACGCCGAAACTCCTTTGGCTGGCCGAAAACCTGCCCGACACGTTCAACGCCGCCTGGCAGTTCATGGACCTCCCCGATTTCCTCACCTGGCGGGCGACCGGCAGCCTTGCCCGC
Source organism: Mesorhizobium sp. SEMIA396 (assembly GCF_024518615.1). Classification (NCBI taxonomy): domain Bacteria; kingdom Pseudomonadati; phylum Pseudomonadota; class Alphaproteobacteria; order Hyphomicrobiales; family Phyllobacteriaceae; genus Mesorhizobium; species Mesorhizobium sp. SEMIA396. The sequence continues at coordinate 631,720 of NZ_JANIFC010000001.1, forward strand.
TCGGTCTGCACGGTGACTTGCAAATGGACCTATCTGGCGCATGAAAGCCGCTGGGACGAGGCCTATTTCCGCACCATCGGACTAGGGAGCCTGGCCGACGAGGGGTTCGCGCGCATCGGCACGCAGATCGTGCCGGCGGGTGGCGCACTTGGCGGCGGGTTGACCGCGCAGGCGGCTGCGGACCTTGGCCTCGTCCCCGGCACCGCGGTAGCGGCCGGTCTGATCGATGCGCATGCCGGTGGCGTCGGTACGGTCGGTGCGCGCGGCGCGTTCGGCAGCGTTCTGTCGCGCATGGCCTATGTTTTCGGCACCTCGGCCTGCACCATGTCGTCGACCGCGGCGCCGGCCTTCGTCGACGGCGTCTGGGGTCCGTATTTCTCGGCCATGGTGCCGGGCCTGTGGCTGAACGAGGGCGGCCAGTCGGCAGCCGGTGCTGCTATCGACCATCTGGTGCGCATGCATCCCGCGGCTGCCGAAGCGACCGCCAAGGCGCAAGCCGAGGGGCTCAGCCTCAGCGCCTGGCTGTCGTTGCAGGCGCAAAGCCGCAATGGGGCCGCGGCAACGCCGGCGCTGGTCGGCGGCATCCATGTGGTGCCGGAGTTTCTCGGCAACCGCGCACCTTTCGCCGACCCGGACGCGCGCGCGCTGATCGCCGGGCTCGATCTCGACACCAGCCTCGACAGCCTGGTCGGGCTCTATGTCGCCGGGGTCTGCGGGCTGGGCTATGGCGCGCGCCAGATCGTGCGGGCCGAGCATGACAAGGGCATTGCCGTCGACACCATCGTGGTCAGCGGCGGCGCCGGCCAAAGCCCGCTGGTGCGCCAGCTGCTTGCCGATACCACAGGCATGGTGGTGGTGGCGTCGACCTCGCCGGAACCGGTGCTGCTCGGCTCGGCTATGCTGGGCGCGGTCGCCGCCGGTGCCTACAGGGATCTGACGGGGGCGATGGCCGGCATGTCGGAACTCGGCGAGGTCTATCATCCCGACGCTACGCTGGGCGGCTGGCATGCAAAACGCTTCGCGGCGTTCGAGCTGCTGCAGCAGGCGGGCAAGGCGATCAGGGGCTGAGAAACTGTTTCGAAAGGCCAGCGACTCCTGCCCGGCTCTGTCAGGAGTGTGGCGAACACCGCTTGGCGATGATGCCGGAAGCTGGCAGCTTTGTTCCGTCGCGACGAGGTAGGCGGCAGGAGCAGGAGGCCTGATGGCAGACGACAAATCGCCAGTGCCATTCGCATCGGACAGCGTGCCATGGACGGAATGGTCCGATGTGCCGCGCTTTGCCGTGCGCTACCGGCATCTGTCGCTGGCCGCCCTAGGCGAGAATTACCATGTCGGCGTGGCGATCGAGGAACTGCCGCCGGGCAAGCAGACCTCACCGGCGCACTACCACATTTTCGAGGAAGAGCATGTCTTCATCCTCGAAGGGGCGCTGACCGCTTATGTCGGCGACGCCGCCTACGCCATGAAGGCCGGCGACTACATCTGCTTTCCGGCTGGTGCTGCGGCGGGGCATTGCCTCATCAACACCGGCGACGCGCCGTGCCGCTATGTCATCGTCGGCGAGCGCAACCCGAATGACGTGGTCGTCTACACCGCCTCCAACAAGGTGCTGGTGCGCGCGCTGGGTAGCCGTGCGCTCTTCGATCTCGCTGCAACTCGAACCTACTGGGACGGCGAGAACACCGGCCTTGCCGCCGGCGATCCGCTGCCGTCGGGTGTGATGTCCGGTATCACCAAACCCCCAGCCGTGCCGATCCCGCCTGTCGCCAGCGATGCCGTCGAATGGAAGGTCGAGGGCGAAGGCCCGCGGTTCGGCGGCCGGTCCAGGCATCTGACCTATGCGGCTTTGGGACTACCAGACTATCATGTCGGCATGCTGATCGAGGCGCCGGCCCCCGGCATGCGCCTGGCGCCCAGGCACTACCACATGCTCGAAGAGGAGCACGCGCTGATTCTGGAAGGGCAGGTGACGCTGCTGCTTGGCGAGGAGCGTCACGAGATGAAGGCCGGCGATTATGTCTGCTTTCCCGCCGGCCTGGCGGTCGGGCATTCCTTCCTCAACAGCGGTACGGAACCGTGCCGCTATCTGATGATCGGCGAGAAAAATCCCAACGAGGTCTGCGTCTATCCCGATTCCAACAAGATGGCGGTCGACGCCTTGCGCCGGCGCGACGGCATTTTCGACATGGGAGCGGTGAGGCGGTACTGGGACGGCGAGGAGACGGAATAGCGCCCGGCGGTCCCGGGTTCACAGTTCCTTCTCCGCCAGCTCCCTGAATTCGTCGGGAACCGAGCGCGCGGCCTCCAGTGCCACCGTGCCGTAGCCGACCGCCTGTTTGCCGAAGCGTTCGCGGATCTTGTCGATGGCGCGGTCGGCGTCGAAGCGTGCCAGGCCTTTTCGGGTGCCGGGCCGGCGTTTCTCGTCGGCGAGGCCGAGCGGCAGTTCGAGCTGCAGCTCGAAGCTTTCCTCAAGATGCGACACCGAGATCGCCAGCAGCGAGATCGTTCTTTCGTGGGGGTTGTCGGCGAGGACGCCGCGCACCAGATCGCCGGCGATCTCGGCCAGCATCGCGGTCGCCGAGATCGGCTGGTCAAGCGTGATCGAGCGCGTGACGGCGCTGAGATCGGCAAAGCGCACGCGTACCGTCACCGTGCGGCCGGGCCGCGCCTTGGCGCGCAGCCGGCTGGCGACACGGTCGGCCAGATGCAGCAGAGTGGGCACGATGATCCGCGCTACGGCGGGTTTTTGGCCCAGCGCCGATTGGGCGCCGGCCGAATGCGCGCGGCTATGCGTTTCGAGCTTTCGCGGGTCGCGGTTCCATGACAAGGCGGCGAGCTTTTCGCCGGCGGCGGGACCGAGCAGCCGCGTTAGCGCGCCGCTGTGCGTCCTGGCCAGCTGGCCGATGGTCTCGACGCCGATTTCCGCCAGCCTCGCCCTGATCGCCGGGCCGACGCCCCACATCAGCCCGACCGGCAGGTCGTGCAGGAAAGCGAGCTCGCTGCCGGGGTCGACCACCACCAGCCCGTCGGGTTTTGCCACCTGGGAGGCGATCTTGGCCAGATGCTTGGTGCGCGCCACGCCGATCGAGATCGGCAGGCCGAGTTCGGCCCGCACGCGGCGGCGGATGGTCGTTGCGATCTCCTGCGGCGAGCCGAACAGATGCGTGCAGCCGGCGACGTCGGCAAACGCCTCGTCGATGGAGATGCGCTCGACCACCGGGGTAAAATCGTCGAGCACCTTGATCGCCGCGTCGCCCAGCCGCTGGTAGTGGCTGAAATTGCCGCCGACGAAGATCAGCTGCGGGCACAGCTCACGCGCCTTGCGCCCCGGCATGCCGCCGCGCACGCCGAAGGCGCGGGCCTCATAGGAAGCGGCGAGCACGACGCCGCCGCCCACCGCGATCGGCTTGCCGCGCAGCGACGGATCGAGCAACTGCTCGACCGAGGCGTAGAAAGCGTCGAGATCGGCATGCAGGATGGTGGCTGTCGTTTCCATCCCGACCGCACATCACAGTTGCTGATAGAATTGGAACAAATAAAGAACAAGCACGGGTCGTTGTCAAGCGAGGGGCGATTTGTGCAGCAACAGCCAAGCCAGTTCGAGCGCAATCACCTAGACAATATGCTCCGCCCGCAGCGCCGCCTTCATCCGTTCCAGTTCCGCCTCGCCACCCGCCGCCAGTTCTTCGGCAATCCGCGCCAGCCTATCGTCGGCCTTGCGGTGCTTGCTGCCCCAGGCGCCGAGCGTCGCCAGCACCGGCAAGAGGTCGATACCTGCCTCGGTCAGCCGGTAGACCGTTCTCAAGCCATGCGTCGGGTCGTCGCTTCTGGTGAGGATGCCTTCCTCCTGAAGCGTCTGCAGTCGCTCGGCCAGCGTGCGCGAGGAGATGCCTTCGTCGGATTGCAGGAATTCGCGAAAGTGCCTTTTGCCGGCGAAAGCCATGTCGCGGATGATGAGCAGCGTCCAACGGTCGCCGATCAGTTCGAGCGACAGGTTGATCGGGCAGTCGGATTTTTCGCGCGTCGACATCTATGGTTCCATTTTTAAATCACTTTACTATTGACATCGTTTTGGCCTTGCGTCAACGGTTCCAAATGTAAACTATTTTGCGATGGCCGTGAGGAGAATGACGGTGAAAAAGCTGGTCCTGCAGATGCAGATATCGGTCGACGGCTTTGTCGGCGCCACCGAGGACCATTCCTGGCAGCTCTGGGAGTGGGGTGACGAGAGCGCCTGGGACGATGCGCTGAAGCAGGACTTCAACGCTGTCTTCGCAGGCGTCGATACCATCCTGCTCAGCCGCAAAATGGCACAGGAGGGCTACCTCACCCATTGGGGCACTGCGGCGAAGAAGTTTCCGCACGATCCGTTCTACGCCTTTGCGCAGCGCATCGTCGACGCCCGCAAGGTGGTGCTCAGCAACAAGCTCAAGCAATCGGCCTGGGAGCCGGCTTGGGAGCGCACCAGTGTGGCCAGCGGCGACCTGCCGCGCGAGGTCAACGCGCTGAAGACGGGCGAGGGTGGCGACATTGCCGTGTTCGGCGGCGCCGGTTTCGCGTCAGCGCTGATCGCGGCCGGGCTGGTCGACGAGTTCCAGCTGTTCGTCAACCCGGCGGTGCTGGGGGCGGGCCGCCGGGTTTTTGATCAGGGCGGTTTTAGGAACCTGCGGCTGCTCGGCTCGAAGGCCTATGCCTGCGGCATGGTGGTCAGCCGTTATGCACCGGCGGGGTGAGGGGAACCTCCATCTTCTCCCTGCTCACTTCGCATCGTGGAAAATAATCCCTACCGTGTGGCGCATGCCTGAGCGCAGCCGGCTGACGCCGTGGCGCAGATTGACGCGGTAGTTGCCTTTGGTGCCCTGCACCGGCCGGTTGTGGACGGCGAACACAACGGCGTCGCCCTGCCGCAGCGGCACCACTTCGACTCGGCTCTGCATGCGCGGGCGCTGCTCGGTCAGCGCGAACTCGCCGCCTGTGAAATCCCGGCCCGGTTCGGAGAGCAGGATCGCCACCTGCAGCGGAAAGGCGAGATCGCCATAGAGATCCTGGTGCAGGCAGTTGAAGTCGCCAGGCACATATTGCAGCAGCAGCGGCGTCGGCCGTGTCTGGCCGGCGGCATGGCACTGCTCGAGAAACGCGGCATGCGTCGTGGGATAGCGCATGGCCTGCCCCATGCGCTCGTTCCACCGATTGGCGACCTCGGCCAGCCTGGGATAGAGCGCGCTGCGCAGGCCACCCAGGAGGTCGGGCAAGGGATAGCGGAAATAGCGGTACTCGCCCTTGCCGAAGCCGTGCCTGGCCATATGGATGTGGCTGCGGAAATGCTTCTCCTCGGGATAGAGGTCGGCGATCTGTCGGCACTCTTCGGGCGACAGCAGCTTTTCAATCACCGCGCAGCCGAAGCCGTCCAGTTCGGCGGCAAGGGCGGGCCAGTCGTAATCAGCAACACGTGTCTGAGCAGCTTCAACCGCCGATGCGGCAACCTTGGCATGGGCATTCATATCGTAGCCTCCTTGTAGAGCAGGGCGCGCTTGCGCTCGACGCCCCAGCGGTAGCCCGACAGCGTGCCGGCGGCGCGGACAACACGGTGACAGGGAATGCCCAGCGCGATTGCATTGGCCGCACAGGCCGTCGCCACGGCGCGGGCGCCGTTCGGCTGGCCGATATGCCGGGCGAGCGCGGTGTAGGTGATGGTGCCGCCGCACGGGATGCCTCGGAGCGCCTCCCACACGCGCTGCTGGAATGGCGTGCCGTGGCGCAGGTCGAGCGGCAGGTCGAAGCCGACGCCGGGCATTTCGATGAAGCGCGCGATTGCCGCGAGATCGTCGCGCAGTGCGGCCTCGTCCTTGGCCAGTATCTTGCCTGGGAAGCGGTTGGCGAGATCCTGCTCCAGTGTGTCGGCATCCGAGCCGATCAGGATGGCGCAGACGCCGATATCGCTGCGCGCCGCCAGGATTTTGCCGATGGGGGATTCGCCGATGGCATAGGCGATGGTGCCGAGGGCGGCGACGTTGCAGGCGGCCATCGGCATAGTGGTTTGTATAAGGTTCATTGCCTTCACTCCTTTGTTTGTGGCTGAACCCTAGCCACGGTGTCGGCCGTGTCTCACTCCGGTGCTTGCTTTCAAATTCAAATCTGCCTGAAAGGCGCAAAGGTAGGTGCTCTATGGCGCCCTCCTCTGTCCTACCGGACATCTCCCCCACGGGTGGGGAGATTGGCTGTCACCACCGCCTTCGCCAATCTCCAACGTTGCAGGACGAGAGCCGGCGCCGGAACTGCCAATCTCCCTCCTTGTGGGGGAGATGTCCGGTAGGACAGAGGGGCGCGCCATAGAGTGCTGATTTTGAACCGTCCGCACTTCAGCCAAGCATGCTCATTCGACACGCGTGACCGACACCTCGCCGAGCACGAACACTTCACCGCTCAGCAGGCGCAGCTCGATGTCGCCGGTTGCGGTGTGGTTCCACTCAGCCTTACCCTCATCGACCAGCCCGCCGATGGCGGCCATGACATGGGACTTCGCGCGGTTGCCGGCGGCGGTGGTGCGAGCTGTCCGATTGGTGACGCTGTCATGAGATCTTGCCATCGCGCGCATGCTTGGCCGTCATCTCCGCGCGGATCGGTAGGCGCTGTCAGATTCGCCGGCCTCACGCTCCAGCAGCGCGCGCTTGCGCTCCGCGCCCCAGGCGTAGCCGGACAGGGCGCCATCCCTGCGGGTCACGCGGTGGCAGGGAATGGCGACGGCAAGATTGTTGGCGGCGCAGGCGGCGGCGATGGCGCGGGTCGCCTTCGGTGAGCCGATGCGCCGCGCGATCTCGGCATAGGAAACCGTGCGGCCGGCGGGGATGTCGCGCAAGGCCTGCCAGACGCGCTGCTGGAACGCCGTGCCGCGCACGTCGAGCGGCAAATCGAGACCGAGCGCCGGAACTTCGACGAAACCGACGACGCGGGCGACCAGCGCCTCGTAGTCGTGATCGCCGCCGATTAGCCGTGCCCTGGGGAAACGGTCCTGCAGGTCGCGCACCAGTGCGTCAGGATCGTCGCCGAGCAGGATCGAGGCGACGCCCTTTTGACTGGACGCGACCAGGATGGTGCCGAGCGAGGTCTCGCCGACGGCGAAGCGGATCTCTTCATCGGCGCCGCCGGCGCGATAGCGCGTCGGCGTCATGCCGAGCATGCCAGTGGATTTCTCATAAAAACGTCCGCTCGAATTGAAGCCGGCATCGTAGATCGCCGTCGTCACGCTGGCGCCGTCTTCCAGGCCCTGACGAACCCTGGCTGCGCGGTGCGCGGCGGCATAGTCCTTCGGTGTCAGCCCGGTGGCCGCCTTGAAGATACGATGGAAATAACCGGCGCTGCGGCCGGCGGCATCAGCCAGTTCAGCGAGCGACGGTTCTTCCTGGCTCTGCTCGATCCTGCGGCAAGCAGCGGCGACCATCGCCGCGTTGCCGGCCTCGAGCGACGGGCCATCCGGGTCGCAGCGCCGGCACGGGCGAAAGCCGGTGGCCCTGGCCTGATCGAGCGTGTCGTGCAATTGCACATTTTTCGGATTGGCGCGCCGAGACGGGCAGGAAGGCCGGCAATAGACACCGGTCGTCGCCACCGAATACCAGAATGCGCCGTCGGCCGACTTGTCGCGCGCGACGATTCGCGCCCAGCGCGGATCGTCGGCGGCTTGCAGCGGCGTGGATTTCAGATTCTTGGCCAGGGTGATGAACATGGCCGCATTGAAGCCGCCAAAGGCCGGCCTCGCCACCCGTTTCTTGACAAGGGTCAGGAGGGTGCAAGCCTGTTCGTCGGCACGCACAAAGAGTATGGTGTGATGGAAAACATTCGACCCATTAAGACCGAAGCCGATTACGATTGGGCGATCGCCGAAATCACTAAATATTTCGAAAATGAGCCGGAGGTCGGCTCTCGCGATGGTGACCGGTTCGACGTTCTCGCAACTCTGATCGAGGCCTATGAGGACAAGCACTATCCGATCGAAGCCGCCGATCCCGTTGAAGGTGGGCCATCGCCTGGACGGCGATAGCCCTTTCGAATCAGGCAGCCTTCATCAAGCCGAGCTGGGTGAGGGCGGCGACGCCGTCATCGAGGCCGATCTCCTCGACGATCCTGCCGTCGACCACCTTCAGCACCGTGGTGCCGGTGAAACGCATCGTGCGGCCGGTGGCGGCCGGCAGCGAGCCGGCGAGGAAATCGCCGAAGGCCGGGCCGGTATGCGTGCCGCCGCCCTCCCACTGGCCGACGACATAGTCGCCCTCGGCAATCAGGTCGGCCGTGGCCCAGAAGCTGAGGTCCGGGAAGGCGGCGCGGAAGCCGCTCATGAAGGCCTTGATTTCGTCGCGGCCGCGGCGCGGCTCGTGCAGCGAGTATTTCAGCAGCATGTCGGGTGCCGCGATGTCGTCGACGACGGACAGGTCGCAGCTTTCACCCCAGAAGTCGGTGAACCATCTGACGACGACGGCCTTGTTGTCTTCTTGTCTGGTCATTGGAAGATCCTCTTGTCTCTGCAATGTGATCATCGGCGCCGCCGATGATCCGGGATCACCGGATTGGCCGATGACCTGGAGCCATGACTAGGAACATCCGGCCGATGCGAAACTCCGGTTCTTGCCGGCCAATCGAAGAGCAGAGGCGGCAGGTGAGGAGCCAACAAAGCAGCCCGCCATCGCCGTGGTAACTGTTTCTTCTCTGGTTTTGCCGCAGATTGCCCTGCGGTGGAGCAGGCGAAGCAGACGATGGCGCGTCAGGGCAAGAAAAGTCGCAATGGAACGTTCTGGGCCAAGGCCCTGGAGCGCGCCCATCTTGGTGTCTGGGACTGGGATCTTGTAACCGGCGACTGCTTCTATTCCGCGACCTGGGCGCGGATGCTGGGCTACGATGAGAGCGAACTTGCCAACACCAGCGACCTGTGGCTGCAACTGACCCATCCCGACGACCGCGAGCGGGCGCTGGCCAGCGGCGACCGCCACATTGCCGGCCTGACCGACGCCATCGAGACCGAATTGCGGCTGAAGCACAAGCAGGGACACTGGGTGTGGGTGCTCGATCGCGGCGGCGCCGTCGAGCGCGACGCGATGGGAAAGCCGCTCAGGCTGATGGGTGTGCAGACCGACATCTCCAAGCAGAAGGCGGCCGAAGCCGAACTCGAGCAGGTCAATGTGCGCTTCCGCCTGGCGCTTGCCGCCAGCGGTACCGGCATCTGGCACCACGACCTCGCCACCGGCAAAAGCTATTGGGACGAACGCACCAGGGAGATTTTCGGGCTTGTCTCCGACACCGCCGAAGTCGAGCGCGACCACTGGTTCGGCTATCTGCATCCGGACGATAAGGAGGCCGCGTCGCGCGCGCATCTGGTGCCGCTCGAAACGGACAAGGTCACCGCCGTGCAATACCGCATCGTCCGGCGCGACGGAGAGGTCCGGCACATAGAATCCCTGCTGCGTTTCATCGCCGACCCGCAAATCCCGGACCGCCGGCTGGCGGGGCAGATCCTGGGCACGGTGCGCGACATCACCGAAGACAAGCAGCGCGAGCAGGAGCTTGCCTATGCGGCCCGCCATGACGCGCTCACCGGTCTCTTGAACCGCGCCGCGTTCGACCGGCTGCTGGCCGATCACATCGCGGCCCCGCAGTTGCTGCCGCTTTCCGTGTTCTACGTCGATCTCGACTACTTCAAGGCGCTCAACGATTTTGCCGGCCACGCGGCCGGCGACCTGGCACTGAAAAGCGTTGCCCTAGGCATTCTGGGCTGCCTTCCCCCGACGGCGCATGCCGCGCGCCTGGGCGGTGACGAGTTCGCGCTGCTGATGCCCAATTGCAATACGGCGCAGGCCGGGCGGCTGGCCGACGCGGTACTTGCCGCGGTTCGCGATGCCGAACTAGGATCGACGGCCACGTCGCGCAAGCTGGCGGCCTCGATCGGCATCGCTTTCGTCGATGACGCCAACACGACGGTGGCCGACGCGCTGGCCTGCGCCGACGACGCCTGCTACGCGGCCAAGGCCGCCGGGCGGAACCGATTTGCCGTCTTCTCCACCGATACGGCATCGGGTTCGGGTGGCCTCAACGCGGCGCGCGTCGTCGCCGATACGGTCGATGCCATGGAAGACGGAAGGCTGAAGCTGTTTGGCCAGGAAATCCATCGGCTGGGCCGTCCCTGGCTGGAAAGCCGCCATGTCGAAGTGTTGGCCAGGCTCGCCGCCCGCAACGGCCGGCTGGTGCCACCCGGCGAGTTCATTCCGGTGGCCGAGCGGTTCGGCATCGCGTCGCGGCTCGACCGCTGGATCATCCGCACCGCGCTGTCGCGGCATGGTGCCGCCTTGCGTTCGGGGGCGTTGACGCTTGGCTTCAATCTGTCGGCGCAGACGCTGAGCGACCCGCAGCTTTGGGACTTCGTGGACAACGTCATAGAAGAAACCGGGGCGCCGCATTCGGGCATCGGCTTCGAGATCACCGAAACCGCCGCCGTCACCAATTTCGACGCCGCCGAACAGTTTGTGCGCAAGGCGCGCGAGCGGCGCTGCCGGGTCAGCCTCGATGATTTCGGCGCCGGTATGAGCTCGTTCGAATATCTCCGGCGGTTCCCCGTCGACACGATCAAGATCGACGGTTCCTTCATCGAACACATCACGCAAAGCCGTTTCGACCGCGAGATCGTGCTGGCCATCACCAGCATCGCCCGCAGCCTCGGCTGTGACGTGGTCGGCGAGAAGATCGAACAGCAGGACACGCTGGCCATGTTGAGCGACATGGGCGTCGCCTTCGGCCAGGGATTTTTGCTGCACCGGCCAGAGCCGCTGGAACGAATTGTCGCGCGTGCGACCAAGGGAGCGACGGCCCGCAAGGCATCGTGATCCGGGTGCGGCGAGTTTCAGGCCAGGCCGAACTGACCTGAAACTCGCCGCATTCTATCCGGTTCGCCGCGCCGTCGATTGCGGAAACTCCAGCACTCCAGCCTCGGGTCGCCTGTGCTGCGCTTCCGTCACCGCTTCGATCAACAGATCGAGCGCTTCACAGGCCGCGCGACTCGTCTCGTCGTTGCCTTGCAGATAATGATAGGCTCGTTCGAGGTGGATGCGGGCGGCTGAAAAATCGCTGGTCAATGGTCCCTCCATGATCCCGCCCTAGAAGACCTTGCCGGAGACGAGGGAACGCCGGGTAAATATCCACAAGCGGCTTTTATTCAAATGCCGCCGAATGTTGCGGGGAGGCGCGCGGCGTTGATGCTGCCAATCTCCCCCCGTGGGGGAGATGTCCGGCAGGATAAAGGGGGGCGCTGTCCTGCCGACCTGAACAATCAGATTTTCGATCTGTTTCGCAGCCTGCACGCTTGATGAGATTGAAGATCTCCCCCACACGGGGGAGATTGGCGGCTTCACCGCCGCGTGATTAGACTGTCAACTTCCTGCGCAAGGTGAGACCGATGATCGTCCAGGCCTGCATCAACGGCGCGCGCGTGCGCGATTTCCACCCGAAGCTGCCGCTGACTGCCGAGGCAATGGCCAGCGATGCGGCAGCCTGCGTCGCCGCTGGAGCGGCCGAACTGCACATCCATCCGCGCGGCACTGACGGGCGCGAAAGCCTGGCAGCCGTCGACGCCACCGTGCTGGCGGTGCGCCGGACCTGCCCGGGAACACTGGTCGGCGTGTCGACCGGCGCCTGGATCGAGAACGACGTCGAGCGGACCCGCACGGCGATCGCCGGCTGGCGAGACCTGCCCGACTATGCTTCGGTCAACCTGTCCGAACCGGATGCGCCCGCCGTGATGGAACTGCTGCGCCAGCGTGGTGTCGGCATCGAGGCGGGGCTTGCCGTCGTCGCCGATGCCGAGCGCTTCGTAGCGCTTCCCGGCCACGACCAGGTGCTGCGCATTCTGATCGAGATCGACATCCCGGACCTGTCCGCTGCACTCGACGAAGCGCATGGCATCGTCGCCGTGCTCGAGCGCGCCGGGGTACGGCGGCCGATCCTGCTGCATGGCGTCGATGCAACTGTCTGGCCCTTCGTCAAGGTTGCGCATCGCAAGCGCTGGTCGACACGGGTCGGTCTGGAAGACGGCAATACGCTCGCCGATGGAACTGTGGCGAAGGACAACGCGGCGATCATCGCTGCCGCCGTGGCGATCTTTCGCGGCTAGTTTTCCAGAATGATCCTGATCGCCTTATCGACCACCGGATGGAGGCCACTGGCCTGGAAGGACAGCCGGTTGCCGGAGCCGACATTGCTGGTCATGGCGATGGTCAGGCCGGACAGCGGGTCGTGCAGCATCACGGCGACGTAGCCGGGGATGCTGCCCTGGTGGCCGTAGAAGGCGCGATCGGCGTAGGCGCTCTGGAACATGCCGGCGCCGGTCTCGCGCATGCGTGTGCCAGGGAAACTTGCCGGCACGCGGTGTTCGAACATCTCGGCGAAGAACGGCGGCGACAGCAGCTTTCCGGAAAAGAGACCACGCATGAAGCTCACCATATCGGACGGCGTCGACACCATGTCGCCGCAGCCATAAGCGGCGCCGAACGGGAAGGAATCGGAGGAATCCTGCAAGTCGTCGGAGTAGGGCAGCACGCCATCCATGCGCCACATCTCGCCGCCCGAGGCGATGTCGGTGGGCGCATTCGCTGGCGGCGGGGGGCGGTGGTAGTAACCACGCACCATCGACTTTTCCGGAAAGGCTTCGGTGGCCGGCGACCAGGTGTTTGTCAGGCCGAGCGGGTGCAGCACCGCGCTTCTGACATAACCGCCCAGCGACTGGCCGGAGACAGCCTCGATCACCATGCCGGCCAGAACATAGCCGGTGTTGTTGTAGACGGCGGGCCCGCCCGGCGCCTTCTGCTTGTCGGAAACGAAGGCTATGTCGACCAGCTGTTGCGGCGTCCATTGCCGGCTCGGATCCATCGGAATGTAATATTCGAACTCGGGCAGGCCACTGCGGTGGTTGATCAGCTGGCGCACCGAAATGTCTTCTGCTCCCGGGAGGTCGGGAAACCAGGAGGCGATCGGCGCGCCGAGGTCGAGCTTGCCGTCCTGAGCGAGCTTGACCAATGCGGCGGCGACGAAGGTTTTGGTGCAACTGCCGATCTTGAACAGGCGGTCGGGCGAGACGGCAATGCCATGCTCCCGGTCGGCGAGGCCGGCAGTGAGGGCGGTTGGTGCGGCGCCTGTGGAGTAGGCGAGCGAGGCGCCTACCGCGCCATCGGTGAGATAGGTCTTGAGGAGGGCGTTCAGGTCTTCACGCATGGATTCTGCTTTCGCCGCCAAATTGCTGGTTTCATAGGTGTCGGTGCGTCCCCGGGCCGAGCCCGAGGGCAGGGTCGCCAAGCTTCACTCCGCCATATCGACGGCGGCAAAGTTCTGCCGGCCGAAGGGGTCGAGCACGTAGTTGAGCACGCTCTTGCGGATCGGGATCGCCACCACCGAATGGGCGATCGGCGCCACCGGCACCTCGACCTTCAGGATCGCTTGCGCCCTGGCGTAGATGTCGGCGCGCTGTTTCGGATCGGCGGCGACGCGACCGTCCTGCAGCAGCTTCTCGAAGGCCGGATCGCACCAGCGCGAGCGGTTGGAGCCGCCCTTCACGCCGTCGCAGGACAGCAGGTAGCTCAGCATGTTGTCGGGGTCGCCATTGTCGCTGCTGCCGCCGAGCAGATAGGCGTCCTGTTCGCCCGCCGCGGTGCGCTTGAGATATTCGCCCCATTCAAAGCTGACGATCTCGGCCTTGACGCCGACTTTCGCCCAGTCGGCCTGGATCATCTCGGCCATGCGCTTGGCATTGGGATTGTAGGGCCGCGATACCGGCATCGCCCACAGGCTGATTTTCAGGTCGCTCTCGTGGCCGGCTTCCTTCAGCAGCGCCTTCGCGCCATCCGGGTCATAGTCGATGCCGGCGTCGGTGACGGCCCCGATCTGCGCCGGCGGCACGACGCTGCCGGCGACCGTGCCGGCGCCGGCATAGACGGCGTCGACGATCGCCTTGCGGTCGACGGCCTTGGCCAGCGCCATGCGCACGCGCACATCGCCGAGCGGCTGGTGTTCGACATTGAAGCCGAGGATGCCGATGTTCTGACCCTTGAGGTCGAGCACGGTGATGTCGGGATCGGTGCGCAAATCGGCGACGGCGCTTGGCGGGGGCGGGGCGGCGACCTGGCACTCATTGGCCTTGAGACGCTCGACGCGCGTGGTCGGTTCGGGCGTAACGGCGAACACCAGAGTGTCGATCTTCGGCGGGCCGCGCCAATAATCCTTGTTGGCGGCGTAGCGGATCTGGCTGTCGGGGACATAGGCCTGCAGCACGAACGGGCCGGTGCCGACGGGCTCGCTATCGATCAGTTCCGGCGTGCCGGCGGTGACCATCTTTTCGGTCTGCTCCAACGACAGGATAGAGAGATAGTCGAGCGCAATGCCGGGCAGGAAGGTGACGTTGGCCGCCGTCAGCGTGAAGCGCACGGTGTGGTCGTCGACCTTGTCGATCTTGTCGATCAGCGAGCCCATGCCCAGTGCGTTGAAGTACTCGTAAGCGCCGCCGCCGAACTTGTGGTAGGGATTGCTGGCGTCGCGCTGGCGGTTGAAGGTGTACAGCACGTCGTCGGCATTGAACTCGCGCGACGGTGTAAAGTGGTCGTTCGACTGGAATTTCACGCCGTGGCGTAGGTGGAACGTGTAGATCTTGCCGTCGGCTGAGACCTCCCAGCTTTCGGCCAGCGCCGGCCCGACCTCGGTGGTGCCAGGCTTGAACTCGACCAGCCGGTTGAAGATCGTCTTGGCGGCGGCATCCATGGTGGAGTCCGCCGTGCCGATCGCCGGGTTGAAGGTTTCGGGATTGGCTTCCGAGCAATAGACCAGGGTTTTGGCGTAGGCCTGTCCGCCAAGAAGGACGGACGAGGCCAGCAAGGACGAGCTAAGGACTGCGCGCAGAACGGATTTCATCGCAAACGCTCCTGATGACACTTTACGGGTTGAGGGAAGGGCAGGCCGGTGAAGTTCATGGCGTCGCCGCCGGGGTGATGAAACGGTCGGGCGCAAGCGCGGCGGAGGTGATACCGCGTGCCGTGAGATCGTCCGGCAGCGGCTGGCCGCGCAGCAGCGCCGCACCCAGCCGCGCCAGCGTCAGCGACACCTGGAAGCCGTAGCCGCCCTGGCCGCCGAGCCAGAAGAAGCCGGGCAGGCGCGGGTCGAAACCGATGACCGGCGTGCGGTCGGGCGAAAAGGTGCGCAGGCCCGCCCATGGCGTCGACGGACGGCCGATGCGCAGCGACGTCGCCTGTTCGATGCGGTCGACGGCGATGGCGACGTCGATGTCTTCCGGATAGGCGTCGCAGGGTTCGGAATCGGTCTCGTCGGCCAGCGAGCCGATCAGCCTGCCGGCATCGGGCTTGAAGTAGAATTGTTCATGCAAATCGACCACCAGCGGCCAGGCGCTGATGTCGGTGCCGGCGGGCGGATCGAAAAGGAAGGCGGTGCGGCGCTTCGGCCGGAAGCCGAGACCGGAGAGACCGGCCAGCCCGGCGACGACATCGACCCAGGCGCCAGCGGCGTCGACGACGATGTCGGCCTGGTAGGCGCCGGCATTGGTGGTGACGCTGAAGCCATTTGCGACGCGGGAAATCTCCAGCACTTCCTCGCCGGTGCGGATCACGCCGCCGCCGGCCTTGAGCGCGGAGGCTGAAGCTGCAAGCATCTTTCCCGTGTCGACATCGAGCGCGCCGGGTTCATGCACGCCGCCGCAGGTGGTTGCCGTGGCGATGACCGGCACCAGCGCGGTGACTTCTGCTGCTGACAGGCGCCGTACGCTCGGCACCAGCGCCTGCATCTCGGCCGCCATGCGGTCGACGGCTGCACTGTCTTCGACACCGCCGACGTGCAGCGCGCCGCGCCGGTGGGCGGCGAAGCCGCCATCGATGATCGCCTGCCGGCTGGCCAGCGACAGCGCCCGCACCAGCGCATTGCCATAGGTTTCGGAAAACAGCGCCGCGGAGCGGCCGCTAGCGTGGTAGCCGAGATGCGGCTCGCGCTCGAGCACGGTGATCTCGGCCCAGGATTGCACGGCCGTCGCCAGCGAAAGGCCGGCAATGCCGCCTCCGATGACGACGATTTTTTGGAGAGACTTGGACTGCATGTCCTAGGGGTAGAAATAATTTCGTATCCAGTCAATATTTAGCGTATAAGAAAATTGTTAGCGTTGTTGATGGCGGCAGGGAGTTGGACTACCTAGGGTGAAGAAGCGGCCCGGTGGCCGCGCCAGGAGCTGACGATGTCGGAGCAACCGAACCTCGGTGATTGCCTGCGCGGCTTGAGGAAGACGCATGGCTGGACCTTGCAGGAGGTCAGCACGCTGACTGGCGTCGCGGTGTCGACGCTGTCCAAAGTCGAGAACGACCAGATGTCGCTGAGCTACGACAAGCTGCTGCAGATCTGCGAGGGGCTGAGCATCCATGTCACCGAGCTGCTCAGCGGCGACCGCAAGCAGCCGGCCGCGCGCACCCGTCGTTCGGTGACCTCGCAGTCCAACACGCTGCGCCAGCTGACCCGCAACTACGATTACCGCTATCTGGCCACCGATCTGGTGCGCAAGCGCATGGTGCCGATCCACGCCTATGCACGCGCCCGCACGCTGCAGGAATTCGGCCCGCTGACCAGGCATGCCGGCGAGGAATTTTTGATCGTGCTCAAGGGCGAGATCGAGCTGCACACCGACCAGTACGCGCCGGTGCGGCTGAAACAGGGCGACAGCGTCTATATCGATTCCACCATGGGTCACGCCTACCTGTCGGTGGGCGAGGGCGACGCCGAGATGCTGTGCGTCTGCTCCGGCGACGAGCCTGACATGGAGGGCGCGCTGCTGAGCGTGCTGGAGACGGTGGAGGGGTAGGGGCAGGTCCCAACCCTCCACGTTGGTGCTGCCCCTCATCTGGTTGCCGCCATCTTCTCCCCGTTCACGGGGAGAAGGACGATCCTATCGACGGGCGGCGCTGGCTCCAACAATTGAGCGGCTCCGCTACAGCGCAACTACACGTCCCATTCCGCGCCGAACCGCTTCGCGATAGGCGAGATCGGCGGCCACCATGTCTTCCATTGCAACGCCCATGGCCTTGTAGACGGTGACCTGATCGGCGCTGACGCGTCCCGGCCGCAGTCCGAGCAGCATTTCGCCAAGCTCGGTTCCGGTTTCCGGATCAATGCCCACCAGTTCGCAGGAACCGACCGGGGTCGGCGCGAAGGCGTCCTTGGTCTCGACGAAAAGGATGGCCCGCCCGACAAGCTCGACCGGCAACTCGCCGCCGGGTGGGGCGACGCCGACCGACGAGACATGGGTGCCGGGCCGCACCCAGTCGGCCGAGATCACCGGCGCATAGGAATGCGTTGCCAGGCAGACGACGTCAGACGAGCGCACCGCGGCCTCGATATCGGCGACGGCAACGACGCCGGGATGTTGCGCGGCGAGCGCCTGTGCATCCGAAAACTCCTTCGAGACAACGCGGATTTCGGCGAAATCGCGCACCAGCGGCAAAAGATGCAGATGCTGGCCGGCCTGCACACCGGCGCCGACCACCGTCGCGACCTTGGCGTCGCGGCGGGCGAGTTCACGCACCGAAAGCACGGCCGAGCCGGAGGTGCGCACGGCGGTGATGTAGGTGCCATCCATGACGCAGACCGGCATGCCCGTCTGCGGGTCGAACAGATGGATGGTGGCGAGGTGGCTGGGGATGCCTTTGGCGACGTTGCCCTCGAAGACGTTGACGATCTTCACCGTCAGATGCATGCCCGCTATCCATGCCGACATCGCCAGCGAATAGCCGGCCTGCGGAACATCGAGCTGCGGCCGTGCCGGATTGACCACCTTGCCGCCGGACAAGGCCTTGAAGCCGCCGGCGAGCACGTCGAGAAGCTGGCGCAGGTCGATGCAGGTTTTCACCTCGGCCTCGCTCAGGATGAGTACGGGCATGTCACCCTTGGCCTGGGCGCTGCGGGAGGTCGATATCGCTGATGTCATGGGATACGCTTTCGTTGTCGGTTGCACGACAACGGTATTGCAGTCCGGGAGCGTGATGAAATATACTGCTTTTGCTACTTTGGCGTGATTATCACGTTTGTTCTGGTCAAAAAGTGTGAATCCTGCAATGGACGATCTCGACCGTATCGACCGCTCGCTGCTACGTTTGTTGCAGGAGGACGGCCGCCGCACGACGCTCGATCTGGCGCGCCGGGTCGGTCTGTCGCCGACCGGGGCGACGCAGCGCGTCAAGCGGCTGTTCGCCGAAGGCTTCATTCGCGCCGTGCGCGCGGTGCTCGATCCTGCTCGGATCGGGCAGGCGCAGCTCGTCTTCATCGAGGTGCGGCTCGACCACACGGCGCCGCATGTGTTCGACCGCTTCGCCGAGGCGGTTCTGCGGGCGCCCGAGATCATCGAATGCCACATGGTGGTCGGCGGCTTCGACTATCTGGTCAAGGCGCGCATCGCCGACATGGCGATGTTCCAGGATTTCCTGCAGCGCGTCATCCTGCCGCTGCCCGGGGTGCGGGAGACACACACCTACGCTTCGATCGCCAATGTGAAGCCCGACGCCTTGCTGCCGATCTAGAGCGGCGGCCTTTCTCCCGCATCCAGCAACCATTGCCGCACGGCTTGCGTCGGCTCGGGGTGGCGCTGTTTTCTCGGCATCACGACATAAAAATCCTGCGTGCCGCGCATTTCGCCGCTGACGGGCTGAACCAGGCGGCCCGTGGCGAGATCAGCGGCTACGAGGAAGCGGCTGGCCAGCGCAATGCCCTGGCCGGCGACGGCCGCGTCGATGGCCAGGCCCGTCTGGTTGAAGCGCATCCGTTTCAATTCGGTCGTCATCTTCAGGCCGACCGCTTTCTCCATGAATTCCGGCCACAGATTGTGGGCATCGTGCAGCAGCACATGGTGCTGGATTTCGGAGGCTGCGATTTCAGCAACACCTTCCGGCAGCAAGGCCGGGCTGCAGACGGCGACGATCTGCTGGGGAAACAGCAGGTCGACGATCAGCCCAGCGCCGAAGGGCGGGCGGCCTTGCCTGACCGCGATGTCGACGCCATCGGCCTGGAAGCTCGACAGGCTCTCGCTGGCCAGCACGCGCAAATCGACCAGCGGGTTGTGCGCGACGAAGTCGTGCAATCTCGGGATCAGCCATTTGGTGGCGAAGCTCGGCGTCACGCTGATCGTCAGCCGCGCCGGCTCGGGACGAAGCAGCAGCGTCGCCTCCGAGATCAGGTCGAAGGCGCGGCGGATATTGGGGACATAGGCGCGGCCCTCATCGGTCAGCGCCAGGCCGCGCGGCAGCCGCTCGAACAGCTTTGTGCCGAGATCGGCTTCCAGCCCGCGAATGTGCTGGGCGACCGCCCCTTGCGTGACATTGAGCTCTTCGGCGGCGATGCGGAAGTTGAGATGACGCGCCGAGGCTTCGAAGGCGCGCAGCGCATTCAACGGCGGCAGGCTGAGGAAGGCTTCGGGCATGCAGGAGTTTTTCTACAGGTTGATTTCAGGCATTCTGGTTCGAACCAGCGGGGAAAACCAGCTATATCAACGCTCAGCTCCCGAAAACACCGCTTGCGGTGCCCGCAAACCCTGAGAGGAAAATCCGATGAGTGTAGAAAAAGTAGCTGTGGTGGTGGCCGGCGGCAGCGGCATGGGTGCGGCGGCGGCCAAGCGGCTGGCGGCGGACGGCTTCAAGGTCGCCATTCTTTCGTCGTCCGGAAAGGGCGAGGCGCTGGCTGGGGAATTGGGCGGGCTGGGCGTCACCGGCTCCAACCAATCCAATGAAGATCTGCAGCGTCTCGTCGACCTGACGCTCGAACGTTTTGGCCGCATCGACGTGCTGGTCAACAGCGGCGGCCACGGGCCGCGTGCGCCGATCCTCGAAATCACCGACGAGCAATGGCACACCGGCATGGATGTCTATCTGCTGAACGTCATCCGTCCGGTGCGCATCGTGGCGCCGCAGATGGTCAAGCAGAAGGGTGGGGCCATCATCAACATCTCGACGGCCTGGGTGGTCGAGCCGAGCCCGATGTTCCCGACGTCCGCGGTGTTCCGTGCCGGGCTTGCCGCCTACACCAAGATCTTCGCCAACACCTACGCCGCCGACAATGTGCGCATGAACAACGTGCTGCCCGGCTGGATCGACAGCCTGCCGGCCACAGAAGAACGCCGCGACAGTGTGCCGATGCAGCGCTACGGCACCTCGGAAGAAATCGCCGCGACCATCGCCTTCCTGGCGTCCGAAGGCGCCGGCTACATCACCGGCCAGAACATCCGGGTCGACGGCGGCATCATACGCGCTATTTGAGGGCGTCGGCCGGGGGGATCCCGGCATCTCACCCCAAGGAGCAAAGAATGCGGCTTTTGATACTCGGCACCGGCTGGATGGCGCAGGAACATGCGCGGCGCTTCACCGCCATCGACGGCGTCGACATCGTCGGCGCGGTCGATGTCGATCCGGCACGGGTCGGCGAGTTCGCCGACAGTTTTGACATTCCCAACCGCTTTACCGCGCTGGATGAGGCGCTGACATGGGGTGAGTTCGACGCGGTGGCCAATGTCACGCCGGACCGCATCCACCACCCGACCACCATGGCGCTGGTCGCCGCCGGCAAGCCGGTGCTGTGCGAGAAGCCGCTGGCCGAAAACTATGGCAAGGCGACCGAGATGGCCGACGCCGCCGAGGCCGCCGGCATCGTCAACATGGTGAACCTCACCTATCGCAATGTGCCGGCGCTGCAGAAGGCCCGCCAGATGGTGCAGGCGGGCGAGATCGGCACCGTCAGGCATGTCGAGGCGTCCTACCTGCAAAGCTGGCTGGTGTCGAAATTCTGGGGCGACTGGCGCACCGATCCGAAATGGCTGTGGCGCCTGTCACGCGGCCACGGCTCCAATGGCGTGCTTGGCGATGTCGGCATCCACATCCTCGATTTCGCCAGCTATGGCGCAGCCGTCGACATCGACCATGTCTTCTGCCGGCTGCGCGCCTTCGACAAGGCGCCCGGCAACCGCATCGGCGACTACGGGCTAGACGCCAATGACAGCTTCGCCATGACGCTGGACTTTTCCAACGGCGCCTTCGGCGTGGTGCATGCCAGCCGCTGGGCGACTGGCCATCTCAACGAGCTGCGCCTGCGCATCTATGGCGAGAAGGGCGGCATCGAAGTGGTGCACAATCTGGATGGTTCGACGCTCAAGGCCTGCATCGGCGAAAACGTCGAGAACGCCATATGGGAAGAGCTCGACGCCGGCACGGTGCCGACCAACTACCAGCGTTTCACTGACGCGGTGCGATCCGGCGTGCAGGCCGAACCGTCCTTCCGCCATGCCGCCGAATTGCAGAAGGTGCTGGATCTGGCCGTCGTCTCGGACGAGAAGCGGGCGGAGCTGAGGGCGAGTGCGGAAACGCGGTGAGCTGGGCGAAGCGGCCGGCGCCAGCGGTCGAAGATAGCACTGCCGCCAACTTCGGACTGCGGTCCGCGCCAGTCAGGGGCCGGTCACGAGCGAAAAAACCAGTTTCTGTAAATTGCCGCCATCGCCGAATTCGACGCGGTCGAAATCGCGGCTTGCCAGCACCCGCGCCTTCGAGATCGCGTCAAGCCGCTTCACCACCTCGGCCCTTGTCTTGCTGCATTTGGGATCGTCGGCGACGGTCAGGCCGTTCGTCGCGGCTTGGATGTCGTGGACCATCTGGACCATGCTGGCGCCATGCACCTTCTCATGGGCGGCGACGCCGGCGATGAAGGTTTCCCAGTTCTTCTGGACGGCGGGCGGCAGGGAGCCGGAAGGTTTTGGCAAGGTGTAGGTGACGATCAGCTTCGGCCGCCCGGCCGTCAGCACGCAGTCCTTGCCCTTGGGCTTGTAGTCCCTTAACCCCCAGGTCAGCTTGAAATTGGTGTAGGCGATGGCGCGGGCAATGCCGAGCTTTGGCCCTTTCTCGCCGATCGAGCGGTAGAGTTCGGCGCCGGACCGGCCCGAGATCGCGTAGGGCTCGATTTTCTCGACCGGCTTCCACTCGGCACGAGCGGTGAGCGGCGAGGCAAGCAGGGCGGCAAAGGACAGACACAGGCGAACGCAGGCTCTCAATCCAACTCTCCACGAAACAGGACCGGCTGCCGCAACGGGCAATGCCATCGGATCGCTTTTTCCTATATGCTGCCGACGGGCGCTGCAAATGCCCTGGAGGCAGTCAATTGGGGGAGTCATGAGAGTTGCACATCTCATCGTCGCTGGTGCCTTGGCCGTCGTGCAGGCCGCGCAGCCGGCGTTTGCCGCGTCGTGCGGTGGCTGGAGCGCCAAGATGGAGGAAGACGAGGGCGGCAGCGTGCTGACGGCTTCGGTCTGCGGCGGGCCGAAAGGCGATGCGCATATGATGCTCACCTGTTTCGACACGCCGGTGCTGAGCTACGATCTCGGTGCCGCCGGCCAGCTGCTGGAACCTGGCATCAGCGGTTCGTTCGCGTTCAAGGCCGACGGCAAGACGGTAACGAAGACACTGCAGCTGGAGGCCATGTACAACTACTTCGTGGTCAATCTGGCGAAAGCCGATCCGCTGTTCGACCTGCTGCGCGGGAAGGGCGATGTGTCGGTCAGTTCAGCCAAATATGGCGAGATCAGCTTTCCGCTGAAGGGCTCCAGCGCGGCCATCGGCAAGGTGCTGGCGCAGTGCGGCAAGGCCGGGCCAGCGAATGGGAATTGACGGGGCTCTACAGTTCGATGCCGGCGCACCAATGAGGCGGTTCTCGTTGGCTCACCGGGCTTGCTGCCGAACCACCCCACCCAGTCGCACCGTCGCGGCCATCAACTCCTCGTCCGAAAACCCCGAAAAACCCAGCACCAGACCTTGCCGGGGCGCCCCGCCGATGAACATTGAGGACAAGGCCCTGGCGCCGACACCCGCCGCCTTCGCCGCCTCGACGATCGCGGTGTCCGGCCCGGCGTCCTTCAGCGTCGCCATCAAATGCAACCCCTGTTCGGGCACGGTTACTTCGAGGGCATCGCCGCAATGCGCCTCGAGGCCGGCGACCAGGACGTCGCGCGCGGCCTGGACGCGGCGGCGCACGCGCCGGAGATGCGCGGCGAAATGGCCTTCGTTCAACAGGTCGGTCAGCGCGCCTTCGGCCAGCGTCGAGGGGAAGCGGTCGGAGCGCGCCCTGACCGCCATCACGGCATCGAGCAGCGCTTCGGGCACCACGACATAGCCGATGCGCAGGCCGGGGAAGAGGATTTTCGAGAAGGTGCCGAGATAGGCGACACGGTCTGAACCGTCCATGCCCTGCAGCGAGGTCAGCGGCGGGCCGGCATAGCGGAACTCGCTGTCGTAGTCGTCCTCGATGATCCAGGCATCGTTGCGCCGAGCCCAGTCGAGCAAAGCGAGACGGCGGCGCATCGTCATCGTCACGCCGAGCGGATATTGATGCGAGGGCGTGACATAGGCCGCGCGCGCCTTGGAGCACAGGCTTTCGCCGATCTCGGGATCGAGCCCTTCCGCGTCGACCGGTACCCCAAAAACCCTGGCGCCGCTGCCGGCCAGCACGGCCTGCGCCATGGGATAGCAGGGGTTTTCGATCCAGACGGCATCGCCGGGGCTGAGCGCGGCGCGCACCAGAAGATCCAGCCCCTGCTGCGTGCCCGAAGTCAGCACGATCTGGCCGGCATCGCAGCGCACGCCGCGTGCGGTCCTGAGATAGGTGGCAATTGCCGTGCGCAGCGGCAGGCCGCCGCGCGGATCGCCATAGCGGAAATGCTCCGGCCCGGGGCGAGCGAGGTGGCGCGACAGAAGGATGCGAAACAAATTAAGCGTGCGCGGATCGGACACCGCCACGCCAAGGCCGCAAGGCAGCGAGGTGGCGGCATCGATCTCGGGTGGCCGTGGCTTGACCAGTGTTGTCGGCAGATGCGGCACGTCAGGCGCGACGAAGGTTCCGGCACCGATCCTGGCGACGGCGAAGCCTTCCGAGACCAGCATTTCAAAACAGGCAACCGCCGCCGAACGCGATAGGCCGAAGCGCTGTGCGAGATCCCGGGTGGTCGGCAATTTGGCCCCGGCGGCCAGCGCGCCGGTCTCGATCAGCCGCCTGAGCGCCGCATAAAGCTCGCGGCTGCGCGGGCCGTCGCCCGGGAGGACCGGGATCAGCGCCGACCAATCCGGCAAATTGGTCTGTTTTTTCTTCATCGGATTGGTTCTTTTATCAACCAATGTCATGGCGCATGGTTGGCAGACAACAACCAAGGATGCAAGCCGTGAACGACACGCCAGCCAGCTTTCCGACCACCAGCCGCAACCGCGTCAAGCGCCTGCACGAGCGCGGCAGCTACGACCATGCGGCAGTCTTCGCGGTGCTGGATGCCGGGCTGCTGTGCCATGTCGCCTATACGTTCGACGGCCAGCCCTATTGCACGCCGACCATCCACTGGCGCGAGGACGACATGCTCTACTGGCACGGCTCGTCGGCCAGCCGCATGCTGCGCAATCTGCGCGGCGGCACGCCGGCGTGTCTGACGGTGTCGCATCTCGACGGGCTGGTGCTGGCGCGCTCGGGCTTCAACCATTCCGCCAATTACCGCTCGGCAATGTGTTTCGGTACAGCGCGGATCATCGACGAACCTGATGAGAAACTGAAGGCGCTGGCCGGAGTCGTCGACCGCTTCTATCCCGGCCGGAGCGAGACCTTGCGGCCGATCTCGGTGCAGGAGGCCAAGGCGACGACGGTGATCGGCATGCGCATCGAGGAGGCATCGGCCAAAGTGCGCGCCAAGGGCGTCGGCGACGACGAGGAGGATTACGGGCATCCGGTGTGGGCCGGCGTCATCCCGGTGCGGATGGTGGTCGGCGCCGCCGAGCCGTGTCCGAGGCTGCTGCCTGACATGGAGCGGCCGCAGAATCTGGCTGGATATGCCGAGGGCGAAAGGCTGGATCGGGCGCTGACGCAGGCGCAACTGACGTATGAGGGCGAGCTGTAGCCAGCAAAGTTAGCGCTGCCCCTCATTGTCCTGCCGGACATTTCTCCCCGTATAGTGACGGGGAGAAAGGGGCCGGCCGCCACGTTGGCGCTTTTTCTGCGACGCTGGCGATTTGGCGAAATCATCTGACACAGCGTCCTTCTCCCCGTCACTATACGGGGAGAAGATGCCGGCAGGCAGATGAGGGGCGGCACCAGCGCCCGGTGGAGAGCATATTCAAATCTTGCGGCCACCAGTGCCTCGCGATATCTCGACACCATGATCACCTTCCGCCGTGCGCAGGCCTCCGACCTGCCTGACATCATCGCCATGCTGGCCGACGATCCGCTTGGCGCCGGCCGCGAGGACGCTTCCATGCCGCTGGCCCAAGGCTATGTCGATGCTTTCAACGCCATCGACGCCGATCCCAATCAGCTGCTGGCGGTGACTGTCGACGGGGCCGAAGTGATCGGTACCTTGCAGATTTCTTTCCTTGCCGGGCTCTCGCGCAAAGGCGCCTGGCGCGGCCAGATCGAGGCGGTTCGGGTTGCCGGCCACAGGCGCTCGGACGGCATCGGCAGGCAGATGATCGTATGGGCGATCGACGCGTGCCGGGCGCGGGGCTGCAGCCTCGTCCAACTGACCACCGACAAGGGGCGGGCGGACGCGCACCGTTTCTACGAAAGCCTCGGCTTCACCGGCAGCCATCTCGGCTACAAGAAGAGCCTTTAGGCGGACGGAAACCGCTGCACATTTTTTGTGGAACTGCTCGCGGCGTTCGAGCAGTGCGCCCGCGCTGGCGCATTCGGGAAATCGTTCAGGCACACTTCAATTCGCGGCCAAGAGGGGATATAGGTCAGCCAAGTTGACCTATATTGCAGCGTTTGGGGAGGCGTGTCGTGACCCTTATGAATCTGTTGGCTTCGCGCTCGTCGCGCATGAAAGCGTCCGAAATCCGCGAGCTCCTGAAGCTGCTCGACCAGCCGGACATCATCTCGTTCGCCGGCGGTATTCCCGATCCGGCGTTGTTCCCGGCCGAGGCGATCCGTGACGCCTATGCTTCGGTGCTGGGCGGCGCCGAGGCGGGTGCGGCGCTGCAGTACCAGGTCTCGGAAGGCTACCTGCCGTTGCGGCGCTGGCTCGCCGGGCAGATGGGCAAGCTCGGCGTCGCCTGTGACGAGGCCAATATCTTCATCACTTCCGGCTCCCAGCAGGCGCTGGACTATCTCGGCAAACTGTTCCTGTCGCCGGGCGATACCGCGCTGGTGACGTGGCCGACTTATCTCGGCGCGCTGCAGGCTTTCAACGCCTATGAGCCTCGCTACGACCGGCTGACCCCGGCCGGCGGCAACATGACGCCCGATGCCTATCGCGCGGCAGCGGCAGCAAATGGCGGCAAGGCCAAATTCGCCTATCTGGTGCCGGATTTCGCCAACCCGACCGGCAACACGCTGAACCGTGAGCAGCGCGAGGCGGTGCTCGGCCTTGCCGGCGAACTCGACATCGCCGTCATCGAGGATGCCGCCTATCGCGCGCTGCGCTATGACGGCGACGGCGTGCCGCCGATCCTGGCGCTCGACTGCATCAGGTCCGGCGGCATCGACAAGGCGCGCACGCTCTATTGCGGCTCGTTCTCGAAGATACTGTCGCCGGGCATGCGCATCGGCTGGGTTTGCGCCCCGCGCCACATCGTCGAGAAACTGGTGCTGATGAAGCAGGCCTCGGACCTGCACAGCCCGTCGATCAACCAGGTGGTGATGCATCGTGTCGCCGAAGCCGTCTTCGACGGCCAGGTGGAAAAACTTATCGGCGCCTATCGCGAGCGCCGCGACGGGCTGCTCTCGGCACTGGAATCCAATATGCCGGAAGGCGTGACCTGGAGCCGCCCGGAAGGCGGCATGTTCGTCTGGGTAACGTTGCCGGAAGGGGCCGACGCCACCGAGCTTCTGGCGCGGTCGGTGAAAGAAGCGCGGGTGGCCTTCGTGCCGGGCGGCGCCTTTTATGCCGACGGCACCGGGCGCAACACGCTGCGGCTGTCCTTCACGCTCGCCGACCGGCGCGCGGTGAGCGAAGGCATTCCAAGGCTAGCCGCCATCCTGAAGGGATAGGCCGGCGCCGGAGGCCGGCTTTTCCTCCGCCATCACAGTCACCATCCGCTCAAGCTTTGAAAGCTTGGTGCGAGCGAGCTTGCGGACCGGCTTTTCGAAACCTTCTTCGCCGCTTTCGACGACGAAGACCAACGTCATGAAATCGAGCATGAACTCATCTATGGCTGCCGAGACCTCGCGCGACCTGCCCTTGAACCGGCGCAGCAGAGCGGTTGCTTCCTCGATATCCTCGACACCGGCGCTGTCGACCAGCGCTTCGAGCCTCTGAAAACTATCCAATAGCAATTCCTCCCACCGGGGCACCCAACCCGGTTGTGAGCGGAAAGTTCCAAACTGTGAGTGCTCTCGCGAAGAAATCGCCTCCACCGCTTCCGCGGTTTCGACGGGCCATCGGCAATTTTTTGTTCGGGTGGAACCTCCGCGGCCAACAAAGGTTCTTACCAGGTCTGATCCCCCTCAGACCCCTGAAGGCTAGACATGCTTTCCAAAGGCCCGCCGGATCCCCTCCCGGCGGGCTTTTTGTTTGCGGGATAGAACAAGTATCCGCATTGACGACGCCCTGTCCGAACCTAAATTCGAACCTCACGAGGAGGCATCTTTATGGAAACCCAGGAATTGCATCGCGGCCGGCTCATCGACCACATCCAACTGGTGGTCAGGGATCTCGCGCCCAGCCGGCGTTTCTACGAGGCGGTCCTGCAGGCGATCGATGTTCCGATCGGTGGGAGCGGCGACGATTTTTTCTGGGCCGACGAGCTGTTTGTCTCCACTGCCGACAGCCGGGCCGCACAGGGAAAACTCACCGGTCGCCATCACCTGGCTTTCCAGGCAAGGGACCACGCCATGGTCGACGCCTTCTACAAGGCCGGACTGGCGGCTGGCGGCACGGACAATGGCGCGCCGGGCGAACGGCCCTATCATCCCGGCTATTACGCCGCCTTCCTGCTCGATCCCGACGGCAACAACATCGAGGCCGTCCATCATGGTCCGCATAGTCGCAGCGCAGCTTCGGTGAAGATCACCTTCTAAGCTGCCGATATTCAGCCGGCCGGGATCGCGGGCGCATGGGCGATGCCGGAGAGAAGCTGCCTTGCGTTGCCAGATTGATGGCCACGATGCTAACCGTGCAAATGGCGGGCGGGAATCGGCATCGAAGCAACGTGCGCTGCAAAATCCTCAATAGAACTCCCCTTACCCCCTTGGAGATACATTTTTTATGCAAAACCCAACAAGGGCGATCTGTGCCGCCACGCTTTTATTTGCGATCGGGGCCGTGGATCTCACAAGTATATCACCTTTTGCTTATGTTTCATCGGCGCAGGCGCAGGAGGAATATCTTCCGACCCAGAAGGATTTTGTCGGCAAATGGAAACTGAACGGCGGAGCCATCCGGCCGCCGCGCGATATGAAGGATGCGCCGACACCGGAACAGGAAGCGGCCGCCAATGAATTCCAGCAGACGGTGACCGCGTTTTACGGCGCGTTTGACTATCTGGAGATCACGGCGGACGGCCGCTACAATTTTCATCAGCCGGGTGATCCGACGGCGGGGCCTTGCGTCTGGTGCGGAACCTGGTCCTTCAGCAACAGTTCGGCGTGGCTCAAGCTGGAGACCGCGCCCAGGCTGGATATCTACGCCAAGGACGGCGACATGCAGATGACCTACACTGTCGAACCCGACGAAAAATCGAAATATGCTTGGCTGGTTTTCGGTTGGACGAAGGCCGAGTAGGCGGCGGCGCACGGCTCCCCACACCTAAACGGGCCTAAGCGGCTTTTCATCCATCTCGTATCCTCGTATACGAGATGGAGCCAGCCGCCGAGGAGCCCGTATGAGTCCACTGCCTGAAACCGTGCCGTTTTTCAGCCAGTGGGAGACGCCCGACCTGACGCTGGACGTGCTCGCCGACGGCGCGGATGTTGCCCTCAGGCGCGATCCGCTGTGGCGGGGATCGGGCGCGGAAACACTCGATGAATATGCGGTCTGGGCGGCCAATATCTGCGGCATGGCGTGCCTGAAGATGATCCTGGCAAGCCGCGGCGAGATCGTGCCGACGATCGAGCTTGCCAGGCGCTGCACCTTATATGGCGGCTATGTCGTCAACGGGGGATCGATCAAGGGGCTGATCTACGCGCCCTTCGTCAGCTTCGTGAAAGAGGTTTTTGGACTCCGGGCCGAGGTGGTGACCAATGTCGCGACGGCCGAGATTCCGGCGATCATGCAGCGGACGCGCTTCTTCATCGCGTCGGTCAGCAGTTCGATCCGCTGGCCCGAGCGCGAGCCGCCCTCGAAGGGCGGTCATCTGGTGCTGGTCACGGCGGCATCCAATCAGGGTTTCCGCTTCCACAACCCGTCCGGCCATGACCCCGCCACACAGGCAGACGCAGTGTTGGCGCCGGCCGATTTCGACCGCTTCTTCGCCAATCGCGGCATTGCCGTCGCCATTTGATTTTTTTTGACAGTCGAGGGATTTCGATGACCGGTAAGACAAGAGTGGCCATCCTCTATGGCGGGCGTTCGGCCGAGCATGACGTGTCGCGCCTGTCGGCCGCCAATGTGCTGAAGGCGATCGACCGGACGCGCTACGACATCGTGCCGATCGCCATTACCAAAAGCGGCAGATGGCTGCTGCAACAACTTGATGACGCGGCAGGGGCGCCGGCATCCGAAGATGGTGCCGAGGTCGCGCTGCTGCCCGGCGGCAAGGGCCGGCTGGTCGCCGTCTCGCGGGATGGTACGCAGCCTGACCTGCCCCCCATCGACGTCGTGTTCCCGGTGCTGCACGGGCCGTTCGGCGAGGACGGCTCGGTGCAGGGCTATGCCGAGGTCGCCGATGTAGCCTATGTCGGCTGCGGCATCCTCGCGTCGGCCGCGGCCATGGACAAGGATGTCGCCAAGCGGCTGATGCGCGAGGCGGGATTGGCGGTTGCCCGCTCCGTCACCGTGCATCGAAACGGCAAGCATTCCTTCCAGGAGATTGCCGGGATGCTCGGCCTGCCGTTCTTCGCCAAGCCGGCGCGCCAGGGCTCGTCCTTCGGGGTCAGCAAGGTGAATGACAGGGATGGCTTCGAGCAGGCCATCGACACGGCTTTCCGCTACGACGGCAAAGTGTTGATCGAGGAATTCGTCGAGGGGCGCGAGATCGAGTTCTCGGTGCTGGAGCGCGCCGACGGGTCGCTGACGGTGTCGCTGCCCGGCGAGATCATTCCGGCCGGCAAGCACGGCTTCTACACCTATGAGGCCAAATATCTCGATGCCGACGGCGCGCTGGTCAAGGTGCCCGCTGATGTCCCGGCCACTGTGGCCGACAAAGCGAGGGAGATGGCGCGTCAGGCTTTTCAGGCGCTCGGCTGCGAAGCCATGGCGCGCGTCGATTTCTTCCTGCGCGCCGATGGCAGCCTGCTCGTCAACGAGGTCAACACCATTCCCGGCTTCACCGACATCTCGATGTATGCCAAGGCGCTGGCGGCGTCAGGCATCGGCTACAGCCAGACCATTGACGTGCTGATCGAGCACGCGCTGGCCAGGCATGCGGCGCGCTGATCCGATCGGTCGAGAGCGGCCGATGCGGCCCGGATCATTGCCTGTGAGCGAGGCGTATTTCATCGTTGGCTAAAGTTGCACGTCCGCTCTATATGCCCGATCATGGCATTTGGCAGGGGAGGCATCACGTGGCCAATCGTCGAAACGGCACGGCGTCTCCGGCTGACGGGCTAGGGGACGCACTTTCAGCAGCCGCGCCCCATCCGCGAACCTCTTTGCCCAATGTGGCGGCCATCGTCACGACGGTGGCCGCACTGTATTTCGGGCGCGAGGTTTTCCTGCCGATCGCGATCGCGCTGCTGCTGACCTTCGCATTGGCGCCGCTTGTCTCAGCTCTTAAAAAAATCGGCATTCCCCGGATTGCCGCCGTCATTGCCAGCGTGCTCGGCGCTTTCGCGGCGCTTGGCCTGTTCTCCTTCATCGTCGCCACGCAGGTCAGCGAACTGGCGCAGAACATCCCGGTCTACCAGACCAACATCCTGACCAAGATCCGCTCGCTCAAGGAAACCGGGGTCGGGGGCGGGATACTTGCCAGATTGAGCCAGGTGGTCGAGCGTGTCGGCCAGGAGATCGACAGGCAGGACGCCACGCTGCCGGCTGCCGCACCGGAAAAGCCTGCGCGTGAGCCGGTGCCTGTCGAGATCGTCGCCCGAGAAAGGCCGCTCCAGGTCCTGCAGAATATCGTCGGGCCGCTGATCAGCCCGCTTGGGTCGGCCGGACTGATCATCGTCGTCGTCATCTTCATGCTGCTCGAGCGGGAGGATCTGCGCGACCGCTTCATCCGGCTTGTCGGCTACGGCGACCTCCACCGCACCACCGAGGCGCTTCAGGATGCCGCCAAGCGGGTGGGCCGCTATCTCTTGATGCAATTGGTCGTCAACATCGTCTACGCCGTACCGATTGCGATCGGGCTCTGGGCCCTCGGTATTCCCAATGCGCTGCTGTGGGGGCTGCTGGCGCTGGCGCTGCGTTTCGTTCCCTATATCGGCCCGATCATCGGCATGCTTTTGCCGCTGTTCCTGGCGCTGGCCGTTGCGCCGGGCTGGTCGCTCGTGCTGTGGACCGCCGCCCTGTTCGTAGTGATGGAGCTGATCACCGGCAATATCATCGAACCCTGGCTCTACGGTTCGCGGACAGGACTGTCGCCGCTGGCGATCATCGTCGCGGCGATTTTCTGGACGTGGCTCTGGGGGCCGCTCGGGCTGATCCTGTCGACACCGCTCACCGTCTGCCTGGTGGTGCTGGGCAGACACGTGCCGCAGTTTGAATTCCTCGACGTGCTGTTCGGCAACGAGCCCGTGCTCGAACCCCATGCGCGCCTGTACCAGCGGCTTCTGGCCGGCGATCCGGAAGAAGCCACCGACCATGCCGAGGAGATGCTGGAGGAGAAATATCTGGTCGAATTCTACGACAAGGTTGCCATTCCGGCGCTTTTGCTGGGCGAACAAGACCGTGTGCGCGGCGTCATGGGCGATTTGCAAAGGCGGCAGGTGGCGGCCAGTGCCCTGGTGCTGGTGGCCAATCTCGACGACAGCGCGCAGGAGGAGGCAGGCGAGGAGGAGGCGCCGCCCGAGGCCGCAGAGGCGAGCGACGATGGCGATCCCAACGGGGAAGACGAGACCGACCTGCCCGATGGAACGGATATGTCCGTGCTTTGCGCCGGTGGGCGTGGCGAGCTCGACGACGCCGCCGCCGCGATGCTGGCGCAGGTGCTGGAGGTCCAGGGCGCGACGGTATCGAAAGCCGGCTTTGCGGATATGGAGCCCGCCAGCATTCGCCGCCTTGAGCTCGAAACCGTCGACACTGTCGTGGTCGGATTCCTGAACCGGGATTCCGTCAAGCACGCCCGTTTTCTGGTTCGCCGGCTGAAGCGTGCCAAGGCCGCACTTCGGGTGGGAATCGTGTTCTGGTCGGAGACCGGCAGCGAGGACAAGGAGACGGCCGACAAACTGGCCCGTGACTTGAACGCGGATTTCGTGGCGCATGGCATGGTCGACGCCGTGCTGGGCGCGCTCTCAAACGAGCCGCCGGTCGCTCTCAAGCTCGTCGCCAAACGGCGCATGCGGCGACA
This sequence comes from Mesorhizobium sp. SEMIA396, assembly GCF_024518615.1. Taxonomy (NCBI): domain Bacteria; kingdom Pseudomonadati; phylum Pseudomonadota; class Alphaproteobacteria; order Hyphomicrobiales; family Phyllobacteriaceae; genus Mesorhizobium; species Mesorhizobium sp. SEMIA396. The sequence goes on from NZ_JANIFC010000001.1 coordinate 664,386, forward strand.
GCGGGCCGCGTCCAAGAAGGTTACGGCGGCAGCGGCGGATTAGGCCCTGCCTTTGCCTTTTTCGGCAATGTCGGGGTCGACAAGCCAGGCACGAATTGCGGAAAATAGTTCACACCGATGTCGATTTCCGGGAGGCCCATTCGTCTTCACGATAGGGAGCCGAAGAATTCGCCCAATCAGGAACGATGCGATGACAATCACCATCACGGCATTTGAGCGATCGCCCGATCGCGGCAAGGGACTGGCGCGCGATACGCGCGTTCGCTGGGCGCTCGAAGAGGTAGGGCTGCCTTATGAGGTTCGGTTTGTTTCCTTCGCGCAGATGAAGGCGCCGGACCATCTGGCCCTCCATCCCTTCGGCCAGATCCCCACCTACGAGGAGGGTTCTCTCTCACTGTTCGAGACCGGCTCGATCATCCTTCACCTTGCCGAGCAGCACGCGGGCCTGCTGCCCGGCGATCGCGATGCCCGCGCGCGTGCGATCACGTGGATGTTTGCCGCACTTAACACAGTCGAGCCGCCGATCCTCGAATTAACGACGGCAAAGATATTCGAAGCTGACAAGCCCTGGAGCGAGGAGCGTTTGCCATTGGTGAAGGATCGTGTTCGCGCCTGTCTCGACAGGCTCTCGGCTCGTCTGGACGCCGCCGAGTGGCTCGACGATGCATTCAGCGCGGGCGATCTGTTGATGGTATCGGTGCTGCTGCGACTAAGAATGTCGGGCATTTTGGACGAATATCAAAACCTTGCTGCATATGTAGCGCGCGGTGAAGCTCGGCCTGCTTACATCAGGGCTTTCGCCGCGCAATTTGCGATCAACGCTCCACCGGCCAGCTGAAACATTGGCTGATAAAGCCGAGCCGACAGCCGATTTGACATCAGCTGCCGCCGAAGAGTTGAGCGAGAGCATTGCCCTCAGAGCGAGACGGGCGGCGCCCCCTACCGGTCGACCATCGCCATGCCCCGCTCGGTGTAGCGCGGGCCGGAGATTTTCCCCGGCGCAAGCGCTTCGTCGAGCGCGGCCATCTCGGCGGCATCGAGTTTGATCGCGGCGGCGGCGACGTTCTCTCCCAAGTATTTTGTGCGCTTGGTGCCGGGGATCGGCACGATGTCGATGCCAAAGCCGTCGCCCTTCGCCAGCAGCCATGCCAGCGCGACCTGGCCGGGCTTGACGCCGCGGGCAGCGGCGATGTCGCTCACCTTGGCGGCCGCCTCGACATTGGCGCCGTAGTTTTCGCCCTGGTAGCGCGGGTCGTTGCGGCGATAATCGCCGTCGGGATAGTCTTCCGCGCGCTTGACCTGGCCGGTGAGAAAACCTCGGCCGAGCGGCGAGAACGGCACCAGGCCGATGCCGAGTTCGCCAAGCAGCGGGATGATCTCCGGCTCCAGATTGCGCTCCCACAGCGAATACTCGCTCTGCACCGCTGACACCGGGTGCGCGGCATGCGCCCGGCGGATGTTGGCCGCGCCGGCCTCCGACAGGCCGAAGAAGCGCACCTTGCCTTGCGCGACGAGTTCGCCGACGGCGCCCGCGACATCCTCCATCGGCACCGCCGGGTCGACGCGGTGCTGGTAGAGCAGGTCGATATGGTCGGTTCCGAGGCGGCCGAGCGAGGCTTCCACGACCTCACGAATATGCTCGGGCCGGCTGTCGGTTCCAGCCTGCTTGCCGTTTTCGATGCGGAAGCCGAATTTGGTGGCGATCGTCACCTGGCCGCGCTTGCCCTTCAACGCCCGGCCGAGCAATGCCTCGTTGGTATACGGGCCATAGACCTCGGCGGTGTCGAGGAAGGTGCAGCCGAGTTCGATGGCGCGGTGCAGCGTGGCGATGGATTCGGCCTCGTCGGCCGGGCCGTAGGACTGGCTCATGCCCATGCAGCCGAGGCCGATGGCCGAGACCTGCAGCCCCTGGCTGCCGAGCTTGCGTGTTTTCAGGGTCATGGCAGGCGTTCTCCGGGAAGGTCCAGGAATTATAGCAGCCGATCGCTCAATTCCCACAGGGTGTTCGGCCGCATGTCGATGGCTTGAAGACGACGCGGCCGCCCCATGGCTGCTCACCATGCGGCGGCGCTATTCTTCGACGGCCAGGATCACTCCGGCAATCGCGGCGCCGACAAAAGCGCCCACGGATGCGCCGACAAGGAGATCGGCTGTGATATGGTTGCCGACCACTTCGCCGACACCGCCTCCAACCAATGTGCCGGCAATTATACCGATGAAAAGGCGGAGAAGTGGATCCGTAGTCAGGCGATTCAGCATCATGATGGCCTTTGCAGCTCGCTCACATGTTGGAGGCGACATCGCGGGTGGACGGAGGCTTGGGCCTATGAGCGGCACGCTGGTTTGACGCCTGCGGCGCAACGCTGGGCGTGGCTTTGGCATTCCCAGCGGTGTTGGACGCTTGCGCCTTGCGGCGCCTGAGCCAGTTGGATGACAGTTCGGCAAGGAGACTGCGCAGAGCCTTCACCACGTCCTCCTGAGTGCGGCGAGGCCAAAACCTCTATGCACCCAGTTTGTTCCACACCGAAAACAATCGTTCGCGAAACGGCGCCTGCCGGCGCGATCGGCCTGTTTGCCGGGTTCTGTCGAGGAGTGGATCGGAGGTCGCGGCATGTTCTGCCAAGCAGGCTGGCAGGTGACGTGACGCTGCCCAGGCTCCCAGTGCGCTGAAAGCGGCCGGGCATCACCTGCCGATATAGGCGGCCAGTTCGTCCGGCGTCCCGTTCGGGAAGGCCTGTTTCAGAAAGTCCAGGAAAGCCGACACGCGCGGGCTGAGCAGCCGCCGGGACGGGTAGAGCGTCCACAGAGCGATCTCAGGGCCGTCAATGTCTCCCCAATTCACCAGTGTGCCGTCAGCCAAATCGTGGGCCACCAACGAAATGGGAAGACGTGCTGCCCCGACCCCCGCTCGCACCGCATCGCGCACCATAATGAGCGTTCCCAAAGCGAGGACCGGCTCGATTTTTATCGCCGACCGGCCAGCCTCTGTCTTCACGTGCCATATTTGCCGTTCGCCTGTCCCGCGCGCAACGCCAGGGGCCGGACCACCGGTGCGAGGAAGGTCAGGGCTCGCCACGACGACCAGCCGGTCGCGGAGAAACGCCCGTCCGACCAGGCTTTCGTCGGGATCCGGGTTGACCCGGATTACCAGGTCGTAGCCTTCCTCGATCATGTCCACAGCCCGGTCCTCCGTCGTGACCTCCAGCCTCACCTCCGGAAATTTGAGGGCAAATCCCGCGGCGATCCTCCCCATCGCGGTCTGAGAAAAAAGCAGGGGCGCGCTGATACGCAATCTGCCCTTGGGTCTTTGACCGCCCGAGGCGATCGCCGCGGCCGTCTCGTCCAGTTCGGCAAGCAACGCCCCCGTCCGCTCGAAAAGCGCCCGTCCTTCCTCGGTGAGCTTCAGGTTACGCGCACCCCGTTCAAACAGGCGCAGGTCAAGGCTGCTCTCCAAGTCTCCAACCCGCCGGGACAGCGTTGCCTTGGGCCGGCCGGTGGCCCTTGCCGCTTTGCCGAAACCGCCATGGCGGGCAACGAGGTTGAAATCGGTCAGGGCCAGAAGATCCATGAGTGTTCCACCAGTGAGACGGTACGTCTAAAATTTTCGCCTATTTGAATGTTTGTGAGCCACACATATTGGGCCTGTCAAGCAACCCAACAGGAGAAATTCCATGACCATCCTCGTTACCGGCGCCACAGGCAATGTTGGCCGCCAAGTCGTCGAGCACCTCGTCAAGCGCGGCGCCGACGTCCGTGCTCTCGTCCGCGACCCGTCGAAAGCCAGCTTCCCGGCGGGCGTATCGGTCGCGCAAGGCGACTTCCTCGATGTCGATTCGCTGCGCAAAGCCATGTCCGGTGTTTCCACCCTGTTCCTCTTGAACGCGGTGGTGCCGGACGAATTCACCCAGGCTTTGGTCGCCTTGAACGTCGCCCGATCGGCGGGCATCGAGCGGATTGTCTATCTCTCGGTGATCCATGCCGACGTCTATGTGAACGTGCCGCATTTCGCCGGCAAGTTCGGCGTCGAGCGAATGATCGAGCAGATGGGCTTCAAGGCTACGATCCTGCGTCCGGCCTATTTCATCCAGAACGACCTGATGATCGAAGACGTGATCACCGGCTACGGCACCTACACGATGCCGATCGGCGTCAAGGGTCTCGCCATGATCGATGTGCGTGATATCGCCGAGATCGCCGCTCTCGAGTTGCTGCGTCGCGAACGGTCCGCAGAGCCGCTTGCGCTCGAGCGGATCAATCTCGTCGGTCCGCAGACACTGACGGGAACGGATATCGCGGCCATCTGGTCCGACGTGCTCGCCCGCCCGATCAGCTACGGCGGCGACAACACCGAAGGTTTCGAGCAGAATCTCAAGCAGTTCCTGCCTGCCTGGATGGCGTACGATATGCGCTTGATGGGCGAACGGTTCCTGACCGACGGCATGCTGCCCGAGGCCGGCGACGTCGAGCGCCTGACCGCGCTTCTCGGCCGCCCGTTGCGTCCCTATCGCGACTTCGCCTCACAAATCGCCGGCTCCGCCTGAGGAACTGCTCTGGTCATCACCAAGGTACGGAAACAGCAGGGCGGCCCTTTGAGGAGGCCGCCTTGACTGGCACGGGACAAATGCGCGTTCAGCCGGAATTGCCTTACTGCAGGGTGGCCTCACCAGGTCTGTCGAGTTGGGCGTTGACGCGCTCACCATCGTCGCCACCGAGGCCATCCACGAACAGACCAGCTACGCCGTCGAAATTGGTGAGCCCGTCGAATTCAATTGCCGCGCCAATCAGCTGGGCTGCCTGGAAGACAAGGTATTCGACGTCCTCGAGGGCGACGTTTTCGGCCAGATTCCTGACCCTTACATGCTCCGCCACCGCCGTGATGCTGACGATGCCGGTCTTCCTGAAGGCGACCTGGACTGCTGAACGGACGTCATCGCGTAGTCGCGCCGAGTAATCATACCGCATCGAAACCTCCCAAGGGGACCGGTTTTCGTTGAGGTTGCACAATGCGGCAGAGGCTTCGTCTTGGCAAGTCACGAATTAAAAAATATCTAAACAAATCAGGTAGTTACAATAGTTATGCAAGTGTGCGCCTTACGCCGAATACCCATGAGACTCATCTTGAGCATGAGAAGCAGTTCACCCATCGCGAGGTCTTGACGCGCTAGGAGCGGCTTCCTAATTATGCGGTAAGTGAGTTGAATACTCATTCTACGTATTTGTGGTGCTGAGCGAGGGAAGCGCGATGACTGAACTGGAACGCCCGGAACGGTTGCAGATCATGCTGACGTCAGACGAACTGGCGGCGCTGGAAAACTGGCGCTTCGACAAGCGCATGCCGAGCCGTTCGGCCGCCGTGAGGGAATTGCTGCGGCGCGGTCTTGCCTCGGATGGCTTCCTGACGGCGGAGCAAGGGACGAAGTCGCAAGACTTCGGCATCCTGCCAACCGCCGGCGGCAACGGCATTTCCGACGGCGGCAAGGAGTAGGGCGGTTCACCGTGCCTGAGCCGCCCTGGTCCCGCAGGCCGGTCGGCGGTTGCCGCGACGCGGCGCCGGCTGGCGTACCGGGACGAGACTCTCGGTTCAGAGGATATTGGTCGTCACTTCGACGATTATCGCGGCACCTTCCAGGCTGCCATTGGTGACGTGCACGACGCGCGATACCCGCAGATCCTGCGTGGTTCCGTCGATCGACAGCGCAACACTTTCGCCGATCCGGGGAACCGCCTGGAAAACGGCGTCCGTGGCCTCCGGCCGGTTGTCGATCGATAAGCGGCAGTTGACGGTCATGAGATGTCTCCTGTGTCGGCCCGGTGGTCAACGCAGGGTCCGCGAAATGGTTTCAGGAGCCGGATGCAACTTAACGGCGCCCGGATTCGTAAAGCAGTAATTGCTCCATCGTTCATCGTAACGGAGCAACAGCTCGCTGGGGAGGGCGTTGGGGCTGCCCCGGCGAGCTTGATCCGATTTGCCCAGGGGCGTTGCGTCACCGAGGTATGGAGACGAGTTCCGGAGCCCGCAATTCCCCGGCTATCCTTGCCGCCTGGAAGATTGTCATCAAAACCAGGATGGGCTCACCCTCGGTCGGGTTGATGGTCAGGACGACGCGGCCGAGCTCGTCGCTCATGCCGCAAGACCAGTCCTTCACGGCTATCACCTTTCGGACGGCCATATGCCTTCTCCTGCACGGAAGGTTCTCCGCGGGCTACGCCGTCTGGAGTTGGTCGACAGAACCTTCGCCTGACATTGCAACCAGCCGAAATGCGGCAAATGCGGCCAATATTATGAAAACCGCCGTGACGTTCAGGGACATCGTCGATGCAAGGACGCCCCCGTCAAAGCAACTCAGTTCCATGGCGCTGCACCCCTTGAAGCCACTGACGGTCCGGATGATGATCCTGCTTGGGGCGAAATACAAGCGTTCGCTAATACGCTGATGCCGGCTGGCCAGCCCTGCGCGCAGCTTTTGAACAGCCGAACGCTTGGTTGCTGGTTCCCGCTCAAGGGCTCGAACCTCGATTCACGCCTTCAAAGGGCGCTGTCCTACCATTAGACGAAGCGGGAAAATGCACGTTGCGCCCCACCCCTAGCCGGTTCGCGCGCCGGGATCAACGCACGGGGGCGGCAAAGCCGATTGGAAGCGCGGTGTCAGTCCGGAAAGTTGGTGACAGGTTCCTCGCAGCGGTAGACCGGGCAGCTGCCGTCGCGGGTCGGGACACAGGCCGACATCGGCACCTCCGGCCAGTCGCATTCGTTGCCGAACTGCCTGACATAGCGGTCATAGGTGTTGGGTCCGGTGGTCAGCACCACGGCATGATGGCTTTGGAGCAGTTGCCGGAGTTGGTCGCAACTCATCGTGCGGGTGTCGGGCCTGGCTTCGGCAAGGCCGGTCGCGGCCAGCAGGATCGCTGCCGTCATCAAGGCAATTCGGTGCATCGGCATGGCTATTCCCTCGAATGGAAGTATCGGCCGAAACTCGCATCCCGGCGGGTGGTTCCGCAACCGCCGGCTGGCCGTCTGTGGCGGCGCAACCAAATGGTTCGTCGCGCATTGCTGGGGATGGATGGGAGGAAGCCCTACGAGACCCCGCAATGGCGGCCCGGAAACGGGGACCGCGAGGCCATGTGCTGTTCTTTCTGCGGCGGGCGCGACCACAGCTATGAGGACTGTCCGCAAAGGGATACTGACGCCGATCCAGTGCCGAATGCCCCTGACCCTCCCAAGCCAGACTGATCCGCGCCGGTATGCCGCCAGCAATATGTCAAATGCGACCCGCCGGCATTCGTACATCTGACTGATGTCGTGATTTTCAACGCCGTCCGGCTACATCCTGACCTTACCGGTGTCACCGATTTCCGGGCGGCTGTCGCTGACCGTTGCGGCCAGCATCTTCACATAGCTGACCACGGTGCCGGGGCTGTCCCAATACTGGGCGTCCTTCGGCGTCACCTTAAGCACGCGGATCGAAGGATCATCGGCACTGTCCCACCAGGCCTTGGCCGGGGTCGACCACAACTCCCTGATCTTGGCGCGGTCGTTCGAAACCGCCGCCAGACCGCTGACGGAAACATATTTCTGGCCGCCTGAATCGGCGAAGGCGAGACCGACATTGGGCTCGGCTTCGATCTCGTCATCCTTGTGACTGTCGACATCGGTGAGGAAGTAGACGGCGTTTTCGTCGCGCACCACATGCGCCGCCATCGGTCGCGAGCGGATGTCATCGCCTTCGCGAGTGGCGAGCATACAGAAGCCGATCCTGTCCATCAGTTTCCAGACCCGGTCGAGATCGCTGTTGCCGTCGCTCATTGTGTGCCTCCTTATTGAGCCGTCCATGGGGGTGTCGGGTGCAACTCGCGCAGGCGCGCAAGGTTCCGGACATGAACTGCCCGGACTGTTCCTGGGAGGAATGTTGGAGGCGATTGCAACCAAAACGCACCGCGGCGCATTGGTGGCCATGCGCGCGATCCGCGCATGAGGGAGAAGGGGTCGACAGTGACAGATTTGGCGGGCCGTGATGCCTTGATCGCCATCACCGCCGATGCGCGGCTGGCGGCGATTGTCGATTCGTCCTTCGACGCTATCGTCAGCAAGGATCTGAACAGCATCATCACCAGTTGGAACGCGGCGGCGCAACGCATGTTCGGCTACACCGCCGAAGAGGCCGTCGGCCGCTCCGTGCTCATGCTCATCCCCGATCATCTCAAGGATGAAGAGACCGACATCATCAGCCGGGTTCGCAGGGGCGAGCTGCTGGCCAGCTACGAGACGATCCGCCGGCGCAAGGATGGCGGCCTCATCGCCGTGTCGCTGACCATTTCGCCGATCAGGAACGCGTCCGGCGAGATCATCGGCGCCTCGAAGATCGCCCGCGACATCACCGCCAGCAAGGAGAGCGAGCGCCGGATCAGGCTTTTGCTCCGCGAGGTGAACCATCGCGTCAAGAACCAGTTCGCGGTGATCCTCTCGATGATCAGGGAGACCAGCAAACGCTCGACCGATCCGCGTGAATTCGAGGAGTTGATCCGCTCCCGCATCATGGCGCTGTCGCGGTCGCACGATCTGCTGGTGAACTCGGAATGGGCCGGCGCCAGCCTCTTCGACCTCGCCCAGGAGCAGCTCAAGCCGTTCGGCCACGAGGCGCGGGTATCGCTCTCCGGGCCGCTTTTGACCCTGCAGCCGAACGCCGTGCAGAATCTCGGCATGGCATTTCATGAGCTCGGCACCAACTCATCAAAATATGGCGCGCTGGCGAGCGAGGCCGGGCGGCTCGAGATCACCTGGCGGATCGTCGAAGGCGTTTCTGACAAGCGGGAAATTCATCTGGTTTGGGACGAGACGATGCCGGTGCGCGAGGGAGAGCGGCGGGACGAAAGCACGCGCAAGGGTTTCGGCACCGTCGTCCTGCAACGGGTCGCGCCGCAATCGCTGAACGGCTTGGCGGTGCTGGATCGCAGCCCGGGCCATCTCAAATGGTCCCTGACGGCGCCGCTGGCTTCGATCATCGTTCCGCAGCTCGGCGCCGACGTGCCCGAAACCGAAACGTCCTGAGGCCTTGAGGATTGGCTCCATCAACCTCCCTTTGGCAGATGCGTATTCAAAAGCGGCCGCATCCTTGCCGCACCTGGCCGTGGATTCAGGAACCGCGACCCGGTGGCCGCGTTGTGGCGTCAAGCTTTTGGAGGGGACATCATGGAACAGCTCGTCGAGGAATTCGGCCATTCCACCTACACCTCGTTTCCGGTCATCGCGGCGCGGCTGTTGCTGGCCACCCTCTATGGCGCGGTCATCGGTTTCGAACGCGAATGGCGCAATCGCCCGGCCGGACTTCGCACGCATATCCTCGTCTGCGTCGCCGCCGCCACCTTCGGCATCCTGACGGTCGAGATCGTGCACGCGCCGATGTTCGCGGGGGAATCGGTCAAGGTCGATCCGATCCGGGTGGTCGAGGCGGTGACCGCCGGCGTCGCTTTCCTCGCCGCCGGCTCGATCATGTTTTCGCGCGGCGAGGTGCATGGGCTGACGACCGGCGCCGGCATGTGGCTGGCGGGCGCGATCGGCGTCGCCTGCGGACTGGGTCTTTGGCAAGTGGCCGGGTTCGGCACGCTGATCGTGCTGATAGTTGCCGGCTTTCTGCGCCGGTTCGAACGCGGGCCCGGCCTTGCCGCCGGTGATGAAGGCAGTCAGGCAAAGGCGGAGAAGGAGGGGGCCTCGGCCCGATCAAAGGGAGGGCGAAGGTAATCCCGTTCGCCGAGAGATGCCGTGACTGGTTTCACCGAAGAAGCCGGCCAGCAGATCGGCCGTGCGCGCCGGGTTCTCCTTGGGAAAGAAGTGCCCGCCCGGCATCGCCTGGCCGCGCACATCGTCGGCCCAGCCGCGCCACAGCGCCAGCGGCCCGCCTTCGCCGGCATACCATTGCGCCAACGCGCCCTGACCGCTCCATAGCGCCAGCAGCGGGCAGCGAATGCGCCGGCCGGCTGCCTTGTCGGCATGGTCGTGCTCGCGATCGAGCGTGGCTGCCGCCCGATATTCCTCGCAGATGGCATGGGCGTGGGCAGGCGCGCGCAAGGCCTCGACATAGGCCTGACGCACTTCGGCTGGAAACGCCGATGACGACGAGCCCCAGCCGTTGAGCGCATTGTCGACGATCGCCTCGGCGGCGCTGGACAGGATCTTTTCCGGCAACGGCTCGGGCTGCGCCAGCAGCGACCATGGCCAATAACCCAGCGCCAGCCTGGCGTCGGCCCGGTCCCAGGCATCGGCGGTCGGCACGATGTCGAGAACGGCGAGCCTGTCGATGCTGCCCCGATGATCGAGCGCCATGCGGTAGGCGACACGCCCTCCGCGATCATGGCCGGCGACCATGAAGCTGCTGAAACCCAGCTTCTCCATCAGCCTCATCATATCGGCGGCCATGGTGCGCTTGGCATAGGGGGCGTGGTCGGGAGTGGATGCCGGACACGAACTGCGGCCATAGCCGCGCAGGTCGGCGCAGACGACGCTGAACCGGCTGGCCAGAGCGGGGGCGATGTCGCGCCACATCAGATGCGTTTGCGGAAAGCCGTGCAGCAACAGCAGCGGTGGCCCGCCGCCGGCGCGCAGGCAGAATATGTTGGCATCGCCGGTGTCGATTTCCGCGCCTTGGAAACCCTCGAACATGATCGCCTCCGGCACGCGCAACGGCGGCAAACGGGTTTGGTTGCAATGCCGCCCGGCGAGGCGGCCAACCTTTTTCGTCGACAGACGTTGTCCCTGTGAAGGGAAGGTCGCCGCGGGCGACCGTGCAAGAAAGAAGGAGGCAGTGATGAGAATTCTCGCCATCATGCCAATCGGCCTCATGCTGGCGCTGGCAGTGCCGGCCGCGGCCCAGCAGCAGAACGACAGCCAGGCACAGGCCGACAAATGCAGGGCTCAGACCGAGCAAGGGGCAAAACAGCAGCCTGGACAGCAGGCCGATGACGGCAATTTGACCGCGAAGCTCAACGATTGCGGCGGCGTGCTGAAACCGCCCCCGACGGGCGACCAGGGCATGGCGGCGCCGGCCCCCGAGGAAGGCAAGACGCCGGTGATCAAGCCGGGTGAAGTGCCGCCCCAGCCGCCGAAGCAATAAACGCCGCTGGCTGGTATTATCGCGCAAGCTAATGGAACCTCGTTATCTCAGGAGCGTTTCTCTCACGACTTGGAATTCGGAGAGATTATCGTGAGAGATATTGCGACCACGGCCACGTTGCTTGCCTCGATAGCCATCGTGATTGCCTTGATTCTTCTGGCGCCGAAGAGTTTTGGCTTCGAAACCTCTCAGCCGATTGTCCAGGGCGAGCTTCCAACGAAATGACAAAGCAGGCGAGGCACGACGCCCCGTCTGCTTCCTTTGACACCTACCGCACCAGCACGCCGGCATGGCTGCAGAGCGCTGCGAACGCTTCCTGCGCCTCGGCGGCGCCTGTCCCGGTTTCCAATGCGGCTTCGACCTTCTCGCGCGCCGCCTGGTAGAACGGGCCGCGTTTGGCCTGCGGCCAGTCGATCAGGATTTCGCTGGCATCCTTGAGCGTGGCGACGTCGCGGATCGTGTCCGACCCATGCGGCTTGATCCGCATCGGTGTGGGCAAAATGAGCTCGGACATGTCCTGTTTTCCAACTACTGGAGGAGTTTTGCTTCGCGCGCGGCGTCGATCATCGCCCGCATCGCTTTTTCCGCCGGCGTCCAGCCATCCAGCGCATCGCGGCAACTGCGCAACGCCGCCCGGTAGCGCCGTCCCTGGCCAGACGGCCAGTCGCCGAGGCATTCCAGCCCTTCCCAGGCGCTGCGGATGATGCGCTCGCGCTCAGGCGCGAATTTCAGCCTGATGGGGCGGGGAAACATCTTGTCGTTCAACGGTCGTCTCCATGATTGCCGCAAGTGTCGCTGGCGACATGCGTGAGAGGCGATCGGTAACGTCGGCGGCAGGACAGGGTTCCCTTCCCAGGAGATCAAATCTCGGCGTCGATGTCCGACAGCGATCTCGGCGTCGGCGCTTCGGCGCTGTGCTGCGCTGGGCGGTCATGCTCGAACTGTTCGGTGCCGGGCAGAGCGTGCAGCCAGGTCTCGCGCCTGGAGGTCCACAATTCATATTCGGGCACGAGATCGGTCGGCGCGATGTCGAGGCTGCCGATCGCCACCTCGGCCTCATTGTCGTCGACCCAGGCGACGCGGCCGCCGCATGTCGGGCAAAAGCTCCGCGTGCCATAGGAGCTGACGAGGCCGGTGGTCTCGAAGGCCTCGCGCGGCCAGATGGCAAAGGCCGAATAGACCGAACCGCCGGCCTTGCGGCAATCCTTGCAGTGGCACAGGCCAACGCGCAATGGCGGGCCGTGAACCTCGAACTGCACGCCGCCGCACAGGCAGCTGCCGGTCCTGCGTATGGTGTCGGACATGGCGACCTCCCTCAATGCGTGGCGCTGCCGGCCGGGTGGGACAGATGCTCGTCTGCCGTTTCGTTGGCCAGGATGAGAAACCGGGAAAAAGACATCCTGTTCACCGTACCACCAGGCCCGGTTGACGCGGCCCGCAGCATCTTCAACGCCGCCCAGGCGAAATGGTTTCGGCTAGCCGCGGGCCGCCATATGGGCGTCGAGCTTCTTGCGCGAGGGGCCGTAGCGCTTGATGATGGTCTGTGCCTCGCTTGGCGGGATGCCGTATTTGCGGGCAAAGGCGGCAACCTCGTAGGGCTCTTCACTCGAGACCTGCTTGCGGTCCTGTTTCGTCTTCGACTTGTCGTCAGCCATCTCAGGCCTCGCTTTCTGTTGTCGGGGACGCGCAGTCTTCGGCGCCCGCGATCAACACGACATAACACAGATTGGCGCCGCCGGTTCCACCAGACGACACGGCCTGGGCTGCGATAGGCCTGTATCAGGCCGAGGGCCGCATGGTATCGGCGGCGGCAGCGTGGTCGCCGTCACATTCGGAGCATGCCGCGCTGAGGCCGGGGCAGCCGCGCCGGTGCGTGCCGGCGGGGCAGCAATGGCCGTTGGAACTCGTCCAGCGCGGGCATTCGAAGACCTGGCCAGCGCCACCGCAGCCGCTGCACTCCAGCGGCGCCGACCGCTCGCCATGAGATGTCGCCCCAAACCTGACGCTTGTACGCAAATTTCAGCCCACCCAAAATCGCTGCGTCGGCACGCCGATGCATTAGCCCCGACTAACGATAGCACTTCCGTGATTACCAACAAGTTTCAATCGCGGCGGCGCCGGAAAGCCGTTCGGGCCGTCGTCAGGCCGGCTTCAGCCGCATCGCGGCGAGATACATGAGCGCCGAGGCGGCCTGCCCGCGGTCCCAGCCGGCGGCCTCGACCTTGCGGAGCAGGGCGTCAAGATGCGGAACCAGCATATCCCTGCATTCCTGTTCGTAGACGGTGCTCGTCGCCGGATGCCGCGGTGCGCCGATGGTCAATGCCTTGGCCATGTCCGATTCCCCCTTGGAGCGAGCAATAATATGCCGTCAGCCGGCAAACCGAAAATCTCTCTTGCTGTACGGTGTGACGCTTCGAAAGCCCTCTGCGATCCTGTCGAGAAAAATTGGCCTGATGTGTCGGACCTGGCGCCGGTCGCGCGTCCTAGGAGCGATCAACCTGCAAAGCTGGAGAACGAGCATGTCGTCGCAAATCACTCAATCACCGTGGCAGACCGCGGCCCTTGTCGTCGCCCGGCTGATCTTCGCCGGCGTCTTCCTGATGGCCGTGACCTTCAAGTTCATGGGCATGGACGCCACCGCCGGCTATATCGCCGCCGCCGGCTTTCCGTTTCCGCTGTTCCTGGCCTGGTGCGCGGCGATCCTGGAAGTCGCGCTGGTGCTGTGCTTCCTGACCGGCGCCTTCTTCTCGCAGGCAGCCCTGGTCGCCGCCGCCTATGTGCTGTTCCTCGGCTTCGCCTTTCACGGACCCAGCCACTGGGCAGGCAACCAGGCCGAGTTCGGCTTCTTCGTCGACCATTTTTCGTTCCTGGCCGGACTGCTGTTTGCGGCCGTACATGGACCGGGCAAGGTGCTTTCGCTCAATTCGGGATGGCCGGGCAGGGCTTGAGGCGAGGGCAGCGGGCCACCGCGGACGCACGCCGGCCGCTCACAGCTGGTCGTTGTAGGGTTCCTTTATCTTGCCGACCATGCGGGCCAGCTTCGAAAAAGACGGCATCTCCGCCTCCGGCTGGCACTGGTTGGCGAGTTCCAGCAGCCGGATCGGAAAGTTGACGGCGTCGCGGCTGGACGCGGACATGCCTTCGGATCGCTCCTGGTTGGTTTCGCCGGCCTCGGTCTTGCGCAAGGCCAGGTCGATCTCCTCCGCCGTCAGCACCCCCTTTTGAACCAGGAGGCGGTTGATCGAGGCGACGGCCATCAACAGGCCTTCGAGTTGCAGGTTGGCGACATTCATGGCGATTGCTCCCGTGGCTGGGGTTGAAACGCGCGAGCGGCATTTCCGCTCCAGAAAGGCTGCGGGCGAATGCCTATTCCTGCGTCAGCCGTTCGCCATATTCGCGCCACAGCGCCTTGACCTCCAGGTTGCCGAGGCTGCCGATCGAAACATCCCCACAGCTGATGGCGACGGCGCTGATGTCGTATTGGGGGTAAGCGTTGGCGACGAAACGGATGGCTTCGCCCAGCGAACGCACGCGGATGACTGGATCGGCCTGACCCTGGCCGGTGCTGCGCACGCCGGAAACCGTGGCTTGTGCATGCCGCATCCTGAACACGGATGCCATGGCTGGTCTGTCCATCGTCCTCTCCCACAAGGCCGTGCGACGGGAATCATTCCATGAGCTTCGACGAATGATTTCACACCTGCCGGCTTATGACCAGCCGCCGGCAAAAGCAGGGTTTCACGCGCTTGCCAGCGTCGCTCCGAGTGGGAGTTCCGACCGGTCTAGGAATTTTTTCTCAAAAAACGGTTGACGGGGTGAGTGCAGCTTTGCCTTCCAGACGCTGAACCCTGTGATCGGCACCGATGACATTGTGCTGTCGTTTTACCAGTCCGACGACACCGTCGGCGATATCCAGGCAGCCGCGCAAGGCATCATCGACCAGGCCCAGGCGGCGGCGGATGTGGCGACGGGCGCCATGACGACCGTGCTCGATCCGCAATTTGCGACCAAGGCGACGGCGGAAGCCTATTCGCCGGCGGTTGCGCCGGATTATATCAGGACTGCCGGCTATTCGCAGGTCGGCGACGGCCAAGCCCTCTACAGGAAGAATGGCACCATTTTGGCTGGCGGGGGCGGTCTGGCGATCACGCTGCAAGGTGGAGCGAAAGCCGGCTTCGACATCATCAACGCACCGAGGTCGAAGGAGATCAACATTCGCGCGGCGGGCGCCGACACGGCAGCCGGCAACAACAGGACCGCGATCGTCAACGCCATTGCTGCCGCCGGGCAGGGCAGGCTGATCATCCCGGCTGGCACATTCTCGCTGGCCGGCAATATCGACATTCCGCAGGGGTTGACGGTCGAGTTTGATGACAGGGCGCTTTTGCAGCGTACCGAGGACGCCATGCACCTTTTCAACCTGAAGGGCGACAACCGTATCATCGCGCCGAAGGTTAACGGCGCCTGGAATCATGTCGCGGCTGCGAACGGCTTTGGCGTCTTCAACATCAGCGGCATCTCCGGCGTCACGATCGAGCATGGCACGCTCACCGGTACGCAAGGCGACCACTACCGCATTGCCGATTCCAGCTGGGTCTACATCGACGACGCCAGGGGCGATACGGCGCGCAACATCGTCACCATCAACGACGAGGTTTCCGGCACAAGTCACGTGTTTGTCCGCCGCGCTCGCGTGAGCGCCTATTTGAACGGTTTTGATGCAGAGAGTGACGACGACTGGCCGGTGAGCGATATCGAGGTGGATATCGACTGGACGCAGCTTGGCGGCGTTCAACTTGGCGCGGCCGTCGCGTTCACCCGCAGCGCTGCGCCCGCCGGATCGGTGTTGAAGTACAAACGCCTTCGCATCAGTGCCAAGTCCAGGGATGGCCTTTATGGCCTGGTGCTGCGAGGGGCCAAGGATATCGAGGTGCGCAGCCTGGTGACGGAAGGCGTGCAGCAAGGCATTCGCGCCGGCACCGGCCATCATATCGAAGATCTTCGCCTGCTGTCGTTCGACATCCAGGCGACGCATCAGGGGATCTATATCGAAACCCCGGCCGGGCAACAGATCTCGCGCGGCGCCAGGATTGGTGCCGGCCGCATCTTTGGGTTTACCCAGGCCAATGCCTACGGCGTCTTCAGCGCGGCGGATGAAACCATTGTGTCGGCCGACACGCTTGTCGACATGGGCGGCGCGGCGGCGTCCATTGGCGTTCGATTGAACGGCGACATGTCGCAAACCCATGCAGGCATCGCGGATGCGCGATCGTCCTATGTCGCCCTGTCGACAATATCGGGCGAACGGCAGAGGGCGACGGGTGGCCTTTTCAAGGCGACGACCGGCAGCGTCGTCAACGATGTGAAAATCAGCGGATCCTCGCCAAACGTCGAGGTGCGGGGCAACATCTACTCCGGTACGGCGACGGGCAAGCCAACCGATGACGGATCGCACATGGCGCTAATTGAAGGAAACCGGGGCGGCGATCTTTTCAAGGGCTATAAGTCGACGCCGGACGCAACGCCCGTTCTTATGATCTTCGAAGCCGGAAACAGCTTTGTTCCGATCAGGCCAGGGCAAGGCGTGAAGTTCACCGCCGATGTCGCTGCCCGCCGCACGGATGGTTCGTCGTCGACCAGCGCCGGCTATGTGTTCGCCGGCGTGATCCGCAACACGGGCGGAACCCTGGCGGTCGAAGGTGCGATCACCAAAACGGTGATCGGCGAATATGCGACCGACGCCGCTTCACTCGACGCCTCCGTCGCCGTGGGGGCTTCCGGAATTGAGGTGACCGTTGTCGGCGTCGCGGCAAAGACCTATGGCTGGAACGCCGTTGTGCGGCTTCAGGAGGTTTGATGCTGCATGGAAGCTGGACGCTGCCAATGCCATCACAATCGCAGTTGATATCTGCCGGCTGATCCAAAGGCCTGCCTCTATCTCAAGACCAAAATCTCTTTTCAGCCTCGCTTCGCGGGGCTTTTTTCATGGAGCACGCCAGCATGGCCCGATCTTCAGCCGCCGCCGTTCGCCTTCTGACCGGCGAGCGCGAACCTGTTCGCCTGGCGACGACCGCCAGCATTGCGCTTTCCGGCCTTCAGACCATCGACGGGGTAGCGACGGAGGTGGGCGACCGCGTGCTGGTCAAGGACCAGGCCGACCAGACGCAGAACGGTATCTATACGGTCAGCGAAGGCCGATGGTTCCGCGCTGCCGATGCCCGCACCGGGCGCACCATGCAGAAGGGAACGACGGTGCATGTCCAGCAGGGCAACGCCTCGGCCGATTTTGTCTTTGCCTTCCAGACGCTTAACCCTGTGATCGGCACCGATGACATTGTGCTCTCGTTCTACCAGTCCGACGACACCGTCGGCGATATCCAGGCAGCCGCGCAAGGCATCATCGACCAGGCCCAGGCCGCTGCGGACGTAGCGACGGGCGCCATGACGACGGTGATCGATCCGCAATTCGCGACCAAGGCGACGGCCGAGGCATTTTACCCGCCGATAGCACCCACATACATCCGCACCGCCTTCTGCGACAGCTCTCAGGTGGCAGGCAGCGGCGCTGTGTACCGCAAGAATGGAACGAATGTCGGGGATTTGGTGATCACGCTGAGCGATGGCATGACGAAGACAGGCTATACGCTCGCCTCAATTCCGGTGACGGCATCAATGCTCGGCGCGCGTGGTGGCGGTGCGAATGCCACGGCTGCTATCAGTGCACTGCTCGCGGGCAGCTATCCGCATGTGCTGATTGACGGCTCCTACCAGACCGACGGCAACCACACGATCTCGACAGCGAAGAAGCGCGTCGAATGCCTGGGCGGCTCTGCCCTAATCCTGCGCGCGCCAGTCGGCACCGTTACCGGCCACCATCCCGTCATCGATATTGCTGCCGATGACGTCCTGATAGACGGGGACCTCACGATTGATGGTGGATCACATGCCGGCTACCAGGCTTCTATCGGTATTCGCGTCGGCCTCTCCACTGGTGCACGCCGGAAGCGGCCGACAATTCGCGGCGTGAAAGTCCGCAATCTTGGCCTTGCCGGCGTGATGGCGCTCTGTGTCGACAGCCCGACGATTGAGGACATTGACGGCTATAACATCGTCACGCCAACCGGCGGCGAGTTTGGCGACACGGTTTACGTGGCCGGCGTCCGCAAGCCGATCGTGCGCAACATCCGGTCGGCGAAGTGCAAACGCGACGGCGTCGTGTTGACCTATACGGGGAATCTAAACACCACCGACGTGTTAGTCGACGGGGTTTTCGCGGATGCACATCTCGACAGCCCCTCCGCCGGTGTCTGGGTGGAGATGACCGGTGCGCGAGATCCGCGAGGGATCATAACTAACGTAGTGGCGAATGACTGTCTGGTTGGCGTAGCTGCGACTGATGCCAACAGCGAGATCGTCATTTCGAATGTCAGGGCAATCGGCAACCGGCTCTCCGGTAGTTCTGCCGGTAACGTCTTTGGCGTTCAGATTCAGTCGGGCCGGCTCGATAACTGGTACATCGATCGCTACAACACCGCCCTGCAATTGGAGCCAAACGGCGAATATCAGTTCGCCCTCAGCTCGCAAGTTGGATCGTTTGCGACTGGCGAAACGGTCAGCGGCGGCACCTCTGGCTCCGCCGGAACCCTGCGGTTCCAACATTTTGAAATCGTCATCACCGGTTCAACCGTCGACTATGAACTCGGTGAGACGGTGACAGGCGGTTCATCCGGCGCGACGGGCATCTTGGTCGACTTCTTTGCCAACGTGCTAAGGGTCTTGCCGATAAGTGGGACGTTTCAGGCCGGTGAGACAATCACTGGAGGCAACTCTGCGATTGCCAAAACAGCAAACAGCGCGACCCGGCGCATCTATGTGCGCGGCTCGGCCGGCATCTTTCCGGCTGGCGAGACGATCACGGGTGGAATGTCGGGTGCCACAGCCGTAATCGCCGCGCCCTACCAGACGCCTCTTGCGATCGGTCCGGGCACGTTGATGAACTGCTCGACCGACGCCGTCGTCGTTGCGAACGTAGTGACACCGGCGAGCCTTAGCCTTTCTGGCATCAGGGGAAACACCCAGTCGCATGGCATCCGGTTCAACCTTTCCGTGGGCCAACGGCTGCGCAAAGCCAGTCTCAGGGACATCGCCCTGAAAAACTCGACCTCCATTGGCGTTGCTTTTCGGGTAAGCACCGGCGGCGTGATAGACGAAATGCTGGTCGATGGCTTTGACATGACGGAATGGGTTGGTGATGGCACCGGCAGTTCCATCACGGCCGGCATCGCGACCAGGTTTATTGGCGGCAACAATCCCGGCCTGCAGGGGACGTCGAGTGTGCCGACCAATCTGACCGTCAACACAACGCTGTCCGGGCTTCACAACCGGGCACTCTGCCACAACAACGGGGCCGGCGGGACGCGGACACATACGCTGCCGCCTGCCGTGCCTGGCCTTCGGATCGGCTTTGCCGGAGTACACGCAACCCATGTCATGAACATCGAGCCCAACGGGACGGACACGATCAAGGGCGGCGGTGCAGGAAAATATCTCATTCTCGATCCCGGCGAGCGTGTAACCCTGGAGGCATACGCAACGGGCTCATGGGTGGTCAGCGCGACAGTCGGCTGGGCGGGCGATTTCGAGTTGTAGACTTTGTCGTTGTGAATGACCGAATCGCCTAGGTTGCTTTTTTGATCCAAATGGACGAACGAAAGATATGGTGCTCGCTCTGTGGTCAATGGTGGCCGTGACCACCTTTATACTTGTGGCCCGCCACAATCGGGTTTCTGTTGTAGCGATTGGCTATGTCGGCCTTCTTGCTTATTCGGTGCCCGCGCTGATTGGCTTCACGCGACCTGTGAGCGCGAAAGGATTGGTGCCATATCTCGAGCCGGCGTCGTCGGAAGCAATTCTGGTGATGGTCGCTGCTTGGCTAGGGTTCGGGTTGGCGCTGCTGCTGATGCCTTCGTCTGTGGACGGGGGGCGTCCCCCTTGTTACCAGCTGCACCCGATGCGGGTCACCTGGTTCATTCGGTGCGCGCTGATCATTTCTTTAGCCTGCTATGCATGGATGGCAAACAGGGCTGGACTTGAGTGGTACGCGATGGAGCGTGCCGACATCTATGACGCCGTTGGTGGGCTCATTTCGATCGTGTGGCGTTGGGTCAGCGGCATCGGCCTTCTGGCATCGATCTATTTCGATAGGTTGTGGGGTCGCGGCGCTCGTATTTATCAAGCCATCTTTGCGTTAATGGTCGCACTTAATGCGATCGCGGGTGATCGGACTGTCCCGGTGATCTTGGCAATGGCGTTCGCCATCGTGTTGTTGTGGGAGTGGCCGATAACGAAGGCGGCCCTGCATTGGAAGGCATGGGCGATCGGGCTGGCGACGCTTGCGATCATCTTCTTTATGAAGCCCTTCTATCTGGCCTACAAACGCGACCTGCCGTTTGGCAGGATGCTGGCAGGCGGTTCTGATCCGATGGCTATGGTGGCCTCCTGGGAAGCCTTCGGCACTCATGAAAACATCGAAGGGCTGATTAGGAGTAGCACGACCTATCCATGGTGGAACACGGTTCGCGATACCTTGGCGCAACTGCTAATTCAGCCGTCGGCCTTCGGCTTTGACAGCACTGGGTTCAACACGGTGCTCCAGACCCAGATATTTTCGCAGGCGTTGTACGGCTTGGCTGGTACATTCTGGGGGCAGGCGTGGGCGATTGGTGGTATTCCCGTTGTGATCGTATTTGGGTTGATCTATGGCGGAGCGTTGGTGGCGTTGCACCATGCTTCGCTCAAAAGTAAGGGTATGTGGTTCTTCTTCTGGATCATCCTCGGCAGCGTGATAGGGGTCTATGCGCACCGGAATGCCTTGGAGAACGTTCTTGCGCAGGCACGGCAGCCATTCGTCGGTTTCGTGACGATTCAGGTCTTGGTGTGGGTACTGCTCTTCGGGCGCTTCCATACCAGCGTTCCGGCTGTTCCGATTGTGGGTCGAGACTACGGCAAATGAACTGATGTTGAGCAGCGCCTTGGGGGAGGCAAATGAACTGAT
Organism: Mesorhizobium sp. SEMIA396; assembly: GCF_024518615.1. Classification (NCBI taxonomy): domain Bacteria; kingdom Pseudomonadati; phylum Pseudomonadota; class Alphaproteobacteria; order Hyphomicrobiales; family Phyllobacteriaceae; genus Mesorhizobium; species Mesorhizobium sp. SEMIA396. Next base: position 685,545 of record NZ_JANIFC010000001.1, read on the forward strand.
GTTGAGCAGCGCCTTGGGGGAGGCAAATGAATGGTGGAGCAGGTATATCTCGATCAGCAGCATGATCGTCTTGTATTCATCGACCGACCAGCCGACGAAGGATTCTGGGACGATCGTTGGGCGCAATCCCTAACAGCAGCGGACATTCGGAAAAAGAGCGTCTTTGTCCAGCATGTTACCCGAAAGTATTTAAGCCCGCCTGATCGAGTGATTGATGCAGGCTGCGGTGTGGCCAATACAGTCTTTGGGCTCCATCACGCAGGGTTCGAGGCTTACGGATTAGACTTTGCCCCCGTAACCATCGCTAGGATCAAAAAGCACGCCCCAGAACTTAATATCGTTCTCGGTGACGTGCGAGAAATGCCATTCGAGGATGCCTTTTTCGAAGGGGTGTGGTCCTTGGGGGTGATCGAACACTTCAAGGATGGTTACGCATCGATCATCGAGGAGGCACGCCGAGTGCTGAAACCTGGCGGACTCCTTTTCCTAACTGTCCCCAGCGTGTCGCCATTGAGGCGTCTAAAGATGCGGCTCGGTCGATACGAAGATGTGAGTGCCGCGGACATGGCCCGATTTTACCAATTTGCCTTCACCCCGAACGACACAATTAGAACGATCAGCGGGATGGGGTTCCGGCTTTTGGAAAGTCGGTCCAGGGGCGGATATCTGGGGTTGATGCGGGAGAGCAGCTTGTTAAAGCGCCTGCTTGAACCATTGTATGAGAGCCGGTCGCGACCGATGGTGACCTTACGACGCGCGATCGACTTAGTGATCAGCCCAGTATCCTTTCACACAAAGCTGTTCGTCTTCAAAAAGCACTAGCTGAAACTCGCTGAATTTCGAACTCCTATTGATCTTTATCCTGACGGAGCTTCTCATCGATGTCTCTCAGGCTTTTGTTGTACGCGCGCGTCTCTCGCCGCACCCCTATCGTGGCAATAACTACCCACGCGATGGAGAAGGCGCCGATGAGGACTCCTAAAACTAAATGTTTTATGTCAGGCATATGTGCTTTTACGCGCCCTAGGTGCGTCAATGACTTACCGAGCGCACGGGTCTCTTGCTGATACTCAGAATTTTAAAGTCTGTATCTGCCAACTTGGCGAATGATATCCAGAATCATAATCGCCCGCGTCAAACCTAACCTCCACCCGGCGAACATACCAAAAATCAAAAACTGAACAACTGCCCGGAAGGGCGGAAAGGAACCACCATGGACCGCAACTTCGCGCGGGCGCTTGCGCTTGTTCTCAAATCGGAAGGCGGCTGGTCGGACAATCCGGCTGACCCCGGCGGCGCCACCATGAAGGGCGTGACGCTTGCCAGCTTCCGTCGCTATGTGAAGGCCGACGCGACGAAGGCGGATCTGCGTGCGATCAGCGACGCGCAGGTCGCCACCGTCTATCGCCGCTTCTACTGGGACGCTGTGCTCGGCGCCGAATTGCCCGATGGCGTCGACCACGCTGTGTTCGATTTCGCCGTCAACAGCGGGCCTGGCCGGGCGGCCATATATTTGCAGGCGGCCGTCGGCGTTGCGCAGGACGGGCGGATCGGACCGGTCACCGTCGCGGCGGCCAAGGCAAAGCCGGCCGGTGTGACCATCGATGCGCTTTGCGATGCGCGGCTGGCGTTCCTCAAGCGGTTGCCGACATGGGCAACATTCGGGCGCGGCTGGTCCGATCGGGTCAGGTCGGTGCGGGTTCAGGCCCTGCTGATGTCGGCGCAGCGCCCCGCGGCGCCGGTGGCCGCGCCGGCGCCGCCCAGGGCCGAGACATCGGCTGATGTGATGCCGGCGGCCCAGCCCGTGCCGCCGGCGCCCGGCGGCAAGGCGGCTGCCGCGGCCGGCATCCTCGTTCTCATGGCCGGAGCGCTCGCGGCTTTCCGGCATCACGTCGCCGATTTTTTCGGGAGCCTGTTTCGATGAGATGGTTCAACACCAATGCGCTGCACAATCTCCTCAACACGCTGATCGCCATCATCTGCGGCGGCGCGCTCGCCGGCTTCGACTGGACGCTGCTCGGCGTGAGCGACCGCACCGCGCTTCAGATCAGCGGCGCCATTGCCCTTGCCAAGATCATCATCAACGCGGTGCGTGACGGGCCGCGCGGCATGGTCGCGCCGCCGGCCAAGGAGACATGAGATGGGAACACTCACCCTCGCGCTGCTTGGCCAGGCCTGGCCGTATCTTCTGGCAATGGGCGCCGCGCTTGCCGGTGCCTGGACAGCCTATGCCAAGGGCAAGGCCAGCCAGAAGGCCAGGCAGGATGCCGCCGACGCCGCGGCGCGCACCGAAGCCCAGAAGATCGACGATGCCGTCGCCGGCCGGACGCCGGACGACAACAGAGGGAGGCTGGCCAGATGGTCAAAATCATAGCGCTCTCGCTGCTGCTGGCCGGCTGCACCACATCAGGCGGGTCGTTCTGCGCGGCCGGGCATCCCCTCCGGCCGACAAGGGCGGAGGCGGCGACCCTTTCCGACGCGTCGGTGGCGGCGATCCTGGCTCACAACGAAAAGGGCCAGAAGCTTTGCGGCTGGAGGCCATGATGAACGATCTTTTCGACCTGCTCGGCATCAAGGGACCGGTCGTGGCGGCGGGCCTCGCCGGCGGCGTTCTGCGCGCGCTGTCGCGGCATCGCTACAAGCTGCGCGAAATGGTGGCCTCGCCGATCTGCGGCGCACTTGCGGCGGCCTACCTGACGCTGCCGGCGGTGTCCTACGCCAGGATCGCCGGCCTGCCGATGCCCGATCCCGCCGACGACACCACCACGCTGGCGGCCGCCTTCCTGATCGGCGTCTGCGCCATGTGGATTTCGGACGTCCTGTTCGAGTTCGTGGTGCGGAGAGTCAGCCGCGCGCGGGACGAATAGCTGGTGCGGCGGCGATTGCTTGGCGGAATTGCCGAGGCACGTTTCCCGCGGCATCGAACCATCGAAGACAACCCAAAATAGCCCGTTCCGGTTCGCCGGGCGGGCTATTTTCGCGTGTCGGGCCGATCAAGCGAGGATGTTGACCGCGCGTGCCGCGACCAGCGCGATGGTCAGCAGCGAGATCATGGCCTCGGCCATCATCAGCAGCTTGGCGCGCTGGGAGAGTGGCAAGGTATCGGTCGGCGAAAATGCGGTCGCATTGGTGAAGGCGAGGAAGAAATAATCGACGAAGCCGGGCAGCCAATCTCGAAGCTCACGGTCGTTCAACGTCATCTGCGCGAACAGGAAATCGGCCTGTGCGAGCTTGACGAGGCCGCAGGTCGGCGGACCGCCGCGGTCGGTGCTCCAGAACCACAAGGCAAAAACGATGACGTTGGTGACCCAGATGTTGAGCGCGTCGATCAGCAGCGTCGTACCGCTACTGCCGGCATGGCCCTCCAGCAAGGCACGCACCAGCAGGACCAGCGAACCGCAATTGATGATGCTGATGATGGCGGTCATGGTCAGGGCTGTTCTGCGGATCATGACCCGAAACTGGCCGATCGCATGCCACTCGTGGTCCTCGACCGCCTTTCGGGTGGCGGCCTGCGTCCAGGCGGTGGCCACCGACAAGGGCAGCAGCAGGGCCGCCTCCAGCGCGGGCGCCACCCAGCGCGGCCCGAATGAGAGATTGTTGATGACCAGAAGCTGCAGGCAGATGATGACGAGAACGGCCGCACGGGCCATCCAGAAATCGAGCGCACGGTAGTGAATGACGGCATGGTGGTGGCGCATTTTTCAAATCCTGGATGCTTTTTGGGGACGGCAACCGGTCAGGCGTAGGCGACGCCTGCCGCGATCACGCCCAAGGCGCCATGCCCGGCATGTTCAGGGTGCTGCGCGATGGCGTGTTCCATTGTTGTCTTGCTGGCATGTGATGACGGGAGAGGCGGCATGGTGGCGCGAAACTCTGCCTCAATCTTGGTTTTGCCATGGTCGGCCAAGTATACATTTTCGTAAGCTTCAAGTTCTGGGCTGTTCGTAAAACCGTCCGGTGTGATTTATCCACCGCATGACGCGAATCGACGAAACCATGAACGGTTGGCTGCCGGTCGGCAGTTCTGTTCCAGGCGACTGGTGGCAGTCGTCGATCTGGCCGGGGCTGACGCGCTATCCAGAAGCCGGCCTAGCGCTTTTATGCCTGACGCAGATCCTGTGCTGGACCGTGATGCCGGCGCTTGTCGATGCCGCCCCGCCCGGCGATGTCGTCGAGAGCTTTATGTGGGGCCGCGAATGGGTGCTTTTGACCTACAAGCATCCGCAGCTCCCCGGCTGGCTGCTCGAGATCAGCCATCTTCTGACCGGATCGTTCCGCTGGCCGCAATATCTGCTCGCCCAGCTTGTCGTCTCGGCGACCTTCGTCTTCGTCTACCTGCTGGCCCGCGACATGCTCGGGAGAACCCGCGCGCTGGCCGCCGTGCTTTTGATGCCGTCATTGTATTTCTTCGGCTGGCCGACACCGCAGTTCAATCATGATTACGCGCAGATGCCCTTCTGGGCCGCAATCTGCTGGCTGCTGTGGCGTGCGGGCCGTGGCGGTGGGCCGGGCTGGTGGCTGGCGCTCGGACTGGTGTCGGGCGTCGGGCTCTATGCCAAGTTTTCCACCGGGCTGCTGTTGCTCTTCGGGGCGATCTGGCTGTTGTCGGACACGCGGGCACGCAATCGGCTCGCCACGCCCTGGCCCTGGCTTGGGCTCGCGGTTTTCCTCGCCGTCGCCGCGCCACTGGCCATCCAGCTCTACCGCATCGATTTCCTGCCGCTGACCTATGTCGCCGGCCGCGATGAATGGGTGTTGGTCCACCGCGCCCGCCTTTACTATATCGGTGTCCAAATGGCGGGGCTCTGCGGCTTATTGCTGGTGCTGTCGATATCGGGGCTGTTGCGGCGTTCGCCCGCGCCGGAACAGCCCATTGAGCGCGGCGCGCTGGCCTATCTCGTGTGGATGGGGCTTGGTCCGGCGGTGCTTGTCATGGTGGCCTCGCTGTTTACCGGCGCCGGCGAGGCGTGGGGCGCGCCGATGTACAATCTGGTCGGCGTTGTGGCGATCGCCTTGCTGGGTCATCGGCTTGGCGCCGTCGAACTGCGACGGCTGGCGATCTGCGCGTTCGCCTGCATCCTCGGCATGTCCGGTGCCTATGCGGGCATCCGCTGGACGAGTTGCAATTTGCGCGGGCGCATGGATGCCGTCTGCTGGCCAGCGCGGCAGATTTCGGACGAAGCCGAGGCGGTCTGGCACGCGGCGGTGCCCGGTCGGCTCGACATCGTCGGCGGCGATACCCGCATCGCGTTGCTGGCGGGCCTCAACGCCTATGACAAGCCGTCGATCTTCACCGACCTCGACATGCGGCTCGCCCCCTGGATCACCAGCCAGCGGCTGCGCGATCACGGTATGCTCCTGGTCTGGCCCGGGAGCGGCGTGCCACCTCGGCTGCTGGCGTGGCTGGGAAACATCCCGGTCAAGACCGTTCTTTTCGCCTGGTCGCTCAGGGCACCACCGGTGGCGATCAGCTTTGCCGCCATTCCGCCTGGCATGAAGCTACCGGGTTTGATCGACAGCCTCGCCCAACCGAGCAATTGAGGTAGATCCACCGCGTCCGCTGGACGAAGCAGGTGACAATGCCCATTTATGGCGAGACCACTTGCTTTCACGCAATTCCAGACGGAAAACCGCTACACACTTTTCCTGGAATTGCTTTTGAGGAGACGTGACATGGCGACTTCGACCGAACGTGCAGTCCTTGCCGGCGGCTGTTTCTGGGGCATGCAGGATTTGATACGGCGCTATCCCGGCGTCATCTCCACCCGTGTCGGCTACAGCGGCGGCGACGTGCCCAACGCCACCTACCGCAACCACGGCACCCACGCCGAAGCCATCGAGATCAATTTCGATCCGGCCATCATAAGCTATCGCACGCTGCTGGAACGCTTTTTCCAGATCCACGATCCGACGACCCGCAACCGCCAGGGCAACGATGTCGGGACGAGTTATCGCTCGGCGATCTATTACACCAGCGACGAACAGAAGCGCGTCGCCGAGGACACCATCGCCGATGTCGATGCCTCGGGCCTGTGGCCGGGCAAGGTCATCACCGAAGTCGCACCCGTTGGTCCGTTCTGGGAAGCCGAGCCCGAGCATCAGGACTATCTGGAGAAGTATCCCAACGGATACACCTGCCACTTCGTCAGGCCAGGCTGGAAGCTGCCGGTTCGCGAGACGGCGGTTTCGTAGATTCGCAACTGCGATTTGCCCTGCATTGCTGCTCGACGGTGTCGTCGAGCAGGTCATCGCATCCAAACCCCTTTCAGTCAGCGCACCGTGTCGCGTCGGCCATTGAGCTTTCACAATATCCGAGCGCTCTTCGAACGCCTTCGTCAACGGCGAATGCGGATGCGGTAGGCAAACACGGTCAGGTGGTTGACAGCCTGCCGTATCGCAGTCCAATTGCGCAGGAAGAGCTGATTTCGGGAGACGGGCCGTGAAGAAAATCTGCGAAAAGCCAGTGTTTGTAAAACGCGAGCGTCTTTCGGTTGTCACTGCCTTGGCATCGCCTTCCACTCAGCCGACCTGACAAGCTCGCCCTGATCTGTCGGCCCGTTTGAGCCGCCGAAGATGAGGCCGATCGAATCGACCGATCACTCGGAGCCGATCACAGCCGTTTTTGTCCTCGATATCTCTAACCATACGGGGCCTCTGCTCGCCGGCTGGCTAGAGGCTGGAAATGCAATTGGCGCGATCATCGTGCCCGGGTTCCGGCGTCGTCCCACCGGTTTCAGCATCGGCAATTTCCGACGAAGGCTTCAACGCAAGCTGCTGCTCAGGCGGTTTGTCGGTAACACGACTGTCAAGTTGATCGAATTTGGCCGCCCTTACGATTGGAATGCGCTTGGTCGCCAATTGTCTGACCTCCGCGCCGATGTGCTGGTCTGCTACACTTTGCCTGTCTTGATCCCTCAAGAGGTTCTTGGCCATTTTTCCAAAGGCGGGGTCAACCTCCACCCGGCGCTGCTCCCCGACTATCGAGGGCCACATCCGACCCAGCGCTTGGCCGTGGACGGCCGGTGTGCGGCTCATGGCGGCGTCACGCTCCACAAGATGTCCGCCGGTTTTGACGAGGGTGACATTCTCGGGCAGGTGCCGTTTTCCGAAGCTGACTGGACCTCGAGAGAAGCCTTGGTCGACAGCACGGCAACCGCTATGCGGATTCTGGTGAGCGAGGCGGTGCCGGCCTACTGCCGGGGGCTGTTGTCAGGAATGCCGCAGCCGAAAGGCGACTTCGTCTGGGCACGGCTTCAGCCCAGCCACCTGATAATCTCGCCGGCCATGTCGGTCGAGCATGTTGTACGGCTATGGCATGTGCTCGGCCTTCTGCCAGGCATCTATCTTGAAATCGGAACGCGCAAAATCAGACTGGGATTCCAGATCAGAAGGCTGGGGCCTTGCACAGGAAAGGCTCCGGTCAGGCGGTGGGGAACAGTGGAATTCGATCTCGCCAACGGTCGGGTCCTGTATTTTACCTACGGTAGAGTGCTCAAACGGCTGCTCAATTCAAAACACCTGTTTTTGCGCCCGCCCGCCGGAAAACCCGCTCCACAAATCCGGCTGTTCGGCAAAACGAGTGCTGCGGACCAGAGAAACGGATGAAGCCGCTGGGCGATGCCCAGCGGCTTCATCCGTGTGCGGTTACTTGCCACAATTATTATCGTTTACCGTTGGCGCCGTCGCGTTACCATCGGCGTCCGTCTGCGCGCCTTGCGGGTTGGTCGGGCAATTCTGATCCGCGTTCGAATTCATGTCCCCTACCGTGCCAGTCGTGCTGTTGGTCGTGCCCGGGTCGACAGTGTCCGGCTCGACCGTATTCGGTGAAGCCGGCGTGTTCGGCTCAACCGTCACCGATTTGCCGCTGCCGCTTCCATTTGCGTTGTTGCTGCCGGCGCTTTGCGCCATGGCTGACGTGGCCAGACCAATGGTGAGAACCGAAGCTGCGAGGATTTTCATGAACATGGTTTGTCTCCATTTCTGTGAAGTCGTCGCTTGTTTTCTACGAAAGTGATCGCGTTGCGACTGTGGGGACAACCGGTCGCGGCGGCGAAGGTTCCCGACAAAATTCCGCTCAGGCGCACCGTGACTGGCGCAATGCTTTTGGCGCAGTGCTCTGAAAAAACGGCTTTCCCTTGAACTCGAATGATGCTTTAAGGCGCACATCCACAGGGGTGCTCCGTACGGTCGGGGCTGAGACGGGGGCGGCAAGCCCACAGACCCTAGAAGCTGATCTGGGTAATACCAGCGGAGCGAGGCGGGCGATGTTTTCAGGCGCACAGATTTCCCTATACCCCATGACCGACGAATTCGTCGGTGTCATTCTTGGCGCGCTCGGTGCGCTCGATCCCTGGCGCGACAAGCTCAGGATCGAGACCGACGACATCTCGACCTTGCTGGTCGGGCCGCCCGAAGTGCTGTTTCCCGCCATGCGCGACCTCTTCGTGGCGGCGGCACGCAGCGGCAAACATTGCGTGTTGTCGGCCGCCATCTCGCGCGGGTGCCCTGGCGAGCCGGATGACCCGATCTGCCGCTCCGATGCACTTGGCGGGCCTGTCGGGCCACTCGGCCCGCGCAAGGATGCGGCCATTGCGGCGGTGCGCAATGCTGCTGCCACCGGCCAGCCGGCGGCGGCGCAGTTCTCGCTCTATGTGATGGGCACCGACGACCACATGGACGAGATCTACGGCTGCATCGATTTTCTCAAGCAGTCCGGCGTCTATGAGCGTTCCAAGCATTTCTGCACGAAACTGCGCGGTGATGCCGGTGCGATCTTTTCGGCGCTGGACGAGGCCTTCTGCCGCTTCGGACCAGGCGCCGGCCACGTAACCCTCGACGTCACGGTCTCGGCCAACAGCCCGTCGGCTGTCTGAACCAGCCGCGCTTTCGCGCTGCCGTCAAAGGTTGTCTCCCGTGGCCACATCATCAGTCGCTTCGCGCCCGATCGCGAGCCTTCTTGTCAAGGCAATGCCGGCCATGATCTCGGTCGGTTTGCTCCTGCTGGCGTGGGAGCTTTATGCCACCTATTCCGGCATCAGGCCGACGACACTGCCGGCGCCGTCGCGCGTTTTCGAGCAAGCGCTGCTCAATCGCCAGGCGCTGGCCGACAACGCCATTCCGACCATCGGCGCCACGCTGCTCGGCTTTGCCTGTTCGCTCAGCGCTGCCTTCGTGCTGTCGATGCTGGTCGACTTCTTCCAGCCGCTGCGGCGTGCGCTGTTTCCTGTCTTAATCGTCAGCCAGACCTTGCCGCTGGTGGCGATCGCGCCGCTGGTGGTGCTCTGGTTCGGCTTCGGGCTGGCGCCCAAGATCATGCTGGTGGCGCTGGTTACCTTCTTTCCGATGCTGGTTGCATTGGTCGAGGGTTATGAGTCGACCGAGGCCGAGATCGGGCAAATGCTGCGCGCCATGGGGGCAGGGCGCTGGCGCATCTTCGTGCTGGCACGGCTGCCTTCGGCGCTGCCCTATTTCTTCGCTGGTTTGAGGATCTCCATCACCTACGCCGTGGTCGGCGCGATCTTCGCCGAATATGCGGGGGCCGCGAAGGGGCTGGGCATCTACATGCTCAACGCCAAGAACAATTTCCGTCCTGACCTGGTTCTTGCCGCCGTCGGAGTGAGCGCTGCCCTGACCCTTGTCCTGTTCGGGTTGACTGTACTGCTGCAGCGCCTTGCGATGCCCTGGGAGCGGGCCGGCAAGGAAACCGTCGGGAAGGGGCCCTGGCGATGAGCCGGCTCGAACTGCGGTATGTGCGCAAGGCGTTCGGTGGGCTCGACGTGCTGGCCGATATTTCGCTTAGCGTCGGCGCTGGTGAATTCGTCTCGATCCTTGGACCCTCGGGCGCCGGCAAATCGACACTCTTCCAGCTTCTGACCGGCGCCGAGCATGGCGAGGGCGAGATGTTGTTTGACGGCGCGCCGCTCGACGACCACGGCAGGCATTTCGCTTTCATGCCGCAGCGTGACGCGCTGATGCCGTGGCGGCGCATCCTCGACAACGCAACGCTCGGGCTCGAAGTGCAAGGCATGAGGAGACAGGCGGCGCGGGCGCGCGTTGCGCCGTTGTTTGCCGAATTCGGGCTTGCCGGCTTCGAGCGGCATTTTCCAGCGCAACTGTCCGGCGGTATGCGCCAGCGCGCGGCCTTGCTGCGCACGGTGGTGCAGCAACGCGACATGCTTTTGCTCGACGAGCCGTTCGGCGCGCTCGACGCGCTGACCCGCACGGCCATGCAGCGCTGGCTGGAACAGATGTGGCGGCATCATCGCTGGACGGCGCTCCTGATCACCCATGACGTGCGCGAAGCCGTGTTCCTGTCCGACCGCATCTATCTGCTGTCGGCGCGCCCGGCCCGCATCGTGCGTGAAATCAAGGTGCCGCTGCCGCGCCCGCGCAGCCTTGGCGGCGATGCCGCGCGCCAGGCAAGTACGCTCGAGGCCGAGATTCTCGACATCATCCTCAACGCCACCCCATCCAAAGGACACGATCATGACTGACTTGACGCGCCGGCAGGCCTTGTTGCTGACCCTTGCCACAGGCCTTCCGCTCGTTGCCGGATCGGGGCGAGCCCAAGCACAATCGGCACAAAAGGTCACCGTTGCCCTCGACTGGACTGTCAACACCAACCACATCGGACTGTTCGTCGCCCGCGACAAGGGCTTCTATCGCGAGGCCGGGCTCGAGGTCGACATCCTGCCTTACAGCGATACCGGTGCGGGCACGCTGGTTGCAAATCGCGTCGCCGATTTCGGCATCAACGGCACCATCAGCCTGTTCACCCAGAGAACCGCCGGAGCGGACCTGAAGGGCGTCTATGCGGTGGTGCAATCGGAAACCGGCCGCGTGGTCTTCAATGCGGCCCGCAGCGAGATCGTAAGCCCGAGAAACCTCGACGGCCTGACCTATGGCGGCTTCGGCAGCGCCTGGGAAAACGCCCTGATATCGACCATCATCCGCCATGATGGCGGCAAGGGCAATTTCGAGACGGTGACGCTCGGCACCTCAGCCTATGAGGCGCTGGCCAATGGTTCGGTCGATTTCACGCTCGAAGTCTCGACCTGGGAGGGTGTCGACGCCGAGCTCAAGGGCGTCAAACAACGCAGCTTCGTCTATGCCGATTACGGCGTGCCTGACGAGCACACGACACTGATCTCTTCGAGCGAAGCCTATCTCCAGGCAAACCCCAAGCCTGCGGCCGCCTTTGTCCAGGCGACGCGGCGCGGCTACCAGTTCGCGGTCGATCACCCCGAAGATGCGGCAGCCCTGCTGATCGCGGCCAACAAGGATGCGTTGACCAATCCGGCGCTGATCCACGCCTCACTGAAGGCGCTGATCGACGGCCATTATCTGCGCAGCCAAAGCGGTGCCATCGGGACGATGGATCCGGCCAAGATGGGAGCGATCGGCGGCTATCTCTTCGCGTCCGGCATTTTGCGTGATGCCGACGGCAAGCTGGTTGCTCAACGCCCGGATTTCGGGAGCTATTTCCGCAACGACTATCTGAGCTAGTCTGGCAAAACCAAATGAGATGGGTCGCCAGTCTTTCTGGGCGACCGCGTGGAGCAGGTCGTCTGGGAGTGGCGCCCTGGCTCCCCGACAGCCAGTTTAATGCCGATCTGATCTTGTTGATTAACTGCCCGGCAATGGTTGCGTGCAAAGGTCGCCCTGAGGGATCATTGGGGTGTTTGCATTGCTCATATCAAAAAGCGAGGCGCTTTCGCACATCAGTGACGGCAGGATTTTGTCCGCAGCCCGAACGCGCGAAATCCTGGTGGATTTGCGCGAAGGTTTCTTTCGGATCTGCGCGCTGGCCTTCGCGGGCATGTTCGTCTACCGCGGCGTATCTCACCTGATGCTCGACCCGACCCGCATCAATGTGGCGCTGATGGCAATTTCCGAGATCCTGACCTTTACCTGGCTGCTTCTGTCGCGGCGACCACAGGTACGCGACTGGAACCCGCTGACGGTGGTTGTTTCGGTGGTCGCCAGCTTCGGTGTCGGCTTCATCGACCTGGAACCGGGCGTGGCCATCATCCCGATCTATGCCGCCGCGCCGCTGCAAGTCCTGGCGTTGGGGTTCGTGATCTGGGGGAAGATATCGCTAGGGCGTTCTTTCGCCATTCTGCCGGGCAATCGCGGCGTGATGACCGACGGTGCCTACCGCCTGGTGCGGCACCCGATCTATGCCGGATACCTTGCCGGTCATGTCCTGTTCCTGCTGTCGGCCTTTTCCTTCTACAATCTTGCTGTCTACGCCGCGATCACCTTCTTCCAGGTTCATCGCATCCTGCGCGAAGAGGCGCTGTTAGCCGCGACGCCGGAATACCGGGACTATATGAAGCGCGTCCACTACAGGCTGTTCTATGGGATCGTCTGACAAGCCGGCCAGCGCAGAATCGTTCGGCCTGCAATCACGCTTGCACTCTCTCGCTCCCGCATCCGCCGACAGACTCTGGCCACTTGCAATCATCGTGGCGGTCTTGCTGATCTTGCGAGAGGCTCATGCCCTGTCCGGTGCGGTGTACGGCCTCGCAGTAAAGACGAGCAGAGTAACGTCCGATCATCAATGGCCTTACGCACTGTTAGTGTAAAGAGAAATTATTCCAACTTTATTATAATTTTATTTCAGAAATTTTGTTGATGTATACCACGCTTCAGGTTGAGTATTCTCTCTCTGAAACTGAAATTCACCACCTCGCGTAGTTGATCTTGCAATCGGCCTCTCGCCAATTGCTTTAGCGCAACGACAACAGGAGAGTGTTATGGCTCACACCATCAAGACAGTCGCCAACATGTTGGCGGGTAGTGCGGTAATCTTAGCCCTTTCCCTGCCCGCCAATGCTGCGGGAATCGGCCTTGGCGTTGGTGCCTCGGTGGGTGGTAGCGGCGGCGTCAATGGCGTCGGGGCTTCCGTTGGCGGCAGTGGCGGCATCAGCGCCGGAGTGGGCGCCTCGGTGGGCGGCAGCGGTGGTGTAAAGGCCGGGGCCGGTGCCAATGTCGGCGGCTCGAGCGGTGTCAATGCCGGTCTCGGCGCTTCGGTCGGCGGCAGCAATGGCATCAATGCCGGCGCGGGCGCCAATGTTGGAGGATCTGGCGGCATTGCTGCCGGACTCGGCGCCAATGTGGGCGGAACGAGCGGCGTCGGCGTCGGTGTCGGTGTCGGCGTGGGTATTGGGGGCGGCATCAATCCGTCCAATCCGTCGAACCCGAGCAATCCGTCCAATCCGTCAAACCCCAGCAGGCCGAGCCTGCCGGGTGTCGTGGCCCAGATGTCGGATAGCAACGTGGCGCGAATGAAGAAGCGCTGCGTCGACGTGCTCGGCAGCGAAGGCGCTTACGACCGCGACCTCCGGCAACTCTGCCTCCTGATCGCGCGCCGCTGATGCTGGAGGTGCCGGGACTGGAGGTGCCGAACCGGCCCTGAGGCCCGGCCGCATGTTCCTGGCCTCCGGCTGGTCGGAAGGCCCGCCACACTGGCGGGCTTTCCGCGTTCATTGGCGTGCCGGTATCAAAGTTCTGGCTTCCATCACGTTGGATGGCCGTTTCCGTTGCCACGATCGCACGGAACGGTAGAGCCTTGGGAACGTTCTCGTCCTCGAACATCGCGGCCGCGATGTTCGACCCAATGCGTCAGCGCTAACGGGAGCTGAAAGCCATGAGCCTTGGAACCATACTGATCATCATTCTTATCCTTGCCCTGCTTGGCGGCTTCAGCGGCCTCGGCGGAGGTCCTTTTTATGGCGCCGGCTACTATGGCGGCGGCGGCCTCGGGCTCGTGCTGCTCATCGTCATCGTGCTTGTCGTGCTCGGGCGCATCTAGCCAGGCCCGCCCGGTTGTCGCCGACAGATCGCAATCTCGTGAGCGCCCCCAATGTCGGCGCGCACCGGATTGTGATGCAGGCAAGCCGGCTTGTGATCTTGCACTCTGCAAAACTTTCGTATGGTCATTGCGGTCCACACCCCCCCGTGGAAACAAGAGGAGAGGGTCCCACCCCTTATCCTCCTCCAAGGCCCGCTCCGGTTCACCGTGGCGGGCTTTTGCTTGATGGGCGAGGGAACCGGCTTGCATCAAGCTTCAAGGAAAGGCGGGTGTTTTCTGAGAAGTCTCCGTTCTGGCTGCGGCATTGAGCGCAGGCCGGATCCTGACGCCAGATTACTCCATGTCAGGTACGTCGCCGCTGACGAAGAGCGTGTTCGGCGGGCCGTATTCGCCTAGCGTCGGATCGGCCTCACGGCTCCAGGCGATGACGCCGGCATGCTTTGCCGCCAGAGCCTTGGCGGTGCGTATAGCGCGGTCTTCGCTTTGCTGGTCGGCGGGTCCAAAGGCTGGGAACAGCTCGCCATCCTCACCGCGATCGAAGGCGACCACGACGATCAGCCTGGGATTTTTCTGGCCACTGGAATCGGACATCTTGCACCTTTAGCGCGGAACCTATCACATTGCTCGGGGTTGAAGGCCGCGAATCGATGAATGCCGACTTTGGGGAGTGGCATCGTGCAAGATCAGCGTTTCGATGAGCCGGTCAGGATTGCGCTCGGCCGATCGCGAAACTCGATCTTCAACGTGGAGCGGGTCGCTCAGGCTGCAGACGTCCTGCTGAACCGCTGGCCGGTTGCGACCGGGCAAAAGCATATGGTTGCCCGCAAGGTCTGTCTGGCCGTGCTCGAGGGAAAGAAAGAAGTCTCGGCGGCAAGGGCGGCGTTCATTAACGCCGCGATCGAGGCGGACATCCTCGTCGAACCGCGTGAGGTGTCGATCCCGTAGCCTGCTCCGGTGAAATTGAATCAGGGTCTGGCTCCATCCCCTTGATGTATGCCTCTTTTTTGGCGATCGCCGACCGGCTTTTCGGGGGCCATATTGACCTGCCTCTCGGCGCGCCTTGCACGGTATTCCGCATATTCGCTGCCTTTTGGGCAGTCTTCAGTACCCGTTGACATAGCATCCCGGTCTCTATATTGAACAGGATTATACAGGTTCACTGAACAGGTACTATATGAAGCGGCGCGCGGTTCAACTGTCTCCCGGTACGGGCAAACCCGAGCAGATCGCCACCGTTCTCGAACATGAAATCCGCTCCGGTGTTCTCGGCTTCGGCGACCGCCTGCAAAGCGAGAATGAACTTGTCCAGCGCTTCTCCGTCAGTCGCAATACGGTCCGCAAGGGCCTTGAGGAATTGTCCAGCCGGGGGCTGATCACGACCAGGGTTGGTATCGGCTCGTTCGTCACCTTCGACGGCAAGCCGGTCGATGACTCCATCGGCTGGTCGCGCGCGCTGGCCGATGCCGGCGCCAATGCCGAGACGCGGACGCTGCGGCTGGAGGTCATCGAAGACCCCGATCTGGCTGCGCTGCTTGCTATCGAAAGCCCGTTCTTCATTGCCGTTGACCGGGTGCGCACCAACGCCAGCGACGGCCATGCGATCTCCATCGAGCGCAGCCGGCTGCCATTGTCCTCCGAGCTTGAGGACGTACCGTTGCGCGGACTGCGCGAGGGCTCGCTGCACCAGACGCTGCGCGCCGCCGGCCTCATTCCCGACCATGGCGAGGAATGGGTCGAGATCGAGATGCTCAATGCCGAGGATGCGGCCATCCTCGGTTGCCCACAAGGCACGCCCTTCCTGCGCGGGCGCCGGTTGACGCGTGCGGCTGACGATCGGCCGATCGAGTATGTCACCAGCCTGCTCAATCCGGCACATTTTGCGCTGCATATGAGGTTCTAAGCGATGTCGGATGCAACCAGCAATACCATCGATCGCGCCATGGGCGCGCTTGTCGGCGGAGCGCTGGGAGACGCGCTCGGCATGCCGACGCAGCTTTTGTCGCCGGCTCGCATTGCCGAACTCTACGGCCATGTAGAGGATTTCATCGAGCCTTTCGCCGATCATCCGGTGTCGAAGGGCCTGGCCGCTGGAACCATCACCGACGATACCGAACAGGCGCTGCTGCTCGGCCGCATCCTGGTCGAATCCGGCGACCGTTTCGACCACGCGCGCTGGGTCAATGCGCTGCTCGACTGGGAGCGCGAGGTCAAGGCGCGCGGCAGCTATGATCTTTTGGGGCCGTCGACCAAGCGTGCCATCGATGCCATCAACAATGGCGTACCGGCCGAGGAAGCGGGACGCAGCGGCGACACCAATGGCGCGGCCATGCGCATCGCGCCTGTCGGCATCATGATGCCGCTTGAACCGTTGGAGACGTTCGTCGGCAAGGTGGCGGAGACTTGCCGGGCGACGCACAACACCTCGATCGCCATAGCCTCGGCCGCAGCCGTCGCAGCCGCCGTCAGCCGCGGCGTCGCCGGCGGCGGTTGGCGCGATGCTTCGGCCAGCGCGGTCGCGGCGGCGAGGCGAGGGGCGACGCTCGGACATTGGGTCACCGGCGGCGACATCGCCGCGCGTATCGTCTGGGCGCAGGACATCGTGCGTGGCAAGGCGATCAGGGATGCGATCCGGCTGATCACCGATCTGGTCGGCACCGGCGTCGCCAGCCAGGAATCCGTTCCGGCTGCCTTCGCCGTGCTGGAAGTCGCCCGTGGCGACCCCTGGCAAGCAGCCATCATCAGCGCCAATCTCGGCGGCGACACCGATACGATCGGCGCCATCGCTGCCGGCATGGCCGGCGCCTGCACCGGCTTTTCCCGATTGCCGCAAGAGTACATCCTCCGGCTTGTCGGCATCGACTTGTCAGAGGTTGGCGCGCTCGCCGCCGACCTTGTCGCGGCAAGGGCGGCGAAAGCCGGTTCCAGCAAGGACGCGGCGGCGTGAGCGGCCGTCTCGTCCATATCGGCAGTGCCGTGGTCGATTATGTCTACCGCATCGACGCTTTGCCGGCGCCCGGCATGGAAAAGACGGCATCGAGCTTCGCCCAGGTCGCCGGCGGCGGCTTCAACATGATGGTGGCGGCCAGCCGCACCGGCATGCAGGTGGTGTTCGGCGGCCAGCTCGGCAGTGGGCCGAATGGCGACTTCCTGCGCGCCGCCTTCATGGCCGAGAACATCGCGACACTGACGCCGCCATCGCCCTTGATGGACAGTGGCAATTGCGTCGCCATGATCTCCAGCGACGCCGAACGCACCTTCGTGTCATGGCCAGGTGCGGAGAGCGTACTCAGCCTCGATATGATGGCGCCCGTCGCGGTGGCGCCGGGAGACTGGGTGTTCACCTCCGGCTATACGCTGAGCTACCCCAAGAGCCGCGATGCGCTCACCGACTGGATCGAGGCGCTGCCGGCGAATATTCCCTTCGTCTTCGATCCGACGCCGGTCATCTCGGACATTCCACGCTCCATCCTGTCGCGGGTGCTTGCCCGCACCACATGGCTGAGCTGCAACACGAGGGAGGCGGCCGAGATTGCCGGCCCGGGCGATGTCGAGGGTCTCGCGGCGCGACTTCTGGGCGACCATTGCCCGCAGGCTGCTGGCGTGATCATCCGCTCCGGAGCAAAGGGTTGCCACGTACGGTTGGCCCACGGGTCAGCGCAGACCATTGCCGGCTTCAAGGTCAACGCCGTCGACACCAATGGCGCCGGCGACACCCATATCGGCGCTTTTGTCAGCGCGTTGGCGCGCGGCACCCCGCCCTTCGAGGCAGCGCGCTATGCCAATGCTGCGGCGGCCATTTCGGTTACCCGCCATGGTGGCTCCTCGGCGCCGACGAACCGCGAAATCCAGACATTCCTGAGCCATGCCGCCGATCCATCGGGAGCAGGCCGGACACAGAAGGCCAATGCATAACAGCTGGAAAAGCCTGACAAGCCCGGGAACCGGGCAAACCCACAGAGAGGAACCAACCATGCGCATGCCTGATTTGACTGCTCTGCTGACGGCGACCGCCGTCTTTACCTCCGCACTTGCGTTCGCCGCCAAGGCCGACGAAGTGCATGTGCTCAACTGGAAGGGTTACGGCGCCGATGAACCGTGGGCCGTCGAGGCTTTCGAAAAGGCGACCGGCAACAAAGTCGTCAACGACTTCTTCAATTCCGAACAGGAAATGCTGACCAAGATCCGGACCAATCCCGGCCTCTATGACGTGGTCATGATCAACGCGGCCTTCAACGACCAGGCGATGGCCGGGAAACTGATCCAGCCGATCGACGTTTCCAAGCTGCCGAACTATGCCGACATCAGCAAGGACAAGGCGGGATCGCCGATGCTCGTCCATGACGGCAAGGTCTATGGCGTGCCGTGGGTATGGGGCCTCACCGCACTCGCCATCAACGAAAAGTCCTTCGACAAGCCACCGACGAGCATCGCCGAAATGTGGGATGCCGCCCACAAGGGCCGCGTCGTCATTCGCGATGATGCCGTTGAAGCGGTGCAGTTCGGCGCCATCGCCACTGGCCAGAACATCAACGACATCAAGGATATGGATGCGGTCAAGACGAAGCTGACCTCGCTGATGCCGCAGATCAAGACCTTCTGGAGCTCGGAAAACGACTGGAACCAGATGGTCGCCTCCAACCAGATCGACATCGGCACCTATTGGAGCGGCTCGGCCGACCGCGCCAAGACGCATTTCAAGCTGCCGGTCTCGCTGGTGGTGCCGCAGGAAGGTGCCGTTGCCTGGCTCGACGCGTTTTCCATTCCGGTCGGCGCCAAGAACGTCGCCGGCGCCGAGGCCTTCATCAACTACATGATCGACCCGAAATTCTACGTCGAATGGGTCACCAAGGTCGGTGCTCCCGTCTCCGCCAACACCAAGGCGGTGGAAGCGCTGCCCGAGGATGCCTTCAACCGCAAGGTCATGGGTGATCCCGAAGTGGCCAAGCGCATCCAGTTCCAGGCGCCGATCACCGACGCCCAGCGCGAAGCCTATCTGGCGCTCTGGCAGCAGCTTAAGGTCGACGTGAAGTAAGATCACAGCCAGGCCAGCCGGCGGTTCGCGTCGGCTGGTTCTTCCAATCCTGGGAGGAGGGTACCATGGCAGCTGCGACAGCGTCGCGAAGCGGGCTGAGATCGGCATTGCCGCTGCTGGCACCGGCCTATCTCTGGCTGACGGTGGCGATCTTCCTGCCGCTATCCGCCATGGTCTTCTTCTCGTTCATGACCGAGCTGCCGCTGTCGGGAAAGCCGTGGGCGTTCACGCTTGGCAACTATGCCGCCTTCTTCTCGCAGAGCCTCTATCTGACGCTGCTGCTGGCCTCGCTGCGCCTTGGCCTCGAAGTGACGCTATGGTGCATCGTCATCGGCTATCCCGCCGCCTATGTGCTCGCCAAGGTGCTGAAGGGGCGCAGCCGCGAGGCGATCTTCCTGCTCGTCATCCTGCCGTTCTGGTCGAATGGGTTGGTGCGCATCTTTTCCTGGGCGATGGTTTTGCGCGAAGGCGGCATCCTCGACACCGCGCTTAATGCCGTGCTGCCGTTCAAGATCAACATCGACCTCATGTATTCCTATCCGGCCGTCATCATCGGGCTGGTGCATTCCTATGTGCCTTACATGGTGCTGACCTGTTATCTCACGCTACAGGCCATCGACGACTCGCTGATCGAGGCCGGGCGCTCGCTTGGCGCATCGCGGTTGCAGGTGCTGAAGCGGGTGATCATCCCGCTGTCGATGCCCGGATTGGTCGCGGGTGCGGCGCTGATCTTCGTGCCGGTCGTCGGCTCGTTCATGGAACCGCGCATCCTGGGCGGCCGCACCGGCACCTTCTACGGAACGGTCATCGAGGACCAGTTCGTCGCCGTGTTCAACTGGCCGCTCGGTGCCGCACTCTCCTTCATCCTGCTGGCGGTGGTGCTGGTCATCCTGGCGGTGGCGTCGCCAGTGCTGCGGAGGGCCGCGTGATGACGACGACCCGCATCCTCGAAGGACTCGGCCGCCTCTACATCTGGCTGCTGCTTGCCTTTCTTTATCTGCCGATCATCATCATGGCGCTGATGTCGTTCAACGTTTCTCCCTTCTACCAATTGCCGTTCGAATGGACGACTGAATGGTATGCTTCGCTGTGGCAGAACGACCAACTGATCGCAGCGACCTGGAACAGCGTCGAGATCGCGGTCATCACCACGATCATCTGCGTCGTGCTCGGCTCGGCGGCGTCGCTGGCGCTCTATCGCTACGAATTTCGTGGCAAGAAGTTCCTGCAGGCGCTTTTGTTTCCGCCGATCGCCATACCGTGGCTGATCACCGGCACGGCAATGCTGATTTTCTTCTTCGGCGT
Organism: Mesorhizobium sp. SEMIA396; assembly: GCF_024518615.1. NCBI lineage: Bacteria > Pseudomonadati > Pseudomonadota > Alphaproteobacteria > Hyphomicrobiales > Phyllobacteriaceae > Mesorhizobium > Mesorhizobium sp. SEMIA396. Next base: position 705,701 of record NZ_JANIFC010000001.1, read on the forward strand.
CGGTATCGGCCGTGGCCTGCATGCGATCCTGCTCGGCCATGTCGCATTGGCGCTGCCCTATGTCATCGTCGTCGTCTCGGCCCGGCTGCAGACCTTCGCGCCGGAGCTGGAAGAGGCGGCGCGCTCACTAGGCGCCAACCAGTGGCAGGTGACGCGCCGCGTCACGCTGCCCTGGATCATGCCCGGCGTCATCGCCGGCGGGCTGTTCGCGTTTGCCGTTTCGTTCGACCAGTTCGTGGTGTCCTATTTCCTGGCGACGCCGGGCCAGACGACGCTGCCGGTCGAAATCTACGCCGCGATCCGCAAGGGTTTCACGCCCGAGATCAACGCGGTCTCGACCATCATCATTGTCGTGTCGATGGCGCTGATGCTGCTGACGGCGCGGTTTTTCAAATTCGGCGGAGAGAAATAATGGCCGGCGTGCAGGTATCCGATGTCTCGCGCAGCTTTGGCGCACACAAGGCGTTGGACAACGTCTCCATCGACTTCGCCGATGGCGGCTTCTACGCTCTGCTCGGGCCGTCGGGCAGCGGCAAGACCACGCTGCTGCGGCAGATCGCCGGTTTCGATTTTCCTGACTCGGGTCGCATCACCATAGGCGGCGAGAGCGTCGAGCGGGTGCCCGTCGAGAAGCGCCGTATCGGCATGGTGTTCCAGAACTATGCCCTGTTTCCCAATATGAGCGTCGCCGACAATGTCGCCTTCGGCCTGTCGGTGCGCGGCGAGGCCAGGGCGATCATCGCTACCGAGGTGCAACGCGCGCTCGATCTGGTGCAGCTTGGCAAGCTTGGTGGCCGCCGGCCGCACCAGCTCTCCGGCGGGCAGCGGCAGCGTGTGGCTCTCGCCCGCGCCATCGTCACCAAGCCGCGCGTGCTGCTGCTCGACGAGCCATTGGGTGCGCTCGACAAGGCGTTGCGCGTCGACATGCAGATTGAGCTCAAGCGCATCCAGCGCGAGATCGGCATCACCACGATCTTCGTCACGCACGACCAGGAAGAAGCGCTGACGATGAGCGACCGCATCGGCATATTGCGCGACGGAAGGCTGGTGCAGGAGGGGCCGCCGGAGGAGATCTATAACAGGCCGAAGAGCGAGTTCGCTGCCACCTTCCTCGGCGACGCCAACATTTTTCGCGGCGATACGACGGGCGATGGCATCCGGCTGCCGGACGGCACGGCGATTGCCGCCGGCGCGGGTGCCAAGCTTGCCGCCGGCGCCAAGGCGAGCTGTGCCGTGCGCCCCGAACGCATCCGCATCGCCACGGATGCCGGAGCACCGGATGGCACTGCCAACATGCTCAAGGGGCAGGTTTCCAAGCGCATCTTCGCCGGCAACAACAGCACCTATTTCGTCGAGCGTGGCGGCCAGACGTTGAAGGTGATTGTACAGAACACGGGTGTCGACAGGCTGGCGGAAGGTCAGGACGTCGTTCTGCGCTGGTCGCCGGAGAGTACGGTGTTGATCGCGGCGGGGTAGGTAGAGCGGTTCGCCCCCCTCTGTCCTGCCGGACATCTCCCCCTCAAGGGGGGAGATAGGCAGCCTCAACGCCGCCACTCTTTCTTCAACACTGGAAATTTGCGAAAGCGGCAATGACAGCTAATCTCCCCCCTTGAGGGGGAGATGCCCGGCAGGGCAGAGGGGGGCGCTGTCCCTCCGTCCTTTCCGACAACGAGCCCGGAGCTGCGATGACGCTTAAATTGACCGCACAGGACCGATCCATGCTCGACGGCGAGCAGGGTCCGTCCGCCGCCGCTGCCATGAAAATCCTGGCCGCGTTTTCCAATGCGGTCGGGGCGGGCTGCCTGCTCGACATTGCCGGCGCCCATATCGATGGCTGTCTCTACCACGGCAAGGCCGGTCTCGATTTCGTCGAGCGGCTGGTCGAAGGCGGTGGCCGCGTTCAGGTGCCGACGACGCTGAATGTCGGTTCGTTCGATCTCATCCATCCCGGCATGGTCAAGATGCCCCTAGCGGAAGAGGTGCCGGCGCGGCGGCTGATGAAGGCGCATCTGGAACTCGGCTGCCAGGCGACCTTCACCTGCGCGCCCTACCAGACGCGCTTTCGGCCAAGCTTTGGCCAGCAGATCGCCTGGGGTGAGTCCAACGCCATCGTCTTTGCCAATTCGGTGATCGGCGCGCGCACCAACCGCTATGGCGATTTCATCGATCTGTGCTGCGCCATGACCGGCCGCGCGCCGGCCTGGGGCCTGCATCTGAGCGAGAACCGGCGCGGCCGGATCCTGTTCGAACTGGATGTTCCAGACGGCGAGCTGAGTGACAGCCTTTTCGTCGGCGTCGGGCTAATCATAGGGCAAGCGAGTGGCGACCGCGTTCCGGTGATTGCCGGTCTGCCGCGGCCGCGTGACGAGGACCAGCTGAAGGCGCTGGGTGCGGCGGCTGCAACGACGGGTGCTGTGGCGCTGTTCCATGCGGTCGGCATCACGCCCGAAGCCAGGATCCTCGATGAGGCGTTCCAGAGCCATGCGCCTGACGAGACGATCCGTATCACCCGCGCCGATATCGACCATGCGCTGGCCAAGCTGTCTGGCGTGTCCGATGGCGCGCCGCTGGCGGCCGTGTCGCTCGGCACTCCGCATTTTTCGCATGCGGAATGGATGCGGCTGTTGCCGTTGCTGCGCGAGGCAGCACCCGGAAGGCGCATCCCGATCTACGTCAACACTGGGCGTGCGACGTTGACGCGGCTGCAGGAGGAGGGCGCGCTTGATGGCATGGAGGCGTTCGGCCTGATTCCGGTCGCCGACACCTGCACCTATGTCACATCGATCCTGGAACGCCTCGACGGCGTGGTCATGACCAATTCCGGCAAATGGGCGCATTACGCGCCGGGCAATATCGGCGTGTCCGTCGCCTTCGCCGAGATGGAGGATTGCATCCGCTCTGCTGCTGCCGGGCATGTCGTGCGGAGCGCCTCATGACGCGACCGGTGGAACGAACCGGCATCTTCCAGTTGGCCGGCGAAGCCAGGGGCCAGGCGCTGGTGTATTCGCAACCGCTGAGCTTCTGGGGCGGCATCGATGCCGAGACGGGCGACATAACAGACCATTCGCATCCCGGTCTCGGCCAGAATGTCGCCGGCAGGATTTTGGTCATGCCGAGCGGGCGCGGCTCGTCGTCTTCATCCTCGGTGCTGGCCGAGGCGATCCGCAGAGGCACGGCGCCAGCCGGGATTCTTCTGGAGCGGCCGGACCCGATCCTGGCGGTGGGCGCCATCGTTGCCGAATTTCTTTACGAGATCCGCATGCCGCTGGTGGTGTGCGATATTTCGAACCTTGTCTCCGGTGATCAAATTGTTATCGGCATCGGCAAAGACGGCGGGCCGATCATCAGAGTTCACCCCGCCATCAATCCGGCAGAGCCACGCCGCCAATAGGCAGCCGCCAACGTCTCATCGCGGCCGAGCCCCAGCGTGCCGCGCCAATATTCGCGAACGACCTTGGCGGCGGTCGCTTCCGCGGCGAACCAGCCGAAGGCCGAGCCGCCTTGCGGCCACGCCACCGAGCGGACAGCCTCGGCCAGCAGTCTGTCCTCGCCCGCCGGCACGCCGTTCCTTGTCAGCCAATGCAACTCGATGCCCGTGGCATTGTTGATCGCTTGCCTTTCGCCATCATTGGCGATCTCGACGAAGGCGACGCCCTTTGTCTCGGCCGGCAGCGTCTCCAGCAGCCGCGCCAGCGCCGGCAGGCCGGTTTCGTCGGCGCCCATGACGTACCACTCCGCCTGCCGCACCGGGCGGCCGACCGGTCCCATGATGCCGACTTTCGTGCCGGGAGCTGCCCGCATGGCCCAGGCGGAGCCAACGCTCTCGCCGGGATGGACGAGGAAGTCGACATCGATGATGCCCCTGGCCACGTCCAGCGCCCGGATAGTGTAGACGCGCGCCACCGGACGCCGGTCGTCGGCGGGCCAGACCGGCAAGCCATTGCCGCCGAGCACCGGCCACAGCGGATCGGGCACCTCCCTGGTCGGAAACAGCATGCGGATATGCATGCCGCCGAATTTGGCGAAACGGCTGAGATCCTCGCCGGCCAGCCGGATGCGGCGCATGTGCGGGGTGAGGTCGCGAATATCCGTCACCACCATCTCGCGGAACTGGGCGAGGCTGGTTTCGCCTGAGAGATCGCCGGTCCAGACGATCTCGGGGTTTTCCTCCTTGGCGTAGACCTGTACGGCTGTGGCCAGCAGGTCCTTGATACGGGCGAGCCCGTCGCGGTCGGCAGCATTGGCCCGCATCACCAGCCGTTCCATGTCGAAAGAGGCCCCGCCGAAGGCAAAGCGGAAATCGATGCGCTTTCCCTCATGCGAGGCATCGGCCTCGAAGCTCCGCAGCCTGTCTGAAATGCTGTCCATGTAGTCCGGCAGACGCCTCAGGTTGAGCCGCGCCTCGCAGGCCAGTTCACGCACCGATGCTTCGTTCATTGTCAGCCTCCGATCCTGCCGGTGAGGGCCACCTTGAAGGTGCGGCCCTTGCCCTGTTCGGTTGCTGCCGAGGTCGACCATGCGCTTTGCGGGTCGGTGTAGGCGGTGTTGAAGATGTTATCGACGCCGAAATCGAGCTTGAGGTTGTCGTTGACGCGCCAGTTGGCGAAGACATTGACCAGATCGAAGGCGTCGTCGACAATCGGCACGGCGTTGGGATTGGTGCGGCTGGTGCGGGTGATCTTGCCGACGCTGAGATATTGCGCGCCGACCGTGAGCTGGTCCTCCAGCATGCGAAAGCCGATTGTGGCCGAGAAGCGGTCGAGCGGCGTGTTGTTCAGCGCCTGGCCGGAATAGACGCCGCTGACGACCTTGGCGTTGATCAGCGCACCGGCGAGGTTTACGAAACCCCAGTTGTAGTCATAGACCATCTCGGCCTCGACGCCCTTCAGGCGGGCGTCGCCGATGTTGATTGCCGTGCGCGGCAGGACGGTGAGGTCGACGTCGATATAGTCCTCGACGTCGGTGTGGAAGACGTTGAGCTTGGCGCGCAACCGGTCGCCCGGCGTCAGCAAATCATCGTATTTGACATTGATGCCGGCTTCCCAGCTCTTCGCCGTTTCGGGCTGCAGCAGGAGATTGGGCCGATAGGTGTCGCCGCCGCCATGCGCGCCGCCGCCACGGAAGACATCCTGCAGGCCAGGCGCCCGGTAGCCTTCGGAGTAGGTGCCATAGAGCTGAAAGCCGTCAAACGGCGTGACGCCGACGGTGAGGCGCGGCGACCAGCGATCGCCGGAGATCGAGGCTTCCTGTGGCGACGGGATGCGCGTCTCGCCATCGAGTTGGTAGCCGTCATAGCGCATCGCAGCTATGGCCTGCAGCCAGTCCTCGTAATCGCCCTGCCACTGCAGGAAGCCGCCATAGCCCTGCTGTTGGCCAGCGCCGAAATGCGCCGCTTCCGAGGAGGCTTCGAGATAGTAGTAATCGAGTCCGTAGGTCAGCGTGTGGGCCAGCCCCCAGGCGTCGAAGCGCGAGGAGTTCTTCACGTTGAAGCCCGAGGTGGCGACATCATAGAAACGGAAATTGCCGATCCCTGAGGCGGGCGCGACCTGCGTCTGCTCGGCGCGGGTGCGGTTGTGATAGGCATTGGCGCTGAAGTCGATCAGCGCGTTGTCGTCGGGCTTCCAGGTATAGGCGGCGGTGTAGGTCTGGTTGGTGGTGTTGGTGTCGTAGCGGCTCAGCGTCGGCGAGGTCGAGCCGCTCGATCCGGTGATCTGGTCGTTGTAGCGCTGCAGGATGGCGCCGAGCTTCAGCTCGTGGCCATCGGCCGGCCGCAGAGTCGTCTTCAGATAACCGCTGGTCACCCGCTCACCGGTCCATGGCACGGTTTCGCCATTGCCGTCGGTATAGCTGTCGCGGTTGCGGTAGATGAGGTTGCCGATGATGTCGGCATCGTCGCTGAAACGATAGGCACCGGTAGTGCTGGTGGTGAAGCCGTCGCCATTGTCCTCATAGCCGAGCTTTTCGCTCAGCGCCCAGCGCTCGTCCTTTTTAAGGAAATCGCCGGCGTCCTTGGTCTCGAAGGAAACAACGCCGCCGATGCCGCCTGAACCATAGGCATTAGACACCGGGCCACGAATGACCGTGGCTTCCTTGATCAGGTCGGGTTCGACGTAGAACGAGCCAGAGCCGTGGCCGACGCGCCAGTAATCCTGCCGGGCGCCGTCGAGCGTTACGACGACGCGGCCATACTGCTCCAGGCCGCGAATGTTGATGGCGGTCGCCGGGTCGTCGCCATTCATCGATGCGGCGACGCCCGGCGTGGTGCGAAAGATGTCGGCGGCGGTGTCGGGCTGGATGCGGTCGAGTTCGTCCTGATCGATGGCGCTGATGGCGGCCATCGATTCGATCACCGCCGTCTTGATCATCGTCGCCGAGATGGTGATCACGTCGAGCATGGTCGCCGGCTGGTTCTGCGCGGGATTGGCCGGCGCCAGGCGGCCGGCCTTGGCGGCGGCCTTTTTCTCCTGGTCCTGTTCCTGCGCGTTGGCAAAAGGCACGGCGCAGAGGCCGAGCACGAAGGCGAGCGCGGTGCTCGCCATCAAGGTCGTGTTTGTTGTCGTTGTCATAGTCATGCAGCCCCCAAGCAAAAGCAAAACTGCTGGCGGTGGCTGAAGGGCCTTGGCTGGCATGATCGAGAATCCCTCGACCAGGCGGGTCGGGGCAGGGGTCACATATTAAAACATGATGACATAAGTCAACTTTAAATTTATAGCCGACCGTCATCGAGAAGCATTTGGCACGGGAGCAGCGGCATGGTCGGAAGTGTGGGCGATGGCAAGAGGATCGGCTGGTTGCAACCGGGCAGGATCGCGGCGGTGCTGCTTCTGGCGCTGTCGGTGCTGGCGCCTTCCTGCGGCTTCAAGGCGCTGGCCGCCGAGACGGTTGTCGATGCGCTGGGGCGAAGCGTCGTGCCGGGCGCGGCGACCCGAATCGTGACGCTCGGCTCCGACGTCACCGAGATCGTGCACGCGCTCGGCGCCGGCGAGCGGATCATCGCCGTCGATCGCGGCAGCAAATATCCGCCATCCGTAACCGGGAAGCCCAATGTCGGCTACCGCCGCCAGCTTTCGGTCGAGGGGCTGGCCAGCTTGCGTCCCGATCTGATCCTGGCGGCCGAGGACAGCGGGCCGCCGGAGGCGGTCGAGGTGCTGAAGTCGCTGGCGATCCCGATCGTCTTCGTCCCGCAGGACAACACCCCGCAAGGCATCGAGCGCAAGATCACACTGATCGCCGCCAGCCTTGGGCTCGAGGACAAGGGCAAGGTGGTTTCCACCGAGGTGCTCACCGCCTTTCAGACGGCAGCCGACCTGGCAGCAAATATTCCGCCGGAGCGGCGCAAGAAGGTGGTGTTCTTCCATGGCCTTGTGAAGCTGAGCGCAGCCGGTGCCGGCACCTCGGCCGACGCCATCATCCGCTACGCCGGCGGCCGCAACCCGATGGATGTCGTGCAGGGCTACAAGGCGGCATCAGAGGAAAAGCTGATCGAGATGGCGCCTGATGTCATCCTGATGATGAGCGACGGCAAGGGTGGCCCGACGCCCGAGCAGGTGTTCGGCAACCGCGCGCTGGCGGCAACGCCGGCGGCGGCCAACAAGGCGCTGGTCGTGCTTGACGGCGCCTACATGATCGGCTTCGGCCCGCGCACATCAGATGCGATCCGCGACCTGGCGAAGGCGCTCTATCCGGAAGGGGAATGACGTCGCGAAAATCGCAAGGCGTTTCGGCTGGGCAGTACCAATTCGTCGTCGAACCCGTTGCGCTTGATAAATCCTGTCCGTCCGGATTTCTCCGGATCGGCTTCCGCCCGAACAAACTTGGCGGCTCGGCCTGAAACATTGACACGATATTCTAAGCCGCGCGGTTGACCGTGAATGTGCTCTCCAGCCTATAATTATACTAAATTCATAGACTAACTGCGAACGTTCGAGGCGCTCGCACCTTGGCCTGTGAAAACCGGCTGCACAAAGGGAGCGCGCATCAATGCCGAAGACAGAGTCCAATCCGATCGACCTCGGCACCAGGGCGGCCGATTTCCTGCTGCCCGACGCGCAAGGCGTGCTGCACCGCCTCGTCGATTTCGACGCCAAGCCGGCCTTGCTCGTCGCCTTTATTTCCAACCGCTGCCCGTTCGTCGTGCTGATCCGTGAGCAGTTTGCCGTTTTCGCCAGGGATTATGCCGGCAAGGGGCTGCAAGTGGTGGCGATCAACGCCAATGACCATGAGGCGCATCCGGAGGAGACGCTGGCCCGCATCGGCGAAGAGGCCGAAAAATTCGGCTATTCCTTCCCCTATCTCAAGGATGCGTCGCAGCAGACGGCGAAAGCCTACGGCGCCGCCTGCACACCCGACTTCTTCCTGTTCGATGCCGACCGGCGGCTCGCCTATCACGGCCAGTTCGACGATGCGCGGCCGGGCAATGGCAAGCCGGTGACCGGTGCCGATCTGCGCGCAGCGGTCGACACGGTGCTGGAGGGCGGCAGGCCCGCTGCCAGCCAGGTGCCGTCGATCGGCTGCAACATCAAGTGGAGTGCCGGCAACGAGCCGGTCTGGTCCTCCAGCGCCGCCCGCGCCGCTTAGCGCAGGCGCCGCTTCGAACGCATTCGCCAGGTATCCATGCACAAGCCGCAAAAATCCGCTTCCGACAGCTTGCTGCTCCAGGCCGACGTGCTGGTGCTGGGCGGAGGTCCGTCAGCGGCCTGGGCGGCTGTCGCTGCGGCCGAGAGCGGCGCCAAGGTGGTGCTGGCCGATAAGGGCTATCTCGGTACCAGCGGCGCCACCGCGCCCTCCAACACCGGCACCTGGTGCGTGCCGCCGGGCGACAACAGGCATGCCGTCGTCGAGCGGCGCTGGCAGCGCACCGGCGAACTCGCCGACCCGCGCTGGATGCTGCGCTGCGTCGATACTGCCTACCGCAATCTGCTCAGGCTGTCCGAATGGGGCTATCCCTTTCCGAGCGAGGATGACGGCCGCCTCTACATCGCCAATCTGCGCGGGCCGGACTACATGCGCTTCATGCGCCGCCGGGTGCTGTTGGCCGGCGTCACCGTGCTCGACCATCACCCAGCGCTCGAACTTCTGTCCGACGGCGATGCCATCGTCGGCGCCGCCGGTGTCGCCCGGCAGATCGGCCAGGACTGGCGCGTCGACGCCAACGCGGTGGTGCTGGCGACGGGCGGCTGCGCTTTCCGCGAGCGCATCCTCGGCGCGACCGGGCTGACCGGCGACGGCTATCTGATGGCGGCGGAGGCCGGCGCCAGCCTGTCGGGCATGGAGTTCACCGGCAAATATACGCTGGCGCCCTATGGCTCATCGCTGAACAAGGGCCTGCCGTTCCGCTGGGCCTCGTTCCATCGCGAGGACGGCTCGCCGATCCTCGGGCCGACCGGCGAGCCGTTGCGTAACGGCATCGGCGACCGCGAGGAGGAAGTGGCGCGCGCGCTGATCGACGGCCCGGTCTACGCGCGGCTCGATCAGGCCGAGCCGGCGCTGCAAGGCTGGCTGCGCCAGGGCCAGCCGAACTGCTTCGTGCCCTATGACCGCGCCGGCATCGATCCGTTCAGCGAACTGTTCCGTATCACCTTGCGCGCCGAAGGCACGGTGCGCGGCACCGGCGGCATCGACATCGTCTCCGACGATTGCGCCACCGGCGTGCCCGGCCTCTATGTTGCCGGCGATGCCGCCAGCCGCGAGATGATGACCGGTGCGCTATCAGGCGGCGGCGCCGTCAATTCATCCTGGGCGCTGGCCAGCGGCTGGTGGGCCGGCAAAGGTGCCTCGACCCATGCCAAGCGCCGGACCGGCAAGGCGTTCCGCAGCGCGGTGCAATCGCTCGGCCAGGCCGGCTTGCGTCCTGCATCATCGGCGAGGGCCGACATCTCGGCGGGCGAAGTTATCGAGGCGGTGCGTAGCGAAGTCACGCCGCTCGACAAGAATTTCTTCCGCACTGGCGAGGCCCTGGAGAAAAGCGGCGAGCGGCTGGAGAGTGTCTGGCGCGACGTGCGCAGCCATCTGCAAGGCGAGGGGCTGGACCGGGTCCGTACCCGAGAGGCAGCTTCGATCGCCGCTGCTGGGCGTTGGTCCGTGGCCGCCGCGCTGCACCGCACCGAGAGCCGCGGCATGCACCGCCGCACCGATCTGCCGGGCAAGAGCCCGGCCTTCGCGCACCGGCTGGTCATCACCGGTGTGGATGCGTTCCGCATCGCAGGTGCGCCTGAGCGGCTGGCGGAGCTGGCGTCATGATCGAGATCGTCTCGGCCACGCGCTGCGTCGAATGCGACATCTGCGTCAAGGTGTGCCCGGCCAACGTCTTCGACGCGACCGACAATGGCGTGCCGGTGATCGCTCGCCAGGAGGACTGCCAGACCTGCTTTCTTTGCGAGATCTATTGCCCGACCGACGCGCTTTATGTGGCCGAGTTCGCCGAAGGGCCGACCGGCATCACGGAAGCTCAGGCCGACGCCCGCCAGATGTTCGGCTCCTATGCCCGCGCGCTTGGCTGGAAGCGCGGCAAGGCGGGCGGCTCGGAATTCGACCCGACGCACCGCATCCGCGTGGCGCAGTGAACCGATCGGAGACAGATATGGATCGCCCGAACATGGACCGGATCGTCGTCAGCGACATCAGCAAGACCTTCCAGCTCAAGCCGGGGCAGTTCGTCACCGTGGATGGCGAGGCGACCGACCGCGTCACCGTGCTCGACGGCGTCGATCTTTCCATCCGCAAGGGCGAGTTCATCACGCTGGTCGGCCCGAGCGGCTCGGGCAAGTCGGTGCTGCTCGATATCATTGGCGGGCTGACGCAGGCGACCGGCGGCAACGTCCAGCTCGACGGCAGGCGCATCACCAGGCCCGATCCAAAGACCGGCTATGTCTTCCAGCAATATGCGCTGTTTCCCTGGCGCACGGCGCTCGCCAACATCGAATATGCGCTGGAAGTGCGCGGCGTGGCCAAGGCCGAGCGTACCGCCACAGCCCGCCATCTGTTGGCGCTGTTCGGCCTTGCCGGTTTCGAGGACCGTTTTCCCAACCAGCTGTCCGGCGGCATGCAGCAGCGTGTGGCGATCGCGCGTGCGCTGGCCAGCAACCCGGAAGTGCTGCTGATGGACGAGCCGTTCGCGGCGCTCGACCAGCAGACGCGCGAGCTTCTGCAAGGCGAGCTGCTGCGGATCTGGGGCAAGATCAACACCACGGTGATTTTTGTCACCCACTCGATCGACGAGGCGATCTTCCTCGCCGACCGCGTCGTGGTGATGACGGCACGGCCGGGCGCGGTGAAAGAGATCATCGACATCGACCTGCCACGACCGCGCGACGGCGACATCCGCGCCAGCGCCGAATTCAATCTATATCGCGCCCGCGTCTGGGACGTGCTGCGCGACGAGGTCAACAAGGCGCAGAAGGACTGGACCCTGTCGCCAGCCTTCAGTCACTGAGGAGCTGGACCAATGGCCTATCTGACCGAGAAGTTTGGCTCCGCGGGAGCGCTCCACCTGTTTGCCGGCGCTGGCGAAACGGTAGCCGCCGCCAGGGTCCCGGCCATCAAGGCCAGCGCCAAGATCCGGAGCAAGAAAGCAAGCCACGGCACGTTCCTCTATGGCGTGCCGCTGCTCGGCCTGTTCTTCCTGCTGTGGGAGATCGCGCCCCGACTCGGCTGGCTGAACCGCATCTTCTTTCCGCCGCTGAGCGAGGTGCTGGTCGCCTGGTGGGCGCTGCTCGCTTCGGGCGTGCTGATCGAGCATATCGGCATCAGCCTGCAGCGCGCCGCGATCGGCTTCGCACTCGGCGTGGTGGTGGCCATCCCCCTCGGTCTGTTGATGGGGCGCTATTCGTTGTTCGAGAAGGTTTCCGACCTCCTGGTGCAGACGCTGCGAAACACATCGCAATTCGCACTGCTGCCGGTGTTCATCCTGTTGCTCGGCATCGGTGAGGAATCGAAGGTCGCGATCACCTTCTACTCCTCGGTTTTCTTTCTCCTCGTCAACACGATCAGCGGCGTCAAGTCGGTGGATCCGCTGCTGATCAAGGCGGCGCGCTCGATGGGTACGTCCGACTTCGATCTGTTCCGCAAAGTCATCCTGCCGGCCAGCATTCCCTCGATCGTCGCCGGCGCCCGGCTGGCGGTGAAATCCTCGCTGTTCGCGGTCATCGGCGCCGAGATGCTGGCGGCCAAATCCGGCCTCGGTTTCCTCATCCAGAACTCGCAGCTGATGATGGAAACGGCCGACATGTACGCCGGCATCCTGACGCTGACCGTCATCGGCCTGACCGTCAACTACCTGCTCGTCTGGTTCGAGCGCTGGGCAACAGCCTGGAAAGGCCAGTCCGAGACCTCGCTCATTTAAGCGGTCCATTCATTCCAACCAGGAAGGATTTTTCCCATGCCCAACATTCCATTCGACGCACTTCGCCGGCTGCTGCTGAAGGGCGCTATTGGCGTCGTCATCGGCCTTGGTGGCATGCCTGCCTTCGCGCAGGACAAGCCTGAAATTATCCGCATCGGCAGTACCGCGCCGGGGCATCTCAAATTCATCCTCGCCCAGAAGGACGGCTGGTGGGAGAAGGAGTTCGCCAAGGACGGCATCAAGGTCGAACTGGTGACTTTCAATGGCGGTTCGGAGGCGACGACCGCGCTGGCCACCGGTGCGATCGAATTCACCTATACCGGCAACAATCCGGCGCTGCGGGTTGCTGCGTCCGGCGCCGACGTCAAGCTGATCGGCCTGTCGAGCTATGTGAAGGCCGGCGGTTCCTACATCGTCGTCAAGACCGGCTCGCCGCTGAAGACGCTGCAGGATCTCAGGGGCAAGAAGGTCGCCTATCTCACCGGCACGGTGCGGCATTCGAACTTCAGCAAGGCGCTGAACAGCGTCGGCCTGACCACCAATGACGTCGAAGGTCTGAACCTGCCGTTCGAGGCATCCGGCCCGGCGTTGCTGCGCGGCGATATCGACGCCATTGTCGAGACCGATTCGACGGCGGCCAAGCTGGTCGACACCGGCGAGGCGCGCGTCCTGTTCGACACCAGCACTCATCCGGAATGGAACGTGCCCAACGTCATCTCGGTCAACGGCGCCTTCGCGGCGAAATATCCCGATCTGGTCAAGCGGCTGCTGAAGGTCGATATCGAGATTTCGCGTTGGGCCGATGCCCATCCGGACCAGACGATCAAGACCTTTGTCGAGGCCACCAAGTCGTCGGAAAAATCCGTCCGCAAGACCTATGCCGACGGGGTGTTCCATCAGGATCCGAAACTCACGGACGGCGCGATCGCCGCCTTGCAAGGCGAGGAGAAATTCATGGCCAGCGCCGGGCTGCTGAAGGGCTCGATCGACTATGGCAAATGGGTCGACAAGAGCTTTGTCGATGGCGCCGCGGCTGAAGTCGCTGCCGTCCAATAGACTAGAAGCATCGAGCGGGCGGGCGCTTTGCGGCGCCGCCTCGTACAGGTCAAATCTCCGGGATGTTCTCCTTGAAGATCACCTGCAGCCTTGGTTGGTGCAGTTCATAGGGCAGTCCCCGGACCGCATGGATCAGGGTGTTGAGCGCTTCGCGGGCCTCGACGCGCGGGTTCTGGTCGATGACAGCGTCGAGCGTGCCGTCGAGCAGAAGGTCCTTGGTCCCGTCCGTCACTTCGTGGCCGAGGAAGACCATGGACTGGGCGCGGTCGCGCTCCTTGAGCGCGCGGGCGATGCCGGTGTTGCCGGCGCCGACATTGTAGATCGCGGCAAGGTCGGGGTGCCGCTCCAGCAGGGCCGATGCCTCCGAATAGGCCTTCTCGCGATCGTCGAGCATTTCGCGCATTTCGACGATCTGCAGATTGGGTGATTCCTCGGTCAGCACGTGGCGGAACCCCATCTCGCGTTCTTCGTGGCCGCGATAGGACAGCGAACCTGCGAACAGCGCCACCTTGCCCGGACGCCCCGATCCCATGAAGCGGTTGAGCAGATAGCCGGCCAGCCGCCCGGCGGCGCGGTTGTCGATGCCGATATACGCGACCCTGGGCACATGCAGGATGTCGGAAGCGATGGTCACCACCTTGATGTCGTTGGCCGACAGGGAGCGGATCGCTTCGCGCACCGTCGGATGGTCGAGTGCGATGACGCCGACGCCTTGCGTCTGTCCGCGCAGATCCTGCAGCAGGCGAGCGAGCCGGTCAGGATTGAAGCCCTCTATGGTGGCGATACGAACATCGAGGTCGGGCCGCGCCAGAGCCTGTGCCTCGATGTGGCGGTGCAGCATCTTGATGAAGGAATTGGTGCCGGCCGGCAGGGCGAAGTCGAGCCGGATGACCTCGCCGGGCGAGGGCCGTGGCGGCGTGCCGTTCGGGCCTTCGGCGATGTAGCCGAGGCGCTGCGCCATTTCGAGCACGATTTCCCGCGTGCGCGCCCGTACGCCGGGCCGGTTGTTGAGCACGCGGTCGACGGTGGCGGCCGAGACGCCGGCCTCCCGGGCTATGTCAGTCAGGGTGGAACGCACCGTCTTTCATCTCCTGCATGCGTCGGATCGGCTGGTGACGGCTTCCGCGTCATCGGCGATTCTGATGGGAAATGATGTATCCGCCCTTGGCCGATGTGCAAGCCGCCGGGCTAAATCAAATGGTCCGGCAGGGCTGCGCAGGGCCGGGAAGGGTCGGGTGCCCTCAAATTGAGGCATCCGGCTTGACGGATGGATCCCGTTTTTGTGCATTTTCCTTGCCCTATTGCGATGTTATGATGTGTTTTGATTATTTATGATGTTGACAGCCTTGCCATGCTGTCGTCAATATCCCTCATAAGGGTCGTGGAGGAAACGTGGCCCTGAGGGAGGAGTTTCAATGTCTGACTTGATCCGCATCTCGCGGCGCCGGCTGCTGGCATCTGGAGGAAAGGCGGCCGTCATGATGGCCGCTGCTGGTATCGCACCCCAATTCATTCGTCCCGGCCGTGCCTATGCGGCCGACGCGCTGGCGCCAGGCATGATCGGCGGCCCGACGGGCTTCGAAGGGGCCGAGCGCTACCAGTATGGCGCCGATACGCCGGAAGGCCGCGCCATCGAGGCGGCGAAGGCGCTGAAGGGCGCCGGCAAGGCGCCGACCAAGATCGTGCTCGGCCTGTCCGACGGCTCGATCGGCCAGCTCACGCAGCCGTTCCCGGCCGGTGCGCCGTCGATCAAGGAGCTGTGGGAAAAGGAAACCGGCATCGCGATCGAAATCGTCGGTCTGCCGAACGGCCAGGAATTCACCAAGACGATGCAGGACATCTCCACCAAGGGTGGGGCCTACGACATCTACTCGACCGAATGGAACCGCCTCGGCGACCTCGCCGAAACCGGCGGCATCGCCAAGCTCGACGACTTTGTCGCGCAGCATAAGCCTGAATGGGACGATCCCGTCAGCGGCTATGTCAACGGCGCCAAGGGCGTGTCGCTGCTCAACAAATACCGCGGCTCGAACTATGGCGTGTCGCTGGACGGCGACTTCCAGACTTGGGTCTACCGCACCGACCTGTTCGGCGACGAAGCCGAGAAGAAGGCCTTCAAGGACAAATACGGCTACGATCTGGCGCCGCCGAAGACCTGGAAGCAGCATGGCGACATCGCCGCCTTCTTCCAGCGACCGGACAAGGGCCTGTTCGGCTCGACCGACCTGCGCAACCAGGGCTGGGGCTACACGAACTGGTACCAGCGCTATGTCTCGATGGCTTCGCCCAACCAGTTCCTGTTTGGCGATGACGGCAAGCCGATGATCAATTCCGAGCAAGGCATCGCCGCCACCAACGAATATGTTGCTTCGCTCGCGCATCATTCGCCGGATGCGATCTCCTGGGGTTGGCCGGAGCAATACGGCAACTTCGCCAAGGGTGGTGCGGCGATGACCTGCGCCTTCTCCAACCTGCCGAAATTCCTCGACAATGCCGGCAACAAGGATTCAGCCGTCACCGGCAAGATCGGCTCGATGCTGCCGCCCGGCCGCGAGATCGGCGGCAAGCTGATCAGCCGTTCCGTGCTGTGGTTTTCGCTGACCGGCATGATCTCGTCACAGTCGAAGAACCAGGAGGTCGCCTACCTCCTGCTGCAATGGCTGGGCTCGGCCCGCATCTATGCCTGGATGAGTGCCAACCCCGGCGGTTATCTGGACCCGTTCCGGCTTTCGGACTTCTCCGATCCGCTGGTGCGCCAGACCTATCATGCCTACCACATGGACGTCGTGCGCGAGACGGTCGCCCGCACCGTGCCGACCATCAACTATCCCGGCGCGACAGCCTTCCACAATGCGCTCGACGAGAACCTGATGGCGGCGCTGACCAAGGCCAAGACATCGGAGCAGGCGATGGCCGACACCGAGGCAGAGTGGAAGAAGATCGCCCGGCGCACCGGCGAGGACAAACTGCTCGAAGCCATCAAGACCAACAAGGAGGCCTGGCCGACAGTTCTCGATCCAATCGTCTGATCCTTCTCCCTGGATCATATCGAAGGAGGGGAGGAGCCTACTTCTCCCCTCCGCCCACAACGCCACCAGCAAAGCCGCCAGATGAAGCGTTCCGTTCCTTTCCTGATATTCCGCTATGCCGCGATCTTCGCGGCCATGGCGGTGACGCTGGTGCCGATCCTGTGGATGGTATCGATGGCGTTCAAGCCGATCGCCGAATGGTCGGCGACCGGCGCCGAACTGACCTGGTGGCCGAAGAACCCGACGCTCAGCAATTTCCGTTTCGTGTTCGGCGAGTCGACCAACAATTTGATCGTCGCGCTCGACCGTAACGCGCTGAAGCCGATCCTCGCATCGCTGCTGTCGGCGGTTTTCGGCACGGTGATCGCCATGTCGGCGGGCACTGCCGCGGCTTATGGGCTGTCGCGTTTCGGCTCCGGCCAGAACCTGCCGCTGGCGCTGATCCAGCTCAGGATCTTTCCGCCGATGGCGGTCATGATCCCGGTGATGATCATGTGGGCTTTCCTCAACTTCACCGACAGCTGGTGGGGCCTGGCGCTGATCTACGGCATCGTCACCTTGCCGTTCGCCTTCTGGCTGATGAAGACCTTCTTCGACGACATGCCGCGCGAGATCGAGGAGGCAGCGCTTGTCGAAGGCTGTTCGCGGCTGCGCGTCTTCACCCGCATCACGCTGCCGATGATGCGCGCGCCGCTCGCCAGTGCCGCGCTCTTCGTCTTCATCCTCAACTGGTCAGACTATCTGATCGCGCTGCTTCTGACGACGCGCGAATGGGTGACCATCCCGGTCTACATGGCCTCGCTATCCTCCTCGATGACCGGGCAGCTCTATGGCGCCAAGGCGGCGCTTGGCCTGATCGCGGCCGTGCCGCCGGTCATCATGGGCATCGCCATCCAACGCCATCTGGTGCGCGGGTTGACGTTCGGGGCGCTCAAGCAATGAGCGCGGTGACTGCCATGACGTCCAAGGATGAGATGACAGCCGTCGGAGCAAAGCCGGTTTCGCGCGATGAGGGCGCAAGGCTGGGTTTTCGCCTGACATTGCCTGCGCAGATCCTGGTGCTGTTCATCTCGGCCTTCCCGCTGTTGATGCAGCTCTACATCAGCGTCACTGACTGGTCGCCGCTGTCGGGCACCGGCTGGTGGAACGCCTGGTCGATGTGGAACAGCTTTGCCAACTACACCGATCTCGCCGCCGACGCGCGCTTCTGGAGCGCGCTGAAGCGTACGGCCATCGTCATGATCGTCTGCGTGCCGGCGGAATTCCTGCTTGGGCTGGCGCTGGCGACGCTGTTTGCCGACGATTTCCCGGGCAAGCGCGCCTTCTATTCGATCCTGCTGATGCCGATGATGGTGGTGCCGGCGGTGGCCGGCTACATGTTCTTCATGCTGTTCCAGTCGAGAGGGCCGGTGAACGACATCTTGTCGGCGCTCACCGGATCTCCCGTCACCATCGCCTGGCTGTCGGATCCGACTCTGGCGCTGATCGCGGTGATGGTCGCCGACATCTGGCAGTGGACGCCGCTGATGTTCCTCATCCTGCTTGCCGGTCTGGTCGGCGTGCCGGAGGATCAGATCAAGGCGGCGACGCTGCTCGGCGCCAATCCCTGGCAGCGCTTCGTCACCATCGTGCTGCCGAAGATGAAGACGATCATCATCATCGCGCTGGCGATCCGGGTGATCGAGAACTTCAAGATCTTCGACACGCTCTACATCATGACCGGCGGCGGTCCAGGCGTCGCCACCGAAACCATCTCGGTCTACATCTACAAGCTCACCACTCAGGATTTGATCTGGGGCTATGTGGCGGCGATCGCGCTGGCCATTCTGGTCGTGCTGTCGATCGTCGCGGTGTTTGCCATGAAGCGCATGGCGCGGGCACGCGAGGTAACGGCATGAGCGCGATCCACTTGCAGAACCTGGTCAAGAAATTCGGCGACTTTACCGCGCTCAAGACCATGGACCTGGCAATATCAGACGGCGAGTTCATGGCGCTGCTCGGCCCGTCGGGCTGCGGCAAGTCGACGACGATGAACATGATCGCCGGCATGGAAGAGCCGACCGGCGGCAAGATCCTGTTTGGCGAGCGCGACATGGCCGGCGTGCCGATGGGCCGGCGCGGCGTCGGCTTCGTCTTCCAGAACTACGCCATCTTCACGCATATGACGGTGCGCCAGAACCTTGCCTATGGACCAAAAATGCGAGGGGCTGCCAAAGCCGAGATCGACCGCCGTGTCGGCGCTATCGCTGAGATGCTGCAGCTGACGCCGCTGCTCGACCGCAAGGCCGACAGGCTGTCGGTCAACATCTTGCAGCGGGTGGCGATCGGCCGCTCGGCGATCATGGAGCCGGCGATCTTCCTGCTCGACGAGCCGCTGTCCAATGTCGACGCCGCTTTCCGGGCCGTCATGCGCACCGAACTGAAGCAGCTGCAGCGGCAGTTCCGCCAGACCATGGTCTATGTCACCCACGATCAGCTTGAGGCGATGACCATGGCCGACCGCATCGCGGTCATGGATCATGGCGTGCTGCAGCAGGTCGGCACGCCGCTCGAGGTCTACAACGATCCGGCCAATGTCTTCGTCGCCCGCTTTATCGGTGCGCCGGGCATGAACCTGCTCAAAGGCAGGCCAGCGGAGAGCGACCGCGGACTGGTCGTCGATCTCGGACCGCTGGGCGTCACGCCGCCGCTGCCGGGCGAACTCGCAGCGGCCATGCGTGGTGCGCGCGGCGAGGTGCTTTACGGATTCCGGCCTGAACAGGCGACGTTGGTGCAGAATGGGCAGGGCCTCGCAATGCCGGTGACCTTTGTCGAACGGATCGGTGCGCGCACCATCGTTCATCTCGGCCAGGGCGAGGCGGCTGTGAAAACGGTGTTCGACAATGATGTCGGACTGACTATCGGCGACACCGCTGTCATCGCCCCCACTACGTCGTCGGTGCGCGTCTTCGACGCTGCCACCGGCCGCGCCATGAGGGTGGGAGGCTGAGATGTTGGTCCGGCAAATTTTCGCAAGTTGGCGCCGCCCCTCACCCTTACCCTCTCCCCGTGTAGAGACGGGGAGAGGGGGGCGTCATCGTTGGAGCTTCTCCCTTCTCCCCGTCCCTATACGGGGAGAAGGTGCCGGCAGGCGGATGAGGGGCGGCGCCGGCGTTCGCTACCTGTCACTGATCCGTGGAGCGACCTGAGCCATGGCCGATATCGTCTTTCGCAACGTGACCAAACGCTACGGCAACACACTTGCCGTCGACGACGCCTCGTTCACCGTCAACGACAATGAGTTCTTCTGCTTCTTCGGACCGCCGCTGTCGGGCAAGTCGACGATCCTGCGCCTGGTGCTCGGGCTGGAGACACCTGACACCGGCGAAATCCTGATCGGAGGCAGGCCGGTCAACGCGATGTCGCCGGCCGAGCGCAACGTGGCGATGGTGTTCCAGAACCTGGCGCTGTTTCCGCATATGAGCGCGCTCGAAAATGTCCGCTTTCCCCTTGTCGAACGCCGGGTCGCCGAGACCGAGATCAAGCGGCGGGTCACCGACGTCGCGGCGAAGCTGCATATCGGCCATATCCTGCACAAGCCGCCGGGACAGCTTTCGGGCGGGGAGCGGCAGCGCGTGGCGATCGCGCGGGCTCTGGTGCGCGATCCCAATGCCTATCTGATGGACGATCCGATCTCGGCGCTCGACGCCAGGCTGCGCGAGGAAACGCGCGTCGAGCTGAAGCGCATCCAGCGCGAACTCGGCAAGACGCTGATCTACGTCACGCATGACCAGGAAGAGGCGATGTCGGTCGCCGATCGCATCGCCATCCTGGAGGACGGCAAGATCAGGCAGATCGGTACGCCGGCAGAGATCTACGACCGCCCGGCCAGCACCTATGTGGCAAGGCTGCTTGGTTCGCCGATGATGAACATCCTCAGATCGGCGCGCGGCGAGGGCGGTGTCGAAGCGGCTGAAGGCACGATTCGCATCGACGACAAGACAGCGCCCGCCGACGCCGTGGAGATCGGGCTGAGGCCGGAAGACATCAAGGTTAGACCGTGGGCGGACGGGGGCCCGGGCCGCCCGGCGCGAGTGTTCGAGGTCGAGCCGCTTGGCGGCTACACCGTGGTGACGCTCGCTGCCGGGCAGGCGCGGCTGAAGGCATTGCTGCGCGGTCAGCCCGACATCCGGCCGGATGCCATGGTGGCGATATCCTGCGAGCCGGCCAGAGTGCATTATTTCGAACAGAGCGGCGGAGCGTTGGCACGATGACAGCCGCAAGGAATGAGTTTCGGGAGGAAGAGATGGCAAACAAGGGCTTCGAGCCGGACGTGAAGGTCCGCACGAAGGAATACAAGATCGGCTGCGTCGGCGCAGGCATGATCATGGCCGAGTGCCATCTGGCCGCCTACAAGGAAGCTGGGTTCCCGGTGGTGGCAATCGCCTCGCGCACCAGGACCAGCGCCGAGAAGGTGGCGACGCGCTGGGGCATTCCGACCGTCCACGACACACCGGAAAAACTGATCGAGGACGAAAATGTCGAGATCATCGACCTTGCTTTCCCGCCCGACCTGCAGCCGGCGCTGATCCGTCACGCGCTGAAGCAGAAGCACATCAAGGCGATCCTGGCGCAGAAGCCGTTGGCCTTGTCGGTCGAGGAAGCGGTCAAGCTGCGTGACGAGGCGGCCAAGGCCGGCAAGATCCTCTCGGTCAACCAGAACATGCGCTACGACCAGTCGATGCGCGTCTTGAAGCAGATCATCGACAGCGGCGCGCTGGGCGACATCGTCTTCGCGCAGATCGACATGCACGCCATCCCGCACTGGCAGAGCTTCCTCGAGGATTATGACCGGCTGACGCTCGCCAATATGAGCGTGCATCATCTCGACGTGCTGCGCTTTCTGTTCGGCGATCCCGACGAGATCACCACGCTGACACGCAAGGATCCGCGCACGACATTCGACCATTCCGACGGCATCACCGTGTCGACGCTGCGCTTCCCGTCCGGTGTGCTTGCCGTGTCGCTGGAGGATGTCTGGTCCGGTCCGCGTCAGGATGGCTACAAGGACGACCAGCACATCAACTGGCGCGTCGACGGCAGCAAGGGGGTCGCGAAGGGCACCATTGGCTGGCCGACGGGCGCTGCCTCGACGCTGACCTATGCCTCGACCGAGACGACCGGAGGCGAGTGGGTCAGTCCGAGCTGGGACACGATGTGGTTCCCGCATGCCTTTATCGGGGTGATGGAGCAGCTCCAGCACGCGGTGAAGACCGGCACACCGCCGGCGCTGTCGGTCGCCGACAACGTCAAGACCATGGCGCTGGTCGAGGCGGGTTATCGCTCGATCGACGAGGGCCGCACGGTCAAGCTTTCCGAAATCGCTACCTGATCACCGCAACTGAAACACCAGACAACTGAATCGCTTACAGGGAGGAATTCACACTATGATGCAGGCAGGTATTTTCACGGGCTATTTCCCGTACGGCCTCGAAGAGTCGGCGAAGAAGATCCGTGGCCACGGTTTCAACACCGTGCAGCTCGACCTTCATTTCAAGGATATCGACCTGTCGGCCGGCCAGATCACCAAGGATAAGGCCAAGAAGGTTCGCGACACGTTCCGTGCCCACGACCTGCCGATCTGCTGCATCTCGGGCTACACCAATGTCATTCATCCCGACCTCGCGCACCGCAAGGCGAATGTCGATCGGCTGAAGGAAATCATCCGCAACGCCCGCCAGCTCGGCAGTCCTTACGTGATCTCGGAGACCGGTACCTACAACACCGAGAGCGAGTGGATGAGCGATCCCAAGAACAAGTCCGAAGAGGGTTTTGAGATGTGCCGCAAGGCGATCTCCGAACTGGCGCAGGAAGCCTATGACCACGGCTCAATGTTCCTGCTCGAAACCTACGTCAACAATGTCGTCGGCTCGGTCGAGGAAACGGTGAGGATGTTCGCGCAGGTCGACCATCCGGGCCTCGGCCTGCTGATGGATCCGACCAACTACTTCGAAAGCCACAACATCGACCAGATGGACAAGGTGCTGAACCAGGTGTTCGACACGTTGGCCGACAAGGTCAAGATCGCGCATGCCAAGGATGTCGCACGAGCCGGCGACGACAAGAGCGAGAAGCATGCGGACATCGGCGATGACGACGCGCTGGCCTCGCACACCTTCCGCGGCGTTGGCGAGATGGTCCTCAACGCGCCGGGCACCGGCTCGCTGAACTACGACCTCTATCTGCAGCGCCTGTCGCAGAAGAACCCGAACATCCCGGTGATCATCGAACACCTTTCGGAAGACGACGTGCCGAGGGCCAAGAAATTTCTCGACGACAAGTTCCGCGCCAACGGTCTCTGACCAGCTGTGCGTCGCCCTTTGCCGGCGGTGCATCCGGCTTGGAAGCAACAACAAGGGAGGAATTGCAGTGTTGAAATTCGGATTGAAACTGGCAGCGGCCGCGACTGTGTTCGCGGGCATCGCATTTGCCTCGCCGGCAATGGCGCAGGATGGCCAGAAGACGTTCTATCTGCTGTCGCATGGCGGTCCGTCGGATGCGTTCTGGCTGGACTGGAATGCCGGCGCGACCAAAGCCTGCGACCAGCTCAAGGTGACCTGCAAGATCTCCTTCAGCGGCGGCGACATGGCGGCGCAGAAGGAGGCCTTCAATTCCGCGCTTGCGGCCAAGCCCGACGGCATCGCCACCACCTCGGCCCAGCCGGGCCTGTGGACCGAGGAAGTGAAGGCTGCCAAGGCGGCCGGGATCCCGATCGTGTTCTTCAACACAGACGATCCGGCGACCGGACGGCAGGCCTATGTCGGCGCCGATCTCAAGGAGGCGGGGGTCATCTGGGCCAAGTATCTTGTCGACCACAAGATGGTGAAGCAGGGCGACAAGGTGTTCCTGCCGGTGGAAGTGCCTGGCGCCAGCTATCAGCAGCTGGAGACCGAAGGCATCGCCAGCGTCTTCGATCCGTTGGGGATCAAATATGATGTGGTCGATTGCGGCACCGACCCGGCCGGCATCATTGCCAAGATGACCGACTATATGGTGGCCAACAATCCGCCGGCGATCATCGCGCTCGGCGATTCCGTCGCGGCCAGCGTCAAGCGGGTGTTCGACGGCGCCGGTGTGCCGGCCGGCAAGATCCCGGTCGTCGGCTGGGGCAATTCGAAGGAAACCGCGGAAGCCGTGAAGTCCGGCTTCGTCAACGCGGCCGCCTGGCAGTTTCCGTCTGCGCAAGGCTTCATGCCGGTGGCGCTGCTCGGGCTCGCCGCGTCGGGCGAACCGATCGGCTACGACATCCATACTTTCAGCCTCTACGACGCCTCGAGCGTCGAACCGATCCTGAAACTCTACGACACGAAGTGAAAACCGGTGCCCGCGGCGCAGGCCGCGGGCACCATTTCAAAGCATGGTTCAAGCAGTCATGATGATCGCCGCAGAAGACGAAATGCCTGTCGGGAAACGTAGATCGAGCCTTATGCGCTCGCCGCAATTCTCCTCGCTCGTCATCCTCATTGTCCTGCTCGCGGTGTTCGCCATCGCCGATGCCAATTTCCTGTCGCCGCTCAACATCTCCAACATGATGGCGTTCCTCCCCGAGCTCGGCATTATCGCGCTCGGCATGACGCTGCTTCTGACGGCGGGCGAATTCGACCTGTCGGTTGGTGCCGTGTTCGGGCTGGCGCCGGTCGTCGTCATGCTTCTGGTGCAGAACGGAGGCGTCGATATCGGCATCGCGCTTCTGGCCGGGCTTCTGCTGTGCATCGCCATCGGCGCCATCAACGGGCTGATCGTCACCAAGATCGGCATTTCGTCCTTCCTGGTCACGCTGTCCATGCTGCTCGTGGTGCGCGGGGCGGCGCTCTACATCACGCAGGGCTTTCCGCTGAAATCCTGGGACCAGCCAGGCTTTTTCGTCACGCTGCTGGCCGGCAGCTTCAATGTCGGGTCGTTCCGGTTCTACACCTCGCTGTGGTGGTTCATCGGTCTCTCGCTGCTGGCGATCTACGTGCTGCGCTATGCCAAGCTCGGCAACTGGATCAGCGCCATCGGCTCCAACCGGAACGCGGCGGTGGCGCGCGGCGTGCCGGCGGACGCCGTCAAGGTGTGGCTGTTCATCCTGACTTCGGTCCTTGCGGGACTGGCCGGCATGATCAGCGCCTTCCGCATCTCGGCCGCCTCACCGGTGGCCGGCACCGGCTATGAGCTCGAAGTGATCGCCATGGTGGTGGTCGGCGGCACGGCGCTGACCGGCGGACGCGGCACGATCCTCGGCACCATCGTCGGCGCGCTGATGCTGCGCGCGATCCGCAACGGCATCGTGCTGATCGGCGTGCCGGGCCTCGCCTACAACATCTTCGTCGGCCTCATCATCCTCGCCATGCTCATCCTGCACGCTTTGCTGCAGAAGAACGCCGCAAGGGGCTGACGATGGAAGTTCTCCGGCTGCAGAATCTGCAAAAATCCTTCGGCAGCGTTCGGGCGCTGAAGAATGCGTCCTTTGCTCTCAAGGAGGGTGAGGTGGTGGCCTTGCTCGGAGACAATGGCGCCGGCAAATCGACGCTGATCAAGGCGATTTCCGGTGTGTTTCCGATCGACCGTGGCGACATCTATGTGCGCGGCGAGAAGGTCTCGATCCGCTCGACGCGCGATGCCATGGACCTCGGCATCGAGACCATCCACCAGGATACGTCTCTGGCGCCGGATCTCAGCATTGCGCGCAATCTTTTCCTTGGGCGCGAACCGGTCAAGCTGAAATGGCTGGGCGTGTTCGCGCCGCTCGATTTCGCCAAATTGCGCGATGCGGCGTCGGCGCTGTTGAAGCGCGTCGGCATCTCGAAAAAACTCGACGCCGATGCGCTGGTCTCGACGCTGTCGGGTGGCGAGCGGCAGTCGATTGCGATTTCTCGCGCCATGCAGTTCGCCGCCAAGGTCATCATCCTCGACGAACCAACCAACAATCTCGGCGTCGAGGAAACCCATGGCGTGCTGCGCTTCGTCAAGGAGGTGCGTGACGCCGGCCATTCGGTGCTCTTGATCACCCACAACATCCATCACGTGTTCCAGGTCGCCGACCGCATCATCGTCATGCGCCGCGGCGAGATCGTCGCCGAGCAGACGGTTGCCGATACCGATCTTCTGACCGTGGAAAGCATCATCACCGGCGCCGACATGTCGGCCCTGCTGAAAGAGACGAGAGCGAAGTGAAGAAGTTGGCCGTCACATGGTAGAACTCTACGGCAAGACGCTTTCGCGCCGGCAGGTATCGGAACGTTCGGGCATGCTGTCGCAATTTGCCGGCGTGCGGCTGATGACGCTTGGCGACGGCGTGGAACGCGGCATCCGCATGCTCGAGTTCCGCACCGGCTCGGGCCTGCGTTTCACGGCGCTGGTCGACCGGGCGCTCGACATCGCCGATTGCGACTTCAAGGGCCAGGCGATCGGCTGGCATTCGCCGAGCGGCTTTCGCAACCCCGGCCTACACGATTATGAGGGGGAAGGGGGCCTCGCCTGGGCGCGCTCGTTTTCAGGCCTGCTTGTCACCTGCGGCCTCGACCACATATTGGGCCGCGAAGCGGTGCCTGCCGATAGCTACAACTACCCGGGCAAGAAGACCGTGATCCATTCGCTGCACGGCCGTGTCGGCACCATTCCGGCACGGTTGACCGGTTATGGCGAGGCCTGGGATGGCGACCGCTGCGTGCTTTGGGCCGAAGGCATCGTTCAGCAATCGGCGGTGTTCGGCGAGGATTTGCATCTGATCCGGCGTATCGAGGCCGATGTCGGCGGCAACGAGATCCGGCTGTCGGACCGCGTCGTCAACCATGGCTTCAATCGCACGCCGCACATGTATTTTTACCACGTCAATGTCAGCCACCCCTTGCTCGACGAGGGTTCGCGCTATCTGGCGCCGATCCGCGACGTCGTCTGGGCTGGCCATGCAGGCGAACGCTACGAGGCGCAGAAGGTCGGCTACCGCACCGTGCCGGCGCCGCGACTGGGCTTCAGCGAGCAGGTCTGGCAGCATGAGATGGCGGCCGACGCCAATGGCGAGGTGCCGGTGGCGGTGGTCAACGACGGCATAGGGCTTGGCCTGGAAGTGATCACGCGCAAGGATCAGCTGCCTTGCGCCTACCAATGGCAGAATTTCCAGGCAGGGCAGTATGCGCTGGGCATAGAACCCTCGACACACCATGTCTTGGGCAATCTCGCGGCGCGCGAGCGAGGCGAGATGATCTGGCTGGAGCATGGCGAAGGCCGTTCTTATGACGCGGTGTTCCGGGTGCTCGACGGCGCCGGCGCGATCGCCGCGGCCGAAGCAAAGATCGCGTCGATCGCCAGGCAGCCGCAACAGGATTATCCTGTGCCGTCGGGCAATTTTCCGGGATTGGCGGACAGGGCATGATGCGAAACGAATGCTCCGGCTGGCGGGCCGGAAATCGGAGGTCGATGTGATGGAGAAAAAGCGCGACTACAGCCTGGTCGGGGAAAGCACGCGCATCGCGATCGAGACCGGGCTGGCCTCGGCCGAGTGGTATCACACCGATGTGCCGCGCAAGGCGATGAAAGAGCTGATGCAACGCTCGGACGGGCCGGCGATCCGCGACACGATCATCTGGATCGTTGCCATATTGGGTTCCGCCGCCGGCATCGCCTGGTTCTGGGGCACGTGGTGGATGGTGCCGTTCCTGCTCGTCTATGGCGTGCTCTATGGCTCGTCCAGCGACTCGCGCTGGCACGAGTGCGGCCACGGCACCGCCTTCCGCACGCGCTGGATGAACGATGCCGTCTACCAGATCGCCAGTTTCATGCTGATGCGCAACCCGGTGACCTGGCGCTGGAGCCATGCCCGCCATCACACCGACACGATCATCGTCGGCCGCGACGCCGAGATCGCGGTGATGCGTCCGCCGGACCTGCTGCGTGCCGCACTCGCCTTCACCGGCATTCTCGATTTCCGCTATTCGCTGCCGACGCTGGTGCGCAATGCGTTCGGCAGCATCTCGCCCGACGAGAAAAGCTTTATTCCCGAGATGGAGCTTCACAAGGTGGTCACAGCCGCGCGCTGGCATGTCGCCATCTATGTCGCGGCGATCGCGCTGGCGTTCTATCTGTGGTCGTTCCTGCCGCTGGTGCTTATCGGCCTGCCGCGCCTCTACGGCAGCTGGCACATGGTGCTGACCGGCCTGCTGCAGCATATCGGCCTGGCCGATAATGTCACCGACCACCGGCTGAACACGCGCACCGTCTACATGAACCCGATCAGCCGCTTCATCTACTGGAACATGAACTACCATGTCGAACATCACATGTTCCCGATGGTGCCGTATCACGCGCTGCCGAGGCTGCATGAATTGATCAAGCACGATCTGCCCGAGCCGAACCCTTCGATGTGGCATGCCTATCGCGAGGTCTGGCCGGTGCTGCTGAAGCAGCTTCAGTACGAGGACTATTTCCTCAAGCGCGAGCTGCCGCCGACGGCGCGGCCGTATCGGGACGAGTTCCATGCGCTGACCGTTCCGGCAGCGGCGGAATAGGGGAGAGGCAGATGGCCGACTGGGTTGAAGCGTGTGGCGTCGACGATGTCGAGGAAGAGGATGTCATCCGCTTCGATCATGGCGGGCGTACCTTCGCCATCTATCGCAGTCCCGATGACGAGTATTTCGCAACCGACGGGTACTGCACGCATGAGAAGGCGCATCTGGCCGATGGGCTGGTGATGGACGACATCATCGAATGCCCCAAGCACAATGGCCGCTTCAACTACAAGACGGGTGTGGCCCGAGGCGCACCGGTATGCGTCAATCTCGCCACCTATCCAGTGAAGGTCGAGGCTGGCAAAGTGATGATCCAGATCGGCTGACCTGCCGCCGAATGCAACTGAGGGAACCCATTTGATGAGCCGAAAAAGACCGACGGTGGCGGATTTGCGCGCCATGAAGGGCAAGCGACAGCTGACCATGCTGCGCGTGCTGACGATGGACGAGGCCGAGGCCGCGGAGCGCGCAGGGGTCGACATCGTCTCGGTGCCGCCCGAACTGGTGCTCAACCCGCAATACCGGGACGCCGCACCCAGCCTGTTCACCATGCCGGGCGACAATTTCTACGAGATCGGAACGGCGGACGATTTCGTGCGCTGGGCTTTCCGGCTCTACAAGGCCGGCGCCGACGCGGTCTATTGCAGCGCCGGCTACGCCACGATCAAGCGGATGGCCGATGACAATATCCCGGTGATCGGCCATGTCGGGCTGATCCCGTCACGGGCCACCTGGACCGGCGGCTTCAAGGCGGTAGGCAAGACCGCCGACACCGCCATGGAGGTCTTCGCGGCGGTGAAACAACTGGAGGCCGCAGGCGCCATCGGCGCCGAGATCGAGGTCGTCCCGGTCGAGGTGGCCAAGGCGATCTCGGAACGCACATCGCTGATCATGCTGTCGATGGGAGCGGGCACCGGTTGCGATGCGCAATATCTGTTCGCCGACGACATCCTCGGCCAGAACCGGGGCCACATGCCTCGCCATTCCAAGGTCTACCGCAACTTCGCCGCCGAATATGATCGTTTGCAGGCCGAGCGCATCGCCGCGTTCTCGGAGTATGTTGCCGATGTCAACAGTCTCGCCTATCCCGAAGACAAGCATGTGGTGCATATGGATCCGGCTGAGCTCAGCCTGTTCATGAAAAGGGTCGACAGGGCGTGAAATCTCAAGGCAATGATGCGACGGACGAGGCCGCGCCGGTTCATATTCTTACGCTTTCCTGCGAGGACCGGCCGGGGATCGTCGCCGCCGTCACGGCGGAGCTTGCCGCGAACGGCGCCAACATCGCCGAAAGCAGCCAGTTCTGGGACCGGCAGACCAATCGCTTTTTCATGCGGATCGCCTTCATCAGCCCGCCAGGCTCGACCAGGGACAGCCTGGAGCGGGCCTTGAAATCAAGTGTCGACCGGTTCGGCATGAAGACCGCGCTCGTCGATCAGGGGCGCCGCCCGAAGATCATCGTCATGGTCTCCAAGTTCGACCACGCGCTTCTCCATCTGCTGTACCAGATCAGGGTCGGCTGGCTGAACGCGGAGGTTGCCGCCGTCGTCTCCAACCACGAGGATGCCCGCCGCTTCGCCGAGCTGGAGGGCATCCCCTACCACCATTGGCCGACCACCAGGGAGAACAAGGCCGAACAGGAACAGAAGCTGCTGGACCTGGTGCAGCAAACAGGGGCTGAACTGGTCATCCTGGCGCGCTACATGCAGGTCTTTTCAAAAGGCCTGTCGGACCGGCTGTTCGGACGGGCGATCAACATCCACCATTCCTTCCTGCCGAGCTTCAAGGGCGCCAAGCCGTATCACCAGGCCTTCGACCGCGGCGTCAAGCTGATCGGTGCGACGGCGCATTACGTCACCTCCGACCTCGACGAGGGTCCGATCATCGATCAGGAGACCGAACGCGTCACCCATGCGATGAGCGCCGAGGACTTCGTCGCTGTCGGGCGCGACATCGAAAGCCGGGTGCTGGCGCGCGCCGTCAAGTTGCATCTCGAAGCCCGCGTCATGCTCAACGGCCACAAGACCATCGTCTTCTGAGAAGCCACGTCAGGCCGGCCAACTGCCGCCGGCGAGCGCGGCGTAAAGCGTCTCGGCGTCGATACCGAGCGGCCGGTCCTCTTTCAGCATGGGGACGAGCGAGCGTATCGCCGTGTGAATTGCGGCGGTGCGTGGCGCCAATGTGAAGCCGTCGCGCAGGTCGATGGCCTGTGCGGCGGCCATCAATTCGAAGGCGATCAGGCGGCGCCACAGCGCGATCATCCCGGCGCATTTTGCCACCGCCAGAGGCGTCTGCGTGGCGTGATCCTCGACGCCTTCCGACACGGCCAGGAAGTCGAGCATCACCGGATTGGCCTTGTGGCGGATGGCGGCCAGGATCGACGTCACCGTCTTCTGCAGCGGTACGAGGCCGGCCGAGGCGCCGCCGACCGGCGACAGATATTTCGGCAGGCCATTGCGGCCGGAACCGGTGAGCTGGATGAAGCGCGCGGCACTGGCCGCGGCACATTGGGCGATCGCCAGGCCGAGCGTCTCGAAGGCGAGCGCCAGCGAGGCTGTGTGGAAATTGCCGGTCGACAGCACCAGTCCATCATCGCCCAGCACCAGCGGGTTGTCGGCGGCGGCGTTGAGTTCGATCTCGACAGCCTGTCTCGCCTGACCGATCGCCTCGATCAGCGCGCCATGGATCGACGGCATGCAGCGGATCGACAGCGGGTCCTGCAAGGTGGTCGGCGCCGGCGCCTCGTCTCGGGCGAGCAGATCGTGCAGCACCTTGGCTGCTTGCTGCTGGCCTGCCGCCGGACGCGCCATATGCAGGCGCGGATCGAGGATGGTGCGGTTGGCACCGATGCCTTCCATTGTCAGCGCACCGGCCTGCTGTTGCTGGGCAAGGGCGCGCAATGCATCCGTCACCGCAAGTGCGCCGCTGCCGGCGGACACCGCCGAGGCGTTGATCAGCGACAGGCCGTCCTTGGGCGCCAGGCTGATGGGGGCGAGGCGCGCCATCATCAGCGCCTTGGCCGCCGGCATGAGACGGCCCTGATAGTCGGCTTCGCCATCGGCGGTGAGCATGCGGGCGAGTGCTGTCATCAACACCAGGTCACCGGCGCCGATCGAGCCGAGCGACGGCATGACGGGATGGACGCCGGCATTGAGCGCGTCGACCAAAGCGACGAAGACGGAAGGCGACAGGCCGGAGCCGCCGACCGACAGCATCGACGCACGGGCAAGCATGGTTGCCCGCACGGCTTCAACCGGCAGCACCTCGCCGACGGCGCCACTGCGTCCTTCCAGGAGCTGGCGCTGGAAGGCGCCGGCGTCGCCGTCGACCGCGGTGCCGAGATTGGCGCCGAGCCCGGTGTTCAGGCCATAGATCTGCTGGCCGGACGCGGCGGCCTGGTCGAGCACTTTTCGTGCCTTTTCCAGCCTGCCGATGACATCGGGTCCAATCTCCACCTTGCGCCCATCGCGGGCGACCGCGGCGACATCGTCAATACCGACGCCGGTTCCGGTGAGGACGAGCGCGCTCATGCGAAGCGCAGCCGCTGGCCGATGCCTTGCACTTGGGCCTTGGCCAGCATCGCCTTGCCCAGCGCAATGTCGGACAGCGACAGGCCGCGATGCCAGAACAGGATCGTTTCGGCGTCGCTTTCGCGCCCGGCTTTCAGACCGGCGGCGATCTGGCCAAGCTCGGCATGCAGCGTCTTCTCGCTCAGCCGCCCGGTCTCGACATGGGCGCGCAGCGAGCCGAACTTGCCGCCCTTGCACTGGCCCCAATCGTCGACGACCATTTTCTGCATGATATCGGTCAACGACAGTTCCACCGCGCTCATCGTGCCGTAGGGCACGACCAACGCGCCGGGCTTGATCCATTCGGTCTTGAGCAATGGCTGCGGCTCCGGCAACCGCGAGGCCTCGACGACAATGTCGGCGCCCTCGATGCAGCTTTTCCAGTCGGCGACCGCCGTCACCGTCTTGCCGAGATCGGCGGATAGTCTGGCGGCAAAACCGTCGCGGCTTTCCGGGCGGCGCGAATGGACGCGGATCTCGTCGAAATCGAAGAGATGGTCGAGCAGGCGGACATTCCAGTAGGCGGTGCCGCGCGCGCCGATATGGGCCAGCACTTTGGAATTCTTTCGCGCCAGATGCCTGGCGCCGATGGCGGTGACGGCGCCTGTGCGCATGTCGGTGATGACGGTGGCGTCGAGGATGGCGCGCGGCGCGCCGGTGCGCGGGTCGAACAGGTTGAGGATGCCGAATTCGGAAGGCAGGCCATGCAGGTAATTGTCGACATAGTCGCCGACGATCTTGACGCCGGCCGTGTCGAGCGGCGCGACGTAGCCGCGCAACACGTCGAAATGGCCGTGGAAGGACGGGTCCGGCTCGAGATGGACGCGCGGTTCGATCACCGTCTGGCCCCGGCCCTGCGCCACCAGGCCAGCCTCGACGGCAGCGATGATTTCGCCATCGGTCATGGCAAGGGCATCGATGTCGAGGGCATTGAGGTAGTCGATGTAGATGGGCTTCATGTTACGCGGACACTTTTCTCGGCCACCCCGTTCATCCCATAGCAGGCCAAGGCGGGACACGAAAGTTTGTTGCGAGGTCTCTGGACGCCGCCGGTGAGATGCTGTTCAAACCGGTTCCGTCATGACAGCCGTTCCCGAGACCGCAACCTTACCCGAAACGG
The DNA here is from genome assembly GCF_024518615.1 of Mesorhizobium sp. SEMIA396. NCBI lineage: Bacteria > Pseudomonadati > Pseudomonadota > Alphaproteobacteria > Hyphomicrobiales > Phyllobacteriaceae > Mesorhizobium > Mesorhizobium sp. SEMIA396. The sequence continues at coordinate 738,340 of NZ_JANIFC010000001.1, forward strand.
CCACCAATGCGCGGCGCGTGGCGCTGATCGTCGCCATCGCGTTCTTCATGCAGTTTCTGGATTCGACGATCATCTCGACCTCGCTGCCGCAGATGGGGGCTTCCTTCGGCGTGTCGGCAGTGGCGATCAGCATCGGCATCACCGTCTACATGCTGACCATGGCCGTATTCGTGCCGCTGTCGGGCTGGCTCGCCGACCGGTTCGGCGCACGCAACATCTTCCTGCTGGCGATCGTCCTGTTCACCCTGGCCTCGCTTGCCTGCGGCGTCTCGCAAAACCTGACCCAGTTCGTCGCCGCACGTGTCGTGCAAGGGCTCGGCAGCGCGCTGATGACGCCGGTCGGGCGCATCCTGGTACTGCGTAATGCGTCGAAGTCGGAGCTGCTGAACGCCACGGCACTGATCACCTGGCCGGCGCTGTTTGCGCCGGTGATCGGGCCGGTGCTTGGTGGCTTCATCACCACCTATCTGTCCTGGCACTGGAATTTCTTCATCAACATCCCGCTTGGCGTGGTCGGGTTGGTGCTGGTCGCCCGCTTCATTCCGGGCGATCGCGAAGCCGACCCCAAGCCGCTCGACTGGCCGGGTTTTTTCCTGACATCGGCGGGGCTTGCCTTGCTTCTCTATGGCCTTGAACGCATCGCGCACCCGGAGGATGGCGTTTTACCGACGGTGCTGCTGGTCGTAGCCGGCATCGTCATCGGCTGGCTGGCGGTGCGGCATCTCAGGCGCGCGCCGCATCCGCTGCTCGATCTCTCCTCGTTCAAGGTGCTGACCTTCGCCATCTCGACGCTTGCCGCCGGCACCATTTTCCGGGTGGCGATCAACGCCACGCCGTTCCTGTTGCCGCTGCTGTTCCAGGTCGGCTTTGGCCTCTCGTCCGTCGATGCCGGCTTGATGATCCTGGCCTATTTCCTCGGCAATCTCGGCATGAAGACGGTGACGACACCAACGCTGCGCCGTTTCGGCTTCCGGTCGGTGCTGGTCGTCAACGGCCTGATCGCTTCGGCGGCGATCATGGCATGTGCTGCGATCTCACCGCAGACGCCGCAAGCGCTGGTGGTGGCGTTGATGCTGATCGCCGGCCTGTCGCGCTCGATGCAGTTCACCGCGCTCAACACACTGGCCTTCGCCGACATCGATGCGGCGCAACGAAGCTCGGCGGCGACGCTGTCCTCGATGCTGCAGCAGGTGGCGATGCTGTTCGGCGTCGCGGTGGCGGCGGCGATCCTCAATTTGTCGCAGATCGCCAGGGACCGGCCGGCCCTCGATCTTGTGGATTTTCGAGTGGCCTTCCTGGCGATCGGCGCCATCGGGCTGGTGGCGGCGTTGCGTTTTCTCGTGCTGCCGCCAGGTGCGGGCGCGGAGGTTTCCGGCCACTCGCCGGGAAATTGAGATCGATTTTTCCGCCTGATGCGGAGATAAATTCCGTCTTGTCCTTTCGCCTTGGTGCAGCCTTTTCGCGAGTGGCGGCAATGGCGCAAGCAATTGCCAAAAGTGCAGAGTTTTCCGAGCATTGCGCCAGCTTCGGCAATCGACGCGTCCATTTGGTAAATATCGCTGCCGGCCGGGGTTCCGAGCGCGGATTCATTTGACGAACCGGCGTTGGGCCGATTAGCGTTCTTTCCCAGGGATGGCAGCGATGCCATCGGGGCAAACGCAGACATGAACACGATCGGCTGGCCGAATTTCAGGAGCCTGAATCAGGAAGGCATTGTCTTTGCCATAGCGGTGGTGCTGTTCGTTGCAGCGGCCATAGGCCTGCCAGGTTTCATCGATCCCAACAATCTCGTCGCCATCGTCCGCTCCGTGTCGGTGCTGGGCATCCTTGCGCTCGGCATGGCCGTCGTCATCATCGGACGCGGCATCGACCTCTCCGCCGTGGCGATCATGGCGATGTCTGTCGCCTGGTATCTGCAACTTCTGAATTCGGGAACGCCGGACGGGCTGGCCTTCGCCTATGTGCTGGCCGGTGTGCTGGCCATCGGCCTGCTCAACGGCTTTCTCGTCGCCTATGCCGATGTGCCCGCGATCTTCGTGACGCTGGCGACAGGCTCCTTCGTCTTCGGCTATGTGCGCTCGCAGCTGATCACGCAGGATGCGGTGCCGGTGCCGCAGGGCCACTGGGTCGAGCTGCTCGGCGGCCTGCGCTTCCTCGATATTCCGGTCGAGGTGTTCGTCTTTGCCGGCCTCGCCTTCCTCTTCTTCCTGTTCCTGCGCTACACCAAATGGGGCCGCTACATCTACTTCGCCGGCGACAATCCGGTTGCAGCCCGCAACATCGGCATTCCGGTGCGGCCGATGCTGGTGCTGCGCTATGTGCTTTCCGCTTTCGTCGCACTGGTCGCCGGCCTGCTGACGGCGGCGAGCCTGCATTCGATCAACACCCGCGTCGTCAATTCGACGCTGCTCTACGACATCGTGCTGGTGGCGGTGATCGGCGGCATCGGCCTTTCGGGCGGGCGGGGCGGGGTGCGCAACGTATTGGTGGGGGCGGCGCTGATCGGCATCCTGCTCAACGCCATGACCATCATCGACATCCCGCTGCTCTACCAGAACCTGATCAAGGCCGCGATCCTGCTCGGCGCCATCATCGTCGACGGCATCATCAACCCACGTGACGAACAGACCGCCCAGCAGGGTGACATTTAGTACCTGAACTGCGGCGGACGGTTGGGGCCGGCCGCTGATAACAAAACCAAACCAGAGGATGTGACATGAAACTGATCAGAACACTCATGGCAGCGGCCACGGCGCTTGCCGTTACCGCCTTCGTGGCGCCAACCTTTGCCGCCGACGATCCTGGCCCGGCGGCTTACGCACAGGCGCTCAAGGGCAAGCGCGTCATGCTGGTGCCGATGGCGATGGGTTTCGACCTGGCACAGGGCTGGACGCATTTCCTGAAGAAGGAAGTCGAAGCCTGGGGCGGCACCTTCGAGACACGCGATCCGAACTGGGTCGTCGACGCCGGCGCGCAAGCGATCACCGACGCGATCTCGTCGGACACCAGGCCGGATGTGCTGATCATCCATTCGCCGGACCTCAATTCCTATGCCAAGCTGATGAAGAAGGCGCAAGCCGCCGGCACCTATGTGATTTTGGTCGACAATCCGGCCAATTTCCCCGCCGACGCCTTTGTCGGCAGCGACTGGGACCGGCTCGGCCAGCTCGAGGCCGAAGCGGCGATCAAGGGCTGCGGACCGAACTCCTCCAAGAAGCTCGGTTTGGTGCAAGGCGACCAGGCCAATTCGTCGAGCCTCTACCAATATGCCGGCATCATGAAGGTGCTGGACAAGAACCCCGACTTCAAGGTGGTGGCCAAGCCGGATTCCAACTGGGACGCGACCACCTCGCGCAACGTGACGACGACGATGCTGCAGCAGAATCCCGACATCTGCGCCATCATCGATTTCTGGGACGGCGATGCCACCGGCGCGGCTGCCGCGATCCGCGACGCCAAGCTCGACGGCAAGGTGTTCCTGGTCACCACGGGCGGTGGCGAGAAGGCGGCCGATTGCGACAAGCTGCAGGACGGCACCTATGGCGCTGTGGTGATGACCGATCTTGCCCGTCAGTCGGGCGACATGAACGCCATCATCAAGTTCCTGCTGCAGAGCGGCCAGCCGGCCGGCACCTCGCACACCTACATCTACACGCTGGAGAAGGCGACGACCAAGGCTGACCTGAAGCCCGATAGCTGCTGGGACCTGAAGGCACTGCAGGCAGAAGCGGCGGCGAAGTAAGCCAAGCCTCTTCAATCCATATCGATGAGGTGGTCGGATTGCCTGGCCACCTCTTTGTCTTTTCTCTTGCAGCAGTGACCTGATGTCCTTTCGCGAACGCCTCCAGTCCTGGCGCTACAATCTCGTGCCCGACCATGTCGTCGGTGAGATCCTGACCAAGCGCTGGACCGACAACGCCATTCCGTTCCTGGCGCTGGTGGCGACGCTGGCAACCTTCGGCTCGCTCATCCCGGGCTTCTTCAAGCTGACGGCGCTGCAGGATTCGACCCGTCAGCTCGGCGAATTCTCGCTGATCGTCACCGGCATGACGGTGGTCATGCTGGGCGGCGGCATCGACCTGTCGGTCGGTTCGATCTTCGCGCTCTCCTGTTTTTCCGCGGTCTATGTCTTCTTCATCCTCGATCAGTCCGTGTGGCTGGCGCTTGCCGCATCGATCGCCACAGGATTGCTGTTCGGTGCGATCAACGGCTATCTGGTCGGCTATTTCAGGCTGCGCGCCTTTCTCACCACGCTGGTCACCTTCATCTTCGGCCGCGCGCTGTTCGACATCCTGGTCACCACTTATGCCGCCGATGTGCAACTTTCCGGCGCCACCTCGGACGTGCTGGATTTCATCGGCGACGGCACCTTCTGGGGGCTGTCGGTCTCGGTGTGGCTGGCGATCATCCTGGCCATCGTCACCCATATCGCGCTGACCCGTTCACGGCCGGGCTGGCACGTGCTGGCGGTCGGCGGCTCCAGGCGCTCGGCCCACAATGCCGGCATCCGCGTGCGCCGCACGGTGTTCATGACCTATGTCTTCTCCGGCTTCTGCGCCTCGATCGGCGGCTTCCTCATCGCTTGCCGGCTGAGCGGGGCAGGGCCGGGCACGGGCCTCAACCTCGAGATCATGGCGCTGACGGCGGCGGTGGTCGGCGGCGTCAGCCTTGGCGGCGGCCGCGGCTCGGTGATCAAGGGGCTGATGGGCGCCATCATTGTGCTGACCATGACCAACGGGCTGATCCGGCTGGGCTATGGCACCGGCACCAACCAGATGGTGCTGGGCATCATGCTGGCGGTCGCGGTGACCATCGACATCCGCTGGCTGAAGAACCGCCACAAGGTGCTGAACGAGGTTTATGTCGCGCCGGTCTATCTCAAGATGGGCGAGACACAGTCGGCCGCACCTGGTTCGGGCACACCCTACGAGCTCGACAACCGGTTGTCCGCCGCCGACCATATCGGGCTTGGCGAGCTGGAGGGGCCAGAAGACGTCATCCTCGACCGCGACGACAATCTCTATTGCGGCACGCGTCATGGCGAGATCGTCCGTTTCTTCGCGCCAGACTATGTCAAATCGGAAGTGTTTGCCCATATAGGCGGCTTCCCGCTCGGTCTCGCCTTCGACAAATCGGGCAATCTGATCAGCTGCGTCGGCGCCATGGGGCTCTATTCGGTCTCGCCGGATCGGGAGGTCAAACGCCTGTCGGCGGAGACATCGCGTTCGTGGACCTCGATCGTCGACGATGCGCGTTTGCGTGACCCCAATGACTGCGACATCGCACCCGACGGGCGCATCTATTTCACCGACTCGACCAAGCGTTACGACGCACATGACTGGGCGCTGGATTCGATCGAGAACCGCGCCACCGGCCGGCTGCTGGTCTACGATCCGAAGGATGGTTCGACAAAGACGCTGCTCGACGGTTACCGCTACACCAACGGTGTGTGCATGGCGCATGACGGCAAGTCGCTGTTCTTCGCCGAAAGCTGGGCCTGCCGCGTGCATCGCTACTGGCTGGAAGGGCCGAAGGCCGGCACCGCCGAATGCGTCATCCGCGACATGCCGGGCTATCCCGACAACATCAACCGCGCCTCCGATGGCAATTACTGGATGGCGTGGCTCGGCATGCGCACGCCGAGCTTCGACCTGTCGCTGCGCCATCCCGACATGCGCAAGCGCATGACGCGCCGCCTGCCGCAGGATGAATGGCTGTTCCCCAACATCAACACCGGCGGCGTGGTCAAGTTCAACGAGAAGGGCGGCATTGTCGAGGCGATGGGCGACCTCACCGGTGGCGCGCACCCGATGGTCACCTCGATGCGCGAGCACAAGGGATATCTGTTCGTCGGCGGCATCCTCAACAACCGCATCGGCCGCTACAAGATCGCAGGCGCCGACCCGAACTGGACCAGTCCCGCTTCCTATTGGGGAGCAAAGCCATGATCCTCGATCCGGTGCTTGGCCTGTTTCGCGGCAAGGCGGTCACCATCCCGCCGCTCGACGGCGCTTTTCGCCCCAATACGCGGCTGGATGATGCGCCGGCTTTCGCCGAGATGACGGAACCAGACAATCTGCTCGTCGCCGGTGACAGGCTGCTGGCCTCCAGCGGCAACGCCATCCATTCGATTGCGGCTGGAGCGGAACCTGTCGTGGTCGAGACTTTTCCGTCTGCCGTCACCGCGCTGGCGCTGTCGCCATCCGGTGAACTGACGGTCGGGCTGGAAAGCGGAAAGCTGCTGATTGGCGGCAGCGACGTTTCGCTGCCGGCTGACCTCAGCTGCATCACCGCACTTGCCTATGCGGATGACGGCACGTTGTGGCTGGCCAATGGCTCGGCCGAGCACGCGCCGTCGCAATGGGCCGCCGATCTGATGAAGAAGGGTGCCTCCGGTTCGCTGTGGAAGCGAGACGCCGCGGGCGGTGATTTCCGCAAAGTCGCCGGCGAGATTGCCTTTCCCTATGGCCTGCATCCAGTCGGCAGCGATGTGCTAGTCAGCGAAAGCTGGCGTCATCAGTTGGTGCGTTTCGATGGCGCGACGGGCAGCCGCTCGACGGTTCTGACGCATCTGCCCGGCTATCCCGCGCGGCTGTCACCTTCCGCCGATGGTGGGGCGTGGCTGACCCTGTTTGCGCCGCGCAACCGGCTGATCGAATTCGTGCTACAGGAAACGCATTACCGTCAGGACATGCTGAGCCAGGTGCCGCCTGCCTACTGGATCGCGCCAGCGCTGGCCTCCAGCCGCAGCTTCCTCGAGCCGCTGCAATGCGGCGGCATCCGCACCATGGGCATCCACAAGCCGTGGTCGCCGAGCCGCTCCTACGGGCTGGTGGTCAGGCTTGACCAGAAGATGCAGCCGCAATTCAGCCTGCACAGCCGCGCCAATGGCACGCGCCATGGCATCTGCAGCGTTGCGGAAAAGGACGGTCTTCTGTTCATCGCCTCCAGGGGCGGCGACTGCATCCTTTCCGTCGCCACGGGAGGTTTCTGATGGAACCGATTGTCCGTCTGGAGAATGTCACCAAGAACTACCGCGGCGTGCCCGCTGTGAAGAATGTCAGCTTCGACCTGCGCAAGGGCGAGATCCACGCGCTGCTTGGCGAGAACGGCGCGGGAAAATCGACGCTGACCAAGATCATCGCCGGTGTGGTCGACGCCACCTCGGGCAAGATGTTCCACAAGGGGCAGGAGATCGCCTACGCCTCGCCGCACGCGGCGCTTCAGGCCGGTATCGCCATGGTGTTCCAGGAAACCAGCTTGGTGCCGTCGATGACGGTGGCGCAGAACCTTTATCTCGGCACCGAAAAGTTCCTCAACCGGCTGCGCGGCACCTACATTTCGGCGCAGCAATTCCTGCAATCGCTGAACTTTCCCGTCGACCCGAACGCCATGGTGGCGACGCTGGGTGCTGCCAAGCGGCAGATGGTCGAGATCGCGCGCGCGGTGCACCACAATGCCGAGATCATCATCTTCGACGAGCCGACGGCGACGCTGACGCCGGAAGAAAAGCGGCACTTCTTCGCGCTGATCCGGCGGCTGAAGGCGAGCGGCGTGTCGATCGTCTTCATCAGCCACGCGCTGGAAGAGGCGCTCGATATCGCCGACCGCATCACCATCCTGCGCGACGGCGAGCTGGTCATCACCGACGACACCTCTGCTTTCGACCGCGACAGGATCGTTTCCGCCATGGTCGGGCGCACGCTGTCGGGACAGATCTACCGGCAGCGCGACGAAGCGAAGCTTCGCAAGGCGGGCAAGAAGGTGCTGTCGGTGCAGGACATCTCGATGAGCAATGTCGTGCGCAACACGTCCTTCTCGATCTTCGAGGGCCAGATCACCGGTGTGTTCGGGCTGATTGGCTCCGGCCGCACCGAAACCTTCAAGATCGTCTCCGGCATCTACAAGCGCGACTTTCTGCGCGGCGGCGCCATCGAGCTCGATGACAGGCCGGTGCGCTATCTCGTGCCGAGCGAGGCGGTGGCTGACGGCATCGTCTATGTCACCGAGGACCGCAAGAGCGAAGGCATCTTCGAGACGATGGGCATTGCCGAGAACCTGTTCGGCGGGCTGCTGGCGGCGGGGCGCGAAAAGGCCTGGGTGATCAACGCGCAGGAAATGCGCGCGCTGTCAGCCGAATGGACGAAGACGTTGAACATCAAGGCGATCAACGACAATGCGCGCGTCGTCGAACTGTCCGGCGGCAACCAGCAGAAGGTGGTGATCGGCAAGGGGCTGGTGCAGCAGCCGCGCATCGTCATCTTCGACGAGCCGACGCGCGGCGTCGATGTCGGCGCGATCGCCGAGATCCATCAGATCATCAACCGGCTGGCCGACGAGGGCCTGGCCGTTGTCGTCATCTCGTCCTACCTGCCGGAGATCATGAACCTGTCCGACCGCATCCTGGTCTGCCGCCAGGGCCGCATCGTCGAGGAGTTTTCGCCGGCCGAGGCGACGGAGGAGAAGATCATGTACGCGGCTGTGCATTAGGTTTCCGGGCGGTGCGTACGTCGATAATTGGCCGGGACGTCCATCCCTTCGTCATCCACGGGCGAAGCAAGGAGCGTAGCGACGCGGCGCAGACCCGAGGATCCATGCCGCGACTTCCATGCGTCGCTGCGGCGCAAGATTCTGCTCCGCCGCACACTTCGAGAGACGTCACGGAATGGATCCTAGGGTCTCCGCGACGGAGCTTCGCTCCTGCTTCGCCCTAGGATGACGAAGGTGAGGGGCTGAAAACCGATTCATCCAAGGTGGTTGGCCGTAATTGCTCAACACTTGATTCAATTCAAACGAAAGGGAACGCCATGGCCACGACGAAACTCCTCAGCGATGCCGAGGTCGAAAAGATCCCCGCCGTGAAAGCCGTGTTCGACGACATCCGCGCGACGCGCAAATCTGATTTCGTCAACAATTTCTGGCGCGGGCTGGCCAATGATCCTCCGGCGCTGAAGCGGATCTGGGAACAGTTGAAGGTGGTGATGGTCGCCGACAGCGCCATCGATCCGCTGACCAAGGAGATGATCTACATTGCTGTCTCGACCGCCAATGGCTGCTCCTACTGCGTCCACTCGCACACGGCGGCGGCCCGCGCCAAAGGCATGACCGATGCGCAGCATGGCGATCTGGTGTCGATCATCGGGCTGGCCGGCCAGACCAACCATCTGGTGACGGCGATGCAGATTCCGGTTGACCCGCAGTTCGAGGTGAAGTGAGGCCTCACACCGGCCGGTAAACCTTCTCCGCCGTGTTCCAGAAAATATCCGCCTCCGCCGCCGCACCATGCCTGGCCACCGCATCGCGGTGCGTCTTGATCAGCTCGGCGTGGCTGGTCCAAAGCTTCTCGATCGGAAAGTTCGAGCCGAACATCAGATGGTCGGCGCCCAATATGTCGATCGCATTGTCGACGATATAGGCGATCAGAGCCGGGTCGTTGCGGTGGACGAAGGTGCCGAGGCCGGAGAGCTTGGCGTAGAAGTTGGGGGCGGCTGCAAGCGTGCGCAGGCCTGCCTTCCAGGCTTCGGTGGTTTCCGGCTCCATGCCGGTCAGCATACCGGCATGGGTGAGGATGAAATTCGTCTCCGGGTTTTCGCCGACCAGCGTCAGGCCGTCCTTCATCTGAGCGGGGAAGAGCTGCAGGTCGAAGGAGAGGCCATAGTCCTTGAGCCGCGCCACATTGGCGCGCACCTTGGGGTCGATCACCTGGTCGGCGGAGGCGGCGAAGCGGAAGGCCGGGGTCTCGTGCCAATGCAGTTGCATGCGCACGCCGCGCAGCAGCTTGTATTTCATCAAGCGATCGATCTGCGGTCTGATATCCTCGACTGTCATGTCGGTGTAGCCGACAATGGCATGCGGCCAGCCGGTTTCGTCGGATGTCTTCTGCAGGAAGGCGACTTCCTTCTCGAAATCCTCCTTGGCCCAGTTGGTCTGGACATAGACGGCCTTTTCGACGCCTGAATCCCTCTGGTCCTCGAGAAATTCCTCGATCGGGTAGTCGCGCCGGATCGGCTCGTAGGGACCGAAGATGCGCGGCACCATCGGCCCGACCAGCCAGGGCTGGTCCTTTTGGCGCCAGATGTGGAAATGCGCGTCGATGGCTTTCTGCATCACGAAACCCTCTTCCAGATTGTCGCCGCCGCTGAAGCAGGGCGGGCGAGCGACAGGATGAAATCGGTGAGGCTTTTCACCGACGAGCCATCGACGAGGTCGTCCAGGTCAGGCAGGATGGCACGAAGTGCAGCCGTTGCCGGCCGGAAGCGCGGGTCGCCGGCTAGCGGTGTGGCCAGCGACAGCCGGAAAGCGCGGGCGCTCAGCCGTCGCATGGCTGTCTCCAACTCGCCATGATCGCCGCGCTCCAGCGCGTCGGACAGGATCACGACCGTGGCACCGCGTGCAAACGACGAAAAGCGCGGCACCGAGAGGAAGGCGAGCAGCGTCGGTCCCATGCGGGTGCCGCCGTCCCAGTCGTCGACCTGGGCAGCGGCGCGCGCCAGCGCCTGGTCGCGGTCGCGGATGCGCAATGCCGTGGTGATGCGCGTCAGCCGCGTGCCGAAGGTGAATATCTCGGCGCGGTCGGCACCTTGCACGGCCGCATGTGCCAGCTTGAGATAGTCCGCTGTGTGCAGCTTCATCGAGCCGGAAACGTCGATCAGCAGCAGCAGCTTGCGCGGTACGGTCTGGCGGCGGCGCAGCAGCGGCGAGGGCACGTCGCCATCGGCGCTGACGATTTCCCTGAGCGATCGGCGCAGATCGAGCTTACCGCGCGAGTGGGTGCGTATCGTACGGAAGGAGCGCCGGGCTGGTAAAGCGGTCGAGAGTTTGCGACGAAAGGCGGTCAGCCTGTCATCGTCGCGCTGGAAGTCGCGGACACTCAACTGCTCCAGGGCCGAAGAGAGGTCGCCGCCCTCTTGGCTTTGTTCGGCCTCGAGCCGTTCGTCGTCGGCGCCGCCATCATCCTTGATGCGAGTTTCCTCGTCGGCGTCGCCTTCGACCACGGCGGACGTATTGCCATAAAAATGGCTCTGGAAATGCGCCTCGAATTCGTCGCGGCGGTCGGGCGGCGGCGCCAGCGTGGAAAGGGCGGCCTCGCGGATGTCTGCCATCGAGCGCGGCCCGAGCAACGTCACCGCCTGCATGAAGCCGGAGACCTGCTCGGGGGCGATGGCGAAACCATAGCGGCGCAGCAAGCGGCCGAAGCTGAGGAAGGGCGCAGCGGCGCGAGGCAAGCTTGTTTCCCGCATCATTGCGTGGCGCCCCCCTCTGTCCTGCCGGACATCTCCCCCTCAAGGGGGGAGATTGGCAGGTTCGACGCTTCGCTCTGTTCGGCGACGTGAGCGATTAGCGAAAGCGGGGATGACATCCGATCTCCCCCCTTGAGGGGGAGATGCCCGGCAGGGCAGAGGGGGGCGCTCTCCCGCCAGCATTGCAAAATGACCTCCCGCGTCACGCCAGCGCCTCCTCGACGATCCGGCCAAGCTCCGGTGCGATGTAGGAAAGGTCTTCCTCGTCCTTGATCAGCACGCCGATGGCGCGGCGGAAGGCTTCCGGCCACGGGCTGCCGCCTCTCTCCAGGATGGTCGCCGCGTTGGCCCATTCGACGGCCTCGGCGATGCCGGGCGGCTTGGCCAGCGGCCGAGCGCGAATGGTCTGCACGGCTGTCGCCACGGCGCGCGCCGTTGCTTCAGCCACATTGCCGGCGCGCAGCATGATGATGGCGGCCTCGCGCTCGGCGTCGGGATAGCCAATCCAATGATAGACGCATCGGCGGCGCAGCGCTTCGGCGAGCTCGCGGGTGCGGTTCGAGGTCAGGATGACGATCGGCTGCGCCGTGGCGCGGATGGTGCCGCGCTCGGGAATGCTGATCTGGAAATCGGACAGGAATTCCAAAAGCAGCGCTTCAAATTCGTGGTCGGAACGATCGATCTCGTCGACCAGCAGCACGCGTTGTTCCGGCGCCTTCAGCACCTGCAGCAGCGGCCGGGCGATCAGGAAACGGTCTTCATAGATGTCGATCTCATGCTCGCCGGCATGGCGGATGGCAAGCAATTGGCGCTGGTAGTTCCATTCGTAGAGCGCGTGCGCGGCGTCGATGCCTTCATAACATTGCAGCCGCACCAGATCGCGGCCGAGCAGCTCGGCGATCGCTTTGGCCGCTTCCGTCTTGCCGACGCCCGGCGCGCCTTCGAGCAGCAGCGGCTTGCCCAGCCGGATTGCCAGGAAGATGGCGGTCGAAAGGCTTTCATCGGCCAGATAGCGCGAGGCGGCCAGATGCTGCGCCACCGCCTCCGGCGAGGTCGCTGATGTCTCGGCGCTTGTCCCGGTCATTTCGGCCCTCAGTTCGCCGCTTGCGCCTTCAGCGCGCGCAGGATGCGCTCCGGCGTGATCGGCAGCGTGTCGATGCGCACGCCGACGGCGTCGAAGACGGCATTGGCGACCGCCGGGATCTGTGGGTTGGCGCACATTTCGCCCGGCCCTTTGGCGCCGTATGGTCCGTCCGCCGATGGCCGCTCCAGCACGATGATCTCGGTCTCGGCGAGGTCGCCGGGACCCGGCATCAGATACTGGTTGAAGTCGGTGCCGCCATGATCGCGGTTGGGATAATAGGGCTCGGTCGTCTCGTAGAGCGCATGGCTGATGCCCATCCACGAACCGCCGACCAGCTGCTGTTCGACCATTTTCGGGTTCAGCGCGCGGCCGATCTCGAAGACGTTCTTCACCGTCAGTACGGTGACCTCGCCGGTTTCGTCGTCGACCTCGACCTCGGCCACGGTGCAGGCATGCGCGTAGCAGGTCGACGGCTTCATCGCGCCGGTTTCTTTCTCGGGATAAGAGCGCGGGATCAGGAACATGCCGCGGCCCGAGATCGAGCGGCCGCGCTTGAAATGCGCCGACAGCGCGACATCGAAGATCGAGATCGACTTTTGCGGCGCGCCCTTGACCAGTATGTTGCCCTGGCCGTCGGTCTCGAGGTCGGATGCATTCACCTCCAACTCCTCGGCCGCCACTTCCAGCATCACCTGGCGGGCTTCCCTTGCCGCCTGGATGACGGCGTTGCCGGCGCGGTGTGTGCCGCGCGAGGCGAAGGTGCCCATGCAGTGCGGGCCGGTGTCGGTGTCGGCGGTGTCGACGACGACACGGTCGGTCGGCACGCCGATCGTCTCGGCGCAGATCTGCGCCATGATCTGCTTCATGCCCTGGCCGAGATCGACCGATGACAGCGTCACCATGAAATTGCCGGTCGGCGTCGAATGCACCAGCGCCTGCGTCGGGTCGCCGCCGAGGTTCATGCCGGTGGGATAGTTGATCGCGGCAACGCCGCGTCCACGCCTGATCGCCATCTCAAGCTCCCTTCACGTAGGATGACATCGCCATGTATTTCTCCGCCACCGGCCAGTTGGCGGCGCGCGAGGCTTCCTGCATGCATTCGATCAGCGCCGCGCCCTCGGTCGGCTGGCGGTGCGCTTTCATATCGCCGTCGCGATAGGCGTTGATGAAGCGGAATTCGAGCGGGTCCATGCCGATCAGCCGCGCCAGCTTGTCCATCTGCACCTCCAGCGCGAAATCGCCGATGGTGACGCCGAAGCCGCGCATGGCGGAGGAGGGCGTGCGGTTGGTGTAGACGCAGTAGGTGTCGATCCAGACGTTCGGGATAGTGTAGGGGCCGGGATAGTGCCCCGCGCCCTTCTGCGCGCCATAGGGCGAGTGGCGCGAATAGGCGCCGGCATCGGTGTAGCCAGTGACCTTGCGCGCGACGATGCGGCCGTCCTTCATGACGCCGTCCTTGATGACGACCTTTTCGGCCGCGCGTGGCGACGATATCTGCATCTCCTCCTCGCGGCTGTAGATAAAACAGACTGGTCGTCCGGTTAATTTTGCGCCGAGGATGGCGATCGGCTCGACGATGACGTCGACTTTGCCGCCAAAACCGCCGCCGACGGTGCCGCCGACGAAATGCAATTTGCTGCCGGGCATCTGCAGGATGATCGAGGTGTTGTCGAGCGTGAAGAACATCGCCTGCGTGTTGGTGTAGCAGGTGAAGCGGTCATTGCCCTCGGGTGCCACCACGCAGCCGGTGGTCTCGGTCGGCGCATGTTCGATCGGCGAGGACTGGTAGCTCTCCTCCAATATGTGGTCGGCGCCGGCGAAGCCCGCCTCGACATCGCCGAAGCGCACCTTGCGGCACTCGCCGCTGTCGTAGAGATAATAATTCTGGCCGTGATATTCGTTGACCAGCGGTGCGCCGGGCTTCAGCGCCTCTTCCATATCGAAGACGGCCGGCAGCACCTCATAGTCGACCTTGACCTTGGCTGCGGCCTCTTGCGCGGCACGCTCGGTTTCGGCCAGCACCGCCACTACGGCCTCGCCCTTCCAGCGCACCTTGCCGTCGGCCAGTACGGTCTCGTCCTCCGGCCCGACCTGGATCAGGATCAGGATGGTGTAGACATTGTGCGGCACGTCCTTGGCGGTCAGAATTTTCACCACACCCGGATGCTTTTCCGCTTCCGACGTGTCGATCGAGCGGATGCGGGCATGGTGATGCGGGCTGCGCACCATCTTCAGGTGCAGCATGCCGGGGAAATTGCGGTCGGCGAAAAAGGCGGTCTTGCCGGTGACATGGCCGGGTGAATCGGAGCGCGGCCGAGGTTGGCCGATCTCGTGCAGATCATCTTTGCGGACATCGGCGAAGTAGTTCTTGCGCAGTTCCATTCTTTTGGACCCCTCAGGCCGCGTTCTGCGAATTGGCGCGGGCGGCAGTCAGCACCGCCTTGATGATCGGTTCGTAGCCGGTGCAACGGCAGATGTTGCCCGATAGCGCCTCGACCACCTCGTCGCGGCTGGGGTTGGGCGTATGATCGAGCAGCACCTTGGCCGCCATGATCATGCCCGGCGTGCAGAAGCCGCATTGCGTGGCGAAGGTGTCGAGGAAGGCGCGCTGCAGCGGGTGCAGCACGCCGCTTTCCGAAAGCCCTGAAGTCGTGCTGATGGCCGCCCCATTGCAGGTTTCGGCCAGCGTCAGGCAGGAGAGCCTGAGTTCGCCGTCTATGATGACCGAACAGGCGCCGCAGGTGCCTTGATGGCAGCCGCCTTTCGGCGAGGTGTCGCCGATCTTGTCGCGCAGCGCCTGGAGCAGCGTCGTGCCGCTGTCGATGAATTCGGCCTTTTCCGAGCCGTTGAGCGTGAATTGAACCGGAACCTTTGCCATGTTTTCCTCCCAGCGCGCCTGCCCAACCAGCGGACAGACGCGCGCCCCCGAACGAATATTAAGCGAGCAGCAACCGGCCGAGATGAACCGGCAGGACTTCGGCGCGATACCAGGCGCTGGCGATCGGGTCGGTGATGGGCGAGATGCCATCGCCGGCCGCGGCCAAGGCCGGCGCGATGCCGTCAGCGGTCAGCGTTCGGCCGATCAGCGCTTTTTCCGCCGCCCTGGCGCGCATTGGCCGATCCGCCATGCAGCCGAGCGCGATCCGCGCCGAGGTCACGGTGCCATCCGACGACAGTTCCAGAACGGCGGCTATGCTGAGCACAGAGACGCCCTTGGGCTTGACCCTCGACACTTTCAGGAAGCGGAAACTGTCGGCCTTCGGAAGCGTGAAGCTCACGGAAGTGACGACGGCGCGGCTGCCGTCCCGATTGGCCAGAAAAGTCTCGATCGGCGTTTGCCCGTCATCGGTGCCGACCGTCGCATCGAGCGCCAGCAGGGCAACGGCGAAATCGCCATAGGGGGCCGGGGCAAAAAGATTGCCGCCGATGGTCGCCATGTTGCGGATGGCCGGGCCGCCGACGGCGCGAGCGGCCTTGGCGAGCGTGCCGAGCTCCGGATGACTGGCGATCGCCGCCATCGTCACCGAAGCGCCGATGCGGACTTTGCCGCCGGCAACAGCGATGGTGGACAAAGACGGCTCGGTCGACCTGACAAGGCCGGAAACCGAAACATCGCCTTCATTGGCCGCGCGGACGACCAGCGTGCCGCCGCCGAGATAGCGTGTGCCCTGGGCTTTCAGTGCCGCGTTCGCGTCTTTCACCGTTGCAAAGGTCTGCAGTGCCAGCGCCATGGTTTGGCTCCTGTCAGCTCTGGCCGGCGAAATGGCTTTTCAGGGCGTTGAAGCCGCCCTGAAAGACATTCGCGCCCATGCCCTCGGCCAGCTTGTCTGCCTCCTCGGGCGCGGCGTCGAAGCTGGCGGTCCATTCGGCGTAGGTGCGGTCGCCATCGGTCACACGCCGCAGCTGCAGGGTCGCCTTGTGATTGGTCAGCGGTTGCGGCGTCTCGAGGATGGAGTAGCTGACCAGGAAATTCTGATCGGAGAAGTCGAGCAACTTTTCGCGCAGGCGGGCGCCGCTGGCGAGCTGGAAATTGCGCACGCAGCCGATCATGGTGGCATCCTTGCCGTCTTCAATGTGGCTCTCCACCATGCGCGGATGCCAGCCCGGCAGCCCGTTGAAGTCGCGTATGCGCGCCCAGACCTTTTCGACCGGCGCGTCGATGACGCTGGATATGGTGACTTTGGCCATTCAAATGTTCCCTTGCAAAAGCGATCCGGTGCAAGGGTAGGGCGGCCATTTCAGCGGCGCTTATCAATGCGTCTTGAGCGTGTATCAAGGAGTCTGAAAAACAGTCGACATTGACTAAACGAGGACAGGCTCAGGCAATCGCCCGCGCGGCCTCGCGGTAGAGCGTCGGCGGCACGCCGACATGGTCGCGGAAAAAACGCGAGAAATTGCCCTGCGTGGTGAAGCCGAGATTGCAGGCGACCGAGATCAGCGGCTCCCGCGACCATTGCAGCTGCCGCACCGCTTCCTCCATGCGCAGCGTGTTCCAGTAGACATTGGGCGTCAGATTGGTCTGTTCCTTGAACAAAGCGAAGAAATGCGGTCGCGACAGGCCGACGCTGCGCGCCACGTCGTCGAAGCAGATGCGCTCGCAGACATTGGCCTTCATCAGCTGGATTGCCTTGCGGACACGAAAATCCTGCATGGTGTTGATGCGGACACGGGCCTCCTGCGGCGCCGAGGCGTCGGCGGCGTCGAGCACGCTATCGATGAAACGCTCGATCTCGTAGTTGGCGATATCGTCGACGCTCTCATTGTCGCTGAGGTGGTCGAGCAGATTGGCGGCGGCCTGATGCAGCCACGGTTCCAGCGTGATCGCGGCTTGTGAAAACAGCGGTGCCGACGAAGGCAGGTCGCGGCGGCGCCGCGCCCAGTCGGGATCGATGTAGAAGGCTAGAAACAGACCGGGCGTCCCGTTTTGCGACAGAACATGGCTGTGCGGCTGGAAGGAGTTGATGCCGGCGGCCGTTCCAGGTCCAAGCCGGACGGTCTCGCGGCCGATGGTCATTTCGCCGGCCGTACCTTCCAGCCAGATGATCAGATGGGCCTCGACATGGGCATGGGTGACGAAGTCGCTTGCGACATTCAGGATAGATACATGTCCGAACCGGCCCCAGTAGAGCCTGATCGCTTCCGTCATGGGTATATCCTCCCGCAGACGACTGGCCTCCCTTCGTCTGCAACAGGGATTGTGCGGCTGAGTTCGGGGCCGCGTCAAGACGCGCGGGGGCGGCGAGGGCGAATGACGGCCGATGCGGCCGGATTTTCAGACTGAGCGATAGGTTTCCTCTCCTCCCACAAGGGAAGAACGCCCCTCAAACCGAAGCCGTCATGCCGCCATCGACATACAGTGTATGGCCGTTGACGAAAGACGATGCGTCGGACGCAAGGAACACGGCGGCGCCGATCAGCTCGTCGACAGCGCCCCAGCGTCCGGCGGGCGTGCGCTTTTCCAGCCAGGCGGAAAATTCCGGATTGTCGACCAGCGCCTGGTTCATCTCGGTGCGGAAATAGCCGGGCGCGATCGCATTGATCTGCAGGCCGTGTTTGGCCCAGTCGGCGCACATACCCCTTGTGAGGTTGCGGATCGCGCCCTTGGTCGCGGTGTATGGTGCGATGTTCGGCCTTGCCAGTTCGCTCTGCACCGAGCCGATGTTGATGATCTTGCCCTTGCCGCGCGGGATCATGTGGCGGGCGACCGCCTTGCCGACATGGAAGGCGCCCGACACATTGGTCTTGAACAGGCGCTCCCATTGCTCCTCGGGAAAGTCCTCGAGCGGGGCGCGGAACTGCACGCCGGCATTGTTGATGAGGATGTCGATGGCGCCGATCTCGGCCTCGATGCGGGCAATGTCCTCGTTGACCGCCTGAAAATCGGTGACGTCGAAGGTCGAGGTGTGCGCCTTGAAGCCGGCATTGCGCAGCTTTTCGACGGCACCGCCGATCCTGGCGGCGTCGCGGCCGTTCAGCACCACGCTTGCCCCATGTTCAGCCATGCCCCGAGCCAGCGCGAAGCCGATGCCCTGGCCGGAGCCAGTCACCAGCGCCAGCCGCCCCTCGAGGCTGAACAGGGAGTTGGCCATCAAACCGTCTTTTGTTTGACCATGATCTCCGGACAAACGGTTCCGTTTGTCCGAGAAAACCGGTTTCCACTTTTCGGGATCATGGTTCTAGTCACTGCGGCGGAAATTGCGGATGCGGTCGAACAGCACCGCCAGCAGGATGGCGCCGCCGATGAACACGCCTTGCCAGAAGGCATTGATGCCGAGCAGGCCGAGACTGTTGCGGATCACCTCGATCAGGGCCGCACCGACGATGGCGCCAAAGGCGGTGCCGACGCCGCCAGCCAGATTGGCGCCGCCGATGACGGTTGCGGCGATTACCTGCAGCTCCATGCCGGTGCCGAGATTGGTGGTGACGGCGCCCAGCCAGCCGGTCTGGATGATGCCGGCAATGCCGGCCGACAGCGCCGAGATCATGTAGACGGCAACCTTGATCTGGCGCACCGGAACGCCGGTCAGCGTTGCCGCGTGCTCGTTGCCGCCAATGGCAAAGATGTGGCGGCCGAACTTCGTCCAGCGCAGGATAAAGCCGGTGATCAGCGCCAGAAGGATCATGTAAAGCACCGGATTGGCGATGCCGAACACCCAGGCGCCGCCGCCCAATGACAGAAGCTTGGCGTGGTCCGGCCCGAACTGGAAGACGACGGTGTTGTTGGAGGCGACCATGGCGAGGCTGCGGGCGATCGACAGCATGCCGAGCGTCACCACAAAGGGTGGAAAGCCGAGATAGGCGATCAGCACGCCGTTGAAGGCGCCAATGGCGAGCGCGGTGGCAATGGAGGCCAGGATGCCGACCTCGATCGAGTAGCCGGCATGCATGGTGACGGCCAGCACCATTGACGACAGGCATAGTACCGAGCCAACCGACAGGTCGATGCCGCCGGTGATGATGACGAAAGTCATGCCGAGCGCGATAATGGCGACGAAGGTGATGTTGCGGGTGATGTTGTAGAGGTTCTTCGAGGTGGCGAAGGCGTCGGTGGCAAACGATAGGAACACGCAGGCAAGGATGACCGCGATCACCACCCAGAAGGTCTGGCTGGCAAACACTCTCGCGGCCAAGGATTGCTGCTTGTGTTCGATCGGCTGGTCAATTGTCAGTGCCATCGTCGACCTTCATCTGCTGCGTGGTGAAATTCGCTGAAATCAAACCTGTTCGATGGCGCCGGTGATCAGCCCGGTGACTTCCTCGGGCGAGCTCGACGCAATCGTCTTGTCGGCGACCTTGCGGCCGCGCCGCATGACGATGACGCGGTCGGCGACGGTGAAGACGTCAGGCATTCGGTGGCTGATCAGCACGACGGCGATGCCCTGATCGCGCAAATGGCGGATCAGGTTCAGCACTTCGGCGACCTGGCGCACCGAGATCGCCGCCGTCGGTTCGTCCATCAGCACGATCTTGGCCTGCGACAGCATGGTGCGGGCGATCGCCACCGCCTGGCGCTGGCCACCCGACATCTGCTTGACGAGGTCGCGCGGACGGGTTTCGGACTTCAATTCGGCAAAGAGCTGGCCGGCACGCTTGTACATCGAGGCATAGTCGAGGATGCGGAACGGCCCGACGCCGCGCCGCAGCTCGCGGCCGAGATAGACGTTGGCGGCGGCAGTCAGATTGTTGCAGAGCGCAAGGTCCTGGTGGACGATCTCGATGCCGTGCTGGCGGGCTTCCGCCGGCTTGTGCAGGATCAATTCCTTGCCGTCCATGTGCATGGTGCCATGGCTCGGGCGGAAATTGCCGGCGATCATCTTGACCAGCGTCGACTTGCCGGCGCCGTTGTCACCCATGAGGCCGACCACCTGTCCGGGCTCGATCGACAGCGAAACGTCGTTGACAGCCTGGATGGCGCCGAAATGCCTAGAGATGTTGGTGAGTTCGAGAACCGCCACCAGCCTTTGCCTCCCCGTGATTTGCGACCTGCCGCTGTTCCCGGCGTGGATGCCGACGCTGCTTAGGCCTCGCTCTCCCCGGCTCCTCCCGAAGACGGCGTTAGCGTTCTTTTACGCAAAAGCCGGCGCACGTCAATCAATTGTCGGACGAATTGGGCCAGGACTATTTTAAAAATCCGTTTTGTAGGACAAATAGCATTGACGTTGGCGCCAAGCCGATATTAGCTAAGCGTCGGAGGAGATTATGCCGATCCCCGCTGGCGGTTCGCCGGCCGGAATCGGCGGAGGTTTGACGGCCCAGCATCCGGCGACACCTGTGTGTGAGCTGATCTGAAGCCGAATCTGGAAATGCTTATCGATCTGTCCTGGCGACACGAGCGCTCGAAACGACCCTCGGTCATCACGCATCCGGTCGATCTGTATGGCGGGCACGCCGTGTCCGTTTGTTTCAAGGGAGGACTGACATGAGGAAGACACTTTTGCTCGCCGCCGTCGCCGCAATGGCGTTGGGTGCCGGGCCGGCTTTGGCCAAGAAACAGCTCGTCATTGTCGTGAAAGGTCTCGACAATCCGTTCTTCGAGGCCATCCACCAGGGCTGCGAGAAATGGAACAAGGAAAACGCCAGCTCGGAGTATGAATGCTTCTACACCGGTCCGGCGTCGACTTCGGACGAGGCCGGCGAGGCGCAGATCGTCCAGGACATGCTGAGCAAGGCCGACACGGTGGCGATGGCGATCTCGCCGTCCAACGCGCCGCTGATCGCGCAGACGATCAAGAGCGCCAATCCGACGATCCCGATCATGACGGTCGATGCCGATCTCAGCAAGGAAGACGCAGGTCTTCGCAAGACCTATCTCGGTACCGACAATTACCTGATGGGCAAGAAGATCGGCGAGTACATCAAGAAGGGCAAGCCGAATGGCGGCACGATCTGCACCATCGAAGGCAACCCGGCAGCCGACAACATCCTGCGCCGTGCGCAAGGCATGCGTGACGCACTGTCGGGCAAGGAAGGCCTTGCGGCACTTGCCGGTGAAGGTGGCTGGACCGAAGTTCCCGGCTGCCCGGTGTTCACCAATGACGATGGCGCCAAGGGCGTGCAGGCGATGACCGACATCCTCGCCGCCAACCCCAAGCTGGACGCTTTCGGCATCATGGGCGGCTGGCCGCTGTTCGGCGCGCCGCAGCCCTATCGCGATCTGTTCGGACCGCTCAAGGACCGGATCGCCAGCAACGACTTCGTCATCGGCGCCGCCGACACGATTGGCGACGAAGTGGCGATCGCGCGTGACGGCCTTGTGACTGCTCTTGTCGGTCAGCGTCCATTCGAAATGGGCTACAAGGCACCGTCGGTGATGATCGACCTGATCGAAGGCAAGCCCGTCGCCGATCCGGTGTTCACCGGCCTCGACGAATGCACCAAGGATACGGTCGACACCTGCATCCAGAAGTAGGTTCTCGATGACGGGGCGCCCGGTTGCGGGCGCCCCGTCATTCCTGAACGGAAGCGATAATTCCCGAACGGACGCAATGGTTGGGGCAACCGGCTCCGGCTTTGCCGCGTCCGTGATCTGGGTTTTTCGGCAACGAGATCGGCGCCCGTGCGGTTCGGACCAGTCCGGACGACAGACGGTCGACGCATTGGAACGTGGATGCCGGACGAGAAATCAAGCAAGCGAACCGACCCGGCCAAGCCACAAGCCAGCCGCAGCCCGGCTGTCATGCGCAAGGCCGGTGCCGCGCATTTTGCGGGAGCGAGCGTCCATGTTTCGCTGGCCGGCGAGATTGGCCTGCGGATCGTGCGTGGCGACTATCCGCCCGGTACCATCCTGCCCAACGAGTCCAGATGGGCCGAGATATTCAATGTCAGCCGTTCGGCGGTGCGCGAAGCCATCAAGATGCTGATGGCGAAAAGCCTGTTGGCCTCACGCCCCAAGATCGGCAGCTGGGTCGAGCCGAGGGAGCGCTGGAACCTGCTCGACCGCGACGTTCTGGCCTGGTACGCGACGGCGCCCGACCGCGAGGCGTTCCTGCGAACCGTGCAGGAGTTTCGTCATATCATCGAGCCGGAAGCGTCGGCCTTTGCCGCCATGCGGCGCAGCGACGAGCAAATGGCGGAAATCAGCCAGGCCTGCCGCGAAATGGGCGAGGCCTTGAGCCTGCAGGAGCGTATCCGCGCCGACACGCGCTTTCATCTGGCCATCCTGCGCGCTTCCGGCAACGACCTTCTGGTGCCGCTCGGCGTGCTGATCGAGTCGGCGCTCGACCATCTCTTCGCATTCACGACGCAGCAGGTCGCCGATCAGCGCCAGGCGCAGAAGCTGCATGAGGCGATCGAAAGGAACATCCGCCTGCAGCGCCCAGCCGCCGCGCGCAACGCCGTGCACAAGCTGCTTGCAGATACCGACGATGGGATAGGGCGGTGGAGGCGGTGATCGGCGCCAGCCTTGGGTAATCGGTCAAATGGTCTGCTTCTTCCCATCCTTCATCGGCATCAGGTCGACACCGTTCACCCCAGCGATATGCGTAGCCAGCATCGGCACGAATTGCTCGGCCGGCCCGGTTGCATGGGCACCGGCGAAGGAGTTCTTGGTGGCGTTGCCGAGCGGATTGGCAATACCGGCCGCACCCGCCATCGATTCCAGATAGGTCAGGTCCTTGAAGGCATTGGCGATGGTGAATTTGTGCGCGTCGCGGTCACCTTCGAGCGTCCAGCGCATGAAGGTCTGGTAGAAGCCGCAATCCATGCGGCCATTGCGAATAACGCTGTCGAAGCGCGGCGGCGAGATGCCGACCTTCTCAGCCAGCGCCAGCGCCTCGGAATAGATCGCGGCGTAGCCGAGCGAGATGAAATTGTTGAGCAGCTTCATGCGATGGCCGTCGCCGGTGTCGCCGATATGGACGATGCGGCCGGCCCAGGTTTCGATCACCGGCTTCACCCTGGCAAAGAGGGCGTCCGGCGCGCCGACCATCGCGTCGAGCGTGCCTTCCCAGGCTTCCTTCGGCGTGCGGCTGAGCGGCGCGTCGACAAAATCGATGCCGAGCGCCTTGAGTTCCTCTGCCAGCGCCACCGTCGAGACCGGATCGGAGGTCGAGCAGTCGACGACGACCGAGCCCTTTTTCAAGCCCTCCTTGAGGCCGCCGGGGCCGCGAATGATGGCTTCGACCTCGCGCGAACCGGTGACGCAGATGAAGACGATATCAGATGCCGCCGCCACATCGCGCGAGGTCGATGCTTCCGTGGCGCCGCGGCCAAGCAGGTCTTCCGCCGGTTTGCGGTTCTTGCGGCCGAGGAAGGTCAGGCTGTAGCCCTTGTCGACGATGTTCTTGGCGATCCCGTGGCCCATCAGGCCAAGCCCGATGAAGCCGATCTTTTCGCTCGCGGCAGTCGTGTTCATGTCTTCAAGTCCTGTTGCAATGATTGATGTCAGGCACTGCCGTTTTGCAGGCGAGGGTGGTTGCGGATGGCGATATTGTCTGACAATACACATAAATTCCTGAGGATGTGGAGAGCAAAATGACGAAGCGGATCATGTTCACCGGCGGCAGCGGCAAGGCCGGACGCCATGTCGTCCAATATCTGGTCGAGCAAGGCTGCCAGGTGCTCAACATCGACACCAAGCCGCTCGACAATCCCAAGGTGCGCACGCTGATTACCGACATCACCGACAGCGGGCAGGTGTTCAACGCACTGTCGAGCTATATGGGCCTGCATGAATTCGACCCCTCGCTGCGCCCGCAGCCGGTCGATGCGGTGGTGCATTTCGCCGCCATCCCGCGCATCATGATCACCACCGACAACGAGGTGTTCCGCATCAATGCGCTCGGCACCTACAATGTCATCGAGGCGGCGGTTAAGCTCGGTATCCGCAAAATTATCATCGCCTCCAGCGAGACGACTTATGGGCTTGTGTTCGCCAACGAGCCGCGCGATCCCAAATATTTCCCGCTCGACGAGGAGTATGATGTCGATCCGATGGACAGCTATGCTTTGTCCAAGGTCGTCAACGAGAAAACGGCGCGGGCCTTTGCGCAACGCAACGGCACCGACATCTACGCCCTGCGCATCGGCAACGTCATCGAGCCGCACGAATATTCGCTGTTTCCGAAATGGTTCGCCGATCCGGGTTTCCGCAAGCGCATCGCCTGGAGCTATGTCGACGCGCGCGACCTTGGCCAGATCACGCTGCGCGCCATCGAGAAGGACGGGCTCGGCTATCAGGTGTTCAACGCGGCCAATGACGACACCTCGTCCGACCTGCCGACTGCCGAACTCCTGAAGCGGTTCTACCCCGGCGTGACGGTCAAGGCCGAACTCGGCGAATACGAGACGCTGCTCTCCAACCGCAAGGCGCGCGACGTGCTGGGCTTCCGCCCGGAGCATAGCTGGCGCAAATACGTCAAGCAGGACTGATCCGCGAAGCAATCGGGGCTGATCTGTGCACAGCGGGCGGCTTTGCGGTGCAAGCCGCTTGCCGCGCTTGACAGCCTGCTTAATACGGACTTTCTGGAACCCATGCGGGACGCGAAGCCGAACAAGGAAAAATCGTTGGGGAAGGCGGTCTCCGGGGACCGTCCGGGCGGCGTTCGCCGCGCCGACGCCGCGCGTATCCCAGGCTCCAGCGTCCACGCCTCGCTGGCCAGCGAAATCGGCCTCAGGATCGTGCGCGGCGACTATCCGCCCGGCACCATCCTGCCCAATGAAGCGAAATGGTCGGAGACCTTCAGCGTCAGCCGCTCGGCGGTGCGCGAAGCCATCAAGATGCTGATGGCCAAGAGCCTTTTGGCCTCACGTCCCAAGATCGGCAGCTGGGTCGAGCCGAAGGAACGCTGGAACCTGCTCGATCGCGATGTGCTTGCCTGGTACGCGACGTCGCCGGATCGCGAAGTGTTCCTCAAGACGGTGCAGGAATTCCGCCACATCATCGAGCCGGAAGCGACCGCGTTTGCCGCCATGCGAAGAACCGACGAGCAGATGGCCGAGATCAGCCTGGCCTGCCGGGAGATGGGAGAGGCGACGAGCCTGCAGGAGCGGACCCGTGCCGACACGCGCTTCCATCTTGCCATCCTGCGGGCTTCGGGCAATGACCTTCTGGTGCCGCTCGGCGTACTGATCGAGTCCGCGTTCGATCACCTCTTTGCCTATACGACGCGGGAGATCGACGATCTCAACCACGCGCAGAAGCTGCACGAGGCGATCGAGAAGAACATCCGCTTGCAGCGCCCCGACGCCGCGCGCAATGCAGTGCGCAAACTGCTCGCCAACACAGACGGCGTCATCCGCGCCCGGTAGGGCCGGCCGCCGCTAATCATCCTTGTCACGTCCGAAGGCGCTGCGCAGTTCGTCCTTGGCGTCCTCAAGCACTTTTTTGCGCGCGGCAGGCAAGTTCTTGCCGGCGCGGTTGATGTAAAAATTCAGCATCGACATGGCGGATTGGAAAGGCTCGGCCTTGCGCCTGTGGCTGTGTTCGGCGGATCGTTTCAGCGAGCCGGCGATCTTCCTGGCGTCGTCGGATTCGAAGACGTGATCCTCAAGATCCATTGCGTTGCTGTGCTCGGTCACCTCGGCCGACCATTTTTTCCTGGTGGCGGTCATCGCTGGACTCCTTTGCAGGGTGGGTTGCCGGGAAAACTCTGCACATCGGCATCGGTTCCGGCCTGGCTCTGGAGCCACGGATTTGCCCGCTGTGGCGCTGCTGCGGCCTGAGAATGCGCCGATAGTGGCGCAAACGGCAGCCGATCTCCGAGACCGCCGACAGGAAACGCCTTGACCCGAACCGACAGCATCCAGCCCGGCCCCGGCATCGACAGCTCCTATGCCTGGATGCGGCTTGCCATCTCGATGCTGCTGGCGACGATCGGCGCCGTGGGCATGTGGGCTGTCGTCGTCGTGCTGCCTGCGGTGCAGGCCGAGTTCGGCGTCGACCGCGCCGCGGCGTCCATGCCATACACCGCGACCATGGTCGGTTTCGCCGCCGGCAACGTGCTGGTCGGCCGCGCCATCGACCGGATGGGTTACTGGATCCCGGCGCTGCTCTCTTCGATTGCGCTTTCCGCCGGCCTGCTGCTCGCGGCGCTGTCGACCTCGATCCTGCAATTCACGCTTGCCCAAGGAGTGCTGATCGGTGTCGGCACGTCGGTGATCTTCGGGCCGCTGATCGCCGATATCTCGCACTGGTTCAACCGTCGTCGCGGTGTCGCGGTCACGGCGGCGGCGGCCGGCAATTACCTTGCCGGAGCGTTGTGGCCGACCATCATGCCGACGCTGATGAAGGCGGAAGGCTGGCGCTTCACCTATGCGGCAATCGGCATCTTCTGCCTGGTGACAATGGTGCCGCTGGTGCTGATGCTGCGGCGCGGTGCCCCGGCGGCGGCCGTCGCGGGTTCGCCCGGAAGCCGATCGGTGCAGCCGATCTCGCTGTCGCCGGCGGCCTTGCAGGTGCTGCTGGTCGTCGCCGGGCTCGGCTGCTGCGTGGCGATGTCGATGCCGCAAGTGCATATCGTCGCCTATTGCATGGACCTCGGCTACGGCGTGGCGCATGGCGCCGACATGCTGTCGATCATGATGGCCGGCGGCGTCGTCAGCCGGCTGGCGTCCGGCTTCCTCGCCGACCGTATCGGCGCGGTGTGGACATTGATGATCGGCTCGGTGCTGCAGTGCCTGTCGCTGCTGTTCTATATCCCGTTCGACGGGCTTGCCTCGCTCTATGTGGTGTCGCTGGTGTTCGGCCTGTCGCAGGGCGGCATCGTGCCTTGCTACGCGATCATAGTGCGCGATTACATGCCGGCCAGGGAGGCCGGCCAGCGTATCGGCATCGTCATGATGGCGACCATCTTCGGCATGGCGATCGGCGGCTGGATGTCGGGCTGGATCTACGATTTGACTGGTTCCTACGCCGCCGCATTCCTCAACGGCATCGCGTGGAATTTGCTGAACCTGGTGGCGATCGGGCTGCTGTTCTGGAAGGCACGGCGCAGCACAGCCGTGACGGCCTGAGCTCACCGTGCCCAATGGTCCGGGAGCTGCGCGGCTTGACAACCACCCAAGGCTGCGCGACGCCGGAAGGCGAATGGGTGCGGCAACAGGCCGGTTTGGCATGACGACGGTGGCAAAGACCCCGAATATGGTTCCAAAGGCGCTTGGCTGCACAAGCCAGTCGCCAGGAGTGCGTCCTTGACCAAGCCGCGCTCGCGCCGGGGCGGCGGTCGCCCGACCATCGCGGATGTCGCACGCAAGGCCGGCGTCGGCGCCATCACCGTGTCGCGCGCCCTGCGCGAGCCGGAGCGTGTGTCCGAAGAGCTGCGCCGCCAGATCCAGGCCGCCGTCGACGAACTGGGCTACGTGCCGGACCCGAATGCCCGGGCGCTCGCCTCGGCGCGCGCCGAGGTGTTCGGCGTGCTGGTGCCGTCGCTGACCAACAACGTCTTCGCCGAGGTGGTGCGCGGCATCTATGACAGCCTGTCGGCCAGCCCGTTCCGCATCCAGCTTGGCAACACCCACTATTCCGGCCTCGAGGAAGAGCGGCTGCTGCAGGTGTTCGGTTCGCAACGGCCAGCCGCGCTGATCGTCGCCGGCATCGATCAGACACCGGCTTCGCGAAAGCTGCTGGAAAGTGCCGGCTGCCCTGTGGTGCAGGTCATGGAAACCGGTCCAGATCCGGTCGACATGATGGTCGGCTTCTCGCATCTCGATGGCGGCAGGGCGGCGACCGAGCATCTGATCGAGGCGGGCTATCGCCGCATCGGCTTCATCGGCGCGCGCATGGATCCGCGTTCGCAGCGGCGCCTTGCCGGCTATCGCGCGGCGATGGAGGCCGCGGGCCTGTTCGACTCGCGCCTCGTAACCACCACGCCGGTGCTGTCCAGCGTGTCGCTCGGCCGCGAGATGTTCCGCGACGCGCTGGCCAAGGTGCCGACACTCGACGGTGTCTTCTGCAACAATGACGATATCGCGCTCGGCGTCTTGTTCGAATGCCATCGCGCCTCGATCGCGGTGCCGAAGACGATCGGCATCGTCGGTTTCAACGATCTCGACATGATGCAGGTGGCGTTTCCTTCGGTCACTAGCATCCGCACCCATCGTTATGAGATCGGCCGGCGTGCCGTCGCCATGGCGCTGGCGGCGATCGCCGGCAACAGACCGGAGCAACGGATCGTCGACCTCGGTTTCGAACTCAAGCGCCGCGAGAGCACGGCGCGTTGAAACGCACAGGAGCGACTGTGCGAATGCCGGTTTACACGCCAATTTGGTAGCGCTACCATCTCCTCCGGGCAGGTGTATCAACGATAGTTTGCGCCTGTTTATTATACATAAGTGACAACTAATACTTGTTTATTATGGATAATATGATAGTTTTCGCCCCGCTGGCGGCGACAAGGGAGGAACCGGGTCGGCCACCACCGGCGACCAAGGAAGCGCATGACGAGGCGGGAGGTGCCGGTCCATCGCGCGAAAAATTCGCATTGCGAAACGACAATCAGAACTGCAATCGGGAGGATTATCGATGATCAAGTCACTTGTTGGTGGCGTCGTTGCCGCCACTGCATTCGTCATGCTCAATTCGGCCGCCATGGCCGCCGGACCCGAAATCGTGTCGGGTCCCGCCGCTCAGGCGGACTGTTTCGCGCCGTGGAGCGCGGAGACCAAATTTTTCAAATATCCCAAGAAGGAAGGGCCGTTCCGCATCGCCTTCGCCAATGGCTA
Organism: Mesorhizobium sp. SEMIA396; assembly: GCF_024518615.1. Taxonomy (NCBI): domain Bacteria; kingdom Pseudomonadati; phylum Pseudomonadota; class Alphaproteobacteria; order Hyphomicrobiales; family Phyllobacteriaceae; genus Mesorhizobium; species Mesorhizobium sp. SEMIA396. The sequence goes on from NZ_JANIFC010000001.1 coordinate 767,323, forward strand.
TATCGCCAACACCTGGCGTATCCAGATGGTGCAGACAGCCAAGGCCTACGCCGCACAACCTGAAGTCAAAGCCAAGATCAAGGAATTCAAGGTCGTCTCGACGGGCGAGGACGTGCCGGCGCAGATCTCGGCGATCAACAATTTCATCGATTCCGGCTATGACGCCATCGTCACCGACGCCCAGAACCCGACAGCCTTCGGTCCGGTCATCAAGCGCGCCAAGGAAGCCGGCATCGTTCTGGTCGCCTTCGACAACATCCTTGACACCAAGGATGCCATCAACGTCAATGTCGATCAGAAAGGCCTTGGCGAATTGTGGGCCAAGTGGCTGGTCGCCAAGATACCGAATGGCGGCAAGATCCTGGAAGTGCGCGGCGTCGCCGGCACCTCCGTCGACACCGACCGCCACAACGGCATCCACGAGGTCTTCGCTGCGTCCGGCAAGAAGTGGGACGTCACCGAAGTCGCCGGCAAGTGGGATGACGGCGTGGCACAGAAAGTGACCGCCGATGCGATCGCCACCAACGGTCCGTTCGACGGCATCACCGGCCAGGGCGGCGATACCGGCATCGTGCAGGCGATGATCGACGCCAAGCATCCGTTCGTGCCGTTTGGCGGCGAGACCGAGAACGGCTTCCGCAAGTTCTGCGCCGCGCATTCGGCCGACGGGCTGAAGTGCTCGTCCGCCGGCTCGGGTCCGGCTCAGGTCGCCGTCGCCATCAAGACCGCGATCGCCGCACTCGAAGGCGAGGTGGTACCACAAGAGGTGAAGCTGCCGCTGGCGATCGCCGAAGACCCGAACTTGAAGGAAGGCACGGATTACTTCCCCAAGGAATCCGACAATTTCTTCGTCGGCAATTCCTTCCCGACCTGCGGCATCAATTTCAGCGCCCAGGAAATCATGGGTCAGACCAAGGAAAACCAGTAAATCATCGCTGGCTGTCACCCGGCGCCGCGGCTTGAGCCGCGGCGCTTGTCTCAATTCCACAATCGCCCTGGGAGGGCCGATGGACGGTGCGGCTCCGCTCTTTCGTATGGAAGGCATATCCAAGCGCTATGGCGGTGTACGCGCGCTGGAGAAGGCCGAGCTTGTCGTCGAAGCCGGCAGCATCCACGCCATTCTCGGTGAAAACGGCGCCGGCAAGTCGACGCTGATCAAGGTCATGGCAGGTGTCGTGGCGCCCGATGAGGGCCGCATGACGCTGGACGGGCGCGAGGCGACCTTCGCTTCTCCGGGGGCCGCCAACAAGGCCGGCATCGTCTGCATCTTCCAGGAACTGTCGCTGGTCCCCGAGCTCAGCGTTGCCGACAACATCGTCATTTCCGACCCGCCCAAACGCTTCGGCATGATCGACCGCAAGGCGCAGCGCCGCATCGCCGAAGAAGCACTTGCTCGTGCCGGCGCCGCCGACATCCACCCGCTGGCGCTGGTCAAGGACCTACCGCTGTCGCGCCGGCAGATGGTCGAGATCGCCAAGGCATTGGCACGCAAGCCGCGCATCCTCATCCTCGACGAAGCGACCTCGGCGCTGACGGCAGCGGATGTCTCGAAGATCTTCGCAGTGCTCAAGCGGCTGCGCTCGGAAGGGCTGGCGCTGCTTTACATCTCGCACCGCATGAACGAGATCGCCGAACTGGCGGATCAGTGCACGGTGTTCCGCAACGGCCGCAATGTCGCCAGCTATCCAGCCGGCTCGAAGAGCGACAATGAGGTGGTCGAACTGATGATCGGCCGCGAATACAGCCATATCTTTCCGCCCAAGCCGGCGGCCGTGCCTGCCGCCGCGGCCCCCAGGCTCGAGGCCCGCAAGCTCTCATGGGCCGACCGGCTGCACGACATCTCGCTGACCGTCAGGGCAGGTGAGGTGGTCGGCCTTGGCGGCCTCGACGGCCAGGGCCAGCGCGAATTGCTGCTCGCCTTCTTCGGCGTGCTGCGGGGCCTCAGCGGCCAGATCCTGATCGACGGCAAGTCGGTCTCGATCACCAGCCCATCCGTTGCGCGCGACGACGGCATCGGCATGGCGCTGATTCCCGAGGACCGCAAGACCGAAGGGCTGATGCTGCCGATGACGGTGCGCGAGAACCTGTCCTTCGCGGCGCTCGACCGGCTGTCGAAAGCCGGCATCATCGACCGTGCCGCCGAGCAGCGGCTGATCGACGACATGGTAGGCCTCTTGGCGATCAAGACGGCGGGCCTCGACATTCCGGTCGGCGCGCTTTCGGGCGGCAACCAGCAGAAAGTGGTCATCGCCAAATGGCTGATGCGCCAGCCACGCATCATCCTGCTCAACGATCCGACGCGCGGCATCGACGTCGGCACCAAGCAGGAGCTGTACCAGCTGATGCGCAAACTGGCCGACGCGGGTGCTGCGATCCTGTTCTACTCGACCGACTATGATGAACTGATCGGCTGCTGCGATCGCGTGCTGGTGCTCTATGACGGGGCGGTCAAGCGCGAGCTGGTCGGTGCCGAGATCACCGAGCGGGCGCTGATATCAAGCGCGCTCAATATCCATGGCGAGGACAGCCCGGTGGGCCTGGGAGCAAGCGCGTGAAAGATTGGCGCTACTGGCTGGCCGAGCAGCGCGGAACTCTGCTGGCGCTCGGCATCTTCATCGTCATGTTCGTCATCTACACCTCGAACCATCCGGCGGGCTTCACCGCCAATGTCGTGCAGACGGCGTCGAACAAGGGCGTGCTGCTCGCCTTTGTCGCCATGGCGCAGACGCTGGTGGTGATCACCGCCGGCATCGACTTGTCCGTCGGTATGATCTTCCTGCTCACCAACTGCCTCGCCTCCTGGCTGGTGGTTGGCACGCCGATGCAGACGACGCTCGGTGTCATCGCCGTGCTGGCGGTGGGGCTGTTGTGCGGCGCGATCAACGGCGCCATCGTCATCTATGGCCGGCTGCAGCCGATTGTCGCCACCATTGCCACTGGCGCCGTCTATTACGGCATCGGCCTTTTGCTGCGGCCATTCCCTGGCGGCTCGGTCAATGAGGATCTGGCCGATGCGCTGACCGGCCGTGTGTTCGGCGTGGTGCCGGCGAGCCTGGTCGTCCTGCTGGCCATCGTGCTGGTGATCTGGGTGCCGTTCAGCCGCTCGGTGCTCGGCCGCGCGGCCTACGCGGCCGGCTCGTCGGAGACGGCGGCCTACATGTCCGGCGTGCCGATCCGGCGCGGCAAGTTCGCTGCCTACACGCTGGCCGGCCTGCTGGCGGCGATCGGCGGACTGTTCCTGACTTTCTTCACCTATACGGGCGAGGCGGCCTATGCCAGCGGCAACTCCTACACGCTGTTTTCGATCGCAGCCGTGGTGCTCGGCGGCGTCTCGCTGTTCGGCGGCAAGGGCAGCGCCATCGGCGCCATCTTCGGCGCGCTGGCCTTCCGCACCATCGGCGACCTGTTGTTCGTCTTCGATTTCGATCCGCTCTGGCAGCCGCTGTTCCAGGGCGTTATCCTGCTGGTCGCCGTCAGCCTCGGCGCCTTCGCCCTGTTTCGGGTCCGCAACCGGCTGGAGTGGTTCCTGTGAGCGAAACGACACTTGGCGGCATTGCCGGCCGCATGCCCAGATTCATCCGCCGCGCCGATCCGGCGGTGCTGACGGCCTTTGCCTGCATCGTTCTCTTGCTGTTCCTGGGCAGCCTCTATTCCAGAAGCTTCCTGTCGCCTGAATATCTTCTGCAGCAGCTCAAGGTGGCTTCGTTCCTCGGTGTCATCGCAACCGGCATGATGCTGGTCATCCTGCTCGGTCAGATCGACCTGTCGGTGCCATGGGCGGTGGCGGCGGGCGCCATGATGGCCTGCGCTGCGGCGGCGTACGGCCCGGTCGGCGTGGCGCTGGCCATTCCGTTCGGTATTTTCTGCGGCATGCTGATCGGCGTCGTCAACGGCATCGGCGTCGCCTATCTGCGCATCCCCTCGATGATCATCACATTGGCCACCAACGCTGTCGCGCAAGGGCTGATGGTGGTCTACACAGGCGGCTTCTCGCCGCAGGATTCGGCAACGGGCGCGATGCGCTACCTGGCGACCGGCTTCGCCATTCCGGGCGTGCCCAACGCGGTTATCATCTGGGCGCTGATCGGAGCCGCGATGGTGTTCGTGCTGACCCGTACCAGCTTCGGCCGCACCGTCTACGGCATCGGCAACCGCGAACGCGCGGCCTATCTCTCCGGCATCGATACGCGGCGCGTGGTGATGATCGCCTTCGCCGTCTCCGGCGGGCTCTCGGCTTTCGGCGGCGCGCTTCTGGCTGGCTATGCCTCCAAGGCGGCGCAGTCGATGGGCGACGCTTATCTGCTGCCGTCGATCGCCGCGGTGGTGCTTGGCGGCACCTCGATCCTGGGCGGACGCGGCTCTTATCTCGGCACTGTCGCCGGTGTCATCCTCATCACGCTGCTGCAGTCCATTCTGTCGGTCATGCAGATGCCGGAGGCGGGGCGGCAGATCATCTACGGCGTCGTCATTGTCGCCATGCTGTTGCTCTACGGCCGCGCGCCGGCAAGCCGCTGACCGTGGACGAAAAGGCAACACAGGCGCCAGCGGGCGCTCCCGGCTCGGTGCCTCCGGCCATCGTGGTGATGGGCGTCGCCGGCTGCGGCAAGTCGGCCGTCGGTATTGCGCTGGCGGCCGCTCTGGGCGTTGCCTTTATCGAGGGCGACAAGCTGCATCCGCCGGAAAACGTCGCACGCATGGCAAGCGGCGAACCGCTTACCGATCAACTGCGCGAAGGCTGGCTCAACGCGATCGGCGAGCGCATCGCGGAGTCGGTGGGCAGCGGACAGGGCGTGATTGCCGCCTGCTCGGCACTGAAGCGCAGCTACCGCGACCGGCTGAGCAGCTTCTGCCCGGAAATCGTCTTCCTCTATCTGGAGATCGACCCTGCCACGGCCAGGCAGCGTGTCGGCAGCCGCAAAGGCCATTTCATGCCGGCAAGCCTGGTCGACAGCCAGTTCGCCATCCTCGAGCCGCCGGTTGCGGAAGAGCGCGCCTTGACACTCGATGCCACACGTCCGGTCGGTGAGCTCGTCGCCGGCGCGGTCCGCCTGATACGCCGGTCATGAGCCTTCATCCATTCCGATGCCGGTGCTGTCCGGCGCCTCGGTCAGCCGCTGCCGGCGGGACCACGTCAGCATCTGCTCGGGGTAGAGCCTCAGCGCTTCCAGCAGGCGGTCGCGCTTGAGCAGGATGTAGTGCGCCTGCACAGCCATGTTCTTGGCGCCATCCCTGGCGGTGTCCTTCGCCGGGGTTACAGATGCCTCCGGCGTCAACTCGGGGCTGAGCACGGCGCGGTACTCGATGAAGGGAACCACTTCGAAGGTCGACATGGCAAACAGGGCGGTTCTGCCCCTGGCGGCAAAATTCGCCGGCGCCGAGGCGAGGTGCGTCCAGCCGCTTTCGCCCATGGCTGCCTCGGTGAAAGTCGTGCCGGCATGGACGGTGTTGGTCATCGTCACCACGCCATTCTGCTTCAGGATCTTCTTGATGCGGATGGTGACTTGGTAGGCATCGTCGCGATCAAAGGCGACCCGGCTTTTCAGGAACCGGTTTTCGACATTGACCAGCGGCGGGTTGAGGAAACGCAGGCCGAACGCGCTTTCGGAAATACCGTGGGTGTTGACGCTCACCTGATGCGCCTCGACACCGGCCTCGTATAGCGCGCGCTTGCCGATGATGGTCTGGGCGGTGAATTGATCGCACCAGAGGATGGCGCCGTGGCCGCGCTGCAAGGCCGACCGCAGCCCCTCCAGCCCCTCCAGCCGGATCGTCGGCGACCAGCGGCCAGCCACCAGATGTGCGGCAAGCTGCAGGCGGCGCCGATGGCGCGCCGCCAGCAATCCCTCGAACAGCTTGCGTGTATCGATGCCATCGCCAAGCACCGCGCGTGTCGCGGCCGCGTAGGCCGGGAATTCCTTGCGCATATGGCGCTTGAGGCGAAACCTCGATATGCGGCCGCAGATCGGCGCCCACCAGCGCACCGGCAGCGCCGCTGCCACCACGAGATAGAAGACGGACAGCAGGCCTTCCCGAAGGTCCTTGTTGGAAAAGCGGCGAAGCCGGCCGGGGTGAACCAGCTTGCGGCTGAAGAAGCGGACGTCCTCCGCCCGTTCCGGGACGAAGACGTCGGCGATGATTTCAGTGCGGAAACTGGCTGCCGATGGCAGCTTGCGGGCGGCCTTGCGGGATTTTGCGAACCACCACAGCCTCATCGGTCCAGCCCGTTCTTCGACCCCCGCTTTACTGCGTCGGCTTGGGACGTGCAAGGTCATGTCCGCGCTCAAGACTTCTGCAAATTTCGCTTGCCCTCTACCTGGGGGACAGGCGCGTGCAACGCGAGCTGGCGCCCGCGACGCCGGACCGCTGATCGCTGACCGGCAGTCGCTATTCCATATACGGCGTCAGCACATCTTCGATCCATTTCATGAATGCGCGGACTCGGCGCGACAGATTGCTCCGATGTGCGACGACGAGGGATACGGCGAGCGCCCGTCGACGAAAATCGGGTATGATCTCGATAAGCGCTCCACTCTCCAAGTATTGGCCAATGCCCAAAAGTGGCGCCTGAATCACACCAAGGCCGGCGAGGGCGGCGGCTTCGTAGGTCTGCGCGCTGTTGACGTGCAGCGCACCTGGCAACTGAAGCGTCGCGTAGCTGTCGCCGTCCGGATATTCCCATCCATAGGGTCTCGCGCCTAGCACCGTCGAAAAGTGAATTGTCCTATGTTCCTGACGCTGGAGATCTTCCAGCGACCGAGGGACGCCATGGCGCGCCAGATAGGCGGGGCTGGCAGCGTTGGCCATGCGCAACAGGCCCAACGGGCGGGCAATCAGCGTCTCGTCGCGAATGGGTCCAAGCCGCAATACACAATCGAACCCCTCTTGAACCAGATCGACTTGCCGATCCGTACTCGACACCTCCAGCTCCAATTGGGGGTGCGCCGCCATGAAATCCGGCAAGGCCGGCACGATCGTTGTGCGCGCCACTTCGGTCGGAAGGTCGACTCTCAAACGCCCGCGAAGTGCCACGCGATCGCCTGCGAACATCGAGTGCAGATCATCGACTTCAGCGAGCAGATCGCGGGCACGGGCATGAAATGCGCGTCCGTCTTCCGTCAACCGCACGCTGCGCGTCGTCCGGTGCAGGAGCCTGACACCGAGATCTTCTTCCAGCTTCCGGACCGCCGTTGAGGCTCTCCCCTTTTGGATGCCCAGGCTGTCGGCTGCGCGGGTGAAGCTCCCCATTTCCGCTACCGTTATGAAAATGAGGATGGGTTCGAGATTTTGCATTTTCGTTTCCCGGTATTGTTTTCCAAAAAGAGAACAGTCGGTTCATTTCCTCGGTGTTTATCACACCTGAGAGGCACAGTAAGCTTCGAATATGGGATCTCCCCATCGGAGAATGACAAGTGTCCGAAACTGTGAACCCGCATCAGACACCTGAAACTATGACCTTGCATCGCGCCCTGTGGGCCGGCCGGATAATGAGCGCGTTTGTCGTTATCGCTTTGATGACAGACGGCACTGTTCAGCTTTTCGCGCCGGCACGGGTCGCGAGCATGTTGCAGGAAACCGGGTTCGCGATGGATCTGACGCGCGTCGTGGGTCCGATCATCCTCGCCTGCGCCATCCTCTACGCCATCCCGGTCACCGCCGTCCTCGGCGCGATCCTGGTGACGGGCTTTTTGGGAGGTGCCATCTGCGCCCATCTCCGCATCGGTGAGTTGGGATCGCCGCCGGAAATCATTTCCCTGCTTCTGGGCGCGATGACCTGGGGCGGCCTCTATCTGCGCGATCCCCGTATCCGGGCCATTCTGCCGCTCATCCATTGAACCAACAGGGGCAGTTCTGTCCCTCAACATCAGGAGAAAACACATGTTCTTAGTAATGGGAATCACGGGAAACGTGGGCGGCGCGACGGCAAGGCATTTGCTAGCGCAAGGCAAAAAGGTGCGCGCGCTGGTCCGCGACCGCGAGAAAGCGTTGAGCTGGGCGAACCGGGGCGTGGAGCTGGTTGACGGCGATTGGAATGATTCGGCAGCCATCGAGCGGGCGCTCGAAGGCGTCGAAGGCGCGTTCGTCATGCTGCCTCCTGTCTGGGCGCCTTCGCCCGATTACAAGGAAGCAAAGGCCGTGATTGCAAGCTATGTCGAGGCGCTCACCAAGGCAGCGCCGCCGCGAGTGGTTGCGCTTTCGTCGATGGGCGCGAACAGAACCAGCGGGCACGGGGTGATCGCGGCCTTGTCCCTTCTGGAGCAAGGTTTTCGCGACCTGACATCGCCAGTTGCTTTTGTGCGCGCAGGCGGATTCTTCGAGAATTTTCTTTTCGGGTTGCAGGTCGCGCAGGGCGGAACGCTGCCGGCTTTCTACAATCCGACAAACCGGAAATCGACCATGGTCGCGACGAACGACATTGGCGCGGAATTCGCAACGCTTCTGACCGGGCCAACGTGGTCAGGGCAGCGCATCGTCGAGCTTGGTTCGATGGTCAGCGCGGATGAAGTCGCGGAGCAGTTGGGTGAAGTCCTGAACCTCGACGTGAAAGCCTTTGCAATCCCGCGTGCAGGGTGGGCGGAAGCGCTCGAACAATTCGGCATCCCGAGGGGCCACAGCGGACCTGCCGAAGAAATGTACGAGGCCGTGAATGCAGGATGGATGGACCTCGGTGTGGCGGGTACGGAGCATGTAGCGGGTACGACGTCCGCACGCGCTGTATTCGAGGCTGCGTCAAATGTGAACGGGTAGGCCAAACTGTATGGGGTTCTCCTGTGATTTCGGGTGTTTGCAACCCGGGATTTGGAGAACTCCCTCCTTCATCTGTCTGAGCGCGGTCAGCTTGCAGTGGGTGGTTATATCTGCGACGTCAGCTCAACCGGAAAATCGTCATTGTCGGCGTCGCGCATGGCGGCAAGGCTGCGATTGTCCAGCACTTCGGCGATCGCCTGCCGCACCTCCAGCATCATGTGGCGGACCTGGCAGGTCGCCTCGTCGCAATCCTCGCAGCGCTGATACTGCGTGCGGCTGGCGCAAGGGATCGGCGCCAGCGGCCCATCCAGCACGCGCACGACATGGCCGATCTTGATTTCGGAGGCCGGCCGGGCGAGGCGATAGCCGCCTTCCTTGCCTTTGCGGCTCTGGACGAAGCCGGCGTTGCGCAACTCGCCCAGAATGGCATCGAGGAATTTCTTCGGGATGTTGTTGGCCACCGCGATGTCATTGACGAAGGCCAATTGGCCGGCCGGCAGGCCGGACAGATGCACGAGGGCCTTGAGGCCGTATTTGCCTTTTTTCGTCAGCATGCCCAGATCAACCCATTGAAGCCCCAACCACTCGCATCTGGCGACTGTTTGTGTGCAAATAATGACGTTTTCGCCGCGCGATGATGTTTCGCGAAAACAAGCCGCCGGATTGCAGTTAGGCACAAACGCGTTGATTCTTTGTAACGTTTTGCACTGAGAAGGCGGATATTCCGCTGATAACCAGGTTTTCGGCGTTCAAAACGAAAAAAGCCGGCAGGGCGCCGGCTTTTCCGTCAACTGCGCAGATATCGCGGCCTTCAGCGGCTGCCGTAGGTCTGGTCGAGCAGGCCGCCAGCGGCGAAATGCTCTTTCTGCACTTTGTCCCAGCCGCCGAAGACGTCTTCCACCGTCAGCAGCCGGATATCGGGGAAATCGGCCTTGTATTTTGCCGCCACAGCGGCGTCGCGGGCTCTGAGGCCGTTGCGGGCGGCGATGTCCTGGCCCTCCGGCGTGTAGAGGAAGTCGAGATAGGTCTTGGCCAGATCGCGCGTGCCGTGCTCGTCGGCAACCTTGTCGACGATCGCGACGGGGAATTCGGCCAGCAGGCTGACCGTCGGAGTGACCTGCTCGAACTTGCCGTCGCCATACTCCTTGCGAATGCCGCGCGTCTCCGACTCGAAGGTGATCAGCACATCACCGATCTCGCGCTGCACGAAGGTGGTGGTCGCGGCGCGGCCGCCGGTGTCGAAAATCGGCACGTTGTTGAAAAGCTTGGTGATGAACTCCTTCACCTTGGCCTCGTCGCCCTTGAAGGCTTCCTTGGCGTAGGCGGTGGCCGCCAGATAGGTGTAGCGCGCATTGCCGGAGGTTTTCGGATTTGGGAAAATCACCTGCACGTCGTCGCGCACGAGATCGTTCCAGTCCTTGATATGCTTGGGATTGCCCGCGCGGACAAGGAAGGACGGCAGCGAATAGAAGGGCGAGGCGTTGTCGGGAAAATCCTTTTGCCAGTCGGCCGAGACGAGGTCCTTCTTGACCAGGAAGTCGATGTCGGTGACCTGGTTGAAGGTAACGACATCGGCGCCAAGGCCCTCGGCGATGGCACGCGCCTGCGCCGAAGTGCCGGCATGCGACTGATCGACCGTGACGCCCGGATGCTGCGCGATGAAGGCCTTGTTCACCTGCACGAACAGTTCGCGGCCGACGTCATAGGACGCATTGAGCAGTTTGTCGGCCGACCAGGCTTGGGAGGATGCAAGGAACAGGCCTGCGACGGTGGCAAGCCCGAGGAAAAATCGTCTCATGAAAACAGGCTCCGATGCAATTTATGGTGGGACCATAGCCGGGGTGCGTGGTGTGCGACGAGGCATGCGCCGTAGGTTCGTGGCCTCATCGTAGGAAAATATGTCGCCTAAGTCGATGAATGTTGGAATTCTGTTCCAGGAGAATGCTACCTTCGTCGGAGTTTTTCTGCGCCTTGTTTTGCGGCGCTGCATGGCATATACAAAAGGCATATACAAAAGAGCTGCAACATGCCCCAGAGCCGACATTCAACAACGCCGCCCAAGGAGGCGAAGCTGTTTCGCAACAACCGCAGCCAGGCGGTGCGCATTCCTGTCGAGTTCGAGCTTCCCGGCGAAAAAGTCCTGATCAGCCGGGAAGGCGATCGTCTTGTCATCGAGCCGGTTCGCAAGCCTGGCCTCACCGCGTTGCTCGCCCAGTGGGCGAAAGAGCCGCCGCTCGATCCTGAAGACGACTTCCCCGAGATCTACGACACGCCAGTCAAATCCGAGGACATTTTCTAGATGCGGTTCATGCTGGATACGAACATTATCAGCGACATGATCCGAAACCCGGCTGGCAAGGCCGCGAGGGCAATGTCGCGCGAGGGAGATGACGCCGTTTGCACCAGCATCGTGGTCGCCTCGGAATTGCGATATGGCTGCGCCAAGAAGGGATCGGCCAAGCTGCTCAAGAAGGTTGAAGACTTGCTGGCCGAGATTCCTGTCTTGCCGCTCGATGTGCCGGTGGATGCCGAGTATGGCGGACTTCGCGCCGAGCTTGAAGCCGCGGGCCAGACCATTGGCCACAACGATCTTTTTATCGCCGCTCATGCCTGTGCATTGGGCACCACGCTGGTGACCGCCAACACGGGAGAGTTCAACCGGATCAGGGGCCTGAAGGTCGAGAACTGGCTGGCGTAGCCATAGACCAGAGGATCAAGCCGCCGGAAAAAGCTTCCAGCGTCCGGGGCGGAACGCCACCCGGCTTTTCTGCGCCGCGGGGTGATCGACCGGCAGTTCGATTTCGACCCGCTGGCGCTCTCCGCCTATTTCAAGCTCGACCCGGCGCGTGCCGGCCACGCGGCGGCTGGCGGCGACCGTGCCGGCGATGCAGCCGCTGCAGCCGTCCAGCAATTCGACATCGTGCGGGCGGAAGTAGAGCGTCGCATCGCCCGAGGGCTCGTTGGGCGCGGCAAGCCCGATCGGACGGTCGGCGAGCCAGATTTCGCCATTCTCGACCTTGACGGGAAGCGAGCTCGATTCACCGATGAAGCCGTAGACGAAGGGCGAGTTCGGCGTGTCGTAGATATCGTCGGCGGTGCCGACCTGCTCGATGCGGCCCTGGCTCATCACCACGACGCGGTCGGCAAGCTCCAGCGCCTCTTCCTGGTCGTGGGTGACGAAGACGGTGGTGTGGCCGGTGGCGTCATGGATTTCGCGCAGCCAGCGGCGCAATTCCCGGCGCACTTGCGCGTCAAGCGCGCCGAACGGCTCGTCGAGCAGCAGCACCTTGGGCTCGATCGCCATGGCGCGCGCCAGCGCCACGCGCTGCCTCTGGCCGCCGGAGAGCTGCGCCGGATAGCGCTTTTCGAGCCCTGAAAGCTGGACGAGGTCCAGAAGCTCGGAGGCGCGACGGCGGATCTCCTGCGCCGGCGGGCGCGACGGTCCGTGCCGGACCTTCAGGCCGAAGCCGATATTGTCCGCCACCGTCATGTGCCGGAACAGCGCATAGTGCTGGAAGACAAAGCCGACATTGCGCTCCTGGATGGACTTGTGCGAGGCGTCCTCGTCGCCGAAGAATATCTTTCCCCGTGTCGGCCGCTCCAGCCCGGCGATCAGCCTGAGCAGCGTCGTCTTGCCGGAACCGGACGGTCCCAGCAACGCGATCAGTTCGCCCGACTTGATGTCGAGCGACACGTCGTGAAGCGCCGGAAACTGGTCAAACTCCTTGCGCACGTTGGCAACGCGAACTTCCATAGTGGTCCCTTTGTCAGTGCCCGCGTGTCGCGGCGATCTCGGCGCCGTAGCGCATCTCGAGAAGTGTTTTCAAGACCAGCGTGACGAGCGCCAGGCCCGCAAGCAATGAAGCGACGGCGAAGGCACCGACGGCGTTGTACTCGTTGTAGAGGATTTCGACATGCAGCGGCATGGTGTTGGTCAGGCCGCGTATGTGGCCCGACACCACCGATACCGCGCCGAACTCGCCCATGGCACGCGCATTGCACAGGAGCACGCCGTAGAGCAGCCCCCATTTGACGTTGGGCAAGGTCACGTACCAGAAGGTCTGCCAGCCATTGGCGCCGAGCGAAAGCGCTGCCTCCTCGTCGCCATTGCCTTGTTCCTGCATCAGCGGGATCAACTCGCGGGCGACGAAGGGGAAGGTGACGAAGATTGTGGCCAGCACGATGCCCGGCACGGCAAACAGGATGACGATGCCATGCGCTTTCAGCCATGTGCCGAGCAGCCCCTGGGCGCCGAACAGAAGCACATAGACGAGGCCCGATATGACCGGCGAGACCGAGAAGGGGAGGTCGATCAGCGTGGTCAGGAAGGCCTTGCCCTTGAACTCGAACTTGGCGATCGCCCAGGCGGCGGAGATGCCGAAGACGATGTTGAGCGGCACCGAGATCGCCGCCACCAGCAGCGTCAGCCGGATCGCCGAGCGCGTGTCGGCACTGCCGAGCGCTTCGGTGTAGGCACCGATGCCCTTGGCGAAGGCTTCGTTGAAGACGATGATCAGCGGCAAGAGCAGGAAAATGCCGAGGAAGGCGAAGGCGACGGCCATCAGAGCAAGGCGCGCAGGGCGGCTTTCAGTGACCGCCGCCGACTGGCTTTCATGATGCGGTTCGTAGGATTTGATCTCCGGGTCAGCCATAGCGCTTGCGGCTCCATGACTGTGCGAGATTGACGACCAAAAGCATGATGAACGACAGAGCGAGCATGATCGCCGCGATCGCTGTCGCCGCCGGATAATTGTATTCCTCCAACCGAATGACGATCAGCAGGGGTGCGATTTCTGATTTGTAGGGCAAGTTGCCGGCGATGAAGATGACCGAGCCGTATTCACCGACGCCACGCGCGAAGGCGAGGGCGAAGCCGGTGACGATGGCCGGCGCCAGGCCCGGAAACAGGATGCGGGTGATGATCTGGAAGCGATTGGCGCCAAGCGTGGCGGCGGCTTCCTCCACTTCCTTGTCGATCTCCTCCATGATCGGCTGCACGGTGCGCACGACGAAGGGCAGGCCGATGAAGATCAGCGCGATGACAATACCGAGCGGCGTATAGGCGACCTTGATGCCGAGCGGCATCAGCAATTTGCCGATCCAGCCGTTCGGCGCGTAGAGCGTGGTCAGCGCGATGCCGGCCACAGCCGTCGGCAGGGCGAAGGGCAGGTCGACCATGGCATCGACGATGCGGCGGCCGGGGAAACGGTATCGCACCAGCACCCATGCGACCAGCGTGCCGAAGACGACGTTGACCGCAGCCGCGACGAAGGCGGTGCCGAAGCTGATTCTCAGCGCATTGATGGTGCGGCGATCGGTGGCGATCGCCCAGAATTCAGGCCAGCCAAGGGCGGCCGAGCGCCAGAGCAGCCCGGATAGCGGGATGAGGATGATGAGGGTGAGGTAGGCAAGCGAGAAGCCGAGCGTCAATCCGAAACCCGGAATGACGCTCGGCTGCCTGAATCGCCACCCCGCCTGGGCGGGTGCTGTGGTCATGTCGTCCTGAATATCGACTGCTTACTGGGGCTTGTAGATCTGGTCGAATATACCACCATCGCCGAAATGATAAGGCTGTGCTTTTTTCCAGCCACCAAACTGTGGATCGTCGATGGTTACGAGCTTGATCGGCGGCAGCTTGGCGAGGTCCTCGGCCGGCACCAGATCGGGCTTGGCAGGACGATAATGGTTCTTGGCGATGATCGTCTGCGCTTCTTTGGAATAGAGCCAGCTCAGATAGGCTTCGGCGACCTTGCGCGTGCCCTTGGCATCGACATTGGCGTCGACTACCGCCACCGGCGGTTCTGCCAGGATGGAGGTCGGCGGGTAGACGATGTCGAAATTGTCGGCACCGAACTCGTCGAGCGCCAGATAGGCCTCGTTTTCCCAGGCGATAAGCACATCGCCAAGACCCTTTTGCGCGAAGGTCACGGTCGAGCCGCGCGCGCCGGTGTCGAGCACCGGAGCATTGGCGTAGAGCTTGCCGACGAACTCCTTGGTCTTGGCCTCGTCGCCGCCGTCATTGGCGTTGGCGTAGGCCCAGGCGGCGAGATAGTTCCAGCGCGCGCCGCCGGAGGTTTTGGGATTGGGCGTAATCACCTGGACACCGTCCTTGACGAGGTCGCTCCAGTCGTGAATGCCCTTGGGATTGCCCTTGCGGACGAGGAAGATGATGGTCGAGGTGTAAGGCGCTGAATTGTTTTCGAATTTGGTGCGCCAGTCCGGATTGATCTTCTTCGCCTTCGAGACGATGGCGTTGATGTCGCCTTCAAGTGCCAGCGTCACCACATCGGCATCGAGGCCATCGATCACGGCGCGGGCCTGGGCGCCCGATCCGCCATGCGACTGCTGGACGGTGACGGTCTCTCCGGTCTCGGCCTTCCAATGCGCGACGAAAGCTTCGTCATAGGCCTTGTAGAGCTCGCGTGTCGGATCGTAGGACACGTTGAGAATGGTGGTATCGGCAAACGCGAAACCGAGCGTGCCGAACTGGACAGATGTGGCGACCAGTGCGCCGAGCAGTTTCCTGAAATGAGGTTTGGTCATTTCTGCCTCCGTTGAACCCGCGCCAAATCTACCGAATTGGTAGAAATTAGATGCATTCAATGTTGCCTTTTTTGCCCCTCTTGAGAAAATGTTCGACGCCATTTCGCCGTTAGGAGAAATATTTTCCTCTTGAGGCCAAAGGAAGAATCCATGACCCGGCCACTCAGCCTATCTAGCAAGGGGCGGTGCCGAGGCAAGGTGCGGAATTTGGTCCGGTGCATCAATCGGCGGTGATGGGAAAGTCGAAACGCTGTCTGGCGAACGGTTCGCTTTTCAGCGTGAAGTGCCACCATTCCCTTGCATAGTTCTTGAAGCCGCCGGCGCGCATGGCGTCGACAAGCATCTTGCGGTTTGCCGCCACTTCACTGGCAAGGCCTCGGTGGGCGGTTTCGCTCATCGGATCAAAGCAGTCGAAGCCGGTGCCGAAATCGAGCGTGTCGGCATCGCCCGCGCCGCAGGCCTGGTTCGGGCTGGACCTGCGGTCCGTCCGGGCGACGGCGACATCGACGGTCGAGCCACGTGAATGGGTCGATAGTTCTCCGACATAACCCTTGGCGATCAGCTCACTGCGCCTGACCTTCGGATACCATTGTGGATCGGGCGACCCGCCATCGCGCGTCCATTCATTCATGTCGGCGACGGCGCGGGCAGGGCGGTAGCAATCGAACAACATCAGGGTCAGGCCTTTGGCGGCGATCGCTTTCTGGACGGCGGACAGTGCCTTTGCCGCCTGCTCGGTGAGGATGCAGGCCGGGGCGTCATAGCCGTCCACCTTGCGATGCAGAAAATTGTCCGATCCGGCGTAGCGTATGTCCTGGCGGATCGAGGGATCGACATCGGCGAGCCGGACGAAGCCGGCGGGCAGGGCATCGGCCAAAGCGGGGAGGGTGGTTGCCGCGACAAGGATTGTTGCTGCCAGTGCCGAGGCTGCCGACAAGAACGGATTGCGCGAGGGGTGCCTCGGAACAGGCATGGGTGAGTATCCTGCTATCTGCCGAGCGTCCGGAAAGCCAATTCCATGAATCTCTTGGCGCGATCTATTCGACGAACACCTTCACACTCGCCGCACGCCCTGCGGCGTCGATGACGGTCAGCGTCGAATAGCCGGCGCCGTCGGGCTGCCAGGTCGCGGTGCGGCGACGATCGATGCCTGCCAGCGGCTTGCCGTTGGCGAGCCAGCGGAACGGCGCACGGCCGCCTTGCAGCTTCAGCACCAGTGGCGAGGCGTCGGCCGAATTGGTGCCGAGATCGACGCGGGCGCCGTCAGGCGGGAAGATGATGGTCGGTGCGGGTTCGCTCACCGTCGCCTGCACCAGGCCATCCGACCCGGCGCCGAAGCGGGCGAGCGTCACCGGCAGGTCCTCGCGTCTGGGGCTGAACATGCCGGGCGGTTTGCCCGGCAAGGGGACGGTGGCGAGGCCCGAGCGGACAAAACCCTCGAACAGGATGGGAGCGGCCGAGACATAGCCGGAAAGGCCGGGCACCGCGCCGGCATCGGGGCGGCCGACCCAGACGCCCAGCACGTAGCGGCCGTCGAAGCCGACCGACCAGGCGTCGCGGTATCCGTAGGACGTGCCGGTCTTGTAGGCGATGCCGCGCTGCAAGGCCCCCTCGGGCGGCTTGACGCCTGACAATATGTCGATGATCTGCCAGTTGGCCTGACCGTCGAGGATGGTGGCGCTGGTGCGCTCGGCATCGGCAGGCTCGGTGCCGTCATGCAGCGTGTGCGTCTTGCCGCCATTGGCGAGCCCTGTGTAGAGCTGGACGAGGTCGCGCAATGTCACCCCGACGCCGCCAAGACCGATGGCCAGGCCCGGGGCTTCGTTGACCGGCAGTATGGGGCTGACGCCGGCCTGGCGGAAGCGCGCCATCAGCCGCGTTGGCCCGACCGCGTCGAGCACGCGGATCGCCGGCACATTGAGCGACAATTGTAGCGCTTGCCGGATGCTGACATCGCCCTGGTAGCCCATGTCGAAATTCTTCGGCCGGTAGCCGGAGAAATCGACGGGGCTGTCGTCGATCAGCGTTTCCTGCGCCACCAGGCCCTGTTCGAAGGCCAAACCGTAGATGAAGGGCTTTAGCGTCGAGCCTGGCGAGCGGACGATCTTTGTCATGTCGATCCAGCCGGAGCGGCTTGCGTCGAAGAAATTGGCCGAGCCGACTTCGCCAAGGATGTCGCCGGTGCGGGAGTCGGCCAGCACCATAGCGACCGACAGGCGGGGGCCGAGCTTGGTGGCCGCGTCCCTCGCCACCTGTTCCAGCCCCTCCTGGACGCTCTTGCGGATCGTCAGCTGCAAGGGCTGACCGGGGACGGCCTTGGGCAACATCGCATAGGCGGCGTGCGCGGCGAGCGCCGGCAGCGTGCGGCGCAGGTCCGAGACATCGTCGAGGGAGGCCCGTGCGGCCTCGCGCTCGCCGAGCAGGCGGGAGGAGACCATTCGGGTCAGCACCCGGTCGCGGGCGGCGTGGGCGATCTTCAAATTGCGGTCGGGCCGGCGCTTTTCCGGCAGTTGCGGCAGAGCGACGAGCAGGGCGGCCTCGGAAACGGTGAGCCGTTTCGGCTCCTTGCCGAAATAGGCGAGCGAGGCGGCGCGCACGCCTTCCAGATTGCCGCCATAAGGCGCCAGCGTCAGGTAGCGTTCGAGGATCTCGCGTTTCGACAGCCGCCGCTCTATCTGGATGGCGCGCAGCATCTGCTTGACCTTGGAGCCGAGGCTGCGGCTTTCGCGCGGCTCGATCAGCCGGGCAAGCTGCATCGAAAGCGTCGAGCCGCCGGAGACGATGCGGCCGCTGGTGGCGAACTGGCCGGCGGCGCGGGCCAGCGCCAGCACGTCGACACCTTCATGGTCCCAGAAACGCTTGTCTTCGTAGGTGACCAGCATGTCGACGAACTGCTTGTCGACCTGGTCGAGGCGGGTTTCGAGCCGCCAGTAGCCGTCCGGCGTGGCGAAGGCGCGCAACAATTCGCCGTCGCGGTCCTGGACTTCGGTGGAGACCGTGAGTTCGGCTGGAAGCGGGGGTGGGAAGGCACGGTCGAGCGCCCAGAGGGTGGTGGCGGCAATTGCGGTGAGTCCAATGAGGGAGGCTCCTGCAACGGCCGTGCGACGAAGGAACTTCTTGGAAAGCATGGCGCCGCCCCTCATCCGGCTGCCGCCACCTTCTCCCCGTATAGTGACGGGGAGAAGGGTGCTGTCATGGCCCTTGGCGCTTTTCCAGCAACGTTCAAAGTTGGCGAAAGCTTTGTTGCAGGCCTCTTTCTCCCCGTCACTATACGGGGAGAAATGCCCGGCAGGGCAATGGGGGGCAGCACAAGCCTCACTTTCATATTCGCCAAGGCGCCTTACGGCGCCTTGACCTCCATCATGCCGGTGGCGGTGCGGGCCGAATATTGCGGCCGGTACATGTCCTCCACCGTTGCCGCCGGGTGCGCATAGGTACCAGGCGTCACCGCGCGCACGACATAGGCGAGCGTCAGATTGTGGTCATGATCGCCGTCGGCCGGGTTGAACGCCGCGACGAAACGGTCGTCGCGGAATTCGAGATGCGCGGCATCGGTCTGCGCCAGCCACGAGAAGTTCGTCAACTGGGCGCTGGAGACCAGGCCGGGATTGTCGATCTCGAAGCCGGCCGGCAACAGGTCGGTGACCAGCAGGCGCGACGGCCATTTGTTCTGCTCGTTGACCTTGAGCACGACGACATAGCGTTCGTTCTGCGTCGCCTCGGTGACATTGGCCTCGGTGCCGTCGAGCTTGTAGTAGGTGCGGTTGATGGTGAAGCCGTCGCCGCCGGCCGGCAAGGGCTGGACCGGCGACGCCACGGTGGTGACGACGGCCTGCAGCGGGGTCTTGCCGGTGTTGGCGATGGTCAGCGGGCTGTCGGCCAGGTCAGAGCCTTCCACCTGGTTGGAGTAGCCGCCGGAATGCGCCGCGCCATTGACGGCCAGCATGATCGTATCATTGCCCTCCTTCAGCGCGCGGGCCGCCAGCAGCATCCAGGATTCGTCCTGGGTGGTGGTCCAGCGGGCTTCCGCGCGTTCCCTGGTCACCAGCTTGATCAGTTCCGGCACGATGGTCGGCACCGGCTTCGATTCCGCCGCCAGCGCCAGCATCGCCGCGCCATCACGCAGCCGCGAACCGTAGTCGGAGCGGTAGTAGTCGTAGTCGGTGGTGGACTTTGCCAACTGCAAGGCGGTCTTGAAGGTGGCTTCGGCGCGCGGTGTATCGCCGTAGAGCGCCAGGCTTGCCGCCAGCTGGGCAACGGCCATCGGGCTTGAGAAAGCTTCGAGTTGGGTATCCGCATAGTAGCGCAGGTCGCCGATCGAGGCCTTCTTGTTGCGGGCCAGAACGTAGAGGGCGTAGGCGATCTCGCTGCCACGGTCCTGGACGCTCTGGTCATAGCCGAGCGAGTTCTGCAAATTGCTCAGCGCCTGGTTCATGGCCAGGCTCGGCACGTCGTATTTCTGCTCGCGCGCCCTGGTCAGGAAATCGGTGACATAGGAATCAAGCCACAGATCGCCGGAGCCCGGACCCCACAGGCCGAAGCTGCCGCCCGAGGCCTGATAGCTCAGAACCTTATAGATGGCGTCCTGGATGCGGCCATGGATATCGGGGTCGCTGGCCATGCCGACGCCGGAAGCCAACTCATTGACGTAGAGAAGCGGCATGGCGCGGCTGGTGGTCTGCTCGGCGCAACCATAGGGGTAGCGGTCGAGCGTCATCAGCAGCGACGGCACGTCGAAGGCGGCGGCCTGCGAAACGCCGACACTGACGGAGGCGCCATTGAGCAGGCTGGCTGCCAGCAGTTCCTTGTCGACGCGCAGCGCGCCGCCATTGCCCTTGAGGTCGACCACCAGCCGGGTGGTCACCGGCAATTGCGCCGGGCGCACCGGCACATAGAGCGTCTGCTCGACCTTGGTGCCGTCGGCATGGGCAAGCTTGACGGTGAGCGAGGCATTGCCGGCCGTCTGAGCGACCAGCGGCACGGTCAGCGTCTGGCGCTTGCCCTGGGCGAGCGTCAGCTTCTGGGGCAGGGGCTTGTCGCCGGTCGACAGGTCACCCGTTGTTTCGATCGAGAACGCATAGTCGCCGGCCGGACCATCGGTGTCGGCGACGTCTAGGCGCATGACGGCGGCGTCACCAGGCGCCAGGAAGCGTGGCAGGCCAGCGGTGATCACGATGGGATCGCGCACGATGACATCGGACTGGGCGTGGCCGACCGCATCCTTGGTCCAGGCGACGGCCATGACGCGCACGGTGCCGTTGAACTGCGGGATGTCGAAGTCGACCCGCGCCTTGCCGTCGGCATCGAGTTCGACGATGCCGGAGAAGAAGGCGACCAGTTTTTCGGTCGGCGGGTTGCCTTGCGCCTGCATGTTGGCGCCGTCGCCGCCGGTCCTGAGCTTGCCGGTGTTGCCGAGCGAGCCGTCGATCAGGCGGCCGTATATGTCGCGGATTTCCAT
This sequence comes from Mesorhizobium sp. SEMIA396, assembly GCF_024518615.1. Lineage (NCBI taxonomy): Bacteria > Pseudomonadati > Pseudomonadota > Alphaproteobacteria > Hyphomicrobiales > Phyllobacteriaceae > Mesorhizobium > Mesorhizobium sp. SEMIA396. The sequence continues at coordinate 788,069 of NZ_JANIFC010000001.1, forward strand.
GCCCAGCATGCGCTGGCCGAAGAACCAGTTCTCCGGATCCGGGGCCTTGTAGTTGGTCAGGTTGAGGATGCCGACATCGACGGCGGCAACCATGACGTAGGCATTGCTTCCCGGCTGCACGCCGGCGACCGAAACCGGGATCGACAGCTGCTGGCGCGGCATGGTCTTGTCCGGCGGCGTCAAGGTGATGGCGAGCTTTTTCGAGCCCGGATCGACCTTCAGCCATTTCACGCCGATGGCGCGGGCCGGCATGCGCGTTTCCTGCGCATCGCCCGGCCGGAAGAGGGTTGCCGTGACATAGGCACCGGCACCCCAATCGTCGCCGACCGGTATGTCGACCGTGCTGCCGCCGGCCGGCACGGATGCCGTGACGGTCTTCAACAGTTTGTCGGAACCGATGTTGATGAGAAGTTCGCCGGCAAAGTGCGGCGAGACTTTCAGCCTGGCCACTTCGCCGGCGGCATAATTGTCCTTGTCGAGGGCGATTTCGAGGCCGTCAGGCGTTTCGGTGGTGGTCGAGGAGACATACCAGCCGGCATCGAACTCGTAGCTTGTCGCCGGTCCCTCGGGATCCGATGTCTCGACCTCGAGGCGGTACTGACCCCAATCGACCGGCACGGAGACCGTCGCGCCGCCGTCGGCGCTAAGGTCGACCTGGCCGTTGGCGATCGACTTGGTGAAGGTGACCGGCTCGTAGTTCCAGGAATTGTTGGAGCGGTACCACTGGTAATTGCGTTCGACCTTGACCAGCGTCCACTGCGCGCCTTTCAGCGCCTCGCGCTTGCCGTCGGGATCGACGGCGATCAGGCTGAACTTGGCGGTGCCGCCCTGCGGCACTTCATTGTCGGCGAAATCCGGACGGATGCCGATCATATGGCCTTGCGGGCGGACGCCGATGTTGAGCGAACGCTCGATGGCGCGGCCGCCGGTTTCGCGCATCCTCACCGTCACCTTGGCGTCGACCAGCTTGGTGGTCGAGGGCAGTTGGTCGACGGAGACCGGGAAGGTCACCTTGCCGTCATCGCCGACCACCGGCAGATCGGCGAGGGGAGTGACCGTGGGTTCGGCCGACTGCTCGTCGGCGAGACCGAAGGAAAAGCCCTGGAAGCGGTCCCAGTCGCGCGACGTCGACAGCGTCAGTTCGCCTTCCAGCGCCAGGCCCGCCGCCGGCGCGCCATAGAGGAAGCGGCCGTCAATGTCGATGTTGGCGGTTTCGCCCTGGGCGATTTCCTGCTTGTCGGCCTTCATGTCGAATTCGATGCGATCCGGCACGAAATCCTCGACCAGGAACATGTGGCTGGCCACGGCCGGCTGCTTGGGATCGGTGTATATCGACACCGACCAGGTGCCTCGCATGGCGTTGGGTTCGAGCGGCAGGTCGACGGCATGGCCACCGGCCGAAGCGCCGTCACTGACGATGCGGCGGTCCTCGACGCCGTCGGGGCGCGAGAAGACGAACGTCAACGGCAGGTTCTCGACCGCCTTGGCGGCGCCGTCGCGGGCAAGCGCCGCGACATGAACATCTTCGCCGGCGCGGTAGATGCCGCGTTCGGTCCAGGCATAGACGTCCAGCGCACCTGGCGCCGCGCGCCCGGTGACGCCGCGGTCGGACAGGTCGAAGCCGGCCCGGCCCATATCTAGAAAGACGAAATCATTGTCGCCCTGCTTGGCCATCAGCACGGCCGGCACCATGCCGCCGTCGCCGCGCGTCAGGCCGGGGTTGAAGACGGCATGGCCGTCGGCATCCGATGTCGCCGTGCCGAGAACCTCATTGTTCCTGGCAACCAGCGTCAGTTCGGCGCCGGCTATCGGCTTGGCGCTGCCCAGTGAACGCGCAAAGACGTTGAGCCCGTCCTGCCCCGTATAGGTCGACAGGCCGATGTCGGAGACGACGAACCATTGCGTGGCCATCGAATTGTAGTTGTCGCTCTTGTCGTTGACGGCCTGCGCGGTCAGCACGTAGACGCCGGGCTTGCGCTGCGGCACCGCCTCGTCGACCGGGAAGGAGGTGGTGACCTCCTTGTTGAGATCATTGGCGATGTCGAGCTGGCCTTGCCAGACCGGCGCGCCCATCTGCTCGGAAATGTTGGAGATGTCGTAGCCGTCGAGCTGGTGCAGGAACTGGTAGCCCGACAGAAGCTGGGCCAGCGAACGATCGCCGACGCGGTAGAGCTTCATTTCGGCGGCATTCATGTTGACGGTGACGATCGGAATGCCGCGGCGCGCGCCGGCCGGCAGCACGAAGCTGTCACCGGTGAAGCGGGCGGACGGTGCGCGGTCCTGGACATAGATCGACAGCACCACGGGGGCCGCGGTCACTTCGCCGATTGCCGCCGGCAGGCCGGCGCGGAAGGTGACGTCGTAATGCTGACCATGCTCCAGCCCTTCGACGCAGATTTGCTTGTCCTTGGCCTCGACGCCCTTGGGTGGCGCGTTGTCGACGGTGACGAACGGCGCGTAGTCGACGCCGGTCTTGACCAGATCCTCGGAGAATTGCGCGCAGATGCGCGGCGCGCTGGTGTCGGCGTCGATGGTGTGATCGACAACGCGGAAACCCTTGCGGGCCTTGAGATCGGCATAGTCGGCCTGGACCGCCGGCGAAGGGTTCAGCGCAAGGCTGGCCTCATAGGCCTGCAGCGCCGGCCGGTAGAGATCGCGCTTGTCGAGCCCGTTGCCGAGCAGCGCCAGCACTTCGGCGCGCGTCTTGGTGGTGCGCAGCAATTTATAGGCATTGAAAGCGGCCGACGTGCCGTTCGCCGGCAAAGTGGAGGCTTCGGAGGTGCTAGCGGCGGGCTGAACGGCCAGCGTTTCACGCGCCAGGTTGAGCCAGAGCGGACCATCATCGGGCAGCACCGAGACCGCGGCCTCGTATTTCAGCATGGCGGAGCGGTGATCCCCGGTCAGCACGGCCTGTTCGGCGGCGTTCAGCAAGGCAGCCATGCCTTCGGTCGGCTTGTCATAGGCCGGGCCGAGCAGCTTGTTGCGGTATTGCTGGGCCTGATCGGCCATCCAGTTGGGGAAGAAAGCGAGTTCCGGCGGCGCGCCGATATCAGGATCGCCATCGATGTTGACGACCTTGCCCGCGACCGCGCCGTTGAAGGTTTTCAGCTGGTTGTAGTCGGATTTGAGGAAGCACCATTTGGCTTTTTTGTTGTAGGTGAAGGCACGGCAGGCCGGGTCTCCCAGGCATGTCGTCTTGCACTGGTCGATTGTCACATTCTGGTCGGACCTGAGATCAAAGCCGAAATAATCGGAATTGTCCGTTGTCGCGATCCGCCGGGCCTCGGCCGCTTGCGCGGCGCTGCTCCAGGCCAGGACACTGGCCCAGCCTAAAAACAGAAGAATCAGGATAGACAGACCACGAGCCGCGCGCATTGCCATAACACCCCTCCAGACACAGCTGACGTCCGGGCATGATCAAGCTTCAGTCAGGCTTGTCAACACAAGGACGCGGCAGGGTTCCGCCTGCCAACGGTTTCCTTTCCGGCCGATGACCGGTAGTACCTCCATAGGACAGGGGATCACGCTTTCTTGCGGCGACGCAAAAGGTGTGAATTCCAAGCCCGCCCTATTTCAGACAATTGGATTGTGGCCCCTTTACGAGCGCTTCAGAACTTCATTCCAATTTTAGTTTTGTAATCTAGGTTGTCTTAATGCCGGCGCATGAAGAGCAGATGTCAGGAGGTCGCGCGCCAGGGCGTGCGCTTCCGCGCGCCCTGCTGCTGGCCGTGATGTGCTCGACCGTGCTCGTCGCCGAATCGCGGCCGGCGGCCGCTTTCGAGCTTTTCGGCATCAAGCTGTGGGGGTCGTCCAGCGACGAGGATGCCGATATCGTCGATCCCCTGCGCTACGCCGTTACCATTTCCGCCCCCGACGCCGACAAGGATCTGGTCAAGAAGCTCGAAAATGCCTCGGCGCTGAAGAGTGACGAGGAGCGTCCGGTTTCCGGCTCGCTCGGGCTGATGGCCAAGGCGCGCAGCGACCGCGAACAGCTTGTCGCCGCGCTCTATGCCGATGCCCGCTACGAAGGCGTCGTCACCGTCACCATCGACGGCAAGCCGCTCGACGATTTGCCGCCGGATGCCGAATTCAAGGGGCCGCAGCCGGTTCCCGTGGTGATCGACATCGCCAGCGGGCCGAAATTCACCTTGGGCAATATCCACCTCGAGGGCGACGCAGCGGGGCTGATGAGCGCCGATTATGGCTTGATATCAGGCGGCGATGCGGGATCCGGCGCTGTGCTCAAGGCCGAGGCGCTGATCGTGCGGACGCTGAAGGAGCAAGGCAGGCCGCTGGCAGAGGTGACGGACCGGCAGATCGTCGCCGACCACGCTACTTCGACGCTGGACGTGACGCTGACGGTCGCCGCTGGGCCGGTCGCCGGCTATGGCGACACAACGGTGGAAGGCACCGAAAAGGTCGACCGCGACTTCACCGAATACATGACCGGCCTCAAGCGCGGCCGGCAGTACTCGCCGCAAGAGATCGATGACGCGCGCGACCGGCTGCTGGCGCTCGAGGTCTTCAACAGCGTGACGTTCAAGGAAGCCGACACGCTCGATGCCGACGGCAACATTCCGATCGGCGTCCAGGTCAGCGAGCGCAAGCCACGCTATTTCGGCGTCGGCGGCACCTTCTCCAACACCGAGGGGCTGGGCCTGGAAGGTTATTGGGGCCACCGCAATTTGTTCGGCCGGGCCGAGAAGCTGCGCATCGACGGCAAGATCAGCGGCATCGGCAGCAATGATCTCGGCGAGCTCAACTACAATGCCGGCATCATGTTCGAAAAGCCGGGCGTGATCGGGCCGGCATCGAAGTTCTTCGCCGGCGTCAAGACGGTACTCGAACATCCTGACGCCTATGACCATTTCTCGGTCAAGGGCAGCACCGGGCTGTCCTACGAGCTGACCAAGAAGCAGACGGTTTCCGCCGAGGTGGCGCTCGACTATTCCCGCATCCACGACGCTTTCGGCAAGCACAAATACCTGATCGCCAGCATTCCGCTGCAATATGTCTATGACAACCGGGACAACCGGCTGAACCCGACAAGCGGCTTCCGGGTGCTGGCCTATGCCGAGCCCAGCTACGACATTTTGAGCGGTGCGGCGTTCCTGAAGCTGAGGGGCGAAGGGTCGGCCTATCAGTCGCTGGACTCGGCTTCGAAATTCGTGCTGGCCGAACGTGTCGCCATCGGTTCGATCGTCGGCACCAGCCTCGAACATGTGCCAGCCGACCGGCGCTTTTATTCCGGGGGCGGCGGTTCGGTGCGCGGCTATGCCTATCAGGGCATCGGACCCAAGGACTTCACCGGCCAGCCGATCGGCGGCCTGTCCTTCTTCGAAACCTCGGTCGAGATGCGCATCGCCATCACCGATACGATCGGCATCGTGCCGTTCGTCGACGCCGGCACCGTATCGACCAAATCAGCTCCCGATTTCTCCGATGTCAAGGTCGGCGCCGGCGTCGGGCTGCGCTATGTCACGCCGTTCGGGCCACTGCGCATCGATGCCGCCGTGCCGCTCAACCGTGATCCGGGTGACCCGCATTTCGGCATCTATGCCGGCATCGGGCAGGCATTCTGAGCGATGAAAACAGTCTGGCGCATCCTCCGCATTGTCCTTTACACGCTGCTGATCGTGGTTGCGGGAGCGATCGGCGCGCTGGTGGTGCTGACCAAGACCGAGCGCGGCCGCGACAATCTCGCCGGCATCATTTCGCGGCTGGCTTCGAACGACAACCGCAAGATCACGGTCAGCGGCATAGACGGCATCTGGTCCGGGGCGCTCAGCGTCGACCATGTCGTGCTGGAGGACCGCGAGGGCGCCTGGCTGGTGGCGCGCAAGGTGGCCGTCGACTGGTCGCCGCTGGCGCTGCTGTCGAAAAACTTCAGCGCCGACCGTATCGCTGCCGAGCGTATCGAACTGGCGCGATTGCCGGTGGCCAGCACGCAGCCAGCGCCGAGCGGGGGTACGACGACGCTGCCGGTTTCCATCGACATCAAGCAGATCGATCTGCCCGAGATCGCGCTTGGCCAGCAACTGGCCGGCAGCGGCATCGCCGAGCTTGCGGCCAAGGGATCGGTCAAGGCCGATGCCGCGCCACTGGCGGTCGAGACGGTGCTCAACATCACCCGTCATGACGGCAAGCAAGGTAATGTCGACGCCAAGATCCACTTTGCGCCGGCAGACAACAGGCTCGATCTCGACCTGAAGGCCTCGGAGCCGGCAGGCGGTATCATCGCCAACCTGCTCAAGCTGCCCGACACGCCGCCGGTCGACATAGATGTCTCGGGCACCGGGCCGCTCGCCAACTGGAACGGCATCGGCACGTTCTCGGTCGACGGCAAGATCGTCACCCAGCTGACGGGTCGCCACCAACTGACCGACAAGGGCAATCATATCGAGGCCAAGGGCGACGGCGATTTCGCTCGCTTCCTGCCTGAGAATCTCAAGCCGCTGTTTGCCGGCAAGACCAGTTTCGACATTGCCGGCACCGCCACATCGGCCGGTGGCGTCAGTGTCGACCGCGCCAACATCGACAGCGATGCGGTGCACGGCACCGCGACCGGCATTGTCGATCCTGCCGGCGCCAGCGACCTCTCGGTCGAACTCGCCGCCAAGGGGCCGCCCGTGGTGATCAGCGTCGGCAGCAAGGCGCAGCCGATCACGCTGGCGATCAGCAATGCCACCGCCCGGGCCTTCGGCGACGGCAAGGCGCCGATCATCGACGTCGGCGCCTCCTTCGTCTCCATCGTCGCCGGCGGCACGCGGCTGGACGACCTGGCGGCCCAGATCCATTCCGACGGTTTTGATATCCAGAACCGCGCCGGGCCGGTCACCGTCAAGCTGGAGGCGGGCGGCCTCAACACCGACGTGGCGACGCTGGCGCCGCTGATCACCGGCAAGATCGATGTCGATCTGGCCGGGTCGGTCAGCAAGGACGCCATTGCCATCGACCAGGGCACGCTGCGTTCCGACGCGCTCAACGCTTCGCTGACCGCGACGGTGGCGCTTGCCGACCTGTCGATGCAGCTCAAGATGAACGCGGATGCCGTGGCCACGGCCTTTCCGCCGCAGATCGCCTCGGTGCTCGGCGCTAGGGTGAAATTCTCGGCCAGCGCGGCCCGCGATCCGCAGGGATCCTTCGCCGCCAATTCGATCGAATTCACCTCCGGCACGCTCAGCGCCGCCGGCACGGCCAGCATGCAAGGCACCGACATCCAGGCCGACATCAAGGGCAAACTGGGCGACGTCTCGGTGCTGTCGCCGACAGTCGGCGTGCCGGTTGCCGGTGGCGTCGATTTCGCGCTGTCGGCAAGCGGCGCCATGACGGCGCCGGATTTCACGGTTACCGCCGATAGCGACAGCCTGACGGCATCGGGCCGCACGGTGAAGAGCATCAAGCTGACGGCTAGCGGCAAGGCCGATATCACCAGTCCCGCCGCCAATGTCTCGCTGACCGGCTCCGTCGACGACCAGCCGCTCGACATCAAAGCAGCGCTGGTGACGAGCGAAGGCAAGCGTTCGATCAATGGTTTTCTGGTCTCGCTCGGCGACAACAAGGTCTCGGGTGATCTCGCGCTCGACGACAAATTCATGCCGCTCGGCACGCTGACGCTCGATGCACCTGCCATCGACCAGCTGGCCGCACTTGCCGGCCAGGCGATAACGGGAGACATCGACGGAACCATCCGCTTCGCGGGGGATGGCGACGCGCCCTCCGTTGCGATCGATGCGAAGAGCACATCGATCGCGCGCGGCGAGGTGATGGCCAAGGCCATCACAGTCAATGCACTGATCGCCAATTATCTCAAGGCGCCTGCGATATCAGGTACGATCAAGGCCGACAGCGTCACCTCCGGGACCACGGAAATCGGCGGCATCGGCGTCGACCTGAAGCGTGATGGCGACTGGACCAATTTTACCGGCGGCGCCACCATAGCGGGCATTCCGGCGACCGCTGCCGGCCGGGTGAAGATCGCCGACGGCACGACGAGCATCGAGATTGCCTCGGGCGAGGCGACGGTTCGTGGCATCAAGGCGGCAATCGCCCAGGCATCGACACTAAGCATCGCCAACGGCACGACCAGCATCGAAAGGCTGGCGCTCGACGTCGGCGGCGGCTCGGTGACCTTGTCCGGGACAGCTGGCCAGACGCTCGATCTCGCGGCGCAATTTTCGGCACTGCCCGCGGCGCTCGCCAATGGATTTTCGCCCGGCCTCGATGCTGTGGGCACGCTCAGCGGCACGGCTGGTTTGACGGGACCGCCGGCCGCTCCCGACGTCCGCTTCAATGCGCAACTGGCCGGTATCGAAACCAGCCAGACCCGGCAGGCCGGGCTCGGACCGCTCGCCGTCGATGCGGCCGGCAGCTACACGATTGCCGGCGGCGTGGTGCTCGATCAGGCGACGCTGACCGGCGACAAGGTTTCCGGCAAGGCAACCGGCACCCTCAACCCGAACGGCGCCAGCGATTTTGCGCTCGATCTCATCTCATCCGGCCCCAGCCTGCCGCTGACTGTCGGCAGCGCCGAGAGCCCGGTCAAGATCGAGATCCAGTCCTTGTCGGCAAAGGTGGCGGGCGAGAGCACGCGGGCCCGCCTGGATGTCTCCGCGATCCTGCCCTCGATCGTCACCAGTCCGGCGAGGGTAGACGGGCTTGCCCTGGCGTTGCATTCGGATGCGTTCGATCTCAAGAACCGTGCAGGGCCGGTTTCCGGCACGGTGTCGGTGGACAAGGTCGGTCTCGACAATCCGGTGATCGCGCCGCTGATCGCCGGCAAGGTCACGGCAGCCGTCAGCGGCCGCCTGACGGCCGACCTGTTTGCCATCGACAGCGGCTCGCTCAAGAGCGATGCGCTGAACAGCCAGGTCGCCGGCCAGGTATCGCTGCGAGACGGTGCCATAGACCTCAATCTGAAGGCGGATGCCCCATCGTCGGCCTTGCCGGCGGCGGCGCGCGGCATGCTTGGCGAACGCGCTGAGATCAGCGCCACACTGAAGCGCGACCCCAACGGCAGCATCAACATAGGCGGATTGAAGTTGACCTCGGGTGCGCTGACCGCCGACGGGCAAGCCAGCCTTGCCGACAACAAGGTGGCCGCCGACATCAAGGGCGCGCTGAGCGACATCTCGCTGCTGTCGAAGGATGCCAAGGGCGCCATCGCCTTTGCGTTGAACGCACAGGGGCCGGCCAGTGCGCCGGATCTGTCACTGACGGTCGACAGCGAGCGCCTTCTCGTGGCGGCGCGAGAGATCACCGGGCTGAAGCTGACCGCCACCGGCAAGGCCGATGCCGCCAATCCGGCGGCCAACGTGCAACTGACCGGCAATGTCGCCGGCCAGGCGCTGCAAGGCAGTGCGGTGCTGGCGACGGCGGACGGCAAGAGCGCCATCAACGGCCTGCTGCTGTCGCTCGGCAAGAACAGGATTTCCGGCGATCTGGCGCTGGACGAGAAGTTCGTGCCGGTCGGCACCATCGCGCTCGACCTGCCCGATATCGGCCCGCTGGCGGCACTTGCCCTGGAAAAGGCCGAAGGCGACGTGCGCGGCACGATCGCCTTTTCGAAGAACGGCACCGCACCGCAGGTCGCCATCAAGGCGGCGACCGCGTCGATTACGCGCGGCGACCTGCAGGCGAAAGCCGTCTCGATCGATGCGCTGGTCGCCAACTATCTGGCGGCGCCCGTGATCTCCGGAAAGATCCGCGCCGACACCGTCATTTCGGGCGGCACCGTGATCAGCGGCATCGATGTCGACTTAAAGCGCGACGGCGACTGGACCGGCTTCGCCGGCGGCGCAACCGTCAAGGGCATTCCGGCGCGGGCCGCCGGCCGGGTGAAAGTGGCCAACGGCACGACAACTATCGAGCTTGCCTCCGGCCAGGCGACCGTCCAGGGCATCAAGGCGGCCATTGCCCAGGCCTCGAGCGTCAGCATCGCCAATGGCACGACGACGCTGGATCGGCTGGTGCTCAACCTTGGCGGTGGCACGGCGACGGTGACCGGCAAGGTCGGCACGGCGCTCGACATCAATGCGACGCTGGCGCGGGTGCCGATGTCGCTCGCCAACAGTTTTTCGCCGGGCCTCGACGCCGCCGGCTCGATTTCGGGCACGGTCAAGGTGACGGGCGCGCCGGCAAATCCCGCCATTGCCTTCAATCTCGACGCAGCGGGCGTGCAGACCTCGCAGACCCGCGGTGCCGGTGTCGGTGCGGTGAGTGTTTCCTCGTCGGGCACCTTCGGCGCCAACAAGCTGACCTTCAATGCCAATGTCAGCGATGGAGCCGGCCTTGGCGTCAAGGGCGGCGGCAGCGTGACGACGGCCGGGACGCCGGCGCTGGTGCTCGACTTCAATGGCGTCGTGCCGTTCGGCCTGCTCAGCCAGAAGCTTGCCGCGCAGGGCCTGTCGCTGTCTGGAACCGCCAATGTCAACGTGCAGGTGCGCGGTCCCGCGACATCGCCCGTCATCGGCGGCAGCGTCAGCACCTCGGGTGCGCGCCTTGTCGATGCGCGCTCCGGCCTCGCCGTCAACGATCTCGCCGCCGATGTCTCGATTGCCGGCGGCGTCGCCAGGATCAACCGGTTGACCGGAACGCTGTCGACGCGCGGCAGCCTGTCGGCCAGCGGCACGGTCGGCATCAACCCGGCGCAGGGTTTTCCGGCCGATTTGTCGATCAAGCTGGTCGACGGCCGCTATACGGACGGAAGGGTGGTGACCGCCAATCTCGGCGGCGACCTGACGATCAAGGGACCGCTGACCTCCGCACCGGTCATTGCCGGCACCGTCAATCTCGCCAAGACGGTGATCACCGTTCCGGACAAATTGCCGGGCTCGCTGGCAGCGCTCGACGTCAAGCACAAGAACGCGCCAGGTGCGGTCAAGGCACAGGACAAGGCGCTGCGGCCGCCGACGACCAGCGGCAAGGGCGGCGGTAGCGGCCTTGCACTCGATGTCACGGTCAACGCGCCGAACCAGATCTTCATCCAGGGCAGGGGCGTCGATGCCGAACTTGGCGGCTCGCTGAAGCTGACCGGCCCGGCCTCGTCGCCGCAAGCGGTCGGCACCTTCACCCTGCAGCGCGGACGGCTGTCGATCCTCGGCAAGCGGCTGACCTTCACCGAAGGCACGGTCGGATTTTCCGGCTCGCTGGTGCCCTATCTCAATTTGACGGCGACCACGACGACGACCGGCGCCACCGTCACCATCGTGGTGTCGGGCGAGGCGACCAATCCGAAGTTCACCTTCTCCTCGGTGCCGGCGCTGCCCGAGGACGAGGTGCTGGCGCAATTGATCTTCGGCCGCTCGATGTCGAATCTGTCGCCGCTGCAGATCGCCCAGTTGGCCGAGGCCGCCGGGCAACTGGCCGGCGTCGGCGGCTCGACGTCGCTGCTCGAAAACCTGCGCAGCGCCATTGGTGTCGACGACCTCGACGTCACCACCGACGACCAGGGCGGCACGGCGGTTTCGGCGGGCAAATACCTCAACGACCGCACCTATGTCACGATCCAGAAAGGCGACAAGCCGGGCTCGGGCAAGGCTACGATCGACCTCAATGTCGGGCGCGGCGTCAAGCTGCGCGGCGAGGCCAACGATGCCGGCGAAGCCAAGGGCGGCATCTTCTACGAGAAGGAATACTGATAGTTCGGCAGGACTTTTGGCCTCATGATGGATCGATTCTGGCGCTGTCCGGGCTGGAGTAAATGTCTCAGTTTAATCGACTACCGAGATTCCAGAAGAATCCGTCGGACAGTAGCAAATTTGCGCCAAGACTGTCGTTATCACGCGAACCGCTCCCCTTTCAAAGTTGCACATTCCCTAACATGTTCTCAATCCACGCCGTCTTTGACATCATGGCCTGGATGCGGAATGTTAAAAGGCGGAAAGCCAACAATGGGAGTTAAGTCATGACAATTTACAAGAGTAATGGCGATCGCGTTCCGGATCACATCCTGGCCATGGCCGAAGAAGCCAAGGCAGGCAAGGTGGACCGCCGCGAATTCCTGGCCATGGCCAGCGTCTTCGGCGCATCGACGGCAATGGCTTACGGCTTGCTCGGCCTCGCCGATCCGACGCCGGCGAAGGCCGAAGAGGTAAAGGGCAAGAAGGGCGGCACGCTGAAGATCGCCCAGTGGATCAAGGATCCCAAGGACCCGCGCAAGGCCGACTGGTCGGAAATCGCCAATGCCGAGCGCCAGGCGCTCGAGCCGCTGGTCAAGTACACGTCCGAATACACGTTCCGCCCCTATCTGCTGGAAAGCTGGGACGTCAACGACGATGCCACGCAGTACACGCTGCATGTGCGCAAGGGCGTCACCTGGTCGAATGGCGATGCCTTCACCGCCGCCGACGTCGTCTTCAACCTGAAGCGTTGGGCCGACAAGAAAGCCGAAGGCAATTCCATGCCCGGCCGTCTTGGCTCGCTGGTCAAGGACGACAAGCTCGACGAAAGCGCCGTGACCATGCCGGACGACCACACGGTCGTGCTGAAGCTCACCAAGCCGGACATCGCGCTGATTCCGAACATGTGCGACTATCCCGGCCTCATCGTCCACAAGACCTTCGATGAGAAGGGCGGCGACTTCAAGGCCTGCCCGATCGGCACCGGTCCGTTCGAACTCGTCTCCTACGATGTCGGTCAGAAGGTGGTCTACAAGCGCCGCACCGACGACAAGTGGTGGGACGGCGAAGTGTTCCTCGACGGCCTGGAATTCATCGACTACGGCACCGATCCAGCAGCCATGGTCAGCGCTTTCGAAGCCGGCGAAGTGCATACCAATTTCGAGACTTCGGCCGACTACGTGTCGATCCTCGACGGCATGGACCTGGTGAAGTCGGAAATCGTCACCGCGTCGACCATCGTCTGCCGCACCAACGTCAACAACAAGCCCTATGGCGACCAGAAGGTGCGCAACGCGCTGCAGCTTGCGGTCGACAACAATGTCGTCTTGCAGCTCGGCTACGGCAACGCCGGCTCGGTCGCCGAAAACCACCATGTCTGCTCGATCCATCCGGAATATTACGAGCTGCCCAAGGTTGCCCGTGATCCGGCCAAGGCGAAGGCGCTGATGGCGGAAGCCGGCCAGGCCGACTTCGAACACGAGCTGATCACGGTCGACGAAGACTGGCACAAGAACACCGGCGATGCGATCGCCGCCCAGCTGCGCGACGCCGGCATCAAGGTGAAGCGCACCGTTCTGCCGGGTTCGACGTTCTGGAACGACTGGACGAAGTATCCGCTGTCGATGACCAACTGGAACATGCGCCCGCTCGGCGTCCAGGTTCTGGCCATCGCCTATCGCACCGGCGAGGCCTGGAACGAGGCCGGCTGGTCGAATCCGGAATGGGACGCCAAGCTCAATGCGGCGCTCGCCGTTGCCGACGCCGCCAAGCGCAAGGAAATGATGAAGGACATCGAGCAGATCCTGCAGGATTCCGGCATCATGATTCAGCCGTACTGGCGCAAACTCTACAGCCACTCGGTCAAGGCGGTGCAGAACTACAAGATGCACCCGACCTTCGAGCGCGACTACGGCAAGGTCTGGCTCGAACAGGCTTGATCGCATCGACATGGGGGAAGGGGCTCGCTCCCTTCTCCCGCTCTTTGCATCGTCCGTCCCCGTTGGTCCGCGCTTTCTCAAAAAAGTTACGGACTCGCGGGCAAGGCCGTGCAACAAAACAGGGTTGATCGCATCCGAAGGCCTGTTTGACAGCCAGCTCCGCCGGTCACGGCAGGGTTGGCTTTCATAGCCGGCTCAAACCCCAACCCATCGGCAGGGGGCCGCCATGCTTTCCTTCGTTATCAGGCGTCTTGGCACCATGGCATTGACGATGCTGTGCTTGACCATGGTCGTCTTCTTCCTGATCAACCTCGAACCCAATCTGAAGAAGCTGGCGATCAGCCAGACCGAAATGCATACGTCGGCCGAGCAGCTCGAGAGCTGGCTGGTCAACCACGGCTATCGGCAGAACTTCTTCGTCCGCTATGGGCAGTGGCTGGGCGTGGTGCCCAAGCAACCTGTGACAGACCCGGCGACCGGCAAACCGGCGCAGCGTTTCTCCTTCTGCAATGATCCGCTCGTGCCGACCTTCGCCGGCGTTTTCCAGGGCGATTTCGGCTGCTCGACCAAGTTCAAGGCGACCGTCGCCTCAAAGCTGTTTCCGGCACTCGGCGCCACGGGCATCCTGATGTTCTGGGTGCTGGTGGTGATGGTGCCGATCTCGCTGCTGATCGGCATTATGGCCGGCATGCGCGAGGGGTCGCGAACCGACCGGGTGCTGTCCGTGGCGTCGATCGCTTCGACGGCGACGCCTGAATATGTGTCGGGCGTCATCTTCACCGTCATCTTCGCCTCATGGCTAGGCTGGCTGAACGGCTCGGCGGCTTCGGCCAGCCAGGGCATCACCTTCTATAATTTCACTTTGCCGGTAATGACGCTGGCGATCTACGGCATCGGCTATATTGCGAGGATGACGCGTGCTTCGATGGTCGAAGTGATGACGCAGCAATATATCCGCACCGCCAGATTGAAGGGCCTTTCCTTCGGCAGCGTCGTGGTCAAACATGCCTTGCGCAACGCGCTGATCGCACCGTTCACCGTCATCATGCTGCAATTCCCATGGCTGCTCACCGGCGTCGTCATCGTCGAGGTGATGTTTCGCTATCAGGGCTTCGGCTACACGCTGGTCGAGGCGGCCGGCAACAACGACATCGACCTTTTGCTCGGCTGCTCGCTGGTCTCGGTGTTCATCGTCCTGATCACGCAGCTCATTTCCGATGTCGGCTACGCATTTCTCAATCCGCGTATCAGAGTTCAGTAGGGAGCGAAGCGGATGCCGGTTCAATATATCAGTGGCTTCACCATCGTTCTCGAAGTGCTGTCGCGCTTCTGGCCGGTCTGGATCGCACTCGTCATCGTCATGGGCGCGAGCTTCACCTACAAGAAGAAGCTGGCGCTCTACGGCCAGCTGTTCGACAGCGGTGTCGGCATCGTCGGCGTCGGCATCTGCCTGTTCTGGCTGTTCACGGCGATCTTCGCCGCGACCATTTCGCCCTTCGACCCGCTGGCCCAGATTCCCATCATGAAGGATGTGCTGCCGGGCGCCGTCGAACCGAAATCGGGGCTGACCTATCTGTTCGGCGGCGACAAGCTGGCGCGCGACGTGTTTTCGCGCATGGTCTATGGCAGCCAGATCGTGTTGATCATCGCGCCTGCCGCGACCGGCTTCGCGCTGATGGTCGGCATCACGCTCGGCCTGCCCGCCGGCTATTACGGCGGCAAGATCGACACCGTGCTGTCGTTCCTGGCCAATCTCGTGCTGGCCTTCCCGGTCATCCTGCTGTTCTATCTTTTGGTGACGCCGGGCATCATGGATACGCCGATCCCCTATGGCATGGCCGGCGTGTTCTTCCTGTTCCCGATCATCTTCTTCAGCGTGCTGTTCTGGACCCGCTACAAGAACCGGCCCGACCGGCTATACATCCTGCTCGGCATCACCCTGATCCTCGGCGGCTGGATCTATGCCGGCCTGGTCTTCGACGCCGATCCGCTGAAGATCGTGCATATCGACCCCAACCAGCTCAACATCTTCGTGGCGGTGGTGTTCGCCTCCAGCCCCGGCGTGTTTCGCATCGTGCGTGGCCTGGTGATGGACATCAAGACGCGCGATTATGTGGCGGCGGCGCAGACACGCGGTGAATCGCCCTGGTACATCATGCTGTGGGAGATCCTGCCCAATGCGCGCGGGCCACTGATCGTCGACGCCTGCCTGCGCATCGGCTACACCACCATCCTGCTCGGCACGCTCGGTTATTTCGGCCTTGGCCTGGCGCCGGAAAGTCCGGACTGGGGCACCGCGATCAAGGACGCCAGCCGCCTGCTGCGCTCCTTCATCCACCCAGCGTTGCCGCCGACGATCGCACTGATGTCGTTCGTGCTGGGCTTGAACCTGCTCGCCGACTCGCTGCGCGAACAATCGATGAAAGACTGATCTCGCGGGTTTCGACCCGATGCGCCTGAGAGAAACAGGCCCGAAAGAACCAGGATTGGAGCGACCCATGAACGAGGCAGTTCGAAATCCCGCCACGCCAACCAATGGGCCGGCCAACGCGCCGATCATCGAGATCGAGAACCTGTCGATCTCCTTCTTCACCCGCAAGGGCGAGATCCCGGCCGTCATGGATTTTTCCTGCACCGTCATGCCGGGGGAGGCGATGGGCATCGTCGGCGAATCCGGCTGCGGCAAGTCGACCGTGTCGCTCGGCATCATGCGCGACCTCTCCAACATCGGAAAAATCGTCGGCGGCAAGATCAAGTTTCAGGGCAAGGACATGGGCGAGCTCTCCGACGAGGAGTTGCGCTCCATTCGCGGCAACAAGATCGCGATGATCTACCAGGAGCCGATGGCGAGCCTGAACCCGGCGATGAAGGTCGGCCAGCAATTGATGGAAGTGCCGCTGATCCACGACAAGGTGTCGAAGGAAGAGGCCTATAAGCGCGCGCTCGAAATGGTGCGCTCGGTCAAGCTGCCGGACCCCGAGCGTATGATGCGCTCCTATCCGCACCAGCTTTCGGGCGGCCAGCAACAGCGCATCGTCATCGCCATGGCGCTGCTGTCGAAGCCGGCGCTGCTTTTGCTCGACGAGCCGACGACGGCGCTCGACGTGACGGTGGAGGCGGGCATCGTCGACCTGGTCAAGGGGCTGGGCGAGAAGTTCGGCACGTCGATGATCTTCGTGTCGCACAATCTCGGCCTGATCCTCGAAACCTGCGACCGCATCACGGTGATGTATTCGGGCGAGGCGGTGGAGACCGGCAAGATCAAGGATGTCTTCGACAGGATGCGCCATCCCTATACGCAAGGGCTGTTCCGCTCGATCCCGCTGCCCGGCGCCGACAAGAATTCACGGCCGCTGATCTCGATTCCCGGGCAGCTGCCGCTACCGCACGAGCGGCCCAAGGGCTGCAATTTCGGCCCGCGCTGCCACCATTTCGTGGAGGGCGTCTGCAACGCCGCCGAAATCCCGATGATCGAGGTCGCGGGTCACGAAGGCCATTTCTCGCGCTGTGTGCGTTTCAACGAGATCGACTGGGAAGCGCTGCCGCCCGGCGCCAAGAAGGTCAATGAGCGCGTCGTGCCCGGCGCGCCGGTGCTCAAGATCGAGGATCTCAGAAAATACTACAGGGTCGGCGGCAGCGAGGTGTTCGGCTCGAGCGAGGGCCGCGTCGTCAAGGCCAATGAGACGATCTCGTTCATGGCGCGCGAATCCGAGACGGTCGCCATCGTCGGCGAATCCGGCTGCGGAAAGTCGACGCTGGCCAAGGTGCTGCTCGGGCTGGAGACGGCAAGTGCCGGCACGGTGACGCTGGGCAACACGGAAATCCAGTCGACGGGCATCGAGAAACGGAGCGTTGACACGGTGTCGTCGATCCAGATGGTGTTCCAGAACCCGTTCGACACGCTCAATCCCAGCCATTCGGTCGGTTCGCAGATCATCCGCACGCTGGAGAAGTTCAATGTCGGCAAGACGGTTGCCGATCGCCGCAAGCGCATGCTGGAACTGCTCGACCTGGTGAAGCTGCCCAGGGCGTTCGAGACCCGCAAGCCGCGCCAGCTTTCGGGCGGCCAGAAGCAGCGCATCGGCGTGGCGCGCGCCTTTGCCGGCGACGCCAAGGTGGTGGTGGCCGACGAGCCGGTCTCGGCGCTCGACGTGTCGGTGCAGGCGGCGGTGACCGAATTGCTGATGGACATCCAGCGCAAGAACAAGACGACGATGCTGTTCATCAGCCATGATCTGTCCGTCGTGCGCTACATCGCCGACCGCGTCGTCGTCATGTATCTCGGCTATATCGTCGAGCAAGGCACGACCGACCAGATCTTCGCGCCGCCCTATCACCCCTATACAGAGGCGCTGCTGTCGGCGATTCCGATCGCCGACACCAGCGTGGTCAAGCGGCACATCGTGCTGGAAGGCGACATCCCGTCGGCGATGAATCCGCCGTCCGGCTGCCCGTTCCAGACCCGCTGCGGCTACAAGAAGCTGGTGCCGGACAATCTGTGCGAGACCAAGGTGCCCCCGGTCAAGCATCTCGGCGGCGGCCATATGAGCCTGTGCTGGCTCTCCGACGACGTGCTGGCCAAGATGGAGCCGGTGATCAAGTTCGACAAGGAACACGCCGCGCACGAAGGCGTGCCGGATGACGCGCCGCACGGCGACGGCCCCGGTTTTGCCGGCACGCCGCCGAAGCGTCCGCGCGGCAAGACGGGCAGCGCGGCAGCCGATGCGGTGGGGCAGGCTGCCGAGGAGGCCGAAGCCGTTTCGAAAGCCCGCCGTCACGAGGTCCGCGACGAGGTTTCGGAAACCGGCCGTTCTCCAAAGCCGGGCAAGCCCAGGAAACCGAACTGACCTGCATCACGCAATTTCATTTGCTGCGCCATGTGATGTTTGATGCTTGGAGGGAGGGCGAATTGTGAGAACGACACTTGCAATCGATGACGATGTCCTTCTTGCCGCCAAAGCTATGGCGCGGCAGCAGGATCGCAGTGTGGGCGAAGTCATTTCCGATCTGGTTCGCCGTTCGCTGCGTCCGCCGCAGGCGGGCGGGGAGCGCAACGGCATTCCCTTGCTTTCGTCGCGGCCCGGCGGGCCGATGGTCGATCTCGAAACGGTCAATGCGCTTCGCGACTAGCCGCGCTGGAACAGAGGATCTGGCAGGGTTGGGGATCTGTCGGCAGCAAGATGTCTTCCCTCGGTGGACCATCGCTGGCATTCGGGATTGGCTGGAGCCTCCCCAAACTTCGTCATCCTAGGGCGTAGCAGGAGCGAAGCTCCGTCGCGGAGACCCTGGGATCCATGCCGCGACCTCAGCCGAGGGCGCAGCGGAGCACAATTTCTGCCCGCGGCGGCGATTTGAAGTCGCGGCATGGATCCCTTGGGCTGCGGAGCAGCTCCAGGGGTCTGCGCTGCGTCGCTGCGCTCCTTGCTCCGCCCGTGGATGACGAAGCGATGAGCGTTTGCCGCTAGTCGGCAAGGCATGCCGTCCATCAGCGGGTGGTTGAAATGCTCATGCCCGGAATTAGTTCAGTTCCCGCACTCGCTCAGTTGCTGCGCATAGTCCCGCGCCATCTTGTCGGTGGCCCGGGCATAGCCCTGGACGCCGGCATCGCCCCGGTTGCCGCGGCCATAGGCGGTCCAGCCGAGATAGTAGGCGAGATAGAGGTTGTAGGTGTCGTTGCGGGCAACGCCATACGTGTCTGCGGTCTTGGAATGATACCAGCCGACAAAGTCGACGGCGTCGGCGAATTTCGTCCGCCGGGCCGCCCAGTTGCCGGTCTCGCGCTGATATTGCGACCAGGTGCCGTCCAGCGCCTGCGAGAAGCCGGTGGCCGACGAGACATGCTTCCACGGAATGAAGCCGAGCAGCTTGGTGCGTGGCGGCCGTGCATTGCTCTTGAAACCGGATTCCTTGCGGACCGTCGCCATCAGCACGGGAACGGGGATGCCGTATTTCTGCTGTGTGCGCTCGGCGGCCGACTGCCAGTTGTCGAACCAGCCGTCATTCTGGTCGAAGACGGCACAGACATTGTTGATGTGGCTGGGCGGCGTGGCGCAGGCCGAAAGCGCCAGCAGCACGCAAACCGCACCAATTTTACTAAAACTCGAGCTACGCATTGGCAGAGCAATAGGCCGAAATCATAAAGGGAATCTTGCAGCGCTCGTTAACGCTTCGTCGGAGCAGTCGCTTGGGGGATTTTGTGTCAGTAATCCGACGTATTTCGTCGCTTTCTCTAAATAGATATTACAGAAATGCCGCCGTGGCTAAAATCACGCCCGCAAACGGCGTATTTCCGACAGCTTGCCCGGTTTGCCGGGGCTTTGATGCCGGGCATGAACGAACCAAGACGCAAACGCGGCGCCGAGCGCACCAGCAACAGGGGCCCGTCGGCCATCCCGCAACTGCCGCTCAGGCGGGTGACGAATCCCTATCCGCCAATGGCTATGCTGTCGCCCGACCAGATCGAGCAGATCCATCAGGCGTCGATGCACATATTGGAGAATTTCGGCATCGAGGTGATGAGCCCGCGGGCGCTGTCGCTGTTCGAGAAGGCTGGCGCCGAAGTCGATCATGCCTCAGCGAATGTCCGCATCGATCGCGGCCTGATCGAAGACGTGTTGAAGACCACGCAGTCCAGCTATGTGTTGACGCCGCGCAATCCGGCCAACGCGGTTCATCTGGGCGGCAACACCATCAATTTCACGCTCGTTGCCGGGCCGCCGAATGTGCACGATATGGAGCGCGGCCGCCGTGCCGGCAATTTGCGCGACTATTCGGATCTGACCCGGTTGGCGCAGCATTTCAACTGCATCCACATGCTCGGCAACCAGGTCTGCGCACCGGTGGAGCTGCCGGCAAACTCCCGCCATCTCGACACCTACTTCACCAATCTGACGCTGACCGATAAGAGTTTCCATGTCTCGGCTATCGGCCGGGGCAGGGCGCTTGACGGCATCGAGATGATGGCGATTTCGCGCGGGCTGACGCTCGACCAGATGCGCGACGATCCCGGCATCACCACGATCATCTCGGTCAACTCGCCGCGCCGCTTCGACGAGATGATGGCCGAGGGCCTGATGACCATGGCCGAGTTCGGCCAGTCGGTGGCGGTGACGCCGTTCACGCTGATGGGGGCGATGAGCCCGGTGACGCTGGCCGGGGCGCTGGCGCAGCAGAATGCCGAGGCGCTGTTCGGCGTCGTACTGACCCAGCTTGTCCGTCCGGGCGCGCCGGTCATGTATGGCGCCTTCACCTCCAATGTCGACATGAAGTCGGGCGCGCCGGCCTTCGGCACGCCTGAGAACACCAAGGCCAACATCGCTTCGGGGCAACTGGCGCGGCGCTACGGGCTGCCCTACCGCACGACGCCGGGCTCGGCCTCCAACGCCGCCGATGCGCAGGGCGCCTATGAGACGCTGATGGCGCTGTGGGGTGCGGTGCTCGGCCATGGCAACCTCGTCTACCACGCCGCCGGCTGGCAGGAGGGCGGGCTGACGGCGTCGTTCGAAAAACTCATCATCGATGTCGAGATGATCCAGCACATGATGGAGTTCTTGCGCCCGATCGAGGTCAACGAGGCCGAGCTTGCCGTCGAGGCTTTAGGCGCGGTGCCGACCGGCGGCCATTTCTTCGGTGAGCCGCACACGCTGGAGCGCTACGCCACCGCCTTCTATCAGCCGATGCTGTCCAACTGGCAGAATTACGAAGCGTGGCAGGAAGCCGGCGGGCTCGACGCCACTGCGCGCGCGACGCGGCTGTGGAAGAAGGCGCTGGAAGACTATGTCGAGCCGGTGATGGATATCGCCGTGCGCGAGGCGCTGGAGGCTTACATGGCCAGGCGCAAGGAAGCGATCGGGCAGGGCGAGCCGTGATGATTGCAGGATTGTGCGCGCACACCGGCTTGGCTCCTCCCATGTCGATTCATTCCACCCATCCAACTCATTGATAACAGAGCAAAACTCATGAAATCGCATGCAAAGGTCGTGGTCATTGGCGGTGGCGTCGTCGGGTGCTCCGTGCTGTTCCATCTCGCCCGCCACGGCTGGACCGATGTTGTCCTGCTGGAGCGCGACGAATTGACGTCCGGCTCGACCTGGCACGCGGCCGGGGGCATGCACACCATCAATGGCGACCCCAACGTCGCCAAGCTGCAGAAATACACCATCAACCTCTACAAGGAGATCGAGGAGCTTTCCGGCCAGGCGACCGGCGTGCATCTGACCGGTGGCGTGCTTTTGGCGGCAACCGAGGCGCGGCTGGACTGGCTGCGCGGCGTCGTCGCCAAGGGCCGTTATCTCGGCATCGAGCTCGAGGAGATCTCGCCCAACGAAGCGGCCGAGCTGATGCCGCTGCTCGATCCCAAGCAGTTCGTCGGCGCCGTCAGGAACAAGGAGGACGGCCATCTCGATCCCTCAGGCGTTACCCATGCCTATGCCAAGGCCGCGCGGAAACTTGGGGCGGAAGTGGAGCGCTTCACCAAGGTCGAGGACATCGTGCGCCGGCCCGACGGGCTATGGCGCGTCATCACCAACAAGGGCGAGGTGGTGGCCGAGCATGTCGTCAATGCCGGCGGCCTGTGGGCGCGCGAGGTCGGCCGCATGGTTGGTCTCGAACTGCCGGTGCTGGCCATGGAGCACATGTACCTGATCACCGAGGACATGCCTGAGGTCGCCGCCTGGAATGCCAAGACCGGCACCGAGATCATCCACGCGGTCGATTTCGACGGCGAGCTTTACCTGCGCCAGGAGCGCGGCGGCATGCTGATGGGCACCTATGAGAAGGCCAACAAGCCGTGGTCCGAATACCAGACGCCATGGAATTTCGGCCATGAATTGCTGGAGCCGGACATCGACCGCATCGCGCCGTCTCTGGAAGTCGGCTTCCGCCATTTCCCCGCCTTCCAGAACACCGGCATCAAGCAGATCATCAACGGCCCCTTCACTTTCGCCCCTGATGGCAACCCGCTGGTCGGGCCGGTGCGCGGCCTGCCGGGCTTCTGGGTCGCCTGCGGTGTCATGGCCGGTTTTTCGCAAGGCGGCGGCGTCGGCCTTGCTTTGTCGAACTGGATGATCGAGGGCGATCCCGGCGCCGATATCTGGGCGATGGATGTCGCGCGCTATGGCGACTGGGCGACGATGGCCTACACCAACGCCAAGGTGCGCGAGAATTATTCCAGGCGCTTTTCGATCCGCTTCCCCAATGAGGAGCTGCCCGCCGGGCGGCCGCTGAAGACGACGCCGATCTATGATCTGCTGTCTGCTGGGGGTGCGCAATGGGGCGTTGCCTATGGGCTGGAAGTGCCGCTGTGGTACGCGCCGGAAGGCGTCAAGGACGAGTTCTCGTGGCGCCGCTCGAGCGACTTCACGCAGGTCGCCAAGGAGGTCGCGACGGTACGTGACAGTGTCGGCCTGTCCGAGATTTCGAGCTTCGCCAAATACCAGGTGACGGGTGAGGGAGCGGCCGCCTGGCTCGACCGGATGCTTACCTGCAAACTGCCGAAACCCGGCCGCATGACGCTGGCGCCGATGCTGAAGCAGGACGGCAGGCTCATCGGCGACTTCACGCTGGCCAATCTGGGGGAGGATGGCTGGTTCCTCGCCGGCTCCGGCATCGCCGAGCAATACCACATGCGCTGGTTCGAGAAGCACCTGCCTGACGATGGATCGGTCCGCATCGAAGCGCTGGGCGCGAGGCTCACCGGTCTGTCGATCGCCGGCCCGAAGGCGCGGGATGTGCTGGCAAAGGCCACGCGCTCGGATGTCTCCAACGCGGCATTTTCCTTCATGGCCATTGGCCGGATGGATATCGGCATGGCGCCGTGCCTGGTCGGCCGTGTGAGCTATACCGGCGATCTCGGCTACGAAATCTGGGTGGCGCCGGAATACCAGCGCGCCGCCTATCAAGCGCTGATGGCGGCGGGCGAGGAATTCGGCATCGGCCTCTTCGGCTCGCGCGCGCTCAATGCGCTGCGGCTGGACAAGAATTACGGCTCATGGGGGCGCGAGTACCGGCCGATCTACGGGCCGCTGGAAGCGGGGCTCGACCGCTTTGTTGCTTACGGCAAGGACGCCGATTTCATCGGCAAGGCCGCGGCGCTGGCCGAGCGCAGGCAGGGCGGCAAATTGCGCCTGCGCGCCTTTATCGTCGATGCCGACGATGCCGATGTCATTGGCGACGAGCCGATCTGGTTCGATGGCGCCGTGCGCGGTTGGGTGACGTCGGGCGGCTATGCGCATCATTCGAAGAAGTCCGTCGCCGTCGGCTATGTGCCGAAGGAGATCGCAGATGAGAGCGACGGCTTCGAAATCGAGCTGCTGGGCAAGCGTCATGCGGCGCGCATTCAGGCGGTGCCGCTTTTCGACGCCAATTTCGAACGGATGCGTGCCTGAAGCGCTTCGGCTTCGCCGATGCGCTTCAGATTCCTGTTTGTGCATGTCGTGTCCCAAAACCGCTGGGCACTTTGGGCGACATGCACTAGTCACGCCCCTTCTTCTGGGCGTCAGGCGCTGCGGCGGTTGTCCAGCGCGAAGGCGCCGGCGCCGGCAAACACCAGATAGAGGAAGATGAAGCAGAAAGAGATCGCCGAATCGCCGCCATTGTTGACCGGGAAGAAGTCGCGCGGCATGTGCGCCATGAAATAGGCGATCGCCATTTCGCCGGCCAGAAGGAAGGCTACGGGCCGCGTGAACAGGCCGAGCGCCAGCAGGATGCCGCCGGCGAATTCGAGGATGCCGGCGGTCATGGTCAGCCCGGAAAGGGCGTGGGGATCGGCGCTGACGGGGAAGTTGAACAGTTTCTGGCTGCCATGCTCGATGAACTGCAGCGCGGTCATGATGCGCAACACGCCGAGCGCCTGCGGCTGGTATCTGGAGAGGCTTTCGAAAAGCTTCATAATGACTCCATTTTCAATCCGCCCGGCCATAGATTATCGCCCAGGAATGACCATTCACTTCGCATGGCCTGCCGTCAACAATCGGTGATTGGGAATGTTCCCAATTGCCATTAAAATTTTCTCGCCAAGGTTGCATTAGTATCTCTATGGTTGTATTGATGCGTGTACAACAATCCTGAATGTGTGGGGGCCTTTGCCATGAAAAAAGTCGTCATCAGCCTTTTCGCGATCCTCGCAGGCATTAGCTTCGCCATGGCCGAGGACGCCGGCTGTGAGGCGTTCAAGTGGCCGGTGACGCGGGAGCAGACCCTGTTTGCCGCAGCACCGGCAACGCCGTCCGGAGCGGCGCTGGCGGTTGGTGAGGCTGCGGACCTGGCGCTGGTGCCGGTAGGGAAAGCCGGTTTTGCGGTAGCGCCCGAACGTGCGCCGGCATCGGACACGTTTGGCGCCGTTGCCAGCGTGGAGGTGCCGTCCGAGGGGGCCATCCAGATCAGTCTCTCGGGCGAGGCCTGGATCGATGTCATCCAGAATGGCCAGGCCATCAAGTCGGCGGGCTATAGTGGCGTGAAAACATGCCCTGGCATCCGCAAGAGCGTGCGCTTCAAGCTTGCGCCTGGCCCGGCCACCGTTCAGTTCAGCGGCGCGAAGAAAGCTGAGCTGAAGGTCGCGGTGCTGGCGCCGGAATGAGACGGCGCCAGTCAGGGGTAGAGGCCTTCATCGGTAGTCCGATGAAAGCCCGCGCTTTGTTTCAGCGATGTTCGATCGCGGTCAGCGGACCGGCGCCATCAAGGCGAAATGCGCGCCCTGCGGGTCCTGGCATTGGACGATCCAGCTGCCGCCCGGGACCTCCATCGGCCCCATCAGGATCTTGCCGCCATTGTCGGTCACCCGTTTGGCCGCCGCATCGATGGCCGGAACATTGAAATAGAACTGCCAGACCGGGACCGGAATCTGCTCGGGCTTGTTCATGATGCCGCCGCCGGATTCGGGGCCGGCTGTAAAGGTCTGGTAAGTGCCCACCGGGCCCATGTCGAAATCGCCGGCGTCGACCCAGCCGAACTGCTCGGAATAGAAATCGAACGCGGCTTTCCAGTCGCTCGTATAAAGCTCGTGCCAGCCGATGTGGCCCGGCGTGCCGGCCGGCACGACAGGCTGGTCGGGACCGTTTGGCTGCAGGAACATGAAGGTCGCGCCTTGCGGATCGGCGACGACGGCAAAGCGGCCGACGCCCGGAATGTCGTCGGGCTGGCGGTGAACGGTGCCGCCGGCTTTCTCCAGCGATGCCGTGGCAGCGTCGACATCCCTGGTGTGGATATAGCCAAGCCAGGCGGGCGGCATGCCCATCTTGGCTGCATCCTCAGGCAAGGTCATCAGGCCGCCGACGCCACGTTCGCCGACATTCATCACGACATAGCGCGGGATGCCGGGCGCCTTGTCGAAGGGCTGCGCCGTCCAGCCGATGACTTGGGTGTAGAATGCCTCGGCGGCGTCGAGATCTGACGTCATCAATTCGTACCAGAAGAAGGGCATCGGGGCTTTTGGCATTTCGGTCTCCTCACCTTTCATACGTGATCGTCGTCCATCATAGGACGATCCTCACGACGGGAATCCGACACCGCCCGGAAAACAATGGGTGTGTGTGCCAAGCGTTCCCTGGTTGCGCACCCAGCGGTTTTCGATTTCTCTACGGCTATGAAGGGTTGTCGTTCATGCGCTTGATGTCGCTCACGCCCGAGCTTGTCGCACTGTGCCATCGGGAGGAGGCCGATCCCGGCCCGGACCCGAGCTGGACAGACATGAACGACGAGGACTTTCGAGACCTTGCCTTGCGGCTGTCCAATGAAGCCGATGAGGGGCCGCTATGGGTGTTCGCTTATGGGTCGCTGATCTGGAAGCCGGAATTCGAGTCGGTCGAGCAACAGCTCGCCACGGCCTTTGGCTGGCACCGCTCTTTCTGCCTCGACATGGTGCGTTGGCGGGGCAGTGCCGAGCAGCCTGGGTTGATGATGGCGCTCGAACGGGGCGGACGCTGCAACGGCGTGATCTATCGCTTGCCGGAGGGCGAAAAGCCGGCGCAGGTCGAAAGGCTGCTGCGGCGCGAAATCAGCGACCACGAAAGCATCGAGACGGTCCGGTGGCTGCCGGTGCATACGCCGCAAGGCACGCTGCGCGCGCTCGGCTTCTGGGTCGGCGTGAAGGGCAGGGGAACGTCGCTGAACCAGCCGTTGGACAGAGTGGCGAGCGTGCTGGCCAGAGCCTGCGGGCATATCGGATCCGGCGCCGAATATCTCTACAACACGGTCAGCCACCTCGAGGCGTTCGGCATCCATGACCGCAATCTGTGGCGACTGCAGCAGCTGGTCGCAGAGGAGGTCAAGACCATTCATGGCTGTAAGCTTGAACCCGGCCATTCGCTCGCACTGTGAAAGCAGCCTCGGCCTCCGATAACATGAGTAAAAAAATCATGTTATTATCCAGCCTTTTCAGAGACTTGCGCCGAAAATTGACCAATTGATAAAAAAATAAAACGTGCTAGCCTTCCTCAAAAGAAAACATGGGGAACTGACGATGCCAGAAGGCCAATTCAGGGAAGGCATTGCGGGCGGCAGGCTCTCGGCCGACCAGTATGCGGATAATTTTTCCGACCTGCATCCGCCGCTCGATCACCACGAGGCGCTGGTCGAATCCGATCGCTGTTATTTCTGCTACGACGCGCCGTGCATGAACGCATGCCCGACCTCGATCGACATTCCACTGTTCATCCGCCAGATCTCGACCGGCAATCCGATCGGTTCGGCCAAGACCATCTTCGACCAGAACATATTGGGCGGCATGTGCGCCCGCGTCTGCCCGACCGAAACGCTGTGCGAAGAAGTCTGCGTGCGCGAAGTGGCGGAAGGCAAGCCGGTGCAGATCGGCCGCCTGCAGCGCTATGCCACCGACGTCGCCATGAGCGAGAACAAACAGTTCTACCCGCGCGCCGAGCCGACCGGCAAGACTGTCGCCGTGGTCGGCGCCGGGCCGGCCGGCCTTGCCGCCGCGCACCGGCTCGCCCGCCACGGCCATGACGTGACCATTCTGGAGGCGCGCGCGAAAGCCGGTGGCCTCAACGAATACGGCATCGCCGCCTACAAGAGTGTCGACGATTTCGCCCAGGCCGAAGTCGATTATGTGACCGCGATCGGCGGCATCGACATCCAGAACGGCAAGGCCCTCGGCCGCGACTATCAGCTGTCGGATCTGATCCGCAATTACGATGCGGTGTTTCTCGGCATGGGCCTTGGCGGCGTCAATGCGCTGCGTGCCGATGGCGAGGACGCCGACGGCGTCATCAACGCGGTCGAGTTCATTGCCGAACTGCGCCAGGCCAGCGACCTTTCCGGCCTGCCGGTTGGCCGCCGCGTCGTCGTCATCGGTGGCGGCATGACGGCGATCGACGCGGCCGTGCAGTCGAAATTGCTCGGCGCCGAGGAGGTGACGATCTGCTACCGGCGCGGCCAGGAGCACATGAATGCGTCCGAGTTCGAGCAGGATCTGGCCGCCGCCAATGGCGTCACCATCCGCCACTGGCTGCAGCCGAAGCGGGTGATCGCCGAGGGCGGCAAAGTGTCGGGCATCGAACTCGAATACACCGCCATGAACGGCGACAGGCTTGCCGGCACCGGCGAGACCCTGACGCTCGTTGCCGACCAGGTGTTCAAGGCGATCGGACAGAGTTTTGTGCCGGCAGCCCTCAACGGCAGCGGTGCGTCGATCGATCTCGAAGCCGGCCGCATCAAGGTGGATGCGGAAGGGCGTACGTCGCTTGCCAGGGTCTGGGCCGGCGGCGACTGCATCTTCGGTGGCGACGACCTCACCGTCTCGGCGGTCGCGCAGGGGCGCGACGCTGCGGAGAGCATCAACCGGGCACTGACCTCGAACGGGAGGGCATGAGCATGGCAGATATCAGAAACAATTTCGTCGGCATCAAGTCGCCCAATCCGTTCTGGCTTGCCTCGGCGCCGCCGACCGACAAGGCCTACAACGTCATCCGCGCCTTCAAGGCCGGCTGGGGCGGCGTGGTGTGGAAGACGCTCGGCGAGGAAGGCCCGCCGGTGGTCAACGTCAACGGCCCGCGCTATGGCGCGATCTGGGGCGCCGACCGCCGCCTGCTCGGCCTCAACAACATCGAGTTGATCACCGACCGCGACCTGCAGGTCAATTTGCGCGAGATCAAGCAGGTCAAGAAGGACTGGCCCGACCGCGCCATCGTCGTCTCGCTGATGGTGCCTTGCGTCGAGGAGGCCTGGAAGGCGATCCTGCCGGTGGTCGAGGAGACCGAAGCCGACGGCATCGAGCTGAATTTCGGCTGCCCGCACGGCATGTCGGAGCGCGGCATGGGCGCGGCTGTCGGCCAAGTGCCGGAATATATCGAAATGGTGGTGCGCTGGTGCAAGCAGAACACCCGCATGCCCGTCATCACCAAGCTGACGCCCAACATCACCGATGTGCGCAAGCCCGCACGGGCGGCACATGCCGGCGGCACCGATGCGGTGTCGCTGATCAACACCATCAATTCAATCACCGGTGTCGACCTCGACAGCTTCGCGCCGCAGCCGACAATCGACGGCAAGGGCTCGCATGGCGGCTATTGCGGCCCGGCGGTGAAGCCGATCGCCATGAACATGGTGGCCGAGATCGCGCGCGATCCAGAAACCCGCGGCCTGCCGATCTCCGGCATCGGCGGCATCACCACCTGGCGTGACGCGGCCGAATTCATGGCGCTCGGCGCCGGCAATGTGCAGGTGTGCACGGCGGCGATGACCTATGGCTTCAAAATCGTGCAGGAAATGATCGCGGGCCTCGAAAACTGGATGGACGAGAAGGGGCACGCCTCGCTCAACGACATCGTCGGCCGCGCCACGCCCAATGTGACCGATTGGCAGTATCTCAACCTGAACTACGTCGCCAAGGCGCGTATCGACCAGGATGCCTGCATCAAATGCGGCCGCTGCCACATCGCCTGCGAGGACACTTCGCACCAGGCGATCACCAGCATGGTCGACGGCGTCAGGCACTTCGAGGTGATCGAGGCCGAATGCGTCGGCTGTAATCTCTGCGTCAATGTCTGCCCGGTCGAGAACTGCATCACCATGGAGCCGCTGGCAGCCGGCGTGATGGACCAGCGCACCGGCAGGCCGGTATCGCCCGTCTATGCCAACTGGACGACGCACCCGAACAACCCGATGGCCAAGGTGGCAGCGGAATAGGGACACGTCACGAGAAGAGCGCCGAGGGCGCAGCAGCTTCTCTTCCCCCCCGTATAGTGACGGGGAGAAAGACGCTGTCATCGCCGATTTCGCCAATCACCAACGTATTCCTTTTTCGAAAGCGGACGACTCTGCATTTTCCTATTGCAGATAAGAATTATCCACGATAATATATATCCATGATAAAGGAGCCGATCCAATGAAACTGGGCGAGGGCGTTGAGGCAGCCATCCATTGCGCTGCCACGCTGGCGAGTGTGGAGGGGAACAGCACCATGCCTGGCGCTGCTCTCGCCGAGGCCTTTGGCCTGTCGCCTAGCTATCTGCTGAAGCATCTCAACATGCTGAGCGCCGCGCGCATCCTGGAATCGGTGCCCGGGCCTGCCGGTGGCTATCGGCTGGCGCGGCCGGCCGAGCGCATCACGCTGCTCGACATCGTGCTGGCCGTCGAGGGCCGCGAGCCGGCCTTCCGTTGCGGCGAGATACGCCAGCGCGGTCCGGTGAAGCTCGATGCTTCAGCCTATGTCAAACCCTGCGGCATCAACGCGGCGATGCTGAAGGCCGAGCGCGCCTATCGCGCCGCGCTCGCCGAGACCAAGCTGTCCGATATCGTGGCCACCTATGCGGCAGAAGGCGATCCCAGGTCACTTGCCGCGAGCTGCGCCTTCGTCGAGCGCCACCAGCGGCCGCAGAAATCCAGTTAACCCCGCCGACCCAAACCCAGGCAGATTTGAAAGGACAAGAAGATGAAACAGAGGCTGCAATTTTTCGCCAAGGCGCCGGAGATCATGAAGGCCGTGTCGGCGCTCAACAAGGCGGTGGACGAATGCGGGCTCGAGGTGAGCCTGCTGCACCTGATCAAACTCAGAGCGTCGCAGATCAATGGCTGCTCGTACTGCGTCGAGATGCATAGCCGCGAGGCGAGGCGCGACGGCGAGACCGAGCAGCGGCTCTACCTGGTTTCAGCCTGGAAGGAATCGCCGCTGTTTTCCGAGCGCGAACGCGCCGCCTTGGCCTGGACCGAGGCCGTCACCCTGATCGCCAACAATGGCGTGCCGGACGAGCTCTATGCAAAGACGCTCGAGCATTTCTCGGAAGAGGAATTGGTCAAGCTGTCCGTTGCGCTCGGCATGATCAACACCTGGAACCGGCTGTGCATTCCGTTCCAGGCCATTCACCCGATGCCGGCGGCCAAGGCCGCCTGATTGTCCATTTATGTTGGGAGCGCCGTCGAAAGACGGCGCTCCACTTTCCAAGGGAGCGTTTGATGCCTGCCGATTTGCCTTCAACCTTGTTGTTTCTCGCTCGCCTGTTGCTCGGCGGCGCCTTCGTCTTCGCCGGCCTGCGCAACATCCAGAACGCGGCCTTCCTGACCCAGATGATGGCTGCGCGCGGCGTGCCGCAGGCAAGATTGGCGCTGTGGCTCGGCATCGTGCTTCAGATCGCCGCCGGCGTGCTGGTCATCGCAGGATTGTGGACGGCACTCGCGGCCGCGGTGCTGCTGGTGTTCCTGATCGTTGCCACGCCGATGTTCCACAATTTTTGGGACCATCAGGGCCCGGATCGTGCGTCCCGCATCAATGGCTTCGTCGGCAATGTCGCCCTGAGCGGTGGCTTTCTGACCCTGATCGCGCAATCCGTTTGACGCACAGTTGCATGCCGACTGCGGCCTCTGGTGCCGACGGCTCGATCATAAAATCGGAACCAATCGAGGCGTTGACGCATTTCACACCTGCATGCCCAGCATCCAGGATGGAATATGAAAATCGCCCATGTCGCGCCGCTTTATGAATCGGTGCCGCCAAGGCTCTATGGCGGCACCGAGCGCATCGTCTCGTATCTAACCGAAGCGCTGGTCGATCTGGGCCATGAGGTGACGCTGTTCGCCAGTGGCGACAGCCAGACTTCCGCGACGCTGGTAGCCAGCCGGGAACGCGCGCTGCGCCTCGATCCGCGTCCGCTCAAATCCGAGATCGCTGCGCATCTTTCGATGCTTGCTCAGGTGAGGGACCGGGCGTCGGAGTTCGATGTCATCCACTTCCACCTCAGCCATTTCCTGCACTTTTCCTTCTTCGAGGATCTCGCCGACCGCACGGTGACGACGCCGCATGGCAGGCTGGATTATGTGGACCTGGCGCCGGCCTATGAACGGTTTCCGCGTTTTCCCCTGATTTCCATTTCGCACAGCCAGAAGGCGGGCCTTGCCAAGGCCAATTGGCTGGCGACGATCCATCACGGGCTGCCGACCACTCTCTACGAACCGACTTTCGAGACGACGGCGGAAGAACCCTACCTTGCCTTCCTCGGCCGGTTCTCACGCGACAAGCGCCCGGACCGCGCCATCGAGATCGCCTTGCGGTCGGGGCTCAAGCTGAAGCTTGCGGCAAAGATCGGCGACGACGACCGCGCCTATTTCCACGAGGTGGTCGAACCGTTGATCGACGGCGATCGCATCGTCTATGTCGGCGAGATCGAGGAGGACCAGAAGGCGGAATTTCTCGGCAAGGCGGCCGGCCTGCTGTTCCCGATCGACTGGCCGGAGCCGTTCGGGCTCGCCGCCATCGAGGCCATGGCCTGCGGTACGCCGGTGATCGCCTGGAATTGCGGTGCGCTGCCCGAGATCATCGATCAAGGCGTGACCGGTTTCATCGCTGACACGCTGGATGGAGCGGTCGCCGCGGTGCCTGCTTTGCTGCAGCTCGACAGGCGCAAGGTGAGGGCCGTTTTTGAAAAGCGTTTTTCCGCTCGAAGAATGGCCGGCGACTATCTGGCCGCCTATGCGGGCCTGATCGGCGTCCCGAGCGCGGCGAAGGCGTCTTGAGCAGCGACGTGCTCGAGCCACGGCAACGAAACAACAGGGATCTTTGACGAATGGCCCAACTCGATGAGCGCCAGCTCGATCCTGCGGTTGCGCTTGCATCGCTCGACGCCACCGCACCTCGCGAGCCGCATCGGCTGTTTGCGCTCAAACAGGGCGATTGCTTCGCGGTTGCCGACGCCTATGGCGACATACGTGGAGCCGGCGACGGTTTCTTTCGCGACGACACACGGGTTCTTTCCGAGTTCCGGCTGACCGTCGGCGGCAGGCAGACATCGCTGCTCGGCGCCTCGCTCAGCCAGGACAATGTGCTGTTCACCACCAATTTGACCAATCTGCCGATACAGAGCGCCGGCGGACGCGACATCCCGCAGGGAGCCATCCACATCGAACGCGTCAGGCTGCTCTGGCAGGACAGGCTGTTCGAACGCATCACGCTTTCCAATTACAGCCGGGAACATTCGACGATCAACGTTTCCCTGCACTATTCCGCCGATTTCCGCGACATGTTCGAAGTGCGTGGCTCGACACGGCTGAAGCGCGGGCTGGCCCATGCCGCCGAAACAGACGCGACGTCGGTCCTGCTGCGCTATGACGGGCTCGATGGCCTGGCCCGCCTCTCTGCGATATCGTTCTCGCAGGCGCCGGACCAACTGACAGCCAACCGTGCCGATTTCCTGATCGCCGTGACCAAGCGCAGCAGGAAGGTGCTCTATGTCGAGGTCGGTCCCGAGGTGGCCGACAAGCCCGACCGCGACCGGTTCCGCGCCGCTGCCGCACGCGCCCGCTTTGGCATGCGGGCCAAACGTCGCCATGGCGCGACGGTGCGCAGCTCGGGCCGTGTCTTCAACGATTGGGTCGAGCGCGCCCGCGCCGATGTCGCGCTGCTGACCACCGAACTGGCGACCGGCCCCTATCCCTATGCCGGCATCCCCTGGTTCTCGACGGCGTTCGGTCGTGACGGCGTCATCTCGGCGCTGCAGATGCTGTGGCTCAATCCCGGGCTGGCGCGGGGCGTGTTGGCCTTTCTGGCCCAGCATCAGGCGACCGAGACATCGCCGTTCAGCGATTCGCAGCCGGGCAAGATCATGCACGAGACCCGCAAAGGCGAAATGGTGGCGCTGCGGGAGCTTCCCTTCGGCCGCTACTACGGTGGCGTCGATACGACACCGCTCTACATCTATCTTGCTTGCGCCTACGCCGATCGTACCGGTGACATGGCATTCATCGACGGCCTGTGGCCTTCGCTGTGCGCGGCGGCCGAATGGACGGAGGAGGCGGGCCGGGAGACCGGATTCGTGACTTACCAGCGAGCGGCCGAGTCCGGCCTCGCAAACCAGGGATGGAAGGACAGTTTCGATTCGGTCTTCCATGCCGATGGCCGCATTCCCAAGGGCCCGATAGCCCTGGTCGAAGTGCAGGGCTATGTCTTTGCCGCCTTCCGCGGGCTGGCCAAGCTTGCCCGCCGCCGTGGCGAGGACGACAAAGCCGATCACTGGGAGGACCGCGCCGAGGCGATGCGGGTGGCGGTGGAACGCGATTTCTGGCTTGACGATCTCGGCTTCTATGCCCTTGCGATCGACGGTGCCGGCGAGCCCTGCAAGGTGCGGACCTCGAATGCCGGGCATCTGCTCTTTGTCGGATTGCCTGAGCCGGCGCGGGCCCAGATGGTCGCCGACCAGCTGCTTTCCGCCTCCTTCCATTCCGGCTGGGGGCTGAGGACGCTTGCCGACGATGCGGTGTTCTTTAACCCGATGTCGTACCACAATGGCTCGATCTGGCCGCACGACACCGCCATATGCGGTGCCGGCCTGGCGCATTATGGCGAGCGTGAAAGCGTGGTTCGCCTGATGAGCGGCACATTCGAATCCGCGGTCCATTTCAACATGCGGCTGCCCGAACTGTTCTGCGGGTTTACACGCGCGCCGGGCGAAGCACCCATCGCCTATCCCGTCGCTTGCCTGCCGCAAGCGTGGTCGGCGGGATCCGCCTTCATGCTGATGCAGGCCTGCCTTGGCCTGGAGATCGACGGCTGGGATGGCGAAATCCGCGTCACCCGCCCGAGACTGCCGATCGGCATCGACACGCTGACACTGCGGCACCTGGGCGTCGGCGACCGGGTCGTCGATCTCACCTTCCAGCGCGTCGGTGACCGGGTCGTCGCTTTCCTTGCCGACCGCCATGAAGGGCTGGTGCCGCTCATCGTAAGGACATGATCCGAACAAAATTGGCGGAACCGATCCGAGCTTTGTGCGTTGCAAAAATACAGGTCCGAACGCTGACCACGTGGTCGGCGGACCGTTTCAAATGGAAAACACGAACAAACGGTCGCCGACGGCCGGGGTGAGTTGACATTCAATGACAAACTACGGTGCGGACCTGCTCTGGGTTCTGATCTTCGCGAGCCTCGGTTTTTCCGCTCTTGCCGTTTTCCTCTCCATATCGCGGCACCGTCGCCGTCATCCACCCGCGGTCGCACATACGGCAGGCGAAGATGTGGCCGCGGAAGCCGCGCGCAAGGTGATACGGGAGTTCGAAAAGAATGGCCAATCGGCCGATGCCGCGCTGGTGACCTGGTCGCCCGAAACATTGCGCAAGATCCTGGCCGACGATCTGCCCGATGCGCAGGTCATCGTGGTGTCCAATCGCGAACCGTACATCCACAATGTGAAGGGCGACGGCGTCGAGTTGCTCGTCCCGGCCAGCGGACTGGTGTCGGCGCTCGAGCCCATTACCCGCGCCTGTGCCGGCACCTGGATCGCCTATGGCGGCGGAACGGCGGACCGCCTCACCGTCGACGACCACGATCGTGTGCAGGTGCCGCCTGGCAACCCGTCCTACACGTTGCGCCGGGTCTGGCTGACGGAGGAAGAGCATCAGGGCTATTATCTCGGTTTCGCCAATGAGGGCCTTTGGCCACTTTGCCATATCGCCTTCACCCGGCCGATTTTTCGCGCCTCCGACTGGGCTGCCTATGAAGCCGTCAACCGGAAGTTTGCCGATACGGTGGTTGCCGAGGCCCGCAACGAGCGGCCGATCGTGCTGGTCCAGGACTACCATTTCGCGCTGCTGCCGCGCATGATCCGCGAGCGCCTGCCGGAGGCGATCGTCATCACTTTCTGGCACATCCCGTGGCCGAATTCGGAAGTGTACAGCATCTGTCCTTGGCGCGAACGCATCCTCGAGGGGCTGCTCGGCAGTTCGATCATCGGCTTCCACACCCAGTTCCACGCCAACAATTTCACCGAAAGCGTCGATCGCTTCCTGGAAAGCCGCATCGAGCGGGCCGATGCGGCCATCTCCTACGGCGGACGGACCACATTGGTGCACGCCTATCCCATCTCGATAGAATGGCCGGCGGACCTGCTGGCGAAACTTCCCGATGTCGACGATTGCCGCGCTCGCATGCGCGAGAGGTTCGGTCTCAAAGCGGATGTGAAGCTGGCCGTCGGGGTCGAGCGCCTCGATTACACCAAGGGCATTCTTGATCGGTTTCACGCTTTGAACGAATTGTTCAAGCGACAGCCTGAATGGATCGGAAAACTTGTCTTCCTGCAGGTCGCGGCACCCAGCCGCGGCACGCTGCCGGCCTACAAATTGCTCCATGACGAGTGCCACCGTTATGCCGAAGAGCTCAACCGGCGTTATGGCAGCGAGGGCTACAGGCCGGTGATCATGGTGGCCGAACATCACTCGCAGGAACAGGTTTACGAGATCTATCGGGCCGCCGACATATGCATGGTCACCAGCCTGCATGACGGCATGAACCTCGTCGCAAAGGAATTCGTCGCCGCGCGCGACGACGAGCAGGGTGTTTTGATGCTCAGCACATTCGCCGGCGCCTCGCGCGAATTGCTGGAGGCGCTGATCGTCAACCCTTACGATGCCGCCATGATGAGCGGAGCGCTGTTGCAGGCATTGACCATGGCGCCCGAAGAACAGCGCGAGCGCATGCGACCCATGCGCGAGACGATCCGCAACAACAACGTCTATCGCTGGGCCGGCAGCATGCTTCTGGATGCGGCGCGTTTGCGTAAGCGCGGAGACCTCGATCGGGTAACCGGTGCCGCCGGCGACCCGCCGCCCAGCGTCGACAATGTCGTCTCCATCTTTGAGCGCAGACGGATGGCGATGTCATGAGCGATACGCTGCAGAAGATGATCGGCGAGACCCTGCAAAAGCCGCAGGCCGTCATGGAGAAACCGCAGCCTGTGCTGGCCGGCGAATGGGCATTGTTCCTCGACATCGACGGCACGTTGCTGGAACATGCCGAGCACCCGGACGCAGTCTCGGTCAGCGACGAGCTTCGCTCCTTGCTGCAAGGCCTGGACCGCAAGCTGAACGGGGCATTGGCGTTCATCACGGGCCGGTCCGTTGCGGCCGTCGACCATCTGTTTCAGCCTTTGAAACTGCGAGCCGCCGGGCTCTATGGCCTGGAACATCGGCTCCTGCCGGACGACGACGTCGAAATCGCGGACGAGCCGGCGGATATCGCAGCCCTTGCCGACGAGATCGAGGCCGAGCTCGGTCGTGGGGCGTATATCGAGCGCAAGGGACGGGTGCTGGCCATCCACACGCGCGCCGCCCCGCATCTGCTTCCGCGCGCGACGCAGCTTGTCGAGCAGGCGCTGGCCGGTTTGCCAAAGGGCTACCGGGTGGTTGCCGGCAACGCCGGCGTGGAATTGCTGCCGCTGGAGGCGGCCAAGGGTGCCGCGATTCGGCGTTTCATGGAGATTGCGCCATTCGCAGGTCGCCGCCCGGTCTTCCTGGGCGACGACACGTCGGACGAAAACGGCTTCGAAACGATCAATGATGCCGGCGGCATATCGATACGGGTCAAACCACCGGCGCAAACCACCGCGCAGTACGGGCTGGCCGGCGTTGCCGAGACGCTGGCCTGGCTGAGAGGTCAACTCTAGGTGCAGCCGACGCAACCGTGATCGCGCCTCCTGGAAAGGACAAGGAAAGGAACGGTTTCGATGGGACGCTTTGCACAATTGGTTCGAGAGATCACCCCGAACTGGCTTCACGCTCGCTCCTCCCGCCATGAGATCGCCGACGTTTCACCGTCCGACGCGGACTACAGCTGGCAAGAGGCGATCGACAACAAGATGTATGGGGCGGATACATCTGACTATTCCCATGTGCCGGAAAAGCCTGTTTCGGCAAAACCGGCAGGCGACAGGCCCGCGGACGAGAACGACCGCGTTCCAAAGAAGGCCAATTAAGGTCCCGTCGGAGCCCGATAGTCGCTGTTCCTATGCCGCAAATCTCAGGCCGCCATCGCAGGTCAGCACCTGGCCGGTCATGAAGCCGCTGGAGACGAGGAAGGCGATTGCGTCGGCCACGTCTTCGGCCCGACCGACGCGGCCGACCGGGGTCTTGCCGGCATAGTCGGCAAAGATCGTTTGCCTCTGCTCTTCGGCCAGAAAATCCCACCAGGGCGTGTCGATGACGCCCGGCGCCACGACATTGACGCGCAGCGGCTTCAGTTCCAGGGCCAGGATCGGCACCACAGTCAACAGCATGCCGTTGATGGCGGCGATACCGGCGACACCGGGCGTCGCGAGCTGCGCCGACACCGCCGAGATGAAGGTGACCGATCCGGCCTTGTTGAGTGTCGGCAAGGCGGCCTGCAGGCAGGACAGCTGCGGGCGGACCTTTTCCTCCACGCCGCTGCCGATGTCGCTCAGGTCAAGCGCCGGGAAGGGGCCGAGGCCCTTGCCGCCGCTGGCCGCCAGCACCAGATGGTCGAAAGGACCGAGGCTCTCGAAGAACTGGCGGACCGCATCCGGCTTCGCGGCGTCGAAAGCAGCCTTCCCGGCAGCGCTGCCAAGGCTTTTCCAAGCGCTCTTCAGTTTGTCCTCGTTGCGCCCGGTGATGGTCACCTTCATGCCCGGGCCAAGCAGTTTTCGCGCCGTCGCCAGGCCGATGCCGGACGAGCCGCCGATGATGACGGTGTGTTCGATTGTCTTGGTCATGAATGGTCTTCCTTCGATGTGGGGGAGGCCGTGCCGATGAGATCAAGGCTCAAGGCTCGCAGACGTTGCCTTGCCTTGGCGTCATAGGCCTGGGTATCGGCGCGGGATTCCCGCAGGCCGTCGAAATAGAGGCCGCTTTTCCCGTCGAGCGCGGGTGAGGCGGCGAGGTTGAGGATGGCCTCGGCGCCGGTCTCGACCGAGCTCCACGGCGTCACGCCTGCTTGCCGGACCATGGTGGTGTTCATATAGCTCGCCGGATGCAGCGCGTTGACGGTGACGCCGGTGCCTTTCAGCTGCTCCGCAAGGTCGACGGTGAACAGGATCTGCGCCAGCTTGCTCTGGCAATAGGCACGCACGCCGTCATAGGAGCGGGTCAGCATGACATCGCTGAAATCGATCGCCTGCTGCCCCGCAGAGGCGACATTGACGATGCGGGCCGGCGCACTCGCCTTCAGCAACGACAGAAGCTCCGATGTCAGCAGGAAACCGGCGAGGTAGTTGACCGCGAAGCGCAGTTCGTAGCCGTCGGCGCTGACCTGACGTTTGGCGCCTTGGCCTGCCGTGCCGATGCCGGCATTGTTGATGAGGATATCGAGCCGATCCGTGCGGGCGCGCACGGCTTCGGCAAGCCGGCGCACTTCGGCCAGAGAAGAGAGGTCGGCGACCAGAAGCTCCGCCCTGCCGCCGGTCGCTTCGATCCCGGTGACAACAGCCTTGCCGCGCGTCGCATCGCGGCCATGCACCAGCACACGGGCGCCCGCGGCGCCGAGCCGTTGCGCGACGACCCGGCCGACGCCATCGGTAGAGCCGGTGATGAGGATCGTCTTGTCTTTGAGTTCCATGTTCAGAGCCTCCGTTCTGTTGCTCTGAACCGAAGATGGGACAGTTGGCGCGGGCCAAACAGTTCAAACTTTATCCTGGTATCAATACTGCTATAATACCCGCATGGAGTCCCAACCCCACGCTGCCCCCACACATTCGGCTGAAGACAGCCGCCGGCGCGAACTCGGCGCCTTCCTGCGCTCGCGCCGCGAAAGGCTGACGCCCTCGGCCACCGGCATCGCCACCGGTCTCAGGCGGCGTACGCCGGGCTTGCGCCGCGAGGAGGTGGCGATGATCGCCGGTGTCGGCACCACCTGGTACACATGGCTGGAGCAGGGGCGGGAGGTCAGGCCCTCGGTCGAGGTGCTGACGGCACTTGCCGAAGCACTGCGCCTCGACGCCGCCGAAAAACAGCATCTGTTCATCCTCGCCGACCGCCAGCAGCCGGAGCGCCGTGCCGTGGCGCCGGAAAAAGTCGACGGCCCCTTGCTGCACATGCTGCAGAGCCTGGTGCTGCAGCCGGCCTATGTTGTCGGGCGGCGCTGGGATGTGCTGGCCTGGAACCCGGCTGCCGTCGCGGTGTTCGGCGACTATGGCTTGCTGGAGGGGGACGCCCGCAACATCGTCCACATGGTGTTCACCAGCCCGCACCACCGGCGCCTCCTGGTCGACTGGGAGCAACTGGCGCGCACCGTGCTGGCCTCCTTCCGGGCCGCGAGTGCGCGTTATGTCGGCGATCCGGATTTCGAGCGGCTGATCGAGTTGATGACGCGTTCGAGCCCCGAATTTCGCGCTTGGTGGCCGCAGCGCGACGTCGCGCACCGGTTGTCGGGGGTGAAGCATGTCCGGCACCCGAGCGCGGGCGCCATGATCTTCGAGCATATGAGCCTGTCGATCGGCGATGGCTCCGACATGAAGCTGATCGTCTATACGCCGCTTGCCGAGCAGAACTCGGTCGCCAAGCTGCAGACATTGCTGGACGCCCTGCCGGCCGAGCGGCGCAGCGCGTAACCCTCCACTTCGTCATCCCAGGGCGGAGCAGCCGCGAAGCGGCGTCGAGGAGACCCTGGGATCCATTCCGTGACATTGGTCGAAGGGTACAGCGGAGCAGAATTTGTACCGTTGCGGCGCGTTGAAGTCGCGGCATGGATTCTAGGGTCTGCGCCGCGTCGCTTCGCTCCTTGCTTCGCCCTAGAATGACGAAATCAATGTGCGCTTCGGCCAATCCCCACCGTCTGGGATAGCCCGACGACTGCCAAGTTGACCCAAGACGTGATCTCGCTGCTACCCCTTCGGCTTGAGGCCATCGAGGAACAATTGTTCGAGAAACCTTGCCGCATCCTCGAAGCGGCCGTCGCCGCCGCGGTTCGGCCCGAGGACGGCGCGGACTTGGACGTCGAAATCGGCATAATGCTGCGTCGTCGCCCAGATCGAGAAGATCAGGTGCCACGGATCGGTCTTGGCGATCTTGCCGGCGCGCATCCAGCCCTTGATGACGGTCGCCTTCTCGTCGACCAGCGTCTTCAACTCTCCGGCCAGCAGCGGCATGATGCGCGGCGCGCCTTGCAGGATCTCGTTGGCGAATAGCCGGCTCTCGCGCGGAAAGTCGCGTGCCATTTCCAGCTTGCGTCTGATGTAGCTGCGCAATTCGGTCAAGGGGTCGCCGATGTCATCGAGTTCACGCAGCGGCGCCAGCCAGGTGTCGAGCAGGCGCTGCATCAGCGTCTCGTGGATGTCTTCCTTGCGGCGGAAATAATAGAGCAGGTTCGGCTTCGACATGCCGGCGGCTTCGGCGATCTGGTCAATGGTCGAGCCACGAAAACCGTTGGTCGAGAAAACCTCGAGCGCCGCCTCCAGGATGAGTTCGCGCTTTTCCTGCTGGATGCGGGTGCGACGAGGAGCGTCCGTGGTCACCGTTGCCAGCCCTCGCGTTGAGGGTCATCTGGACCAATTCTCTGGACCAGTTTTTCCCTAGCCTGTGGAACGCACTTCAGGTGCCGCATTTCCGCTAGTAATCCCTTGACCGCCGACAGGGCGGTGCTAACGTTTGTCCAATCGGTCAAAAATTTGCGTAGCA
This sequence comes from Mesorhizobium sp. SEMIA396, assembly GCF_024518615.1. NCBI lineage: Bacteria > Pseudomonadati > Pseudomonadota > Alphaproteobacteria > Hyphomicrobiales > Phyllobacteriaceae > Mesorhizobium > Mesorhizobium sp. SEMIA396. Next base: position 829,461 of record NZ_JANIFC010000001.1, read on the forward strand.
TGAAAACGCGGCAAAGACCAAGCGTTGGGCGCACCGAAACAGATTACAAGGGGAAGTCCTGGTCATGTCCAACCGGCTGAAAGTCACGCCGAACGATCTCAGCGCATTCTGGATGCCGTTCACGGCAAACCGGCAGTTCAAGCAGGCGCCGCGCATGATGGTGTCCGCCAAGGACATGCATTACACGACCAGCGACGGCCGCAAGGTTCTCGACGGCACCGCCGGCCTGTGGTGCGTCAATGCCGGCCACTGCCGTCCCAAGATCACCGAGGCGATCCAGCAGCAGGCCGCCGAGCTCGACTATGCGCCCGCCTTCCAGATGGGCCACCCGATCGTGTTCGAACTGGCCAACCGCCTGGTCGACCTCGCGCCCAAGGGCATGGACCATGTCTTCTTCACCAATTCCGGCTCGGAATCGGTCGAGACCGCGCTCAAGATGGCCATCGCCTATCATCGTGTGAAGGGCGAGGGCTCGCGCACCCGGCTGATCGGTCGCGAGCGCGGCTATCACGGCGTCAATTTCGGCGGCATCTCGGTCGGCGGCATCGTCACCAACCGCAAGATGTTCGGCACGCTGCTCGGCGGCGTCGACCATATGCCGCACACGCATCTGCCCGAGAAGAACGCCTTCACCAAGGGCGTGCCGGAGTATGGCGCGGAACTCGCCAACGAACTGGAGCGCATCGTCGCTCTGCACGACGCTTCCACCATCGCCGCCGTCATCGTCGAGCCGGTCGCCGGCTCCACCGGCGTCATCCTGCCGCCGAAGGGTTATCTCGAGAGGCTGCGCGAAATCTGCACCAAGCATGGCATCCTGTTGATCTTCGACGAGGTCATCACCGGTTTCGGCCGTCTCGGCACGCCGTTCGCCGCCGACTATTTCGGTGTCACGCCAGACATCATGACCACCGCCAAGGGCGTTTCCAACGGCGTCATCCCGATGGGCGCGGTGTTCGTGAAGAAGGAGATCCACGACGCCTTCATGACCGGCCCTGAGCACATGATCGAGTTCTTCCACGGCTACACCTATTCGGGCAACCCGATCGCCTGCGCGGCCGCACTCGGCACGCTCGACACCTACAAGGAAGAGGGCCTGCTGACCCGCGGCGAGGAGCTGGCGCCGTACTGGGAAGACGCGCTGCATTCGCTGAAAGGCGAGCCGAACGTCATCGATATCAGGAACATCGGCCTGATCGGCGCGATCGAGCTGGCGCCGATCGCCGGCCAGCCGACCAAGCGGGCCTTCTCGGCCTTCGTCAAGGCGTTCGAGCGCGGCGCGCTGATCCGCACCACCGGCGACATCATCGCGCTGTCGCCGCCGCTGATCATCACCAAGGGCCAGATCAACGAATTGATCGACCATGTCAGAGAAGTCTTGCGAGCCATAGATTGACGAACTGGACGCGGATATCCCTCCCCCTCGAGGGGAGGGTGGCCGCGAAGCGGTCGGGTGGGGTCGGTGCGACTGGGTGCCGACCTGATCTTTTGCTGCGTGGCCGCGTCTGATGCCCCGTACCCGCGTGAGCTTCGAAATGCGCCAGAAGGCGCGCGCGCTTCGAGTTCACGCGACCAAGGGCGAATCCCTCCTGTGGTATGAACTGCGGGAGTTGAAATCGGGAGGCATCAAGTTTCGCCGTCAGTGCCCGATTGGGCCTTATATCGTTGACTTCGTTTGCTTGGCGGTGAAGCTGATCGTTGAGGTCGACGGTGATCTGCACGAACACGAGAAGGGTAAACGGCACGATGCTGTTCGTGATGCCTATCTGCGCTCTCTCGGGTTTCACGTCTTCCGTGTTGACGAGCCCGATGTCATAAACAGCGCGTGGCATGTCGCGAGATGGTCAAGGGGAAGGTTGAGCATATGTCAGCCGACCCCACCCGACCGCTTCGCGGCCACCCTCCCCTCGAGGGGGAGGGGGACGCCGTCGCCCCGCAATCGATGAGGTTTTAGAGCATGGCCGCACCCGGCGAGAATCTGCGAATCAATTCAGACCGTTTGTGGGATTCCATCATGGAGATGGCGAAGATTGGCCCCGGCATTGCCGGCGGTAACAATCGCCAGACCGTGACCGACGAAGACGGCGAAGGGCGGCATCTGTTCAAGCGCTGGTGCGATGCGGCCGGGCTCGAAATGGGCGTCGATGAAATGGGCACGATGTTTGCCCGCCGCGAAGGCACCGATCCCAGCCTGCCGCCGGTCTATGTCGGCAGCCATCTCGATACGCAGCCGACCGGCGGCAAGTACGACGGCGTGCTCGGCGTGCTGGGCGGGCTTGAAGTGGTGCGCTCGCTCAACGATCTCGGGATCAAGACCAGACATCCGATCGTCGTCACCAACTGGACGAACGAGGAGGGCTCGCGCTTTGCGCCGGCGATGATGGCGTCCGGCGTGTTCGCCGGCGTGCTCGACCAGGCCGATGTGTACGGGCATGTCGACAAGCAGGGCAAGAAATTCGGTGAGGAGCTCGAGCGCATCGGCTGGAAAGGCAGCGAGAAGGTCGGCGATCGCAAGATCCACGCCTTCTTCGAACTGCATATCGAACAGGGTCCGATCCTCGAGGACGAAGATATCGACATCGGCGTCGTCACTCATGGCCAGGGCCTGAAGTGGCTCCAGGTGACGCTGACCGGCAAGGAAGCCCACACCGGCTCGACCCCGATGCCCAAGCGCCGCAATGCCGGGCTCGGCATGGCCCGGGTGATCGAACTGGTGCATGAGATCGCCATGGACTACCAGCCGGACGCCGTCGGCGCGGTCGGCCACATGGAGGTCTATCCTAACTCGCGCAACATCATCGCCGGGCGCACCGTCTTCACCGTCGACATCCGCTCCCCGGAAAAGGAAGTGCTGGACGCCATGGACGGCCGCATCCGCGAAGGCATCGACACGATCTGCGATGCGCTCGACATCCGCTACGAGATCGAGCAGGTCGGCGCTTTCGATCCGGTCACCTTCGACGCGGGTTGCGTCAAGGTGATCCGCGATGCCGCCGAACGTCTCGGCTATTCCCACCGCAACATCGTCTCCGGCGCCGGCCATGACGCCTGCTGGATCAACCGCGTCGCGCCCACCGCCATGGTGATGTGCCCCTGCGTCGACGGCTTGAGCCACAACGAGGCCGAGGAGATCACCAAGGAATGGGCTTCGGCAGGTGCCGATGTTTTGTTCCATGCGGTGGTGGAGACGGCTGTCATCATGGAGTGAGCTTAGAATCTACCTCCAAACGACGCTCGCAAAGAAGCGCGAAGAGAACAAGGGAACAGCTAATGACCAAAGTTATCCGAAACGGCACCATCGTCACCGCCGACCGCACCTGGAAGGCCGATGTGCTGATGCAGCACGGCAAGATCGTCGCCATTGGCTCGGACCTGCATGGCGACCACGAGTTCGACGCCACCGGTTGCTACATCATGCCGGGCGGCATCGACCCGCATACCCATCTCGAAATGCCGTTCATGGGCACCTATTCGGCCGATGATTTCGAATCCGGCACCCGCGCCGCGCTCTCCGGCGGCACCACCATGGTGGTCGATTTCTGCCTGCCGGCGCCGCAGCAGTCGCTGCTCGAAGCCTTGCAGATGTGGGACAACAAGACCTCGAAAGCGTCCTGCGACTACTCCTTCCACATGGCGATCACCTGGTGGGGCAAGCAGGTGTTCGACGAGATGGCCACTGTCGTCGACAAGGGCATCACCTCGTTCAAGCATTTCATGGCCTACAAGGGCGCGCTGATGGTCGATGACGACGAGATGTATGCGTCGTTCCAGCGCTGCGCCGATCTCGGCGCGCTGCCGCTGGTGCATGCCGAGAATGGCGATGTCGTTGCCGCCCTGTCGCAGAAGCTGCTGGCTGCCGGCAACAACGGCCCCGAGGGCCACGCCTATTCACGGCCACCCGAAGTGGAAGGCGAGGCGACCAACCGCGCCATCATGATCGCCGACATGGCCGGCGTGCCGCTCTATGTCGTGCATGTCTCCTGCGAGCAGAGCCACGAGGCGATCCGCCGCGCGAGGCAGAAGGGCATGCGGGTGTTCGGAGAACCGCTGATCCAGCACCTGACCCTGGACGAGAGCGAGTATTTCGATAAGGACTGGGATCATGCGGCGCGCCGCGTGATGAGCCCGCCCTTCCGCAACAAATTACACCAGGATTCGCTGTGGGCGGGCCTGCAGGCGGGCTCGCTGCAGGTGGTGGCGACCGATCATTGCGCTTTCAGCACCAAGCAGAAGCGCAACGGCGTCGGCGATTTCACCAAGATTCCGAACGGCACCGGCGGGCTTGAAGACCGCATGCCGGTGCTCTGGACCACCGGCGTCAACACCGGCCGGCTGACGATGAACGAGTTCGTCGCGGTGACCTCGACCAACATCGCCAAGATCCTCAACATGTATCCGAAGAAGGGCGCCATCGTAGAGGGCGCCGACGCCGACATCGTCGTCTGGGATCCCCAGCGCAAGAAGAAGATCACCTCGAAGAAGCAGCAGTCTGTCATCGACTACAACGTGTTCGAAGGGTTCGAGGTGACCGGTCTGCCGCGGTTCGTGTTCTCGCGTGGCGAACTGTCGATCCAGGAGGCCGAGGTCAAGGCCAAGCCCGGTCATGGCGAGTTCGTTGGCCGCGAGCCGAATGCGGCGGTCAACCGGGCGCTGTCGACGTGGAAGGAAATCTCCGCGCCGCGCAAGGTGGAACGCACCGGCATCCCGGCGACCGGGGTTTGAGCTTGCGCGGCTCGAAGAACGCCAAGAAACGGATGATTGCCGACAAACACGGCGCCGCCTTTGGGGATGTGTCGCAGTGCCGATAATTGCCGAACTCGGCGCCGCCCCTCATCCGCCTGCCGGCACCTTCTCCCCGTATACTGACGGGGAGAAGGGAGATGAACGCAACCTCGCCGCCCTTTTTTGTAACGTCGGAGATTGGCGAAATCCTCCGCGAAATCGTCCTTCTCCCCGTCACTATACGGGGAGAAGTGCCCGGCAGGGCGATGAGGGGCAGCGCAAACCTCGGGCAATTGACCGGTGGGATCCTAGCCCGTCGATACCGGCTTCAGGCGACCAGTGCATCCAGTTCCGGCAGCAGGACGACGCTTTCCTGTTCGTTGGGATCGGTGCGGGCAATGACGGCCGAAGACGGGGCGCTGCTCAGATTGGCCGGCAGATGCGGCACGCCGGCCGGAATGTAGAAGAGGTCGCCGGCCTTGACCACGATATGATGCTCGAGCCGGTCGCCGTACCAGGTGTGGACTTCGCCGGAGAGCACGTAGATCGCCGTCTCGTGGCTCTCATGCATATGCGCCTTGGCGCGTGCGCCGGGCGGCATGGTGAGCATGTGCATGCAGATGCCGGAGGCGCCGACGGTCTCGGCGGCGATGCCGGCGAAATAGGTCAATCCCTGCTTGCCTTCATAAGTGCTTTCAGGGCGGATAAGATGACAGGTGGGTTTGGGCGACATCGGGGAAACTCCGGGCGTCGATCGAGTGGGACAAGGTCAGTGGGACAGGGCCAAATGGGACAGGATAAGTGGAAAACAACATCGCGATAAAAGCAATCGGATTCCAGCCGCCGCAGGGACGGAAACAGGCAGGCGGCAGCCGATGACGGGGACTTCGCCAGCCGTCGTCGCGGCAAGCAAACTCGGACTGACCTTCCAGACCAATGACGGGCCGGTGCAGGCGCTGTCAAACGTCGATCTCACCATCGGCAAGGGGGAGTTCGTCTCCTTCATCGGCCCTTCGGGCTGCGGCAAGACCACGTTGCTGCGCGTCATCGCCGATCTGGAGAAGCCGACCTCGGGGACGATTTCGGTCAATGGCATGACAGCAGAGCAGGCGCGCGAGAAACGCGCCTATGGCTATGTTTTCCAGGCCGCCGCGCTGTTTCCGTGGCGGACGATCGAGCGCAATGTCGGGCTGCCGCTGGAGATCATGGGCCTGTCCAAGGCGGAGCAAGGCGAGCGTATCAAGCGCACGCTCGAGCTCGTCAACCTCTCTGGCTTCGAGAAGAAATATCCCTGGCAGCTCTCGGGCGGCATGCAGCAGCGCGCCTCGATTGCCCGTGCGCTGGCCTTCGATGCCGACCTGCTGCTGATGGACGAGCCGTTCGGCGCGCTGGACGAGATCGTGCGCGACCATCTCAACGAGCAATTGCTGGAATTGTGGGGACGCACCAACAAGACCATCTGCTTCGTCACCCACTCCATTCCGGAAGCCGTTTATCTGTCGACGCGCATCGTCGTCATGTCACCGCGGCCGGGCCGCGTCAGCGACATCATCGAATCGACACTGCCGAGAGAGCGGCCGCTCGACATCCGCGAGACGCCGGAGTTTCTGGCGATCGCAGCGCGCGTGCGCGACGGGCTGCGGGCAGGGCACAGCTATGATGATTGAGGGAGCAATCGACGGGCTCCCTCCTCTCCCCAACGGGGAGAGGGTGGCCGGAGCGAAGCGGAGGTCGGGTGAGGGGGCGGCCCACCGCGCCTTCGTCATCCCAGGGCACCGCGAGGCGGCGTGCGTAAAGGGAGCGGTCAACCACCCCTTCGTCATCCTAGGGCAGAGCAGGCGCGCAGCGGCCTGCGCAGACCCTAGGATCCATGCCGTGACGCCGGCCGAAAGGCGAAAACGGTTGAGAAAACAGGCCAAGCAGGGCGAGGCACAGGGAGCCTTGTTCCGCACCGTTGTGGAGCACAGAGGTAACGGCATGGATCCTAGGGTCTGCGCCGCGTCGCTTCGCTCCTTGCTTCGCCCTAGGATGACGAAGAATGGGTATGGCCGCTCTTTGCCGTTGGGCAAAGGGGAGCGCACCTAATGGACACCTTCCGCGACAAACTCATCCCCGTCACCTCGATCCTCGCTGGGGTGGTCGTGCTCTGGTATGTCTTCGCTGTCATCCTCAACGCGCCGTTCCAGCGCGATCTCGACCGTCGCGCCGGTGAGACCTCCACGTTCAGCGAACTCATCGGCAAGACGCTGTCGCAGCCGAAGCCGACATTGCCGGCGCCGCATCAGGTGGCGGTGAATTTCTTCGAGAACACCTTCCTGCGGCCTATCACCTCGAACCGCAGCCTGGTCTACAATGCCTGGGTGACGCTGTCGTCGACGCTGCTCGGCTTTGCCTTCGGCACCGCGCTCGGCATCATCATTGCGGTCGGCATTGTCCATGTGGCGACGCTCGACCGCAGCCTGATGCCGTGGATCATCGCCTCGCAGACCATTCCCATCCTGGCGGTGGCGCCGATGATCATCGTCGTGCTGGGGGCGATCGGCATCAGCGGCCTGATCCCGAAGGCGATGATCTCGACCTATCTGTCATTCTTCCCGGTGACTGTCGGCATGGTGAAGGGGCTGCGCTCACCCGAGATCATGCATCTCGACCTGATGCACACCTACAATGCCAGTCGTGCGCAAACCTTCTGGAGATTGCGTGTGCCGGCCTCGGTGCCGTTCCTGTTCACCTCGATGAAGGTGGCGGTGGCGGCAAGCCTGGTCGGCGCCATCGTCGGCGAATTGCCGACCGGTGCGGTCGCCGGCATCGGCGCCAAGCTTTTGGCGGGCGCCTATTACAGCCAGTCCATCGACATCTGGTCTGCGCTGGTTGCTGGGTCTGTGGTGGCGGCACTTCTGGTCATGGTTGTCGGCATTGCCGGGCGCCTCGTCGACCGCGCCATGGGCGGGAGGCCGGCATGAACTGGCTGAAACCCTCCTGGCAGGCGGTGTCGGCGATCGTGCTGTGCCTGATCGCGGTCGCGCTCGGCCCGATCGCCGCGCCGAAAGTGGATGCACTGGCGCAGCCCGCAGGGACGTTGATGTATCCCTATGTGGCGACGAACTGGCTGATCTTCGGCGTGCTGCTTCTCGCTGCTTTGATCTCGATGGCCAGAATACCGTCCGTCGTCGAAGCGGTTGTGCTTTTCATCGGCGCGCATCTGGCCGCCTGGCTGCTGATTGGCGGCATCACCGGCTTCGAGGGCCTGGCACGGGCGCCCTATTTCCTGCTGCTCACGGGTGCCTGGCTGCTTGGCTGGCGCTGCGTCGCCGTCCTGTCGGGCCTTCGCCCGATGGCAAGCTGGGCTCGCACCGCGCTGCGCCTGATCATCCCGGCCATCTTCGGCGCCTGGATACTGATCATCTGGGAAGCGGTGACGCGTGGCGCCGGCATTCCCTTCATCCTGTTGCCGCCGCCAAGCGCAATCGGCGCGCGCATCGCCGGTTCGCTGCCGGTGCTCGGCGCGGATGTCCGGCAGACCATCTTCAAGGCGGTGATCTTCGGCTATGTGGTGGGCAGCGGCGCCGGCTTCATCACCGCAATCCTCGCCGACCGTGTGCCGTTCCTGCGGCGCGGCCTCTTGCCTATCGGCAACATGGTCTCGGCGCTGCCGATCATTGGCGTCGCCCCGATCATGGTGATGTGGTTCGGCTTCGACTGGCAGTCCAAGGCGGCTGTTGTCATCATCATGACTTTCTTCCCGATGCTGGTGAACACGGTCGCCGGTCTGGCCGCCTCCGGCCATATGGAGCGCGACCTGATGCGCACCTATGCGTCGGGCTACTGGCCGACGCTGCTGAAGCTCAGGCTGCCGGCCGCTGCTCCCTTCATCTTCAACGCGCTGAAGATCAACTCGACGCTGGCGCTGATCGGCGCCATCGTCGCCGAGTTCTTCGGCACGCCCGTCGTCGGCATGGGCTTCCGCATCTCGACCGAGGTCGGGCGGATGAACATCGACATGGTCTGGGCCGAAATCGCAGTTGCAGCACTTGCGGGTTCGGTCTTTTATGGCGTGGTCGCTCTTGTCGAAAGAGCCGTCACGTTTTGGCATCCCTCTGTCCGTGGTGGATAGGGGCGGTGGGTTTAGGGCACTAACTTCAGAGGGTAAAAAAATGAAAAGACTGATTATTCCCGTTCTGGCCGGCGCGATGTCGCTCGCCGCGTTCCAGGCAATGGCCGCCGACAAGGTGACGTTGCAGCTGAAATGGGTCACGCAGGCTCAGTTTGCCGGCTACTATGTCGCCAAGGCAAAGGGTTTCTATGAGGCCGAAGGTCTCGACGTCGACATCAAGCCGGGCGGTCCCGATATCGCGCCCGAGCAGGTGATCGCCGGCGGCGGCGCCGATGTCATCGTCGACTGGATGGGCGGTGCGCTGGCCGCCCGCGAAAAGGGTGTGCCGCTGGTCAACATCGCCCAGCCGTTCAAGAAGGCAGGCATGGAGCTGGTCTGCCCGAAGGACGGCCCGATCAAGACCGAAGCCGACTTCAAGGGTCACACACTAGGCGTCTGGTTCTTCGGCAACGAGTATCCGTTCTACGCCTGGATGAACAAGCTCGGCCTCAAGACAGACGGCGGCCCGGACGGCGTCACCGTCTTGAAGCAGAGCTTCGACGTGCAGCCGCTGATCCAGAAGCAGGCGGATTGCATCTCGGTCATGACCTACAACGAGTACTGGCAGTTGATCGACGCCGGCTACAAGCCGGAACAGCTGACCGTGTTCAACTACTCGGCCATGGGCAACGACCTGCTTGAGGACGGGCTCTATGCGTCCGAAGACAAGCTCAAGGACCCGGCCTTCGAAGACAAGATGGTGCGTTTCGTGCGCGCCTCGATGAAGGGCTGGAAATACGCCATCGACAACAATGACGAAGCCGCTGGCATCGTCATGGACGGCGGCGGCCAGGACGAGAACCACCAGAAGCGCATGATGAGCGAAGTCGCCAAGCTGATCGACAATGCCGACGGCAAGCTCGACCCGGCGACCTACGAGCGCACCGCCAAGGCGTTGCTCGACCAGAAGATCATCACCAAGGAGCCGACCGGCGCCTACACCACCGCCATCACGGACAAGGCGGTCAAGTAAGCCTATTCGGTAACGTCTAGATATTTCAACACGGCGCCTCCGGCAGAAATGCTAGAGGCGCCGTTCCTTTATGGTGTTCATGACGAAGCTGGTCTCGATCGAGGCGACGCATTTCAGCCGCGCGATCTTTTCCTTGATGAAGCGCTCGTATTGTTCGAGGCTTCCCGTCACTACTTTCAGCACATAGTCGCGCGAACCGGTGACGAGGTGGCATTCCAGCACCTCGTCCCAGCCGCGGATCGCGTCCTCGAACATGACGATCTCGTCCTCGTTCTGGCGGCTGAGCCGGATGGTGGCGATGGCGACCATGCTCCAGCCGAAGGCTGAGGGATCGACCAGGGTGGTGTAGCCCCTGATGACGCCGGTCTCCTCCAACCGCCGCACCCGTCTCAGGCAGGGCGACGGCGACAGGCCGATCCGCTCGGCAAGCTCATTGTTGGTGATGCGGGCGTCGGCCTGCAGTTCGCGCAGGATCCTGCGGTCGAAATCATCGGCTATCTTCTGCTGCACTTTCCGTCTCTCCGGGCAATTTGTTGCGGGAATGCAGCCATGAGAGCCCAAAAATAGCAAGGACTGGCGGAACGGGATCGCATAAATTGCCGTTCACTATGTCACTCGAACAGGCAGGAAAGCTCATGACCGCGCCACGCCCGTCGAAAACCCATATCGGCAACCACAAGCTCCACCCGGAGACGCTGATGCTGAGCTATGGCTTCGATCCGCAACTTTCGGAGGGCGCGGTCAAGCCGCCGGTGTTCCTGACCTCGACCTTCGTGTTCAAGTCGGCGGAAGAAGGACGCGACTTCTTCGACTACACCTCCGGCCGCAAGGAGCCGCCGAGCGGCACGGCGTCGGGCCTGGTCTATTCGCGCTTCAACCATCCCAACAGCGAGATCGTCGAGGACCGGCTGGCGATCTATGAGGGGGCGGATGCCTGCATCCTGTTTTCATCCGGCATGTCGGCGATCGCCACCACGCTGCTCGCCTATATCAGGCCGGGCGACGTCATCCTTCATTCGCAGCCGCTTTACGGCGGCACCGAGACGCTGTTGACGCGCACGCTCTCCGGCTTCGGTATCGGCGCGGTCGGTTTCGTAGATGGCGTCGATGAGGCAGCGGTGCGCACGGCCTCCGACGCCGCCGTCGCGAAGGGCCGCGTGTCGGTCATCCTGATCGAAACGCCGTCAAACCCGACCAACAGCCTGGTCGATATCGCGCTGATGCGGAAGATCGCCGACGAGATCGGCGCTAGCCAAGGGTCGACGCCGATCGTCGTGTGCGACAACACGCTGCTCGGCCCGGTTTTCCAGCGGCCCATCGAACATGGCGCCGACGTGTCCGTCTATTCGCTGACCAAATATGTCGGCGGCCATTCCGATCTCATCGCGGGCGCCGCCATGGGCAGCAAGGCGGTCACCAAGCCGATCAAGGCGCTGCGCGGCGCGATCGGCACGCAGCTCGACCCGCATTCCTGCTGGATGCTTGGCCGCTCGCTGGAGACGCTGTCGATCCGCATGGAGCGGGCCAACGACAATGCGCGCCTGGTCGCCGAATTCCTGCGCGACCATGCCAAGGTCGAGAAGGTGCATTACCTTCCGTTCCTGGGCGAGGAAACGCCGGCTGGCCGCACCTACAGGGCGCAATGCACTGGTGCCGGCTCGACCTTCTCCTTCGATATCAAGGGCGGCGAGAAGGCGGCTTTCGCCTTTCTCAACAACCTGCAGATCTTCAAGCTGGCGGTGAGCCTGGGCGGAACGGAATCCTTGGCCAGCCACCCCGCGGCCATGACCCATTCGGGCATACCCTTCGAGGTGCGCGAACGCATCGGCGTGCTGGAGACCACGGTCAGGCTGTCGATCGGCGTGGAGCACCCGGATGATCTGATCGCCGACCTGACGCAGGCGCTGGCAGCCGTCTGACGCCGCCGGTATCGCGCGGTCCATTAGTCTGCACGTAAGTGTTACTCGCGCGCAGCCATTCGCTCTTATAAGCCTTGTGCCGATACATCCGCGCGCCGGGGAGCCGTGGCTGGATGTCATCAGCAAACGGAGATTCTCATGCGTATCCAATCCTTGGCGCCGATGCTTTCGGCACTGGCCATCTCGGTGTCCTTCCTTACGGCAGCGCCGGCCCTGGCGGAGACGGTGAAGCTGAAAGCGACGCTCGACGGCGCCCAGCAGAACCCGCCGGTGACCACGAAAGGCAAGGGCACCGCAGCTCTTACCTTCGACACGGCCACGAAGAAACTCAGCTGGAACGTCAAATATTCCGGGCTGAGCGGGCCGGCGACCGCCGGGCATATTCACGGCCCAGCCGCGATGGGTGAAAACGCCGGGGTGGCGATCCCGTTCAAGGGCAAGCTCAAGAGCCCGATCAAGGGATCGGCCGTGCTGACCGACGCGCAGGCCGCCGACCTGATGGGCGGCAAGGACTATGTCAACGTGCACACGGCAGCCAACAAGGACGGCGAAATCCGCGGACAGATCGAGACCGCCAAGTAGCGCAAGCCGCATGACAAAAAGGGGCGGGCGACCGCCTCTTTTTTTGTTTGGACTACGCCTTGTCGCGTATCTGCGTCATCGTCTTCGTCGGCGTGATCGCTTCGGGGTCGAGGCGGATTTCCACGATCGCCGGCTTGCCGCTGGCGCGGGCACGTTCGAAGGCGGGAGCGAAATCGGCGGTCTTGTCGACCGTTTCGCCATGGCCGCCATAGGCGCGGGCCAAGGCCGCGAAATCGGGGTTCTTGAGATCGGTGGCGACGACGCGGCCGGGATATTCGCGCTCCTGGTGCATGCGGATGGTGCCGTAGATGCCGTTGTTGACGACGACCACAATGATAGGCAGGTCATACTGCACGGCGGTGGCGAATTCCTGCCCGTTCATCAGGAAGCAGCCGTCGCCGGCGAAAGCGACCACGGTGCGCTCCGGGAACAGCTCCTTGGCGGCGACGGCCGCAGGCGTGCCATAGCCCATCGAGCCTGACGTCGGCGCACCTTGAGTGGCGAAGCGGCGGAAGCGGTGGAAACGATGCACCCAGGTGGCGTAGTTGCCGGCGCCGTTGGTGAGGATGGCGTCGTCGGGCAACATCTTTTCGAGGTAGTTCATGATCGGGCCCATCTGGACCGAGCCGGGGCCGCCTTCCGGTGGCGTCGACCAGTCCAGATAGGCGGCATGCAGCTTTGGCGTCTCGGCTGCCCAAGTCGGCTCCGAGGCCGGTTTGCGCTTGGCGAAAGCTTCGATGAAGGCGGACGGCGAGGCGTTGATCGCCAGTGTCGGGCGGTAGACGCGGCCGAGCTCGCCGGCGTCGGCATGGACATGCACCAGCGTCTGGTCGGGATAGGGGCTTTTCAGCAGCGTGTAGTCGGACGAGGGCATTTCGCCCATGCGGCCGCCGATCAGCAGCACGAGATCGGCCTGCTTGATCGCTGTGGCCAGCTTCGGGTTGATGCCGATGCCGACATCGCCGGCATAGTTCGGATGCAGATGATCGAACAGCATCTGGCGGCGGAAGGAGCAGCCGACCGGCAGCGACCAAGCCTCGGCGATCGTGCGCATTTGTGCAACCGCCTCGGCGTCCCAGCGCGTGCCGCCGAGGATGACGAACGGCCGCTTGGCCTTGGCCAGCAGCTTTTCCAGCGCATCGAGCTCCGCTTCGCCCGGCCGTGTCTCAACCGGCGTGTGCGGCAAGGCGATGGCCGCTTCGACGATACTGGTCAGCATGTCTTCGGGCAGCGAGATCACCACCGGGCCGGGACGGCCCGATGTCGCCACCGCGAAAGCGCGGGTGACGAATTCGGGGATGCGCGAGGCGTCGTCGATCTCGACCACCCATTTGGCGATGTCGCCGAAGAACCTCTTATAGTCCACCTCCTGGAACGCTTCGCGCTCCTTGGCGTGGCTGGCGACCTGGCCGATGAACAGGATGACGGGTATCGAATCCTGCATGGCGATGTGGATGCCGGCCGAGGCGTTGGTGGCGCCGGGGCCGCGGGTGACGAAGCAGATGCCGGGCTTGCCGGTCAGGCGGCCATGGCAATCGGCCATCATGGCGGCACCGCCTTCCTGGCGGCAGACGATGGTGCGGATCGCAGAGTCGTGCAGCGCGTCGAGCACTGCCAGATAGGATTCACCCGGCACGCAATAGATGCGGTCGGTGCCGTTGGCTTCGAGCGCGTCGACGATGAGTTGTCCGCCGGTCTTCATTGTCCAGACTTCTCCAGTTCGGCAAGGATTTCTTGCGTGTGCTCGCCCAGGCGTGGCGAGGGGCGCTCATAGACCAGCGGCGTGCCGGACATCACCATCGGCGCACGCACCGAAGGCAGAAGATTGCCATGGCCGTCGTCGAGATCGAGCCGCATGCCGCGCGCGATCGTCTGCGGATCGGCAAACATCTGGCCGATCGTGTTGATCGGGCTCGCCGGCACGCCGGCCGCTTCCAGCTTGGCCAGCAGCGGATCGCGGTCAAAAATCTTCAGCGCCTCGATCATGCGCTCGCGCAACTTGACCCGGTTGGCGACCCGGGCGGGATTGGTGGCGAAGTCGGGATTGGCAGGCAGGTCGTCCAGTCCGACAGCGGCGCAGAATTTGGCGAACTGGCCGTCATTGCCGACCGCCAGGATGATGTGCCCGTCCCGGACCGGCACCACCTCATACGGGGCGATGTTCATATGCGCATTGCCCATCTGCACCGGCGATTGGCCGGAGACGAGATAGTTCAAATTCTGGTTGCCGAGCGCCGAGATCTGGGTGTCGAAAAGCGCCATGTCGACGTGCTGGCCTTCGCCGGTCTGCTCGGCATGGCGCAATGCTGCCTGGATGGCGATGACCGAATAAAGGCCGGTGAAGATGTCGGAGATGGCGACGCCCGCTTTTTGCGGCTCGCGGCCGACCTCGCCGGTGATCGACATCATGCCGGCCATGGCCTGGATGATGAAGTCGTAGCCGGCGCGCGGCGCATAGGGTCCGTCCTGACCGAAGCCGGTGATCGAGCAATAGACGAGGCGCGGGTTGATCTGGCGCAGGCTGTCATAGTCGAGGCCGTATTTCTTCAAGCCGCCGAGCTTGAAGTTCTCGATCAGCACGTCCGAGGTGGCGACCAGCCGGCGCACGGTCTCCGCGCCTTCCGGCGTCGAGAAATCGATGGCGATGGAGCGCTTGCCGCGATTGCAGGAATGGTAATAGGCGGCCGACAGGTTCTCGCCGTCCTTGCCCATGACGAAGGGCGGGCCCCATTTGCGGGTGTCGTCGCCGCCATCGGGGCTCTCGACCTTGATGACATCGGCGCCGAGATCGGCGAGCAACTGCCCGGCCCATGGCCCGGCAAGGATGCGGGCGAGTTCGACGACGCGGACGCCTTTCAGCGGGGGCTCAGCCATGAATCACCGTGATTGCCGCAATCACCGTGATTGCTGCGAAACCAGAGCCTCTATCAAGCCCTGCAACGGCTGTCACGGCTCTTGCAATGGGCCAATCCGTCACGCTTTGAGGACTTCGTCGGCCCAAATGGCGAAATCATCCATGATGATGTCGCGATTCACCTCGTTCAGGCTTTCGTGGCGGGTGTCGGCGTAAACCTTTGAAACCAGATTCGAAAAGCCCATGGCGCGCATGCGGCTGGCAAGATGCGTGATCCCTTTGCCATAATCCGAGGCGGGATCCCTTTCGCCGCCGACGATGCTGATGGGCAGGTCGCGTCGGATACCGGCAAAGCCGGCATCCTTGCCGCCGTTCAGCGCCATGCCGACGACGTCGCGCCACATCGACACCGAAGCATCCCAGCCGCAGAGCGGATCGGCGATGTATTTCGCCACTTCCGCCTCGTCGCGCGACAGCCAGTCGAACAATGTGCGGTGGTTGGGCACCGCCTTGCCCCAAGCCTGGAAGGTGAGCTTCGGCAGCAGACGCGATGGCACGTCGGAGCCGAGCCGCATTCTCTCCCAGGCAAGGACGCCCAGCGCCACCTGCCCGAGCAGGCCTTGAGAGAAATTGCCGTTCCAGATCGCGGCGGCATGGACGCGGGGCGAATGACTTAAAAGGAAATTCAACGCCACGGATGCGCCCATCGAATGACCAAACAGGATGACCGGTCTGTTTGGCTGTTCGCTGGCGATGAGGTCATGGATGGCGCCGATATCGGCGATCACCTTGGCGGGGCCATCCCTGTCGGCAAATCTGCCGAGCGGCGCGTCGGGGGCTTTGGTCGCGCCATGGCCGCGATGATCGTGGACATAGACGTGGAAGCCGCGGGAGCCAAGAAAATCGGCAAAGCGGGCATAGCGCGCTGCGTGCTCGGCCAATCCATGATTGATCTGGACGACGGCGCGTGCCCGGCCGTCGGCCTGCCTGACGAAAAGATTGAGCTCGGCACCGGTCGGCGAGGCAACCACGCGCTGCTGGCTGAATGACATGCCGCCTGGTCCCGCCCTTGCATTATCGTCGTTGGCTTTGTTTGCGCCGGCCCACATTATGCGTCAATCCGGCAAACCCGCTTTTCGCGACGATGTTTCTTGCGTTTGGCCAGCAAAATATCGCAATTCTGACATGGAGACAGCTTCAGTCTGTCGCCCACTTGTCCAGCCGGGGATTTTCCATGCGTAGTGCTGTCATTTTCGGATTGGCCATGCTGGCGGCGTCGCTGGCCGGGGCGGCGCGTGCCGACGTCAAGATGAGCGGCAGCTTCGTCGCCGACGCTGCCTGTCCGGCGACGCAAGCGATCAAGAACGGCAAGAACCCCGGCAATGTCTCGACCGATGCCGGGAAGAGCTACCAGCTGCTTGCCGGCAACAAGGATGCGCCGACGCACTACCTTATCCTGGTGCCGGGCGCCGATCCGGAGCGCCGCTGGGTGAAGGTCAGTTGCGGCCATGTTTCCGGCAGCAGCGCGGCGACCGTGCCGGCCGCACCTGACGGCCAAGGCAAGCCGGCGGCGTCGGGAAAACCCGAATACGTCTTCGCGCTGAGCTGGCAGCCGGCGTTTTGCGAGACAAAGTCGAACAAGACCGAATGCAAGGCGCAGAACGCCGGTGATTTCGACGCGACGCATTTCACCTTGCATGGGTTGTGGCCGCAGCCGAACGGCAATTTCTATTGCCAGGCGACGGCGAGCGACAAGGCCAACGACAATCCGGCCCACTGGAAAGACCTGCCGCCGGTCAATCTGGACGCCAACACCCGCACGGAGCTCGATCAGGTGATGCCTGGAACGGCCTCCCACCTCGAGCGGCATGAATGGATCAAGCACGGCACCTGCTACGGCAAGAGCCAGCAGGACTATTTCTCCGACGCGCTCAACCTGATGCGCGCGGTGAACAGCTCGCCGGTGCGCGATCTCTTTGCCAAGAACATCGGCGGCAAGCTGACGGCGGACCAGATTCGCGGCGCTTTCGACACTGCCTTCGGCGCGGGGGCAGGCGACCGGGTGCGTGTGTCCTGTGTCATCGATCCGTCGAGCGGCAGGCGGCTGATCGGCGAACTGACGCTCGGCCTCGCCGGTCCGATCGGCCCGAACAGCGCGCTCAAGGACCTGCTGCTGGCTTCGGTGCCGACCAACAAGGCCGGCTGCCCAACCGGCAATGTCGACGCGATCGGCTTCCAGTAACTCTCAACAGAGGTACCGGACTGTCGCCCTGCCGTGCCCTGGTGCTATGCTGCGAGCGCATCATTCTGGCGGGGGCGGCAATGGATGGCATGACGAGCAGCGCGCTGGCGCGGCTGGCTTTCTGGGCCAAGGGCATGGTCTCGATAAACGATGCCCGCATGGAATGGCCGGGCTTTTCGTATACCGACGCCGAATGGGCACGCATGCGAACGCTCTCCGAACCGATCGGCGTCGGCACGTACCAGCTGTTCACGATCGTCAATGCGGTGATCTTCATCATTATCGCGGCGATCGGCATTTTCGGCGCCTTCCTGCCGCTGGCGACGTTGCTGTTTCCGGTGCCGGCGGACACCAGCGCGTTGAAATTCTCCTCGCTGCTGGCCGCTTGCGCTTTCTTGATCATCGGGCTCGGCCTGCCGATCTCGATGCGTCTTTCGGCCATGCTGGTCGGCGGCAAGACGATGCGAGCAGCACTTGTTTCCGCGCCCGGCGACGAGGCGTTGGCGTCGAAAGTCTCGTGGCAGATCAACCGCATCATGATGATCCTATGCGGCCTGCTGGTGCCGGGCATCCTGCTGTTCATTGCCTACGATATCGAGGCCGGGCCGATTATCACGGCGCTGAAATGGCTGGCGATCGCGCTGATGGCGGTTTCAACCGTGACGGGCATTCGACGGCAGAGGAAGTCGTAACGAACTAAATCCGCGCGGACTTTGTCCATGCAGCGGCCGTGTCGGCTTCGTGGCCGCCCGGCTCGCCGACGACGCGGTCGCGGCCGGTCGACTTCGCCTTGTAGAGACGCTGGTCGGCAAGCGCGAACAGGTCGGCTAGGCAGCGCGTGGTTTCGCTGACGCTGGAAACGCCGGTGCTGACGGTGAACTCGAATCGACTGGTGGCCGCTGAAGCCTTGATCGCATGGCGAATGCTTTCGCCAAGCAGCCTGGCGACCGAGTGCGGACAAGAACTGAGTATGGCGAATTCCTCACCGCCGATGCGGAACACCTGGTCCTCGGGACTGGCGACCTCGCGCAGCAGCGCGGCAACGGCCTTCAACACCTTGTCGCCTTCGGCATGGCCGAAACGGTCGTTGATCGATTTGAAATGATCGACATCGATGATCAGCAGGCTGAGCGGCCTGGCGGTGCGCAGGCTGACCTGGACGGCGGCTTCACCGTCGGCGTCGAAGCGCCCGCGGTGCAGCAGGCCGGTCAGCCCGTCACGGCCGACATGTTCGACCAGCGCCTCGTAGCGTTCGCGATAGGTCAACGTATCGAAGATATCGGTCAATCCGCGCGGCGCAGTGACCTGGCGCTCCTCAAACCATTTGAGATAGGCAACGAGCATGGTGCTGAAGGTCACCGCCGCCGCCATCTTGGCGAACCAGCCGCCGAAAAAGACGGCTATCGGCGCGCCGGCAACGAAATGCAGGGCGGTGAAAAAACCGGCCTGGTCGAAGGTCCGCACGCAAGCGACCGAAATCAGGATGCGCGCGAACGGCGCCTTGCGAAGATACCGACCAAGCTTTTCGTAGAGCAGGATGATCAGGATGGCATCGACGAACAGCAGCGTCGTGCCCCACACCATCAGCCAACCCATCTGGTCGATGAAGCCGATGTCTGGAAGCCTGCCGTCGGGAAGTGCCGCGATGACGTGCAGGCGCAGCAGCAGCACCAGCCCGATCATCAGCGCATTGCCGAGCAGCAGGCCGTAGATCGGCTGACGCACGGTTGCAGCGTCCTCCTTCATATAGAGCAGCAAAAGCATGACCAGCTTGCCGGAAAACAGCACCGCCGAGCCAGGCGAGACCATGCCGAACGGCAGAGCGACGTAAAAGACGCTGGCGAGATAGGTCTCGAGGAAGTGCATGACACCGAGCGCGCAGACGAATACGCCGAGGCCGATACGCCGTCTGAAGCGGAAAAGCGTCACCATGACGCTGAAGTAGACGACCGCTTCGGCAAGGAGCAGGAAACTGTTCAGCAATGCCGTCGACCCGATCTCTTTCTCGAAATCGCGAATAGCGAGCGATTCCACTCCGATCCTGTTTTGACGCCGAAGAGTTAACCGGAGATTTCAGCACGCTTCGTGCTGGTGGAAAACTTCGGCGATTGGCGGACACTTCCGCGTGTGACCGGGCAGATATGGCAAAAGCGATTGCCGTTCGCCGCCGCATCGCCTACATAGCGGCCAACCTCCACTCAATTCGACAGATCCAGTCAGTTTTCTGGGCCAGTCAGTTTTTCAGGGAAAGCGCGCGTGGCACGCCAGTTCATCTATCACATGGCCGGCCTCAACAAGGCCTATGGCACCAAGAAGGTGCTCGAGAATGTCCATCTCTCCTTCTATCCCGACGCCAAGATCGGCATCCTCGGCCCCAACGGTTCGGGCAAGTCGACGATCCTCAAGATCATGGCCGGGCTCGACAAGGAGTGGAACGGCGAAGCCTGGCTGGCCGAAGGCGCCACTGTCGGCTACCTGGCGCAGGAGCCTGCGCTCGATCCGGACAAGACCGTGTTCGAAAATATCATGGAAGGTGTCGCCGCCAAGACTGCCGTCATCGAACGCTATAACGAATTGATGATGAACTATTCCGACGAGACGGCCGACGAGTCGGCCAAGCTCCAGGACGAAATGGACCGGCTCAACCTTTGGGATCTCGAACAGCAGGTCGAGATGGCGATGGAAGCGCTGGGCTGCCCGCCCAAGGATTCGGAAGTCACCAAGCTTTCGGGCGGCGAACGCCGCCGCGTCGCACTTTGCCAGCTTCTGCTGCGCCAGCCCGACCTTCTGCTGCTCGACGAACCGACCAACCATCTCGACGCCGAGACCACGGCGTGGCTGGAAAAGCATCTGCGTGCCTATCCGGGCGCCGTGATGATCATCACCCACGACCGCTACTTCCTCGACAATGTCACCGGCTGGATCCTCGAACTCGATCGCGGCCGCGGCATTCCTTATGAGGGCAACTACACCAAATACCTCGAAGCCAAGGCCAAGCGCCTCAAGCAGGAAGGCCGCGAGGACGATGCCCGCCAGCGCGCCATCGGCCGCGAGCGCGAATGGATCCAGTCGAGCCCGAAGGCTCGCCAGACCAAGTCCAAGGCGCGTATCCAGGCGTTCCAGGATCTTTTGGATGCAGCCGACAAGCGGCGTCCGAGCGATACGCAGATCGTCATTCCGCATGGCGAGCGGCTCGGCAATGTGGTGATCGAGGCGGAAGGCCTGTCGAAGGGCTTTGGCGACACGCTGCTCATCGACGGCCTGGAATTCAAGCTGCCGCCCGGCGGCATCGTCGGCGTCATCGGCCCGAACGGCGCCGGCAAGACGACGCTGTTTCGCATGATCACCGGCCAGGAAAAGCCGGATGCGGGTTCTGTGCGCGTCGGCGAAACGGTCAAGCTCGGCTATGTCGACCAGAGCCGCGATGCGCTCGATCCGTCAAAGACGGTGTGGGAAGAGATTTCCGGCGGCGCCGAAGTGGTCAAGCTCGGCAAGTTCGAAGCCAACACGCGTGCCTATTGCGCGTCGTTCAACTTCCGTGGCGGCGACCAGCAGCAGAAGGTCGGCAATCTGTCCGGCGGTCAGCGCAACCGCGTGCATCTGGCCAAGATGCTGAAGACCGGCGGCAATGTGCTGCTGCTCGACGAACCGACCAACGATCTCGATACGGAAACGCTGGCCGCACTCGAAGACGCGCTGGAAAACTTCGGCGGCTGCGCCGTCATCATCTCGCACGATCGTATGTTCCTCGATCGCCTGGCGACGCACATCCTCGCCTTCGAGGGCGACAGCCATGTCGAATGGTTCGAAGGCAATTTCGAGGATTACGAGCAGGACAAGATCCGCCGCCTCGGGCCGGATGCCGTCAACCCGCACCGCATGACCTACAAGAGGCTGACGCGGTAAGGGGTTTTAGGGCGGCGATCTCAACCAGCATGAGGAGCTCAAATGGCTGATTGGTCCGCCGCCCAATATCTGAAATTCGAAGACGAGCGCACGCGGCCCGCGCGGGATTTGGTCGCGCAGGTGCCGGTGGACTTCCCGCGCCGGGTCGTCGACATCGGCTGCGGGCCTGGCAACTCGACCGAACTGCTTGTCGAGCGCTGGCCGGATGCTGAGGTGAGCGGCTTCGACACTTCGCCCGACATGATCGAGAAGGCGCGGGCGCGCCTGCCCGAGGTCACCTTTGATCTCGCCGATGCCTCCGAATGGCAGCCGGCGGAGCCGGTCGACGTGATTTTCGCCAATGCTGTGTTCCAATGGCTGCCTACCCATCCGGCGGTGTTCCAGCGGCTGATGGGCTTCCTCGCCCCAGGCGGTGCGCTTGCCGTCCAGATGCCCGACAATCTGGGCGAGGACTCCCACCGCCTGATGCGGGAGACCGCCGCCGAAATGCCATTTGCCGAAAAGCTCAAGGGCGCGGCACGCGGGCCGTTGCCGCCGGTGTCGTTCTACTATGACCTGCTGTCGCCGCTCAGCGACCGGCTTGATATCTGGCACACCATCTACAACCATCCGCTTGCCGACGCGCAGGCGATCGTCGAATGGGTGAAATCGACGGGCCTGAAGCCGTTCCTCGATCCGCTGGACGCCGAGGAGAGGGCGATGTTCCTCGAATGTTACACGGCCAAGATCGCCAAGGCCTATCAGAAGACGGCTGATGGCAAGGTGCTCTTGCGCTTTCCGCGCATTTTCATTGTCGCAAAACGAGCTTGATTATCCATGTCGCGCGGCGCCTTAGGGCCGCTTGGCTTTGGCTGTGGCCATGTCGAGGGATCGGCTTCAGTCGGCCCAGATCTTTGGTTTAAGCCGGCGTAAACCGCCTCGGTGAGAAAACTGTTGCGCCGGAGCGTTCCGGCGCCCACATGAAGCCCGCAACGCCTGCGGATGGGACGGACTGGACATGCATCGCGTCATCATCAGCGGCATCGGCGTTGAGATCCCCGAACCCACAATCACCAATGAAGAACTGGTCGCCAGCTTCAATGCCTGGGTCGACCTGGAAAACGCGCGTCGCCAGGATACTGGCGAGCCGCCGCTGCCGAAATCGGACAGCGACTTCATCGTCCACGCCTCGGGCGTGCGCACCCGTCATGTGATCGAGCGCGAGGGCATCCTCGACCCGACCCGGATGGCGCCGCGCATTCCCGCACGGCCCGACGATGCGCTGTCGCTGGAGGCCGAGTTCGGCATAGCCTCGGCGAAGAAGGCCCTCGACCATGCCGGGCTGCAGCCGTCGGATATAGACCTGGTGATCTGCTCGGCCTCGCATCACCAGCGGCCCTATCCGGCGATCGCCATCGAAATGCAGGAGGCGCTGGGGACGAAGGGCGCGGGCTTTGACATGGGGCTTGGCTGTTCTTCGGCGGCGGCCGCCTTGCACATAGCCGTCAATTTGGTGCGGTCGGGCGCGCACAAGCGCATTCTGGTGACGACGCCCGAGATCATCACCGGCCATCTCAATTTTCGCGACCGGCAGACGCATTTCATCTTCGGCGACGCTTCGGTGTCGATGGTGGTCGAAGGGCTGGCCAAGGGCGACAAGCGGCCGGGGCGCTTCGAAGTGCTCGACACGCGCGTCTGGACGCAGATGTCGAACAACATCCGCACCAATCTGGGCTATCACACCCGCACCGCCCAGGATGATCCTTACATGATCAATCTGGAAGGCAATCTGATCAAGCAGGTCGGCAACAAGGTGTTCAAGGAAGTCACCGTTGCCGGGCAGAAATTCATCGTCGAATTCCTGGCCGAGCACGGGCTGACGCCGCAGGCGATCAGGCGCTTCTGGCTGCATCAGGCCAATGCACGCATGAATGCGATGATCCTGAAACTGTCGTTCGGCCACGAGGTCGACCACGACCGCGCGCCGATGGTGCTGGAGCGGCTTGGCAACACGGCGGGCGCCGGCGCCATCGTCGCGCTGTCGGAAAACCACGCCGACATGAAGCCTGGCGATTTCGGCCTGATCTGCGCCTTTGGCGCGGGGTATTCGATAGGCGGTGCGCTGTTGCGGATGCTCTAGGTATGTCGATATTCAGGTGAGGCCGCCCGGCGAATGGCTACGCTTCCCCGCGTCGCGGTAGGGCTGAACTCACGTACCCAAAAGTACGCTCCGTTCCTGTGCTCGGAATACACCTTGGCGCTCAATACGTCTTGTTGCGTTAGGCTGGTGCGAACGGCACTCGCCTGGCGATCGCCATCCCATCGGTGACGTTGATCGGACGATCAGCACTTTCGACTGGACGCCGCGAAGTCCGCCCGGCTAATTCGCTGGATGACGAGAGAAAAGAACGCCATGCTGGATCTCTTCCCCGAGGCTGAAAAGCCGATCGAAATCATCCCCGCGCGAAAGCTTGCCGCCAAGGCGGCAGCGCTTTACGTGGCGCCGGCGGATCATTTTCAGACGCGCCCGGTGGACGAATTGCTGCTGGATTTCGATGGCATAGCAGGCGATTTTCATGCCGGACCGACACGCCGCGCGGGCGGGCGCGAGCCCTGGTATCCGCGCGGCACCGAAATGCGCAACGAACGGCAATTGTCCATAGTGGCAGCGGACGAACTGGCGGTTGTTGCCCAACGCATGGGCCTGGCCGAGATCAGGCCGGAGTGGATCGGCGCCAATCTTGTGATCGAAGGGGTGCCGAACCTCTCGATGCTGCCGGCCGGCACGCTGCTGTTCTTCAAGGGCGGCGTCACCATCAAGATTGACGTACAGAACGGACCTTGCCGCATCGCCGGCCGGTCGATCGCCGAGAATGCCGGAATGGCCGACGTCGAAGCCGGCGCGCTGTTGTTCCCAAAAGTCGCGAAACGGCTGCGCGGCGTCGTCGCCTGGGTCGAGAAGCCCGGAACGGTCAGGGTCCGCGAAGAAATCTCGGTGCGCGTGCCGGAGCAGTGGATCTATTCGGCATAGCTGTGCGGCAACCAGAGGGCAGGAGCTACGCCGCCGTCGCGGCGTAGCCAAGCTCACTAGGCGTTAGCTTTGCGGTTCTTCTTGGCGCCTTGCGCCATAACGGAAACATGGTCCCACTTGTCCCATGTGGCGAGTCGGTTGGCGTATTCCTGGCGTATCATCGGCAGGCCGCCGTCGCCGAAGAACACCCTGAGCGGTGGCTCGGCGGCGTCGACAATGGCCAGCATCGCCGGCCCGGTGGCCTCTGGATCGCCGGCAACGGAATTGGCGCGGCGCTCTGCCATCTTCGCACGGGCGGGCGCATAGGCCTCGATCGGCTGAGAGATCTTGGCCGACGGGCCGGCCCAGTCGGTGGAGAAGCCGCCCGGTTCGACCAGCGTCACATGGATGCCGAATTCCGCGACCTCGATGCTCAGCGACTGGCTGAAGGCCTCCAGCGCCCATTTCGAGGCGTGGTAGAGGCCGAGCGAGGCAAAGGCATTGACGCCGCCGATCGACGAAATCTGGATGATGTGGCCGGAACGCTGCGCCCGCATGATCGGCAGTGCGGCCTGAGTGACCCACAGCGCGCCGAAGACATTGGTTTCGATCTGGTCGCGAGCTTCCTGTTCGCTGACCTCCTCGATGGCGCCGAAATGGCCGTAGCCGGCATTGTTGACGACGACGTCGAGCCGGCCAAAACGCTTGTGCGCCTCGGCGACTGCGGCATCGACGGCTTTCTTGTCGGTGACGTCGAGCTTTATCGCGGCAATCCTGTCGCCGTATTTCTCGACGAGATCGGCGAGCGTGCCGGCATCGCGGGCGGTGGCCGCGACGCTGTCGCCGCGCGCGAGTGCAGCCTCGGCCCAGACGCGACCAAAGCCCTTCGACGATCCGGTGATGAACCAAACCTTTGATGTCATGATCTTGGAGACCTTGCCCCTGCGGGCGTGATTTTGCGTGAAAGCGGAGGCCTCTCCGCTTTCGGGCATATACGGTCCGTCCTCTGATTTTCCAGAGGCGACCGGAATCTTTCGAAAAAGACGCCTGAATTATCAGGGATAATTCACCTGAGACGACCACGCCGGATCCTCGTGCTTCTCCCAATAGAGCGCCATCAGCCGGCTGGTGATCGGTCCGACCTTGCCGTTGGCGATCGCCGCGCCGTCGATCTCGGTCACCGGCATGATGCCGCCCGCGGTCGAGGTGATGAAGACCTCGTCGGCCTCGCGCAATGCAGTGACGCTGACATCGGCCGCGGTGGCGGCAAGACCTTGTTCGGCGCAGAGATCGAAGACGGTGCGGCGGGTTATGCCCGGCAGCACGCCAATGGAAGGCGTCGACAGCTTGCCGTCCCTGACGCAGAAGACGTTGAAGCCCGGGCCCTCGGCGACATTGCCGTTGAAGTCGAGGATCAATGCGGTCTCGGCGCCGCGATCATAGGCATCGTAGAGGCCGCGCACCAGATCGAGCCAGTGGTAGTTCTTGATCGCCGGGTCGATCGAGGCCGGCGGAATGCGCATCTTGGCGCTGATGGCGACACGCAGGCCGCGCTGCAACTGCTCGGCATTGGCGACCGAGCCGAACGGCACGGCGAACGCCATGAAGCGGTTGACCGCCTGGCGCGGGTCGCGGCTGAAAGTCGGCGAGGCGCCGCGCGTGCACAGCATTTCGACATAGGCGGCGCGATGACCCGACAGCGCCACGCAATTGTGCAGGATTTCGGTAACGCCGTCGCGATCGAAGGGGATGGTCATGCGCAGCTTTTCCAGCCCGCCGAAGAAGCGGTCGAGATGCAAATCGAGGCGGAAGAAGCGGCCGTTCCAGACATGCACGGTGTCGTAGGTGGCGTCGGAATGCAGAAAACCCCAGTCCAGCACCGAGATCTTGGCCTGCGACATCGGCAGGTATTGGCCGTCGAGGAAAGCGACCCCCTCGGGATAGGAGTGCGGGTCGACATGGCGGTCGTCGACGACGGGCGGTCGCTTCTCGTCCTGTGTTGCCATTGTCCGGCTCATCGGGGCCTCCTGTCACGCAGGCGAGAGGCTAGCGGCGCTGGGCAGAAGGCATAGAGCCACCCGCCCGGCGCTGTTCGGCCTCCATGACGATCTGGCCGATACATTCGATCGCGATTGCCGTATCGTTCCGGGTCTGAACGGGAGGGGAAAATGGGCAGGTTTGGGGCCGTCACAGCGGCAATGATGATGTTCGCCGCTGCGGGCGACGCCCGCGCCCAGTGCGCGCGCGAAGGCGAGGAATTGTGCCAGGGCGGGCAGACCTATCGCTGCGAGAAAACCGGCGGCGAATTGACTCCGATCTTCCAGAACCTGCCTTGCGCGGTGAACGTGCTGTCGCTGAGCGGCACCTGGGTAGGCAATGGCCACCAGAGCCCGGCGGGTGACGCCGGCGCCGACTGGGCGATCGCCATGACCATCAACGATGGCAGCGCGTCGATCGACTATCCGTCACTCGGCTGCGGCGGATCGCTGTCGCAGACGTCAAGGGACGACATTTCGGCGGAATACCACGAGAACATCACCTACGGTCGGGACAAATGCATCGACGGAGGCAACATCACCGTCAGGTTTTACAAGGGCAATCTGTCCTGGATTTGGGTCGGCCACGCCGATGGCCAGACCTACAATGCGGTCGCCGTGCTAAAGCGGAAGTAGCCGTGGTCATTCCTCCTCGTCGTCGGCGTCGAGCAGGCGGGTTGCGCGCCAGCGGGTGAGCACGATGTTGGTCTGCTCGATGACGAAGAAACGCGCCGAGTCGCGGTCATAGCCTTCGCTCAGCAGTTTCTCGTAATCGGTGTGCATGTGGCGGATATGGGCAATCGTCGCCAGCCATACGGCGATGCCCGGCGGCAAGGTCTTCATGTGGACCGCGCCGGCGTCGGTGCGGATCTTCTCCATGTCGGCATAGGGAGCCAGCGGCAGAAGAGCGGTCAGCGCCTTGGCTATGGCGCGGCGGCGGCCGGTCGGCGCCGTCACCGCCGGGTCCGATCGGGCTCGTCGCGCCCTTCGATGGTCGCCTCGGCAATAGCGTCGGTCGAGGCGAAATAAGGTTTGATGTCGATGACCGGCGTGCCGTCGAGCACATCGATGGCGTCGAGATCGATGCGGCCGGTGCGTTGGTCGAGCGCGACGAGCCGGACCACATGCAGCCCGATGGGGTTGGGGCGGGCAGGGGAGCGCAGCGAAAATACACCTTTCGCTTCAGCGGCATGGCGCGGTTTCTGCACAATCAGGTCCCGCGGCGCATGATGCAGCCAGGATAGGATGATGACGTGGCTGGCGCGCTCCAGCCCCTGCAGGCCACTTCGGTAGGCTGTGTCGATGGTCAGCACCGCCTTCTGCCCGGTCTCGCGCGCGGCGCGCATGTTCTTCGGGCAGGTTTCGCGCGTCGTCCATGGCGAGGCAATGCGGCCGATGAAGACGATCCCGCCATCAGGCGGCATCAAGGCCGGATCGTTCTCCAGCCTCTGCTCGCCTTCGCGCGCCTCGAACATCTCACGCGTTTCAGTCATGGTCCACGTCTCTTAAAACGCCACACAAGCGGCATTTTCTTGTCCGGAAGCGACATAGCGCTTGCAAGGTCGCTAAAATCGACATAAACATATGTTTATATCTTTTCAAAGAGAATACGCTGATGCATGTCTCGCTCGACACTATGGTGGATACGTTAAAGGCGGCGGCCGAATCCAGCCGATTGCGCATACTGGCACTTCTGTCGCGCGGTGACCTCACGGTTTCCGATCTTACCGAAATTCTCGGCCAGTCGCAGCCGCGCGTTTCGCGGCACCTGAAGCTGCTTCTGGAGGCCGGACTGATCGGCCGCTACCAGGAGGGGTCGTGGGCCTTCTTCCGCCTGTCGGATGCGGATTCCGCGCGGGACTTCGTCATGGGGCTGGTTTCCGGCATTCGCGGCGCCGATCCGCAGGTCGAGCGCGATCTTGAGCGTCTGGCCTCGGTCAAGCGCAAGCGGCAGGACCGGGCGGTCGCGTATTTTTCCGTGAATGCGGCAAGCTGGGACCATATCCGATCGCTGCATGTGCCGGACCGCGCCGTCGAAGCCGCAATGCTGAAACTGGTCGGCAAGCGGCCGTTCCAGTCGATGCTCGATCTCGGCACCGGCACCGGGCGGCTGCTTGAAATCTTCTCGCCGCTTTATCGGCGTGGTGTCGGCATCGACATGTCGCGCGAGATGCTGACCGTGGCGCGCGCCAATCTGGACAAGGCAGGCGTTTCGAACGCGCAGGTTCGGCAGGGCGACATCTTCGCACCGCCGGTCGAGCGCGATGCCTTCGATCTCGTCACCATCCATCAGGTGCTGCACTATCTCGACGATCCCGCCCGTGCCATCCACGAGGCGGCGCGGCTTTTGCGTCCGGCCGGACGCCTGGTCATCGTCGATTTCGCGCCGCATGCGCTGGAATTCCTGCGTGAGGAACACGCGCATATGCGGCTCGGCTTTTCCGACCGGCAGATCGCCGACTGGTTTTCGGAAGCCGGCCTCGATCTTGAAGACAGTCAGGAATTCGAGCCGCGTGGCGGCAACGAGGCCAGGCTCACCGTAAAACTCTGGCTTGGCCGCGACCGGCGCCTCTTGATCGCCGATCCTTCCAACGACACAAGGCAGATAAGGGAAACCGCCTGATGAACCAGTTCCGCTTTTCCCGCCGCCCCGACATTGGCGACAAGGTCAGGGTTTCCTTCGAATTCTTCCCGCCGAAGACCGACGAGATGGAAGCGAGGCTGTGGGAGACGGTGACGAGGCTGGAGCCGTTGAAGCCGAAATTCGTCTCGGTGACCTACGGCGCCGGCGGCTCGACGCGAGAGCGCACCGCGCGCACTGTAAAGCGCATCCTGACGGAAACCGGTATTCCTGCAGCGGCGCATCTGACCTGTGTCGGGGCAACGCGCGACGAGGTCGACGCGGTCATCCAGGATTACAAATCGATCGGCATCAACCGGTTCGTGGCGCTGCGCGGCGACCCGGCCTCCGGCGTCGGCGGACCGTATCGGCCGCATCCCGGTGGCTACGAGAACGGCGCGGAACTGGTCGCCGGGCTCAAGGCGATTGCTGATTTCGACATCTCCGTCGCGGCTTATCCGGAAAAACATCCGCAAAGCCCCGATTTCGCCACCGACATCGAGATGCTGAAGCGCAAAGTCGACAATGGCGCGACGCGTGCCATCACTCAGTTCTTTTTCGACAACGATCTCTACGAGCGCTATGTCGAGCGCGTCCGCCGCGCCGGCATCTACATCCCGATCGTGCCGGGTATCCAGCCGGTTCACAGTTTCAAGCAGGTCGCGAACTTTTCCGCGAGGGCGGGCGCGCATGTGCCCGGCTGGCTGGCGGAGCGTTTCGAAGGCCTCGACCGGGACCCGCAGACGCATGCGCTGGTGGCGTCGGCGGTGGCGGCCGAACAGGTGATGGACCTTGTCGAGCGCGGTGTCGGCGATTTCCACTTCTACACCATGAACCGCGCCGATCTGGTCTTTGCCATCTGTCATATGATCGGCATCCGCTCGCACGAGGCGGCGGCCGCCGGATCAGCTGCGGCATGAGAGTGGGTTGAACGACAAAAGGCCGGGAAAAACCCGGCCTTTTGAATTGGTTGGACTATTTGGGTGCTGGTCTTCCCCGCTTTGGCGGTCAGGGAAGGAAGCCCATAATAAGGGCTCCGATAAAGGCGAACGCAGCACAGATCATCAATGCGTTGATAGGCCTCGTAAGTCCCATGACATAGCCTCCTCTTAAAGAGCTATGTCACGGAGTCTAGGTTCATTTGTGCCACAGGCAAGCGGAAAATGTGCTGCATTGCGACGTGATTGTGAAATCCGCGACATGTCTTTTGCCGTTAGGCTTTGAAACTCCTAAGCAAAAACCGGCTTCAGGCCTGTGAATAAAATGTGGCCGACTCGTGTCGCTGCCGTGTCATGGCAGCGCTACCGCTGCGGAAGCCGAATTCAACTTTCGCGATGCGGGGGGCAATTGGGTGGTTAGAGCATCCTTTGCGCGTCCAGTGGACGCGCGGCGCTCTAACGTCGGCCGAACAACCGCCCGTCAATGGTGACGAGGCCGAGCGCGATCAGCACCACGCCGCCGATTTCGAACAGTTCCAGCCGCTCGCCAAGGAACAGGAAGCCGAGCAGCATCGCGCTGGCCGGTACGACAAGCGTGACCAGCGAGGCATTGGTGGCGCCGGCCGAGGCGACGAGGTTGAAATAGAGGATGTAGGCGAAGGCGGTCGACAGCAGCGCCAGTGCCAGCACCGCCGCCCAGACCGGCGGCGAGGCCGAGAACAGGCCGGATGGACCGTAGGTGAAGAGCACGATCGGGATCATGATGATGGTCGATGCCGTCAACTGTCCGGTGGCGATGATCGGCGAGGGCACGCCCCTGAAGCGGCGGGCAACCATCAGCGCGACGGCATAGGACAGCGAAGCCCCGATCAGCGCGAATTTGGCCCAGACCGAGCCGCCGAGCCCGGCAAGCAGGCCGGGGCCGATCATGACAGCCGTGCCGGCGATGCCGAGCGCAATGCCGGCGAGCTTGTTCCAGGACAGCTTTTCGTCCGATGTCAGCGCGTTGGCGAGGATCAACGTCCAGAACGGCGTTGTCGCGTTGAGCACCGAGGCGATGCCGGCTCCGAGCTCCGTCTGGCCGGCGAAGATCAGCGAGAAGGGCACGACATTGTTGGTGAGCGCCAGCAGGAAGAACAGGCCGGCATGCGGAAGCGCGAGGCGAAAGGACGGGCCACGCAGACCGAGATAGATCTGCAGCGCAATCGCGGCAATGGCGACGCGAAACAGCACCAGCACCAGCGGGGGGAGCTCCGCCACCGCGATGCGCGCGAAGAAGAACGAGCCGCCCCAGATCGCGCCGAGCAGCAGGAGTTGCCCCCAATCCTTGAGCACCATCGGCCCGCGTGGTGCGGATGTCGCGGCCATTGCCATGTGAGTCGCCCTCCCAGACGTATGCCAGTCAGGCAGAAGCCATATCCGGTTCGGCGACAAGGGCCACCCGAAACGTGATTGATGGCAAACGCCTGCCGCCAAGACCTAGCGCCCCAGCGTCAGCCGTACGAGACACAGAATTGTTTTCATTAGCCGCTAGCTTGGATTAATTGTGCGCAGGCTAGATCAAGGATTCGTCGATGCAGCGATTCGAGAATGCCCGCGAGGCGGCACTGGCGCTTCGCCCGGACGATCCGGTCTATTGCTTCCGCCCGCAGGTGCTGATGGCGGATGCCAGGCAGTTCATGGGCATGTTCCCGGGCAAGACCGCCTATGCGGTCAAGACCAATGGCGAGCAGATCGTGCTGAAGACCCTGGTCGAAGCCGGCGTCAAGGCTTTCGACGTCGCGTCGCCGGGCGAGTTCGCTGCCGTGCGTGCCGTCTCTCCCGATGCCGAGATGCTCTACATGCATCCGGTCAAGGCGCAGTCGGACATCAAGCTGGCGCTGGAGAAATACGCCATCCGCGTCATTTCGCTGGATCACGAGGACGAGATCACCAAGCTGACGCGAGTGGTGCGGGCGCTCGATATCGATCCGGGCTCGATCAGCGTGTTCGTGCGGGTGCAGACCAAGGGCCATGCCGCCTACGAACTGTCGAAGAAGTTCGGCGCCGGGCCGGCCTATGCCGTCGAACTGGCCGAGCGGCTGAACCGCACCGGCTACAAGGTTGGCCTGTGTTTCCATGTCGGCAGTCAGATCGAGGATCCCGACACCTATGAGCGGGCACTGGCTTCCGCCGATTGGGTGCGCAACCGGCTGACCTTCGATATTGCCGGGCTCGACGTCGGCGGCGGTTTCCCCGCCGAATACGGCCATGACCCCAACCGCAAGCAGATCGAGATGCCGTCGCTCGGCCAGATCATGTCGCGGCTTTCGGGCGATCTGAAAGAGTATCAGTTCGACCAGATGCCGCTGGTGGCCGAGCCGGGCCGCGTGATCGTGGCGCGCTGCCTGTCGCTGATCGTGCGGGTGCTGCTGCGCAAGGGCAAGCGGCTCTACATCAATGACGGCATCTGGGCGTCGCTGTCGGATTCATGGACCGGAAAGATCACGCTGCCGGCGCGCTTCATTCCCGATCCTGCGATCCGCTCGCGCAATGGCGAGGAGAAGAACATCGTGCCGTTCAAGGTCTGCGGCGCGACCTGCGATTCCGTCGACATCCTGTCGCGGCCGTTCTGGCTGCCGGAAACGGTCGATACCGGCGACTGGATCGAGATCGGCCATATCGGCGCCTATTCGCTCTCGCTGCGGACCCGCTTCAACGGCTTTTACCCCGACACCTTCGTCGAGGTGACGACGCCGTTCGACGAGGGCGACGCGCCGCAGGGGTTTGCCAGTTTGGAGACGATGGCGGATTAGCGAATAGGGAATAGCCAGTAGCGAATAGGGAAGATTTGCCGAGACAGCAGCAAGGAAGGACTACCTTCTATTCGCTATTCGCTATTCGCTATTCGCTATTCGCTATTCGCTAAAGCTTCCCCAAAAGCTCCGGCGTCGGCCAGCCATCCACCGGCAAGCCTAGCCGCATCTGCTCCTTGCGGATCGCCTCGCGGGTGTTGGTACCCAAAATGCCGTCGACAGTGCCGACATCGTAGCCCCTGGCTTCCAGCTTGGTCTGCAGCGCCTTCATCTGCTCGTTGTTGAGGCCGGTCTCGGGATTGCGCGGATCGAACTGTTTTTCTCCCGCCAACCTGGCGGCGAGGTTGGCCGCGGTCAGCGCATAGGTGAAGGACTGGTTCCACTCGAGATAGACGTCGAAATTGTCATAAGCTAGGAAGGCGGGCCCCTTACGGCCCATCGGCAGCGCCAAGCCTGCCTTGAGGCCGTTGTCGACCAGCGGCGCGCCGCTGGGGTAGGTGACGCCCCATTGCGCCCACTGCGACAGCGGCAGCTTGTTGGTGCGACCGGTCTGGTCCCACGGCATGTCTTCGGGCACGCGGACTTCCTGGATCCAGGGCTGGTCGCGTTTCCAGCCGCGCGACAGCACTTTGTTGGCGGTGGTCATGATCACATCGGGCACGCTGCCGCGCAGGTCGATCTTGCCGTCGCCGTCGCCGTCGACGCCGCGTGCCAGATAATCTGAGGGCAGGATCTGCGTCTGGCCGATCTCGCCGGCCCAGGCGCCCCTGACATCGGCCGGCAGCACGCCGCGATCGATCAATTGCAGAAGCGGTATCAACTGAGGCCGAAACAGTTGCGGGCGGCGGCAATCATGCGACAGCGTCACCAGGGCGCTCAGCGTGTGGAAGTCGCCCTGCACGGCGCCGAAATCGGTCTCCAGCGCCCAGAAGGCGGCGATGATCGGCGCCTGAACGCCGAACTGCTGGTCGGCGCGGGCGAAGACATCCGCGTATTTCTTCATGTTCGCCGCACCTTGCTTCAGGCGATAGGCCGAGATCATGCGGTTGGAAAACTCGACAAAGGTTTGGGTGAAGACGCCCTGGGCGCGGTCGCGTGCCAACACCTTGTCGTCGAAGGTTGCCGCTTCAAGGGCGTCGAGACCGGCAGTGCCGACGCCGGCCGCCTTGGCTTCCGCGGCGACGCCCTGCTTCCACGTCTCGAAGTCGCCGCCGCATTCCTGCGCCATCGCCGGCAAGGCCGTGGCACACAGGGTCAGCGCAGCCGCGAGGACTTTGGAACGCAGTCGCATCAGCTTCCTCTCGAAACGAATAGCGGGCAGTTGTTGTGCTCCCCCGGAGGCCCAACGCCCTGAATT
This sequence comes from Mesorhizobium sp. SEMIA396, assembly GCF_024518615.1. Taxonomy (NCBI): domain Bacteria; kingdom Pseudomonadati; phylum Pseudomonadota; class Alphaproteobacteria; order Hyphomicrobiales; family Phyllobacteriaceae; genus Mesorhizobium; species Mesorhizobium sp. SEMIA396. The sequence continues at coordinate 863,544 of NZ_JANIFC010000001.1, forward strand.
GCCGGCGGTTGCACTTTTCACCGCTGGCTGTGTCGAAAAGCAGGCGGCAGGCCCGGTGTCAACGGTTCTTGTGCCGCAGCCCCTTATTCCGCCGGCTTCTCTGCCGTTGCACCGGTGTCAACAGTGTTCTGCGGAGCTTCTTATCTCGGACGGACTCGCTGCCGTTGCACCGGTTCAACGGAAGCTCTGCTGGAGTGATTTGATCCATGGCGGTGCTGCCGTTGAACCGGTGTCAACGGGTGTTCTGCCGCAGCCACTTGTTCCAGGTGGCTTCACTGCCGTTGAAGACGTTGATGTCGGCCTTGCCGGTCATGCCCGGAATGATCCCGGTTCCTGTGTACTGCCAGAATGTGAAGGGGTGGCTGCCGTATTTCTCACGTGGATGGCCGGCGACAGAACGCAGCCAGTACGGATAGCCGCGAAACCCCGCCAGGCCGTTGTCGTCGAAGAAGTCGACCGAGGTGTAGATGATCGGCTTCTTGCCGTAGTGGCGTTCGACGATCTCGAGGAAGGTGGTCATCTCCGCGCGCACCGTGGCGGCGTCGGGACGCAGCCTGCAGGTCGGCGATTGTGGGTTCCATTCCATGTCGAGGACCGGCGGCATCGCCGAGCGATCGACGGGGACGTTGCGGATGAACCAGCGCGCCTGCACGGCAGCCGGGGTGCAGAAATAGTAGAAGTGATAGGCGGCGCGGGGAACGCCCGCAGCTTTGGTCCGGGTCCAATGCTCGTTGAAGTATTCATCGAAGCGATCGCCGCCCTCGGTCGCCTTGATGAAGGCGAAGGAGATGCCGCTGGCCTTGGCCGCCGGCCAGTCGACCGAGGTCTGGTATTTGGAAACATCGGTGCCGTGGACGGCATAGTTCCACGGCGCGCCGCTCTCCCATTCATGCGGCTTGGAATCGGCAAAGCGCGGCGCCCGGACAGTGACCGTCGGGCTGCTCGACGCCGACGGCGACAGTGGCGAGAGATCGTCTACTGTCGAGCACGCGCCAAGCAGCGCTAGCATAATGAGGCCCGCAAGACGGCGCATCGCAATTCCCGAGCCGGATTCAGCCGGTCGCTGATGGGTCTATACCTGATGGCCGGCTTGTGATTGGGCCCCCTCCGAGCGATCGCCCCACAGCATCGCTCAGCATATCCTGTGATCGCCGATCATGGTTGATAATCCGTTGATGGCGCTCGACAAGCATTGTGATTTGCGGAAGCAATGGCGGCAAATCGATGACATAAGGGCTCGCGCAGGGCCCGGAGGAAATAAATGCGGATCGTCGTCAAGATCGTCAGATGGCTGCTTGGTCTGATCGTGCTGGCGGTCGCCGCGCTGTTTGCGTGGCTATACATCGCGCCGCCCGAATTGATCCGCGTCGGTTCCGGCTATTCGGCCAAGATCGTCTGCTCGAATGTCTTCATCGCCGGCCGGGACGCCAATGAGGTGCTGGCCGTCGACGTGCAGGCGCCCGGGCATCCCCTGCTGCGGTTAATGCGTGTTTCGGTGGACAAGAACAGGGGAACGGTGTCTGCCGGCCTGTTCGGGTTCCTCGGCAAGAGCGTCGCTGTCGCCCGCGACGGGCTTGGCTGCGCTTCGGTTCCGGACGGCGATGTCGGCAAGGCGCGACGGACTGTGATCCAGGCGGAGCCGTCGGCGGCCACCATGGGCGACCTGTGGCCGGAAGGCGAGCGGGTTGAGGCATCGCAGGATCCGGTTGTTGCCAAGCTGCTGGACGATGCGGCGCTGACCGGCACCGGCATGCGGGCGGTGGTGGTGGTCAAGAATGGCCGCGTCGTCGCCGAGCGCTACGGCGCGGGCTTTTCCGCCAAGACGCCGCTGCTCGGCTGGTCGATGACGAAGACGGTGAATGCCGCCATCGTCGGTACGTTGGTCAAGGACGGCAAGATGGCTTTCGACGACAAAAACCTGTTTGCGCCGTGGAAGGCGGACGGCCGCGCCGCCATCAGCCTTGCCGAGATGATGGCGATGTCGAGCGGGCTGGAGTTCAACGAGGATTATGGCGACGTCGCCGACGTCACGCGCATGCTCTATCTCGAACCTGACATGGCGGGCTTTGCCGAATCAAAGCCGCTGGCGGCCGAGGTCGGCAAGGTGTTTTCCTATTCGAGCGGTACGGCGGTGATGCTGTCGCGGCTCTGGCAGCACGCGATCGGCGACAAGGCCAAGGCGCTGACATGGCCGCGCACGGCCCTGTTCGAGCCGCTTGGCATGCATAGCGCGGTGCTAGAGACCGACGAGCAGGGCACTTTCGTCGGCTCGTCCTATCTCTACGCAACCGCGCATGACTGGGCGCGCTTCGGCCAGTTCCTGCTGCAGGGCGGGGTGTGGAACGGCAACCAGATCCTGGCAACCGGTTTCGTCGACTGGATGCGCGAGCCGGCATCCGCCTCGAAGGTCTACGGCAAGGGTCAGTTGTGGATCGAGGCCCCGGGCGATGAGGAAAACCCCGGCGCCGGCGTCGCGGCAGGCCTGCCCAAGGACACGTATTGGATGGAAGGCCATGACGGGCAGACGGTTGCCATCATCCCTTCGGAGCAGTTGGTGGTGGTGCGGCTGGGGCTGACGCCTGCCAAACTCGGCTACCGGCCGCAGACGATGGTGGGGGCGCTGATCAAGGCGCTGCATTAGCGCGGCGCAAACTCTTTGCTATGCAGCTGTCGCCAATGGCTTGGCGCGGTCAACTCGCGCCCGCTCGTCGGGCGAGTTCATGACCTGCCAAAGATCGCTGCGGCGCTGGACGTTCAACCAGAAGTCCGGGCTGTTGCCGAACACCCGCGCCAGAATAAGCGCGGTCGCCGCCGTGACGTTGCGGCGGTCGTTGCACAATTCGTTCACATGCTTGCGCTGGACCCCCATCGCCTCGGCCAAAGCCGCCTGCGTCAGGCCAAGCGGCTGCATGAATTCTTCCGTGAGAATTTCGCCAACCGTTGCCGGCTTGCGTGCGGTCATCAACATGTTCTCACCTCATCTATAGCTGTGGTCGTCGAGATAGATGTCCGACGCCTCACCGCGGCCGCCGTCCCAGCGGAAGATCAGCCGCCATTGCTTGTTGACGCGTATTGAATGGAAGCCTTCGAGAATGCCGCGCAGCTTCTCGAAATGATTGCTGGGCGGCACACGCAAATCCTGATCGATCATCGCGTCGTCAATCATCTGGAGCTTGCGGAACAAACGGCTTTCGAGATCGGACGGAATGTTGCGAGAATGGGTGTCTTCCACGAAGAAGGCCCGCAGCCATTCATCCCTGAAGCCGATGATCACCACATGCTTCCATGCATGTGAGATAGTGTACCGCTCTCGGGGTCATAAGGCAACGTTGATCCAACGGATCGTGGCTGCTTCGCCTTTATGTGCCTTTCCCACGGCAATATTCAGGAAGTGATCTTGATAACCGCCAGCCAGGCATAGCCGCGATAAAGCGTGCGGAAACGGAAGCTTGCACCGGTTCGCCGCGATTCTGATTCCAGCACCTCGCGCAACGATTCACGCGGCGTGACGTGGAACTTTTTCAGCCAGCCGCGCAGCAGCGCCCGGAACCAGCCAGGCAGGCCTTCCTGCTGGCCGAAATCGACGATGTGCAGCGAACCGTTCGGCGACAGGGCGGCAAGCGCTGCCGATACTGTTTTTTCCCAGCCGGGGATCATCGACAGTGAATAGGACACGAAGACACGGTCGAAGCGTTCGACACCGAAGAGTGCACGGGCATCGAAATCGGTGGCATCGCCCCTTGCCAGCACGACGCGGCCGGACAGGCCCTCGCGATCGATCGCCTTTCCGGCCGTTTCCAGCATTTCGGCCGAGATATCGAGGCCGTAGAAGCGGGCATCGGGATAGCGGCGGGCAGCCAGGATGATGTTGCGGCCGGTGCCGCAGCCGAGTTCCAGCACGGTACCGCCGGCGGGCACATCGAGCCCCGCGATCAGCCGGTCGCGGCCGAGAAGATAGTATTTGCGTGTCAGGTCGTAGATGTGGCGCTGCCAGCGGTAGACGCCGTCCATCAGTTCGGCATGGTTGGCCTTGAATTCGGGGCTGGCCGGCAACTCGCTGGTGCTCATGCGGCGCGCTTCACGTAGAGATGGAAGCCGCCATAGATGGCCGAGCGATCGCGGGCCGAAAATTCGCGCGAAGCTTGGTCCTGATAATCCCACTGGTCAAGCAGCGAGCTGGAGACACGGCCCGGCAACAGGCTGGGCTCGGCGGCGGTGCGGAAGATGACGCGGGCGCCTGCGGAAGCGGTGCGGGTGATTTCCGTCCACAGTGCGTTGAGCTGATCGTCGGTCATCCAGTCCTGCGCGTCGAGCAGGACGAATCGATCAACGGAGCCTGCATCCTTGCCGGCGAGGAATTCGATCAGATTGGCATGGTGGATGGCGACGCGGTCGACATTGCCGCGGATGGTCTCGTAATTCTGTTTTTCGAGATAGGCGGGCAGGGCGGCCTCGCCGGGGTTCGGATAGCGCCGGGCGAAGGCCTGCCAGGCGAAATAGTTGTTCTCCAGTGGAAAATCGCAAGCGAGTTTTTCCAGCCGGGCTTTCAGCACGCTGGCCATGGTGCCGTCGCCCGACGTGATCAGCGAATCATACTGCGCCGGTGGAATGCCGAGGCCGAACAGCGAAGCCTTGCGCGACGTCGCCCATCTCAAAAGCTTCTTGTCGAAGACCGGCGCCAGCTCCTCGTTGAAGAATCGGCGCTGCTCGCCGATGTTCCTGGCCTGCATGATGCCGGAGGGGTCGACGCCGAAGAATTTTCCCGTGCGGTGGCCCATGGCGATGAACAGGCCGAGCAGGCCGGTCTGGTAGAAATTGCGGTCGAACACAGTGATGCGCCTGATGCCGCGCCAGTTGCGGCGCTCCCAGTAGTGACGGCTGACAGGATCGAGATGCGGCGCGATGAAACGGTCATACGCTTTCGAATTGTGGCTGGTGTCGGCGGCGCCGAAGAAGCGGAACAGGTCGCCCTGCGATGGCAAATGGCGCACCGCCTCCAGCTTCATGCGGTTCAGCGCGATGTGCGCGGTGTTGAGGTCGACGGCGTCGACCCGGGCCGGCGAGCGCGTGAGGTAGGCCAGAATGTTGCAGCCGCCCGAGGCGATGGTGACGACGCGGTGGCCCTGGCCAAGCTGCATCGCCTCCATGTCGACATCGGGGTCTTCCCAGATCTGCGGATAGACGAGGCCGGAGAACAGGAAGGCGAACAGCCGCTCCGAAATGCCGGCCTTCGACAGCGGGCGGTTCTGGTAGACGGCCTTTCCAACTTCCTTGCCGCGGCGAAAAACCAGATCTGCGGAAACGTCCGTCATGGCAAGATGATTCCCCATTTGCTTTGCCGCAAGCGGGTAGCCTAGGGTCATGACAAGCCGGTGACAGCCTGTTGACGCCTCCTGACAGAGGTGGCGCGTAAAATCAGTTGATACCGCCGCGCAACTTCATCTGGCATCAACTTGCGCACTATCGAAGCCCATGATACCGCCGCGAACACACCCCTTACTGCGAACCAGTTGCACGTGCGTCATCCTCTCCAAGTGTGAAGCCCCATTGATACGGAGTGAGGCCGATTGGCACCTTGCTGTAGGAAGGCATTGAGGGGACGATGCCGGGCTTGAGTGACTGGTATCCATCGAGATAACCGTCGTTGAAGGTCTTGCTCGGGTAGGCAGGAATGTTCTTCACGATGGACATGGCGACTTCTCCTCAGAATATTGCGGACATGCGCCCGCCTCTGGCTCGCCATGTCCGCGCCCGGCAAGCATTCGTCATTGCCCTCCGAACCCGCCCGGCGTCGGCGTCGTCAGGATGACGGCGTCTCCTGCCTGCAGCACTGTCTGGTCGCAGGCTTTCAGCATGTCGATTGTGCCGTCCTTGCGGCGGACTTTGGTCGAGCCGACCTCGCCATCGCCGCCCCCATCCAGCCCTTGCGGCGGCCGGTTGCGATGCGAGGACAGGATGGCGCATTCCATCTTTTCGAGGAAGCGGATGGTGCGCTTGGTGCCGTCGCCGGCGTTCCATTTGCCCTTGCCGCCGGAATTTTCCCGAATGTGGAAATCCTCGAGCAGTACGGGAAAGCGCAGTTCCAGCACTTCGGGATCGGTGAGGCGCGAATTGGTCATGTGGGTGTGGACGCCTGAGGTGCCGGCAAAGCCGCGGCCCGAGTTCATCTGGCCGGCCGGCGAGCCGGAACAGATCGTCTCATAGTACTGGTAGATCTTGTTGCCGAAGGTCAGGTTGTTCATCGTGCCTTGCGCGTTGGCCATGGCGCCCATGGCGCCGAACAGCGCGTTGGTGACATGCTGCGAGGTCTCGACATTGCCGGCGACGACCGCGGCGGGGTAGGCGGGTTTCAGCATGCAGCCATCGGGAATGATGATGTTGATTGGCCGCAGGCACCCGGCATTCATCGGGATCATGTCCTCGACCATGACGCGGAAGGCATAGAGCACGGCGGCTCGGGCGACCGGTTCCGGCGCGTTGAAATTATTCTTCATCACCGGCGAGGTGCCGGTGAAGTCGACGGTCGCCTCGCGCTTTTGCCGGTCGACCGTGATCTTCACCTTGATGATTTGGCCGGTGTCGGTCGGGTACTCATACTCAGAACTGTCGGGCAGCCGCTCCAGCACGCGGCGCACGCTTTCGGCGGCATTGTCCTGGACATGGCCCATATAGGCCTCGACGACATCGAGGCCGAAATGCGTGACCATCTTGCGCAGTTCCGCGACGCCCTTCTCGTTGGCGGCGATCTGCGCCTTGAGGTCGGCGATGTTCTGGTGCGGATTGCGGGCCGGATAGCGGTGGTCGGTGAGCAGCGTTTCCAGCTCCTTCTCGCGGAATTTTCCGCGATCGACGATGCGGAAATTGTCGAACAGCACGCCTTCCTCGTCGACCGTGGTGGCGAGCGGCGTCATCGAGCCGGGTGCGGTGCCGCCAATATCGGCATGGTGGCCGCGCGAGGCGGCCCAGAACAGGATTTCCTCCCCCCTTGAGGGGGAGGTGCCGCCGACGGCGGCGGAGGGGGTCGGATCGACCGGGTTCGACGCTCTTGCGGTGCCTTCTGAGAGGACCCCACCCGGCCGCTGCGCGGCCACCCTCCCCTCGAGGGGGAGGGAAAACACCGGCGTCACCACGGTGATGTCGGGCAGATGCGTGCCGCCATTGTAGGGCGCGTTGAGGGCAAAGACGTCGCCGGGGTGGATGTCGCCGGAATTCAGCCGGATGATGGTTTCGACCGAGCGGTCCATCGAGCCGAGATGTACCGGCATGTGCGGCGCATTGGCGACCAGTGCGCCGGTGCGATCGAAGACTGCACAGGAAAAATCCAGCCTTTCCTTGATGTTGACGGAATAGGCGGTGTTCTGCAGCGTCACGCCCATCTGCTCGGCGATCGACATGAACAGGTTGTTGAAGACCTCCAGCATGACCGGATCGGCCTCCGTGCCGAGCGCTGCCTGCCGGCGCTTTTTCTCGACACGGCGCAGGAGCACATGGTTCCTGGCGGTGATTTCGGCCAGCCAGCCCGGCTCGATGACGATCGTCTGGTTAGGCTCGATAATCAAGGCAGGTCCGGCAACCCTGTTTCCCGGTTTCAGCGCTTCGCGGCGGAAGATGGGTGAAGTGCGCCACTCTCCCTCGGTGAAGATTTCGCGGGTTTGCGAAGGGTTTACGGCAAGGTCTTCGGTTCGTGATTCAGTTTCGTCGCGCCCGGTACCGCCGGTGTCGGTGCCTTCGACGCCGACGGTCTCGACGATCATCGGCTTGTCGTCATAGACGAAACCGAACTGCGCCTTGTGGGCGACTTCAAAATCGCGCCTGGCCTGGAAAATCGAATCCGCCTCGAAATTCACCGGCAGTGTCGTGTCGGTGCCATCATAGCGAATGTGCAGCACCGGCTTCGTGGCGACGGTATCCTCGCCGATGCCTTGCGCCGCGAGTTCGGCCACAACGGCTTTTCTCAAAATGGCAATGAGGTTGCCGATCTCCGTTCTGGACTCTTCGGCAAGCGGTTTCAGCAGCGCTTGCTGGCGCGAGGCAAAGACCGAGGACAGGCCGATGCCATAGGCCGACAGCAGGCCAGAGAAGGGATGGATCAGCACCGCCTCCATGCCGAGCGCGTCGGCGACCAGGCAAGCGTGCTGGCCGCCGGCGCCACCGAAGCAGTTGAGGAGATACTCGGTGACGTCGTAGCCGCGCTGCACGGAGATCTTCTTGATGGCATTGGCCATGTTCTCCACGGCGATGGTGACGAACCCTTCGGCGACAGTCTCGGGCGACCGCCCATCGCCGATTTCGGCGGCGAGTGCCGCAAATTTTGCTCGCACCGTCTCGACGTCGAGCGGCTCGTCCTGGCCGGGTCCAAAAATCGCCGGGAAGAAATCGGGCTGCAGCTTGCCAAGCATGACGTTGGCGTCGGTGACGGCGAGCGGGCCGCCGCGCCGGTAGGCTGCCGGGCCGGGATTGGCGCCAGCCGAATCCGGTCCGGCCCGGAAGCGGCCGGCCTCGTAATGCAGGATCGAGCCGCCGCCGGCGGCGACGGTATGAATGCGCATCATCGGCGCGCGGATGCGCACGCCGGCGACCTCGGTGTCGAAGGCGCGTTCGTATTCGCCGTCATAGTGGGCGACATCGGTGGAGGTGCCGCCCATATCGAAGCCGATGACCTTGTCGAAGCCGGCGAGCCTGGCTGTCTCGACCATGCCGACGACGCCGCCGGCCGGTCCTGACAGCAGCGCATCCTTGCCCTGGAACATGTCGGCGGCGGTGAGACCGCCCGACGACATCATGAACATGAGGCGAGGGCTTTCCCTCCCTCTCGAGGGGAGGATGGCGGCAAAGGCGCCGGGTGGGGTCGGATCGACCGGGCTCGACGTCGTGGCGGTGCCTTCCGAGAGGACCCCCTCTGCCCGCTTTGCCGACTGCCCTTCGCTATGGCTTCGGGCGTTCGTCGCTGAAAAAGCCAAATCGCTGGCTTTTTCTCGGCCTTCGGCCCATCGCTCCTCACCCCCCTCGAGGGGGGAGAGGACGCCGAGCTCTTGGCCAACCCTTTGCACATAGCGGGACAGGATCGGCGACAGGTAGGCATCGACCACCGCGGTGTCGCCGCGGCCGACCAGCTTGATCAGCGGCGAGACCTCATGGCTGACGGAGACTTGGGCGAAACCAAGTTTGCGGCAGACTTTTGCCACCGCCTTCTCGTGGTCGGGGTATTTCCAGGCGTGCATGAAGACGATGGCGACCGCATCGATGCCATCGGCCCTGGCCTGTTCGATCGCCGGCCGGCAGGCGGCGATGTCGAGCAATTGTTCGACGCAGCCATCGGCGCGCACACGCTCGTTGATTTCGATGACCCGCTCGTAGAGCTGTTCGGGAAGGATGATCTCCTTGGCGAAGATGTCCGGACGCGCCTGATAGGCGATCTTCAGCGCATCACGAAAGCCCTTGGTGATGAGCAAAAGCACGCGGTCGCCCTTGCGCTCCAGCAGCGCATTGGTTGCAACCGTGGTGCCCATCTTGATGTCGCCGATCAGGCCGCTCGGGATCGTGTCGCCGGCCGACAAGCCAAGAAGGTCGCGAATGCCCTGGATGGCAGCATCGTTGTAGGCTTCGGGATTTTCGGAGAGAAGCTTGCGCGGGTGCAGCCCGCCTTCCGGATCTCGGCCGATGATATCGGTGAATGTGCCGCCGCGGTCGATCCAGAAATCCCATTTTGCGGTCATGACAGCCCCTGGCGCTTTTACGTTCAATCGGTGGTTCGGCACATGCTGTTAGTTCGCCACGGCCTGAGCGGCAATCGCAAATGAACCAGACGATGTTACATGTCGAAACGCAACGTTACGAAACTCATGGCCGTCTGACGCATTTGTCCTTCGACCGCTCACGGCAACGTGAGCGTGTGTTGAAGGAGAGACAAATGAAAAAGCTCATTCTCGCGTCCGTTTCCGCTCTGGCCTTGCTTGGCGTCGCCGCCTGCAGTGACAGCGGTACGGACAATACCACCACCCAGAGCACCAATCCGCCGGCCGCCGAGGAACCGATGAAGCCGGCTACTCCGGAAGCCACGCCGCCGGCCGCGACGCCTCCGGCAACGGATAATTCTACCACGAAGAGCATCACACCCGAGAAGCCTGCCGAGCCGGCTCCGGCAACACCAGCTCCTGCGCCCGCGCAGTAGTGAGCAAGCAGTACTTCGTGTGATGAATGAGAAAGGCCGGCTCGCGCTGGCCTTTTTCATATTGTCCGAGCGCCGTGGCGTTCGAGTCCGATCGATTTGTCGCGCAAAGCCTGCGGCACTGTCCCGGCTTGATAGGAGCGGGCGGTGGCTCTAAGAAGCAGGCCATGTCCATTTGGGATCGCCTCGGCGAATTCATCACCCGCGTTTCATCCTCAGCCTCGTCGGGTGTCGCCGACGTGGTCGAGGCCGTGCGCACGGTTTTCGCCGGCGATGCGGATTTGCGCCGGCGTGTCGCCTTTTCGGTGGCGATGATCGCGCTGTCGGCCAAGATGGCCAAGGCCGATGGTATCGTCACCCAGGACGAGGTGCGCGCCTTCCAGGAAATATTCGAAGTGCCGCCGAAGGAGACGCGCAATGTGGCGCGTCTGTTCGATCTCGCCCAGCGCGACGTGGCCGGTTTCGAGACCTATGCAGAGCGGATGGCGCAGATGTGCGGTTCCGGGCATTCCAATTGTGTGATGCTGGAAGACATACTCGACGGTCTGTTCCACATCGCCAAGGCCGACGGGCTGGTGCACGAGCGCGAAGGCCACTTCCTGCACCGCATCGCCGAGATTTTCCGCATCGACGAAGCGCATTACGAGACCATCATGGCGCGACATGTCAACCTGGGCGCCGGGGATCCTTATGTCGTGCTTGGCATCGAGCGCGGCAAGCCGTTCGAAGAGGTCAGGAAGCGCTATCGCAAGCTGGTTTCCGACAATCATCCGGACCGGCTGATCGCGCGCGGCCTGCCTCAGGAATTCATCAAGATCGCGACCACCAGGGTGGCGGCGATCAACGTTGCCTACGAGATGATCGAGCGGGGCCTGCGCCACGCATGAGCGGCTTTCTGCCCGACGAGCCACGTGCCGAAGTCAGGGTATCGCCGAATTTCGGCCCGCGGCGCGAGACGCCCAGGCCTGACATGATCGTGCTGCACTACACCGGTATGGCGACCGGCGCCGGGGCCGAGGCCTGGCTTTGCGACCCGGCCAGCGAGGTCTCGTCACATTATCTCGTCCACGAGAATGGCCATATCGTGCAGATGGTCAGGGAAAGCGACCGCGCTTGGCATGCCGGCAAGAGTTCGTGGTTCGGACGGGCCGACATCAATTCCTGTTCGGTCGGCATCGAGATCGTCAATCCAGGGCATTCGCTGGGCTATCCCGGTTTTCCCCGGCGGCAGATCGATGCGGTGATCGCGCTGTGCCGTGGGATCGCCGGTCGGCATTCGATCGCCGCCGAGCGGGTACTCGCGCATTCTGATGTTGCGCCGGGGCGCAAGATCGATCCCGGCGAGAAGTTTCCGTGGCGGACGCTGTTCGAGGCCGGTGTTGGCCATCTCGTGGCGGCCGCGCCCGTCAGGCGAGGCGCCACTCTGACAACCGGCGATACCGGCGGCGACGTCGAAGCGTTGCAGTCGATGCTGGCCCTCTACGGCTATGGCGTTGAAATATCGGGCATTTTCGACCGGCAGACGGAGGCGGTGGTCGAGGCCTTCCAGCGTCATTTCCGGCCGCGCAAGGTGGACGGCGTTGCCGACGGCTCGACGCTGCGGACGCTGCAAAGGCTGCTTGCTTCCATGAGGCGCTGACCCCCGGGAGAGCCTCTCCCAAGCAATTCTTTCCAATCCTTAAGTTACAAGCTGTCACTCAAAGTGACTTGCCTGGCCTTGTTTGACACCAATTCGGGCGTCAAACGGCTGACGTGTAGATGTCGGACCCCAAGCCCCCCGGGTTGTTCCGACGTTGGTTAGGCGTTGCTGCGTGAACATCTTCGCGCGGTTCAGACAGAACAGGATCACATGCAGAAATTTACCGTTTTAACGGCAGCTCTTGCTGCCGGCGTAATGACTTTTGCCTTCAGTGCCGCAGATGCCGCGCCCCTCAGCCCGCGAGCCGATCAAGGGCCTGTCGTGGCATCCGCGAAAAGCGGCAAGGCCCCACAGGCCAGAAGCGGCAAGGCAGGCCACGACGCCAAGGCGACGAAGCGGGCTTCCGCGAAAATGGAAAAAGCAAGCTGGTCCAAGCCGAAGAAGTCCGCCAGAAAGCAGACGAAGCGTGGCCGAAAAACCGTCGACATGACGGCAACGGCGTCGATCGGTGTCCGGAACGCGGCAGCCTCGGCGGCCGCGGTGGCCAGCAGCGGTCAGTATTCCGCTATCGTTGCCCGCTATGCGGCGATCGAAGGCGTTCCGGTATCGCTCGCCTCGGCGGTTATCCAGATCGAAAGCAACTACCGGCCCAACATCGTTGGCGGCGCCGGCGAGATCGGCTTGATGCAGATCAAGCCGGCCACGGCTCGGATGATGGGCTATAGCGGCTCCGCCAAGGGCCTGTTCGATCCCGACACCAACATCAAATACGGCATGAAATACCTTGCCATGGCGCGGAGCCTCGGCGGCGGCACGACCTGCGGCACCATTCTGAAATACAATGCCGGCCACGCCGCAACGCGGATGAACCCGGTGTCGGCCGCCTATTGCGGCAAGGTCAAGGTGCAGATGGCTGCGCTGGGATCGCCCGCATAAGTCTGCTTTTTCGTTTGCGTTTTCGGGCGCGAACCCCTTTATACGCTCTGCCAGCTGGCTGGGCGGCCGCACCCGCAAACGCCGAAAGGTCGTGGGTGAGGAAAGTCCGGGCTCCATGGAAACACGGTGCCGGTTAATGGCCGGCGGGGGCGACCCCAGGGAAAGTGCCACAGAAAGCAAACCGCCACGATCCGGCTTGCCGGATTCGGGGTAAGGGTGAAAGGGTGGGGTAAGAGCCCACCGCGCGACTGGCAACAGGAGCGGCACGGTAAACCCCACCGGGAGCAAGACCGAATAGGGACGGTGCGAGGGGAAACCCTCGAGGGCTGTTTCCGGCTCACCGTCCGGGTAGGTTGCGTGAGGCGCATGGCAACATGCGCCCAAGATGAATGGCCGCCACGTTCTCGCCCCGCAAGGGGCGGGGGCCATACAGAACCCGGCTTACAGGCCAGCTGGCAATTTCTCTCCCCCGATATCAAGAGAAGTCTCTTGAATTCAGCAGGTTGCGCCCTCGGGCGCGCCTGTTGATTCAAGCCTGCCCGGCCGTTCATCCGTGCGAGCGAGAGTCGGCCATTGCTTGAAACCGGTGCGATTAAATCGTACCATGATCGGGAAATGGTATCGGGAGCCTCTCATGGGACAGGTCGACAAACGCAGCATCACGCTGTCGCCGGAACTGGCGCAGGCGGTGGATGATGTCGTCGCCGCCGGCGAATATGCCTCCGCCAGCGAAGTGATCCGCGATGCGCTGCGGCAATGGAAGGATCGGCGCGATCTCTTCGGCTATACGCTCGATGAGTTGCGCAAGCTGGTGCAGGAAGGGATAGACAGCGGGCCGGGACGATTTGCGTCGATGGATGAAATCAAGGCCGAGGCGCGGAGGCGCTTGCGATCTGACGACGCAGCATGAATTCGCTATTCATCGCCCGGAACGCGCGCGCAGAAGACGATTTGATCGCGATCTGGCTTCATGTTGCACGCGATAGCGAGGTCGCAGCGGATAGGTTGCTCGATCGCATCGAGGCACGGTGGCAGCAACTGGAGACCTATCCCTTCTCCGGCGCGCCGCGCGATGACATCGCGCCCGGCGTCCGTCATCTGCTCGTTGGCGACTATCTCACCTTGTATCGTGTAGGTGACGACGCGATCGAGATCATTCGTGTACTGCACGGCTATCGCAACATAGAAGCCGACGATCTCGGCCCGTGATCGGTCCGGTTAGCCGCCGATCTTGTCCAGCGACGTCTCGATTGCCTTCCAGAGCTCTTCCACCGGCTCGCAGCCGACCGAGAGGCGAACGAAGCCGGCGGCAACGGCATCGCCTCGCTTCAAGCGCCGCTCGGCGGAGGTGTGGACGCCGCCGAAGGATGTCGCGGCCTGCATCAAGGCGCAATTGTTGATGAAATCCTCGGCCTTGTCCTCCGAGGCGAGCTCGAAAGAGATCAGAAAGCCGAAGCGCTCCATCTGGGCACGGGCAAGGTTGTGCGACGGATCGCCTTCCAGTCCGGGATAACGCAGGCCGCTGATTGCCCGGTGGCCCTGCAGCCGCCGCGCGATGACTTCCGCCGAGGAACACATGCGATCGAAGCGCACATCCAGTGTCTCCAGGCCGCGATGCACCAGCCAGGCTTCGAATGGTCCGGGAATGCTGCCGGAAACTTCGCGCCAGCCGGTCACGGCGGCGATGATCTCGGCATTGCGGCTGGCGACATGGCCGAACAGCACATCTGAATGGCCGTTGGGTGCCTTGGTGTCGGCGGCAACGACGATATCGGCGCCATGGTCGAGCGGCCGCTGGCCGAAGGGTGTCATGGTCGTGTTGTCGACCACAAGGATCGCGCCGGCTTTGTGAACAGCATCGGCAACGGCGGCGATATCGCAGATATCCAACCCCGGATTGGCAGGGGTTTCGACAAAGGCGAGGCGATAGCCATCGAAGCCGCCGTCGAGGAAGGTCGAGGTAGGCCTGACATCGTAGGCGATGCCGAGCGGCTTGAGGAAGCGATCGGCCAGCGCTCTTGTCGTGTGGTAGCCGTCCGATGGCAGCAGGATACGGTCGCCAGTCTTGAGCACGGCAAAAAACGCCGCCGAGATTGCCGCCATTCCTGAAGGGAAGGCGACGCAAGGCGCGTCCTCCAGATGGGCCAGCATATGTTCGACCGCGTCCCAGGTCGGGTTGCTGAATCGCCCGTACTGGTTGAAACCGGTGGCGTCGCCGGGCGCATGAAAGATGGCGGCCATGGTCAGTGGCAGGGGAATGGAATCGCCCATGGCAAGCCCGCTGCGACGCAGGTGAGGAAGCGCTGCAGCGCGTGACTTTGCAGTTTCAGACATCGAATTTCCAACCCTGTTTGCGACCGGCGATATGTGGCGAGACGCTATGCCCGGCAGCGGCGCGCGGCAAGGCGCGTCCGGGTGGGCCAGGCGGCTCTAAACGGTTCGTTAGGCTTAATAGACCATAAAGACGAGACGTGTCGGCGAGGCTGCTCTCATTGGTCGCGGCGCGCGTGTTTGTGAAGCCTAATCCCGTTGACGCCCATAGTGCCCCATGATATCCCATCTAGACATCAAAGCCTTCGTTCCGTGTCAGGGTAAAGCGTACGCCAATCGGGCAGCCGCGGCGGCTGCGCGTTTGCCGGTTTTTGCCCGTGCGGATGAGGCTGATGCGGGGCAGGGAGCGCGCTGCGGCGGCGCGTGCGACAAGATGGAGAGGGGTGCGGCGGCGCAAGCGGCTGTAGCGTTTAATGGACCGGTTTCTGTCAAGCACGGTGAGCAGGATCGATGCGAAGGGACGGGTGTCCGTTCCCGCGCATTTCCGTGCGGTCGTGCAGAAGCGCGGCTATTCGGAACTCTATGCGCTGCGCTGCCTGGATCTGCCGGCGATGGATGTCGGCGGGCTCGATCTGCTCGACCGCTACGAGCAGCGCATCGCGCTCGAGGATCCCTTCCTGCAGACGGCGGACGATATGTCGTTCTTCTGCCATGGCGACGGAACCTTCTTGAAACTCGACCAGGACGGCCGCATCACGATGAGCGATTTCCTTCGCGAACACACCGGCATTTCGGCGGAAGTGGCCTTTGTCGGGCGCGGCAATTTCTTTCAGATCTGGGAGCCGGGACGGCTTGCCGCCTATGGGGCGCAGGCGCGGGCACGGCTTTTGCAGCTTCGGCAGGGGACGAAGCCTGGGGAGCGACCGGAATGACGGCAGGCCACGGCGATGACCTTCCTCGCGCCGTAGATGGGCACGCCGTTGGCGGATCGGCTCGCCACATTCCGGTCCTCCTTGCCGAGGTGCTCGAAGCGTTGGCGCCGGCGCAGGGCGACCTCATCATCGACGGCACGTTCGGCGCCGGCGGCTACACCAGGCCCATTCTGGCGACGGGCGCTTCCGTGGTGGCGATCGACCGCGATCCGGATGCCATTGCGGCCGGGCGCGATCTGGAAGTGCAATCGGGCGGTCGGCTGCGCCTGGTGCACGCGCCGTTCTCGACGCTGGATGAACATGTCGAGAGCGCCGACGGGATCGTGCTCGACATCGGCGTGTCCTCTATGCAGCTCGACCAGGCGGAGCGCGGGTTTTCGTTCCGCGCCGACGGGCCGCTCGACATGCGCATGGCGCAATCGGGCCTTAGCGCCGCCGACGTCGTCAATTCCTTCAAGCCGGGCGATCTTGCCCGCATCTTCGGCTTCCTCGGCGAGGAGCGTCATGCCGGGCGCATCGCCCGCATGATCGAGGCTCGCCGTGAAAAGCGCCCGTTCGAGCGCACGCTGGAACTGGCCGACGCCATCGAGACGCATATCGGCCGTGCGCCGAAGGACAAGATCCATCCGGCTACGCGCGTGTTCCAGGCGCTGCGCATCTTCGTCAATGACGAGCTTGGCGAACTGGCCAAGGCCCTGTTCGCGGCCGAGCGCACGCTGAAGCCGGGCGGACGGCTCGCCGTGGTCACCTTCCATTCGCTGGAAGACCGCATCGTCAAGCGTTTCATCGCCGACCGGGCCGATGTCGCGACCGGCTCGCGGCATTTGCCCGAGGCGCATGCCCGCACCGCGACGTTCCGCAAGGCGGGTGGCGGCGTGACTGCCGGCGACGCCGAGGTGGCGGCCAATCCGCGCGCCCGTTCGGCTAGGCTGCGCGCGGCAATCCGCACGGATGCGCCAGCGCGCAGCAGCGATTTTTCGATTTTCGGCCTTCCAAAGCTTCCCGGCCCAACACTTCCTGGCACAGGCCGGCCGGGGGAGAGGTAGCTAAGTGTTTCGTACCAGCGACATTGTCCTGATCGCCGTCATGGTTGCGGTCGCGGCCCTTACCTACAAGGCCAAGCGCGAGGCCGAGGAACAATTGGCCGCGGTGCAGAAGATCCATGCGCAGATACGCTATGAGGAGGACACGATCGACCTGCTCAAGGCCGACTGGAGCCTGCTTACCCAGCCGTCGCGGCTGCAGAAGCTCGCCGAACTCTACAAGTCGCAGCTCGAACTCGAGCCGGTCAGCGCTCGCCAGATCGGCGGCATCGGCGACCTGCCGGCCAAATCCCTTGACATCCAGGACATCCTGTCGGGACGCCAGGGCGGCATGGCCGACAATTCCGACCAAGCGCCTTCGGACAGTAAGGATCCCGTCGTGACCGGAGGCATCGCCCAATGATCGGCAAACTGCTGAAGCGTCGCGCCAGGACGAGTGAAGATGGATCGATCGTGGTCGAGGGCGCCCGCAAGGCGACCGGCGGCAAGGGCAGGACGCGCATCGTCATGACCATGGCGGTGTTCTTCGGTATCTTCTCGACCATATCAGGGCGGCTGGTCTACCTCGGCTTCCAGACCCCCGACATGTCGGGCGGTCCGCAGAGCCGGGTGACGGCATCGCGGCCCGACATCGTCGACCGCAACGGCGAAGTGCTGGCCACGGATATCAAGACAGCGTCGCTGTTTGCAGAACCACGCCGGATTGTCGACGCCGACGAGGCGATCGAGAAGCTGTCGACGGTGCTTCCGGACATCGACTATGAGCAGACCTACCACAAGCTGAAGAGCGGCGCCGGTTTCGTCTGGCTGCAGCGGCAGCTGACGCCCAAGCAACAGTCCGACATCATGCAACTCGGCATTCCCGGTTTCGGCTTCCGTACCGAAAAGCGCCGCTTCTATCCGAGCGGCGAGACCTCGTCCTACATTGTCGGCCTCACCAACATCGACAACCAGGGCATCTCCGGAATGGAGAAATATGTCGACGAGCAAGGCTTGAGCGACCTGCAGGCATCGGGCCTTGCCATTGCCAAGGATCTCAAGCCGGTAAAGCTTTCGATCGATCTGCGCGTGCAGCATGTGGTGCGCGACGAGATCGCCGCCGGCCTGGAGCGCTATCGTGCCATGGGCGCCGGCGCCGTCGTGCTCAACGTCAAGACCGGCGAAGTGGTGGCCATGGCCTCGGTGCCGGATTTCGATCCGAACAATCCCTACAATGCACAGGACAAGGACCGGCTGAATCGCATGTCGGCGGGCCTCTACGAGATGGGCTCGACCTTCAAGAGCTTCACCTCAGCCATGGCGCTCGATTCCGGCAAGGCGACGATGGCGAGCCGCTTCGATGCTTCGCATCCAATCCGCGTCGGCCATCAGGCCATTCACGATTTCCACGGCAAGAACCGTGTGCTGTCGTTGCCGGAGGTGTTCCTCTATTCGTCCAACATCGGGTCGGCCAGGGAAGCCGAGATGGTCGGCATCGAGGGCCATCGCGAATTCCTGCATCGCCTTGGCCTTCTGGACAGGATGCAGACCGAATTGCCGGAGACTGCCCGTCCGACTGAACCGAAGGTCTGGAAACAGGTCAATTCATTCACCATCGCCTTCGGCCATGGCGTGTCGACGACGCCGCTGCAAGCGGCTGTGGGCTGCGCGGCGTTGATGAATGGCGGCTTCCTGATGAACCCTACCTTTTTGGTGCGCACGCAGGCGGAAGCGATGGCCACCGCCAAGAAAGTGGTGAGCGAAAAGACCGTCGAAGGCATGCGCTACCTCTATTCGCTCAATGCCGAGAAGGGCTCTGCCCGAAACGCCAGAGTCCCCGGCTACCGCGTTGGTGGCAAGACCGGAACGGCCGAGAAGGTCGTCAATGGCCGCTACTCCAAGGACTTGAATTTCAACACTTTCGTCGCCGCCTTCCCGATGGACGATCCGCAGTATCTGGTGTTTACCATTGCCGATGCCCCGCACCCGGAAAAGCCTGGCATGACGGATGTCGCGGCCGCAAATGCGGGGGTCATGGCCGGCAATATCATCAGGCGTTCAGCTGCCATGCTTGGCGTGAAGCCAGATTTCAGCCATGAAAATGGTGCAACGCTGGTTTCCTATCAGTGATTCTTAGGGCGCGCCGGCAACAGCGCGCTATTTTGTTGCGGTGAACGGGACTCGATGAAGCTCAGAGATCTAGCCGGTATCCTGCCCGTCGAGGGAATAGCTTCCGTCGATCTGGAGGTTACAGGGATTTCTTCGGATTCCCGTCAGGTAAAAGCGGGTGTTGTCTTCTTTGCGCTCGCGGGAACCAAGGCCGACGGTGCCGTTTATGCCGCCGACGCCGCCGCGCGCGGTGCGGCCGCGATCGTAGCGGGCAAGGGCAGCACCATTGCCGGGCTGTCGGTCCCGGTATTGGCAGTCGACGATCCGCGCCTGGCGTTGGCGCTGAGTGCGGCCCGCTATTTCGGCAAGCAGCCTGAGATAATGGTCGCGGTGACCGGCACCAGCGGCAAGACTTCGGTCGCGGCTTTCACCAGGCAGATCTGGGAGCAGTCCGGTTATGCCGCCGCTTCGATCGGCACCACTGGCGTGGTGGCGCCTGGGCGCAACGACTATGGCTCGCTGACGACACCCGATCCGGTCGCCCTGCATCAATTGCTGCGGGAATTGGCGGATGCCGGCGTTACCCACGCTTCGATGGAGGCTTCCAGCCATGGGCTCGACCAGCGCCGTCTGGACGGTGTGAAGCTGGCGGCCGGCGGCTTCACCAATCTCGGCCGCGATCATATGGACTATCATCCGACCATCGAGGACTATCACCGCGCCAAACTGCGTCTGTTCGATGCGCTGCTGCCGAAAGGCGCACCGGCCGTCATCTTCGCCGACGATCCATGGTCGGCACCGACGATTCAGGCGGCGCGGGCCGCCGGGCTCGAAGTGCTGACGGTCGGCCGCCATGGCGATTTCCTCAGGCTGAAGCGGGTCGAGCACGAGCGCCACCGCCAGCGGGCCGAGGTCGAGGCCGATGGCGTGCTCTACGAGATCGACCTGCCGCTGGCCGGTGATTTCCAGATTTCGAATGCGCTGGTTTCGGCGGGTCTTGCCATTTCCACGGGAACACCTGTAGCCAAGGCATTGTTGGCGTTGGAGAAATTGAAGGGCGCCCCGGGCCGGCTCGACCTCGTCGGCACCACCGGCAATGGCGCGCCGGTCTATGTCGATTATGCCCACAAGCCCGACGCGCTGGAAAACGTGCTGTCCTCGGTGCGCCCATTCACCACCGGCCGCGTCATCGTCGTGTTCGGCTGCGGCGGCGACCGCGACCGCGGCAAGCGACCGATCATGGGCGAGATTGCAACGCGGCTTGCAGATGTCGTCATCGTCACCGACGACAATCCGCGCTCCGAAGTGCCGAAAACGATCCGCGCCGCTATTTTGGCCGCCGCCCCCGGTGCCATCGAGATCGGCGACCGGCGCCAGGCGATCCACGAGGCGGTTGCCATGCTGCATGCCGGCGACACGCTGATCGTGGCCGGCAAGGGGCACGAGGAAGGCCAGACGATCGGCTCCGAGACCTTGCATTTCTCCGATCACGAGGAAGTTCGCGCGGCACTTACGGAGCGTGCCGCATGAGCTTGCTGTGGACCTGCGAGGCGCTGGTTGCCGCCATGGACGGGCGGCCGTTGGGGCCGATGCCGGAAGGCATTTCCGGCATTTCGATCGACAGCCGCAGCCTGCAGCCGGGCGACGCCTTCTTCGCCATCAAGGGCGAGGCGATGGACGGCCATGACTTCGCCACCGCCGCCATCAAGGCCGGCGCCGGCGTGCTGGTGGTGGCCGAAGGCAAGCTGCCGTCGCTCGGCCGGCTGACGGCGCCGATCATCGTCGTCGAGGACGTGCTGGTCGCACTGGAAAAGCTTGGAATTGCGTCGCGCGCCCGCTCGAGCGCGAAAATCATCGCTGTGACCGGTTCGGCCGGCAAGACCACGACCAAGGAAGCGCTGCGCCATGTGCTGCAAGCCGTCGGCAAGGTGCACGCCTCGGCGCAGTCCTTCAACAATCACTGGGGCGTGCCGCTGACCTTGGCGCGCATGCCTGATGATTGCGACTATGCCGTATTCGAGATCGGCATGAACCATCCCGACGAAATCCGGCCGCTGGTAAAAATGGTGAGGCCGCATGTCGCCATCGTCACCATGATCGCGGCGGCGCATCTCGGCTTTTTCCGCAATCTCGACGAGATTGCCAAGGCCAAGGCCGAGATTTTCGAAGGGCTGGAGCCCGAGGGGGCCGCCATCCTCAACCGCGACGATGCGCGCTTCAAGCTGCTCGACAAGATGGCCCATGCCGCCGGTGTCGAGCACGTCTACGGCTTCGGCGAGAATGCGCGCTCTACCTTCAAGCTCACCAAATGCGAACTGCATGCGGATCATTCCGACATCATCGCCAGGATCGGCGGCCACGAAGTGGCGGCGCGGATCGGCGCGCCCGGCCGCCATATGGTGCAGAACGTGCTGGCGGTGCTGGGTGCTGCGCATCTGGTCGGCGCCGATCTCGACAAGGTGGCTTCAGCACTGGCCGATCTCTCTGCCGAACGCGGGCGCGGCAAGCGCCATGTGCTGCGCCATCCCGGTGGCTCGACTTCGAGCCACCCAGGTGGCTCGACTTCGAGCTACCCAGGTGGACTGATCACGCTGATCGACGAAAGCTACAACGCCAATCCGGCATCGATGGCTGCTGCCATGGCATTGCTCAACGCGACGCCTGTGACGGGCGAGGGCCGCCGCATCGCCGTGCTCGGCGACATGCTCGAACTTGGCGACCATTCGGCCAAGCTGCATGCAGCCCTTGCCGACCTCATCGTCGGCACGGGCACGCGGACCGTCTTTCTCGGCGGCCCGGAAATGCGGGCGCTGGCAGAAGCGCTGCCGGCTGAGATCAAGACGGAATACCGCGCCGGTGTCGAGGAGTTGAAGCCGGTGCTGCTTGCCGCGCTCAAGCCGGGCGACGTGGTGATGATCAAATCGTCGAAGGGCATCGGCTTTGCAAAACTGGTCGATGCGCTGCTGGGCAAATTCCCGGCTGAATCGACAGCCAGAAAACAGACCTAGGTCGGGGGACGAAAAGCGCATGTTTACACTGCTCGTCGATTTTGCGGACAAGGTCTCGGTCTTCAATGTCTTCCGCTACATCACCTTCCGCACCGGCGGGGCGCTGATCACGTCGGCGCTGATCGTCTTCATCTTCGGGCCGACCATCATCAATTCGCTGCGGCTGCGGCAAGGCAAGGGCCAGCCGATCCGCGCCGACGGACCGCAGACGCATTTCAAGAAGGCCGGCACGCCGACCATGGGCGGACTGATGATCCTGTCGGGCATCATCGGCTCGTCGCTTTTGTGGGCCAACCTGTCGAGCATCTATGTCTGGGTGGTGCTGCTGGTGACGCTGGGCTTCGGCTCGATCGGCTTCTACGACGACTATCTGAAGGTGACGAAACAGTCACATCTCGGCTTTTCCGGCAAGGCAAGGCTGGCGCTTGAATTCGTTATCGCCGGCATCGCCGCCTGGGTGATCATGCACAATGGCCAGGCGCCGTTCTCTTCGTCGCTGACGTTTCCCTTCGCCAAGGAATTCATCGTCAATCTCGGCTGGTTCTTCATTCCGTTCTCCTGCTTCGTCATCGTCGGAGCAGGCAATGCTGTGAACCTCACCGACGGTCTGGACGGGCTGGCGATCGTGCCGATCATGATCGCGGCGGCCTCCTTCGGCGTCATCGCCTATCTCTCCGGCAACGCCGTGTTCGCCGAATATCTGCAGATCCATTTCGTGCCCGGCACCGGTGAACTGGCGGTCGTGCTCGGCGCTGTCATCGGCGCTGGCCTCGGCTTCCTCTGGTTCAACGCGCCGCCTGCGGCGATCTTCATGGGCGATACCGGCTCGCTGGCCATGGGTGGCCTGATCGGCACCGTCGCGGTCGCCACCAAGCACGAGATCGTGCTGGTCATCGTCGGCGGATTGTTCGTCGTGGAAATCCTGTCAGTCATCATCCAGGTCGGCTACTTCAAGATGACCGGCAAGCGGGTGTTCCTGATGGCGCCGATCCACCATCATTTCGAAAAGCTAGGCTGGACCGAAAGCCAGGTGGTGATCCGCTTCTGGATCATCGCCGTCATCCTGGCGCTGGTCGGCCTGTCGACCCTCAAGCTGAGATAGGAAGCCCTTTGATCCCCGCCGCATCCTTTTCAGGCAAGCGCGTTTCCCTCTTCGGGCTCGGTGGCTCGGGGATTGCGACGGCGCGCGCGCTGATCGAGGGCGGCGCGGACGTGCTGGCCTGGGACGACAATCCCGAAAGCGTTGCCAAGGCCGCCGTTGCCGGTATCGCGACCGCTGATTTGCGCGGCGCCGACTGGGCGAAATTCTCGGCTTTCGTGCTGTCGCCGGGCGTCCCGCTGACGCATCCCAAGCCGCATTGGACGGTGGAGCTGGCGCGCGGTTCAGGCGTCGAGATCATCGGCGACGTCGAGCTTTTCTGCCGCGAGCGGATGCTGAGCGCGCCGACGTCGCCCTTCATCGCCATCACCGGCACCAACGGCAAGTCGACGACGACCGCGCTGACCGCGCATATCCTGAAAGCCGCGGGACGCGACACCCAGATGGGCGGCAATATCGGCCGCGCGGTGATGACGCTCGATCCGCCCGAGCCCGATCGGCACTATGTGGTCGAATGCTCGTCTTACCAGATCGACCTCGCGCCCTCGATCAATCCGACGGCGGGCATCCTGCTTAACCTGACGCCCGATCATCTCGACCGCCACGGCACCATGCAGCACTACGCCGCGATCAAGGAGCGGCTGGTGGCCGGCAGCGAGACGGCGATCGTCGGCATCGACGATTCCTGGTGCGCGCAGATCGCCGAGCGGCTGGAGCGGGCGGGGCGGCATGTCACCCGCATTTCCAAGCGCCTGCCACTGACGGACGGCTATTTCGCCGATGGCACCAATCTGATGGAAGCGGTGCACGGCCGTTACAGCCGCGTCGCCTTCCTCGAAGGCATCGGCTCGCTGCGCGGCCAGCACAATGCCCAGAACGCGCTGGCGGCGGTCGCCGCTTGCCTCAAGGTCGGACTGGAGCTTGGCGAAATCCAGTCGGGGCTGGAAAGCTTTCCCGGCCTCGCTCACCGCATGGAGCAGGTCGGCCGCAAGGACCATGTGCTGTTCATCAACGATTCCAAGGCGACCAATGCCGATGCGGCAGCACCCGCGCTATCCAGCTTTACGCGCATCTACTGGATCGCCGGCGGCCTGCCCAAGGAAGGCGGCATCGAGCCGTTGCGCGGCTTCTTTCCGCGCATCGCCAAGGCCTATCTGATTGGCGAGGCGGCGCCGGCCTTTTCGGCGACGCTGGGCGAGGCAGTTCCCTACGAGATCTCAGGCACGCTGGCCGCCGCGGTCGAGCACGCCGCGCATGATGCCGCTAAGGACGACAGCGGCGAGGCGGTGGTGCTGCTGTCGCCGGCCTGCGCCAGTTTCGACCAGTTCAAGAATTTCGAAGTCCGCGGCGAAGCCTTCAGGCAAGCTGCGAATGCTATCGAGGGTGTGAAACCCATCGGAGGGGCACGATAATGCAAAGCCGTCTCGACAAAAGCCCGGTGGCAACCTGGTGGTGGACGATCGATCGCTGGTTCCTGGCGGCGTTCCTGTCGCTGATGGGGCTCGGCATCGTCTTGTCCTTCGCCGCCAGTCCGGCGGTGGCCGAACGCATCGGCCTCGACAGTTTCCACTTTGCCACCAGGCAGATCATCTTCACCGTGCCGGCGCTCGGTGTGATGCTGGCAGTCTCCTTCCTCGATTCCAGGCAGATCCGGCGCATGGCGCTGGTCATCCTGTGCCTGATGCTGGTGCTGATGGTGGCGGTGCTCTACATCGGCGTCGAGGTGAAGGGTGCGCGCCGCTGGGTGTCGCTTGCCGGCCTGTCGATCCAGCCGTCGGAATTCCTGAAGCCGGCCTTCGTCATCATGTGCGCGTGGCTTTTCGCCGAGCACAAGCGCCAGCCCGATATTCCGGGCAATCTGTTTGCCATGCTGCTGCTGGTGCTGGTCGTATCGCTGCTGGTGGCGCAACCGGACCTCGGCCAGACCATGCTGACGACCGGCACCTGGGGCATCATGTTCTTTATGGCCGGGCTGCCCTGGCTGTGGATCGTCGCGCTGGGTGCGGCCGGCGTCGGCGGCGTCTTTGCCGCCTATACGGTGTTCCCGCACGTTGCCCTGCGCATCGACAAGTTCCTCACCGGCGAGGGCGACACGTTCCAGGTCGACATGGGGCGCGAAGCGCTGATCAATGGCGGCTGGTTCGGAGTCGGACCGGGCGAGGGCACCGTCAAGCGCGTCATCCCCGACAGCCATGCCGACTTCGTCTTCTCGGTTGCCGGCGAAGAGTTCGGGCTGATCATGTGCTTCTTCATCATGTCGATCTTCGCCTTCATCGTTCTGCGCGGCCTCAACACGGCGCTGAAGGAGCATGACGATTTCACCCGCTATGCGGTCGGCGGCCTCGTCACCGTGTTCGGCCTGCAGGCTGTCATCAACATGTGCGTCAACCTCCAGCTTGTGCCGGCCAAGGGCATGACGCTGCCGTTCATCTCCTATGGCGGCTCCTCGCAGATCGCCATCGCCATCTCGATGGGCATGGTGCTGGCGCTGACACGCAAGCGGCCGGAAAAGCGCAAGCAGGTGGGCTTTGGCCTGTCGCAACGCGCCGTGCCGGCGGAGTGATATGGCCAGAGGCGTCATCCTTCTCGCGGCAGGCGGCACCGGTGGGCATCTTTTCCCGGCCGAGGCGCTGGCGCATGAGTTGAACGAGCGCGGCTGGTCGGTGCATCTGGCGACCGACGACCGTGCCGAGCGTTTCGCCGGCCATTTTCCGGCCGCCGCCGTCCACCCGATCCAGTCGGCGACGATGGGCTCGAAAAATCCTTTTGCCCTGCTTGGCGCCTTCTGGAAGATCTGGCGCGGCGTGCGCCAGGCTTCTGCCGTCATTGGCAGAATCAAGCCGGATGCCGTCGTCGGCTTTGGCGGTTATCCGACCTTGCCGCCGCTCTACGCGGCGACACGGCGCAAGGTGCCGACGCTGATCCATGAGCAGAACGCGGTGATGGGGCGCGCCAATCGGGCGCTGGCCGGCCGTGTCGACGCCATCGCCGGCGGCTTCCTGCCGCAGGACACCAGTGCTGCCGGGGTCAAGACGGTGACGACAGGCAATCCGGTCAGGCCGGCCGTGCTGGAAGCGGCCAGGACGAATTATGCGGCATCGACCGGGGAACAGCCGTTCCGCCTGCTGGTGTTCGGCGGCAGCCAGGGCGCCCAGTTCTTTTCCGATGCCGTGCCGGGCGCCATCGCGCTGCTTTCCGACGCCCAGCGCAAGCGGCTGGTGATCACCCAACAAGCGCGCGCGGATGACGTGGCGCGGGTCAAAGCGGCCTATGCCGCGCTTGGCGTCGCCGTCGAGGTCTCGCCCTTCTTCACCGACATGGCGGCACGCATGGCGGCCGCTCATCTGGTGATCTCGCGTTCCGGCGCCTCGACCGTCTCGGAGATCGCCGTCATCGGCCGGCCGGCGTTGCTGGTGCCTTACCCCTATGCGCTCGATCACGACCAGGCGGCGAACGCGGCGGCCCTTGCCGCTGCCGGCGGCGGCGAAGTGCATCCGCAATCCTCGCTCTCGTCCGAACGCATCGCAGCGCTCATCGGCGAGCTGATGGAAGACCCCGATCGGCTGACGGCGATGGCGGCGGGTGCGAAATCGGCCGGGAGGCCGGACGCGGCACGGTTGCTCGCTGATCTTACAGAGGCTATTGCGTCCAAAAAAACCGTTTCGGATTTCAGGAAGGGGACGCAAGCATGAAGATGCCGCAGACCATCGGCCTTGTGCATTTCATCGGCATTGGCGGCATCGGCATGAGCGGCATTGCCGAAGTGCTGCACAATCTCGGCTACAAGGTGCAAGGGTCCGACCAGGCCGAAAGCGCCAATGTGCAGCGGCTGCGCGACAAGGGCATCGAATGCTTCGTCGGCCATAGGGCCGAAAATCTCGGTGATGCCGAGGTGGTGGTCGTCTCGACGGCGATCAAGAAATCCAATCCAGAGCTAAAGGCCGCGCGCGAAAAGCTGCTGCCGATCGTGCGCCGGGCCGAAATGCTGGCCGAACTGATGCGCTTTCGCCAGGCGGTGGCGATCGGCGGCACGCATGGCAAGACAACGACGACCTCGATGGTGGCGACCTTGCTCGATGCCGGCGGGCTCGATCCGACCGTCATCAATGGCGGCATCATCAATGCCTATGGCACCAACGCGCGCATGGGCGACGGCGAATGGATGGTGGTCGAGGCCGACGAAAGCGACGGCACTTTCCTGAAACTGCCGGCCGAGATCGCGGTCGTCACCAACATCGATCCCGAGCATCTCGATCACTATGGCAGCTTCGACAAGGTGCGCGAGGCGTTCCGCCAGTTCGTCGAGAACGTGCCGTTCTATGGTTTTGGCGTGATGTGCACCGATCACCCCGAGGTGCAGGCACTGGTCAGCCGCATCGAGGACCGCCGGGTCATCACCTATGGCGAGAATGCGCAGGCCGACGTGCGCTTTACCAATCACCGCATGGCAGGCGCCATTTCGGAATTCGACGTGGTGATCCGCGACCGCAAGACAGGCGGCCAGACTGTCATAGCAGGCCTGCGCCTGCCGATGCCCGGCCGCCACAACGTCTCCAACGCGACGGCAGCGATCGCGGTCGCGCATGAGCTCGGCCTGTCGGCCGAGGCGATCAAGAAGGGCCTGTCGTCCTTCGCCGGCGTCAAGCGCCGCTTCACCCATACCGGTTCGTGGGACGGCGTCGAAATATTCGACGATTACGGCCACCATCCGGTCGAGATCTCGGCGGTGCTGAAGGCGGCGCGCAGCGCCACCCAAGGTCGCGTCATCGCCATTGCCCAGCCGCATCGCTTCACCCGGCTGCATGATCTGTTCAACGAGTTTTCCACCTGCTTCAACGACGCCGACACAGTGATGGTGGCGCCGGTCTACGCGGCCGGCGAAGAGCCGATCGACGGCGTCAGCTCGGACGCGCTGGTGTCGCGCATCCGCGCCGGCGGCCATCGCGACGCACGCTACATCGAGGGTCCGGCGGCGATCGCGCCCGTCATCCGTGATCTGGCAAAGCCGGGTGACTTCGTCGTCTTCCTGGGCGCCGGCAACATCACCCAATGGGCCTATGCATTGCCCAAGGAGCTTGGCGGGACCGTCTCATGATGCACGGCCAGGCCCTGATCGACAGACTGGGCGACCGGCTTGCCGGCCTGCGCGGCCGCCTGACGCCGAACGCCGAGATGGACAAGATCACCTGGTTCCGTGCAGGGGGTCTGGCTGAGGTGCTGTTCCAGCCGGCCGACGAGGAAGATCTTGCAGCATTCCTCAAAGCCGTTCCTGAAGAGATACCACTGACCGTCGTCGGCGTCGGCTCGAACCTTCTGGTCCGCGACGGCGGCATCGAGGGCTTTGTCATCCGCCTTTCGGCCAAGGGCTTCGGCGAGGCCGAGGTGATTTCGCCGATCAGGATCAAGGCGGGAGCCGCGACCCCCGATAAGCGCGTCGCAGCGGTGGCGCTCGAGGCCGGCATTGGCGGCTTTCATTTCTACCACGGCATTCCGGGTGCAATCGGCGGTGCGCTGCGGATGAACGCAGGCGCCAACGGCGTCGAGACGCGCGAGCGGGTCGTCGAAGTGCGAGCGCTCGACCGCAAGGGCAATGTGCAGACGCTGAGCAATGCCGATATGGGTTACGCCTATCGCCATTCGGCGGCGCCTGCCGGGCTGATCTTCACCTCGGCCGTGTTCGAGGGCTTTGCCGAGGACAGAGCGGCGATCAAGGCGGCGATGGAGGCCGTGCAGAACCATCGCGAGACCGTGCAGCCGATCCGCGAGAAGACCGGCGGCTCGACCTTCAAGAATCCGGAAGGCACGTCGGCCTGGAAGGAGATCGACAGAGCGGGCTGCCGCGGCCTGATGATCGGCGGGGCGCAGATGTCGCCGATGCATTGCAACTTCATGATCAACACGGGAACTGCGACCGGCTACGACCTAGAATATCTCGGCGAGACGGTGCGTACGCGGGTGCTGGAGAATTCCGGTATCCGGCTGCAATGGGAAATCAAGCGCATCGGCAATTTCCGGCCGGGACATGCAGTTCAGGAGTTTCTCGGGCAGCTCCTTTAAGGTGCGTTGATATTCAGGTGATGCCGGCCTGCAAACGACGGCTTCCTGCGCTTCCGGTGCTCACGTACTTTGAGTACGCTCCGCTCCGGTTCTCGAAAGCCATCGTTTTCGACTCGGCCTGACCTGAATCCCAACACACCTTCGCGCGAGTTGAAGTTCATGTGATGCATGAACTTCAACGAGGCCGAAACGGTCCGCGACCGTTGCCGCAAAGACTCAACGACACGCTTTTCGCATCCATTTTCTCAGAAAGTGAATCTCTCGGAATCGTAAGCACTTGCCAGTGAATCAACTCTCTGATTCTCTGCTCGAAAGCGTTTCCTGATTTGAGTCGTTCGACGCGTTTTCAGCGGTTTCCGTCTGGGGGGGGCAACCTGCCGGGAGACTCTGACTCAATGTTGCGGAAAATCTGGTTTTGGTCCGCCGTGAGAGAGGGGATGCCGGGGAATGAAAAACAAGCATGTGGCCGTCTTGCTGGGTGGTTTTTCGTCCGAGCGGCCCGTGTCTCTTTCGTCGGGAAAGGCTTGTGCCGATGAACTCGAGAAGGAAGGCTACCAGGTCACCCGTGTCGATGTCGGGCGCGATGTCGGCTCCGTGCTTGCCGAGCTCAAGCCCGATGTCGCCTTCAATGCGCTGCACGGCCCTTTTGGCGAGGACGGCACCATTCAGGGCATCCTTGAATATCTCGGCATTCCCTACACCCATTCCGGCGTGCTCGCTTCGGCTCTGGCCATGAACAAGGAGCAGGCCAAGCGGGTTGCCAAGTCGGTCGGCATCGTGATCGCCGAATCGAAGGTCGCCAGCCGCTTCGCCATCCAGAACAAGCACCCGATGAAGCCGCCCTATGTGGTCAAGCCGGTCAATGAGGGTTCGAGCTTCGGTGTCGTCATCGTACATGAAGGCCAGTCGCATCCGCCGCAGGTGATCGGCTCGTCCGAGTGGAAATATGGCGATACCGTCATGGTTGAGCGCTACATCCACGGCAGGGAGCTGACCTGCGCGGTGATGGGTGATGTGGCGCTGGGGGTCTGCGAGATCATCCCGACCGGCCATTCCTTCTATGACTATGATTCAAAATATGTCGCCGGGGGATCAAAGCACGAATGCCCCGCAAAAGTTTCACCGAATATTTACCAAAAAATACAAACACTGGCGCTCAAGGCTCACCAAGCGATCGGCTGTCGCGGCGTTTCCCGTTCGGACTTCCGTTACGATGATCGTCATTCCGAAAACGGCGAGATTGTCTGGCTCGAGGTCAACACCCAGCCGGGTATGACGCCGACGTCCTTGGTGCCTGAAATCGCCGCCCAGGCCGGGCACTCGTTTGGCGATTTGTTGAGTTGGATGGTGGAGGACGCTTCGTGCCTGCGTTGAAATGGAGACAAGGTTGGGAGAGGGGCGCGGCGGGGCCGGCGCTGTTCGGCCTGCCATTGTCGTCGGGCCATTTCGTGCTGCCGCGCATGCTGCGCCGCCCGGTGCGCATTCTGGCGCGCCTGGGCGTCGGGGAATTCCAGGCGCCGCGCTTTTCCGCGGCCATGATGTCGGCCGTGCTGATTTTCTCGAGCAGTGCCTATGGCGCCTATCTCGGCGGTCATGTCGAGGGTATCGTGCAGAGCATCACCGCCCGTACCGGCTTTGCCGTCGATCAGGTCAAGGTGGTCGGCAATCGCCAGACCTCGGAAATCGACATACTCGACAGGCTTGAACTCGACGGTTGGACGTCGCTGATCGGCTTTAATGCCGAGGCCGCGCGGGAACGAATTGCGACATTGCCGTGGATCGAGGTCGCGGCCGTCCGCAAGGTCTACCCGCATACTCTGGAAGTGCGCGTCGAGGAGCGTGAGGCTTTCGCGCTCTGGCAACAGGGTGACGCGCTTTCGGTCATCGAGCGGAATGGCGCCATGATCGCGCCGTTCTCGGGCGGCAAGCAGGCGCTCCTGCCGCTGCTGATCGGCATCGGCGCGCCGGCGAGCGCGCCCGATTTCCTGGCCAAGGTCGAGAAATATCCCGAGCTCGCGAGCCGGATCAAGGGTTATATCCGTGTTGGCGAACGGCGCTGGGACCTGAAGCTGGACAATGGCATCACCATCAAGCTTCCCGAGGATGACGAGGAACAGGCGCTCGCCGAACTCGTCAAGATGGATCATGACAACGGCTTGCTGTCGCGCGACATCGCCGCCGTCGACATGCGCCTGACGGACCGGCTGGTCGTGCAGTTGACGGCGGAAGCGGCGACGCAGCGCGAAGCCGCCCTCAACGAGAAACCCAAGAGCCTGAAGCGCAAGCCGGAGACGAAGATATGAACTGGCTTGGCGGTCCTGGCGATGCCGCGTCGCGCCGGTCCGGCACCCTGACGGTGCTGGATGTCGGTTCGAGCAAGGTCTGCTGCATGGTGGCCAAGCTGAAGCCATGCGATGACGGCAAGCTGCTGCGCGGCCGCTCGCACCGGATCCAGGTGATCGGCATCGGCCATCAGAAATCGCAAGGCGTGAAGTCGGGTGTCGTGGTTGACCTCGATAGGGCGGAACATGCCATCCGCCTTTCCGTCGACGCGGCCGAGCGCATGGCCGGGCTAACGGTCGATTCGCTGATCGTCAACATGACGGCCGGCCGGCTGAAGAGCGAAGCCTTCTCCGCCACCATCAATCTAGGCGGCCACGAGGCCGACGAGGCCGACATCAAGCGCGTTCTCGGTGCCGGCGCCAAGCAGGCGCTGAAGGCCGAGCGCGAGGTGATCCATTCGCTTCCCGTCGGTTTCTCGCTCGATGCCGAACGCGGCGTGCGCGATCCGCGCGGCATGGTCGGCGACGCACTCGGCGTCGACATGCATGTGCTGACCGGCGACGCCGCGCCGATGCGCAATCTGGAGCTTTCCATCAACCGTTCGCATCTGTCGGTCGAGCGCATGGTGGCGACGCCCTATGCCAGCGGCCTGGCGGCCTTGGTCGACGACGAGCTGGAAATGGGCGCGGCCTGCATCGACATGGGCGGCGGCACGACGACGATCTCGGTGTTTTCGGAAGGCAAGTTCGTCCATGGCGACGCCATCGCCATCGGCGGCAACCACGTCACGATGGACATGGCCAAGGGGCTGTCGACCTCGCTCGATGCCGCCGAACGGCTGAAGGTGATGCATGGCTCGGCACTGCCGGGCAGCGCCGACGACCGCGACCTGGTCTCGATCCAGCCGATCGGCGACGACGGTGACGTGCCCTTGCAGATCCCGCGCTCGGTGATGACGCGCATCGTGCGCGCCCGCATCGACGAGACGCTCGAACTGCTGCGCGACCGGCTGAACAAGTCCGGCTATGGCAATGCAGTGGGCAAGCGTGTGGTTCTTACCGGTGGCGCCAGCCAGCTTGCCGGCCTGCCGGAGGCGGCGCGCCGCATCCTGGGACGCAATGTGCGCATCGGCCGCCCGCTCGGCGTGGCCGGTCTGCCGGAAGCGGCGAAGGGGCCGGCCTTCTCGGCTGCGGTGGGGCTTCTGATCTATCCGCAGATGGCGAGCTTCGAGAGCCATCCGGCGAAAGGAATTTCCGGTCTCAAAATGACCGGAACGGGCGGAAAACTGCATCGCATGAGTCAGTGGTTGAGAGACAGTTTCTAAAATTGACGGGGACAGCCCCATAGGCGGCCGCGGCGGCGAAGCGGCGTGAAAGGCAAAGGACGGAGACAATGACCATCAATCTGCAAAAGCCGGACATCACCGAGCTTAAGCCGCGCATCACCGTGTTCGGTGTCGGCGGCGGCGGCGGCAATGCCGTCAACAACATGATCACCGCCGGTCTGCGCGGTGTCGAGTTCGTGGTGGCCAACACCGACGCGCAGGCGCTGACCATGTCGAAGGCCGGCCGCCTGATCCAGCTCGGCGCGCATGTCACCGAAGGCCTTGGCGCCGGCTCGCAGCCGGAAGTCGGCCGTGCGGCGGCGGAAGAGTGCATCGATGAAATCCTCGATCACCTGACCAACACCCATATGTGCTTCGTCACCGCCGGCATGGGCGGCGGCACCGGCACCGGTGCTGCTCCGGTCGTTGCCCGCGCAGCGCGCGAAAAGGGCATCCTCACCGTCGGCGTCGTCACCAAGCCGTTCCACTTCGAAGGCCAGCGCCGCATGAAGACAGCGGATTTCGGCATCGAGGAATTGCAGAAATGCGTCGATACGCTGATCGTCATCCCCAACCAGAACCTGTTCCGGCTGGCCAATGACAAGACCACCTTCGCCGATGCCTTCGCCATGGCCGACCAGGTGCTCTATTCCGGTGTCGCCTGCATCACCGACCTGATGGTCAAGGAAGGCCTGATCAATCTCGACTTCGCCGACGTCCGTTCCGTCATGCGCGAGATGGGCAAGGCGATGATGGGCACCGGCGAGGCTTCCGGCGAGGGCCGCGCGATGGCCGCCGCCGAAGCGGCGATCGCCAACCCGCTGCTCGACGAGACATCGATGAAGGGCGCCAAGGGCCTGCTGATCTCGATCACCGGCGGCCGCGACCTGACGCTGTTCGAAGTCGACGAAGCCGCGACCCGTATCCGCGAGGAAGTCGACCAGGACGCCAACATCATCCTGGGCGCCACTTTCGACGAGGAACTCGAAGGCGTCATCCGCGTCTCGGTGGTTGCCACCGGCATCGACAAGTCGGCGGCTGAAATCGCCGCCGCGCCGATCTCGATCCGCACGGCGCCTCCGAAGCCGGCCAGCCGCCCGGCGGCTCAGATCGCGGAGGTTCGTCCGGCGCCTGTCCAGCAGGCGGCATACGAGCCACGCGCTATCGACCCGGTCGCGGAAGCCATCCATCTGGCCGAAGCCAATGCGGCGGCCATGGCGCAGGCGCGCCCGGCCCCGGTCGCCCACGCTGAAGATTTCCGCCCGCAGAGCAAGATCTTCCAGGCGCCGCCCGCCCAGCCGATGCCGCAGCCGGTGGTCCAGCAGATGCAGCCGGCCCCGCAGCCGCGCGAGATGCTGCAGCGCGAGGCGCCGCAGCCGGTTGCCATGGCGCCGCAGCGCATGCCGCGCGTCGAGGACTTTCCGCCGGTCGTCAAGGCCGAGGTGGATGCCAAGAGCCGCCCGGTCGACCACGAGAACAACAGCGGACCGATGGGCCTGCTGAAGCGCCTGACCAATGGCCTGACCCGTCGCGAGGAAGAACCCGCACGGCTGCAGCCGGCGCAGCCGCGCGAGCCCAAGCTGCGCCAGGCCGCGCCCGAAGTGCGCCGTCTCGCCAGCCAGGATGCGCAGCTCTATGCGCCGCGCCGCGGCCAGCTCGACGATCAGGGCCGCCTGACGCCGCAGGTGAGGACGACTCAGGAAGACGATCAGCTGGAGATTCCGGCGTTCCTGCGCCGCCAGGCCAACTGATTGGTAAACGGACTGTAACATTTGTTAACAGGCAAGCGAGGAATCGCTTGCCTGTTAATGTTTTAAATGATGTGATTTCAACGACTTACCAAGTCGCACTCGTTCCATTTTGCGGTTACACAGAGTAAGAAACCGTGATTTGGAGTCTCCCTGACGGGACATTATCTTCGCTGCCTACCATCATCGGTTTGCCGGGATTTCGGGGGAAGTCACCCTGCCAGCCGATTCACACAAGAGCCGCGCCCTCGGGCTGGAGAAGCGGACCTAGGCATTACGGGCTTATGGGGATTGTCTTGCACGACTATCAGACGACATTGAAGACGCGCGCGTCGCTTACCGGCACCGGCGTCCACAGCGGCAAGGAAGTGTCCATCAGCTTCGTGCCCGCGGATGCCGACACCGGCATCGTTTTCCAGCTTTTCAACGGTGCGGAACAGGGCCGCGAGTTTCGTGCCCTGGTTTCGGAAGTCGGCGCTACCGACCTGTGCACCATGCTTGGTGATCCCGCCGGCGAGCATATCGCCACGGTCGAGCACATCATGGCGGCGCTGTTTGGGCTCGGCATCGATAATGTCGCTGTCGAGATCGATGGTTCCGAGGTTCCTATCTTCGATGGCAGCGCCATGGCGTTCGTCGAAGCCATCGATCAGGCGGGTATCGAGACGCTCTCGGTCAAGCGGCGCTATATCAGGGTCATCAAGCCGGTCCGCATCGAGAACGGCGCCTCGTGGGCGGAGTTTCGGCCCTATGACGGGACCCGTTTCGAGATCGAGATCGACTTCGAAAGCCCGGCGATCGGTCGTCAGCTGTTTGCCTCCGACCTCAATGCCGATATTTTCCGTCGTGACATCGCGCGCGCCCGCACCTTCGGCTTCATGAAGGATGTCGAGCGGCTGTGGGCCGCAGGCTACGCGCTCGGCTCCTCGCTGGAGAACTCGCTGGTCATCGGCGACGACAACCGCGTCATCAATATGGGCGGCCTGCGCTACCCCAACGAATTCGTGCGACATAAGACGCTGGACGCCATGGGCGACCTGGCGCTGGCCGGCGCCCGCTTCATCGGCTGCTTCCGCTCCTATCGCGGCGGCCACAGGATGAATGCCGCGGCCCTGCGCCGTCTGCTCTCGGACCGCACGGCGTTCGAGATCGTCGAGACGACGCGCCGTGAGCGTGGCCGCAGCGCCGAGATGAACGCCGTCAATGCGCCACTCTACGCACCCTGGATGATCTGATTTCCCAGGTTTTTTTCGGGTTCCATGGTGATAGCGAATGTTGCAGGAATGCACCACCCGCCAGTGAAATTGCATTGATGTCCAAGTGGCGTCCGGCCGCCACAAAAATGCGCGATTGGCCGGAGATAGCGTTGCCGGGCAAGGCGGTTATGGTTTATGGCTGCTGCCGTCGATTAATGCATGTCATTCAAAAGTGGGGACCAGTTTTGAAACAATGGCGTGCAACTGGCATTGAAATAGCGCCGAAAGGGCGAGATCCAATCATGTTCTTCAAGCGAGTTGGTCAATTGAAAGCACCGCAGAGGGCTGTTTTCCTGGCGCTTTCAGTAGTTGTTCCATCGCTCTTTCTGTCGGCCTGCATGTCGTCGGAGAAAGATATCGACCTGTCGACCTATGTCGAGCAGACCGAGCCGGCCGATGTTCTCTACAATCAGGGCCTTGCCAATCTCAATGCCGGGCGCCTGCAGGAGGCGAGCCGGAAGTTCGACGCCGTCGACCGTCAGCATCCCTATTCGGAATGGGCCCGCAAATCGATGGTGATGGGCGCTTTCGCCGACTATCGCCAGGGCAATTACGATGAGGCGATCGGCTCGGCCAAGCGCTATCTCACGCTTTACCCGTCGACCGATGACGCCGCCTATGCGCAGTACATCATCGGCTTGAGCTACTACCGTCAGATCAAGGACGTGACGCAGGACCAGAAGGAAGCGCGCCAGACCGTCCAGACGATGCAGGATCTGGTCACGCGCTGGCCAACATCGGAATATGTCGAAGACGCCAAGGAAAAGATCCGCTTCGCCAACGACCAGTTGGCCGGCAAGGAAATGCAGATCGGCCGTTACTATCTTGAGCGGCGTGAATACATCGCTGCCGTGAAGCGCTTCCGCACCGTGGTCGAGAACTATTCCAACACCCGCCATGTCGAGGAGGCGCTCGCCCGCTTGACCGAAAGCTATTACGCGATGGGTCTGACCTCGGAGGCACAAACCGCCGCCGCCGTGCTCGGCACCAACTACCCCGACAGCCCATGGTACAAGGATTCCTACAAGCTCTTGCAGAGCAATGGGCTTGCACCGCGCGAGAATGCCGGGTCGTGGATATCCAAAGCCGGGAAGATGATCACCGGCGCCTGACGTATGAGCATCGACTGAAGCGCCACAGCGCTTTTCGGATTGATCCGGTGCTCAAACAAAAAGATAGTGCGGCGCTGCGACTGCAAATGGTCGCGTGCCGTTCTAGATTCGGGTTCTGATGCTTTCCAGACTGTCGATCCGCGATATCGTCCTGATCGAGAAGCTGGATATAGACTTCCAGCCGGGTCTTTCGGTACTGACCGGCGAAACCGGTGCCGGCAAATCCATCCTGCTCGACGCCCTTTCGCTGGCGCTCGGTGCGCGCGGCGATGCTTCGCTGGTGCGCCATGGCGCGGCGCAAGGCCAGGTCATCGCCGTCTTCGACGTGCCGCGCAATCATCCGGCGCGTACGCTGCTTGCCGACAATGCGATCGAGGACGACGGCGACATCATCCTGCGCCGCCTGCAGACGGCGGACGGCCGCACCCGTGTCTTCGTCAACGATCAGCCTTCGAGCGTCACGCTGATGCGCGATGTCGGGCGCGCGCTGGTCGAGATCCACGGCCAGCATGACGAGCGCGCGCTGGTCGATCCCGGAGCACACCGCGAGGTGCTCGACGCTTTCGGGGGCCATCTCGGCGCCGTCCGCTCGACCGCCGAGGCATGGCGGCACTGGCGCGCCTGCGAGCAGGAGCTGTCGCGCCACCGCATCAAGGTGGCGGCGGCCGCGCGCGAGGCCGACTATCTGCGCGCGGCGGTGGCGGAATTGACCAAGCTCGATCCGCAGCCGGGCGAGGAGACCGACCTTGCCGAACTGCGCGCATCGATGATGCGGGCCGAAAAGATCGCTTCCGAAATCCATGACGCGCAGGATGTGCTGTCGGGCCCATCTTCGCCCCTGCCGCAACTGGCCAGCCTGTTGCGGCGGCTGCAGCGCAAGGTGTCGGAGGCGCCCGGCCTGCTCGACGATGTCGTCAAATCGCTCGACGAGGCGATGCTGTCGCTCGACGCGGCGCAATCGGGCGTCGAGGCAGCACTGCGCGCCACCGAATATGATCCGCAGCGGCTGGAGAAAGCGGAGGAGCGGCTGTTTTCGCTGCGCGCCGCCTCGCGCAAGCACAGCGTCGCCGTCGACGATCTAGCGCAGCTGCGCGACACGATGTCGGCCGATCTCGCCGATCTCGATGCCGGCGAGGAGCGCCTGCATGGGCTGGAAAAGCAGGCCACCGCCGCGCGCGAGACCTACGACATTGCCGCCGCGCAGCTGTCCTCGCTGCGTCATGCGGCGGCGGTCGGCCTGACCAAGGCCGTGATGGCCGAACTGCCGGCCCTGAAGCTCGAACGCGCCGCCTTTATCGTGGAAATGAAGAGCGAGGCCGAGAGCCGCATGGAAGAGGGGATCGACCAGATCGAGTTCTGGGTGCGCACCAATCCAGGCACGCGGCCCGGGCCGATGATGAAAGTGGCCTCCGGCGGCGAGCTTTCGCGCTTCCTTCTGGCGCTGAAGGTGGCGCTGGCCGACCGCGGTTCGGCGCCGACGCTGGTGTTCGATGAAATCGACACCGGCGTGGGCGGTGCTGTCGCCGACGCCATCGGCCAGCGGCTGGCGCGACTGTCGAAACGCGTCCAGGTGCTGTCGGTGACGCACGCACCGCAGGTGGCGGCACGCGCGGCGACGCATTTCCTGATCTCCAAATCAGGCACCACCGACCGTGTCGCCACAGGCATCGCCGAGATGGACCGGCCGGCGCGGCAGGAAGAGATCGCGCGCATGCTGGCCGGCGCCACCATCACCGATGAAGCGCGCGCGGCCGCCGAACGGTTGCTGCGCGAGAACACCACAGCTGCATAAGAACGGCTGATGTCAGGGATCGAGTCAGGATATGGCTCCATCCTGCTGTTCAGGAATGATTTTCTTGAAATGCTGATCTATTGTGTAGCGCCACCGTTCGGGGAAGAAAGCATGTCCGAAAAACCAGTTGATGCCCTGACCGAAAGCGAGGCCGAAGCCGAGCTGAAGCGGCTGGCGGAAGAGATCGCCGAGCACGACCGGCGCTACCATACCGAAGATGCGCCTGTTATCACCGATGCGGAGTATGATGCGCTCGCACGGCGCAACCTTGCCATCGAGGAGCGCTTTCCGGCGCTGGTGCGCGAGGATTCGCCATCGCTCAGGGTCGGAGCCGCTCCGGCGGAAGGCTTTACCAAGGTGCGCCATGCCGTGCCGATGCTCAGCCTTGCCAAGGCCTATACCGACGATGACGTCACGGATTTCATCGAACGCGGGCGGCGGTTCTTCGATCGCGACAAGGAGCTCGACATCGCCTTCACAGCCGAACCGAAGATCGACGGGCTGTCGGCTTCGCTGCGTTACGAAAACGGTGTGTTCGTGCAGGGCGCGACGCGTGGCAACGGCGCCGTTGGCGAAGACATCACCGCCAATTTGAAGACGATCGCCGATATTCCAGCGAAGCTGAAAGGCTCGGGCTGGCCCGAAATCATCGAGATCCGCGGTGAGGTCTACATGACCTATGCGGAATTCGAGGCGCTGAAGCAGCGATCGGCTGCGGCCGGCGGCCAGGACTACGTCAATCCGCGCAATACGGCGGCCGGATCGCTGCGCCAGAAGGATCCATCCGTCACCGCCAGCCGCAACCTCAAATTCTTCGCCTATGCCTGGGGTTACACGACGGCTGATCCCGCTCCGACCCAATATGATTCGGTGCAGAAATTCGCCGAGTGGGGGTTCAAGATCAGTCCGCTGATGGTGCGGGCGAAATCGGCCGAGGAGCTGATCGCGCATTATCATCGGATCGAGGAGCAGCGCTCGGCGCTCGGCTACGATATCGACGGCGTCGTCTACAAGGTCGACCAGCTGGAGTTGCAGCGCCGCTGGGGTTTCGTCACCGGCGAACCGCGCTGGGCGGTCGCGCATAAATTTCCGGCCGAACAGGCGATGACGACCGTGCAGAAGATCGACATCCAGGTCGGCCGTACCGGTACGCTGGCGCCGGTTGCGCGGCTGGCGCCGGTCACTGTCGGCGGCGTCGTGGTCGAGAACGTCACGCTGCACAATGAGGACTACATCAAGGGCCTGGACTCGACCGGCGAGCCGATCCGCGACGGCATCGATGTGCGCATCGGCGATACGGTCGTGATCCAGCGGGCAGGCGATGTCATTCCGCAGATCGTCAGCGTCGTCATCGACAAGCGGCCTGCTGATGCGGTGCCTTACGAGTTCCCTCACACTTGCCCGATCTGCGGCTCGCCGGCGACGCGCGAGATCAACGAAAAGACCGGCAAGGAAGATTCCCGCCGGCGCTGCACCGGCGAACTGATCTGCCCGGCGCAGGCGGTGGAAGGATTGCGCCACTTCGTGTCACGCGGCGCCCTGGACATCGAAGGCCTCGGCGCGGAGAACATAGACACGTTCTTCAATGCGGGATTGATCAAGACCGCCGCCGATATCTTCACGCTCAGGGATCGCCGTCCGGCCGTCACCAGGGCGCTGGCCGAACGCCGCGAGGAGCAGGCAAGGCAGCGCGAGGCCGCATCGGGCAAGACGCGCAAGAATGTGCGCAGCGTCGAGGATCGCAACTATGAGGGCCTCGACAAGCTGTTCGCCGCCATCGACTCGCGCCGCGAGCCGGAGCTCGACCGTTTCATATTCGCGCTCGGCATCCGCCATATCGGCGAAACGACGGCCGCCGTGCTTGCCCGCACCTTCTCGACCATCGAGGAGATGATCCGGGTCGGCAAGGAGACAGCGGCAGCGGAGGATCCACACACGGTTTTCCCCTCGGTCAACGGCATCGGCGATACCGTGATCGATGCGTTGCGCGACTTCTTCGGCAATGAGCGCAATGACGACGTGCTTGACGCGTTGCTCCGCCAAGTCAAGCCGAAGCCGTATATCGTCAACGTCTCGGCCGACAGCGAGGTCGCCGGCAAGACGGTCGTGTTCACGGGCTCGCTGGAGAAGATGACACGCTCCGAAGCCAAGGCGATGGCGGAGCGCCTGGGCGCCAAGGTCGCGGGCTCGGTTTCGGCAAAGACGGATCTGGTGGTCGCCGGGCCGGGTGCCGGCTCCAAGCTCAAGCTCGCCAGCGAACTCGGCATCGAGGTGATCGACGAGGATGGCTGGCTGGTACGGATCGGCAAGGCGTGATGGAAGGCGCATTCAAGGGTTTCGGCCCGAAAGCCATTCCGTTCCTGAAGGCGCTGGATTTCCACCAGAGCCGAGAGTGGTTTTTGGAGAACCGTGACCTGTTCGAACAGGAATTGCGCGATCCGCTCAGTGATCTCGTGGACACGCTGACCGAACGCTTCCAAGAGGCCGGGCTCGGCCTGCGCGGTGATCGCAAGAAGTCGCTGTTCCGCATCAATCGCGACGTGCGCTTCGCCAAAGACAAGCGGCCCTACAACAGGCATTTGTCGGCCATCCTGTCGCCCGACGGCACCAAGATGGAGCAGGGTGTGTTCTACGTGCATATCGGGCTTGAGCGCTGTTTTGCCGACATTGCCTGGTGGCAGCCGGAACCGGCGCTGCTGCTGGCGATGCGCAAAGCCATCGCGACAAAGCCGGACAATTTTCGCGGCCTGGTGGCGGCGTTGAAGAAGAACCGGCTTGAACTCGAGACCGAAGGCCGTATGAAGCGTACGCCATGCGGCTTCGAGGAAATCAGTGATCCCGATCTGGTCGCCGCCATCCGCCACCGGCATTTCTATGTCCAGCATGTCATCGATCCGGCGGGAATCCATACGGCTGATCTGGTCGACGAACTCGTCGATTTCACCTTGCGCGCCAAGCCGCTGCTCGACTGGGGCAGGGCGATCGAGGGCAAGGGTTCGCTTGACTAGCCTCCGGCTCCGGTAACCCGACGATCATTTCCGCTGATCGTTTGGCTCAAGCGAATTCGTGTGACAAGGCAGGCAGCGCTTCCTACATCAGGCCCTGATCAAGGAGAGGCCATGTCGGCGCAAGCAATTTCCGAGAGCGGCGATAGAAGCGATTTCTGGCAGGGCGTGCGGCTGTCGATGCCTGTCGTGGTGGCGTCGGCGCCGTTTGCGGTGCTGTTCGGCGCGCTCGCCGTCGACAATGGCTTCTCGGTCCTGGAAGCCTTCCTGATGAGCGCGCTGGTCTATGGCGGCGCCAGCCAGATGGTCGGCATCCAGCTGTTCGGCCAGCATGTGGCGCCGTGGCTGATCGTGCTGTCGATCTTCGCCGTCAATTTCCGCCACGTGCTCTATTCCGCAGGCATCGGCCGGCGCATCGCGCACTGGCCTGTCATCCAGCAGGCACTTGGTTATTTCATCCTCACCGATCCGCAATTCGCGGTAGCCGAAGCGCGGGCGCAATCGGGCCAGACGGTCGGCTTTGCCTGGTATCTGGGACTTGGCCTGCCGGTCTATCTGTTCTGGATCGTCGAGAGCGCGCTTGGCGCGATGTTCGGCAAGCTGATCCCCGACACGCATGTGCTCGGCATCGATTTCCTGCTGCCGATCTATTTCCTCGGTCTCGTGCTGGGCTTCCGCAAGCGGCCGCTGTGGCTACCGGTGGTCATCGCCAGCGCCGCCGCCTCGATCATCGCCTATAAGACCGTGGGCTCGCCCTGGCATGTCTCGATCGGCGCTGTTGCCGGTGTGCTGCTGGCGGTCATCCTGCCTCCCCATCACAGCGGCGTAAAGGCGCGGCCATGAGCACGACCTTCTGGATCATCATCGCCGGCGCGGTCGCCACCTATCTGACGCGCATCGGCGGGCATCTGGTCATCTCCCGCTTCGAAACAATCCATCCGCGCGTCGAGGCTGGTCTCAACGCCGTGCCGGCGGCGGTGCTGACGACGCTGGTG
The DNA here is from genome assembly GCF_024518615.1 of Mesorhizobium sp. SEMIA396. Taxonomy (NCBI): domain Bacteria; kingdom Pseudomonadati; phylum Pseudomonadota; class Alphaproteobacteria; order Hyphomicrobiales; family Phyllobacteriaceae; genus Mesorhizobium; species Mesorhizobium sp. SEMIA396. The sequence continues at coordinate 906,300 of NZ_JANIFC010000001.1, forward strand.
GCGCCGGAACTGTTGAATGCCGGGCCGGCGGAATGGGCCGCACTGGTGGTCACCGCCGTGGTTTCGCTGCGCGGTGGGTTGATGGCGATGTTTCTGGCCGGCGCGGCCGTTCTGATTTTGGCGCGGCAATTTGTGGGCTAGGGTCTGGGCGCGATCGACTTGAACCGTTAGCGCTGCCCCTCATCTGCCTGCCGGCATCTTCTCCCCGTATAGGGACGGGGAGAAGGGATTTGTCTCAACCTCGGCGCTTTTCTGCAACGTTGGTGGTTGGCGAAATCGTCGATGACGGCATCCTTCTCCCCGTCACTATACGGGGAGAAGTGCCCGGCAGGGCGATGAGGGGCGGCGCCGACCTTCCAAGACTGATTTCAAATCTTCGCGTCGTGCGGCAGCGGGGCGGTGGCCTTTTCCAGCCAGGCCAGCGTTTCGCCGTCGAGCATCGGGCCGATCTCGGCCAGCACGCGCGCATGGTACGAGTCCAGCCAGTGCAACTCGTCGCGCGTCAGGAGGTCCGACTGCACCAGCCTGGTATCGATCGGCGCCAGCGTCAGCGTCTCGAAGCCGTGCATGGCGATGTCTCCGCCCTCGATCTCTTGCGCCGGTGTCACCAGGATCAGGTTCTCGATGCGGATGCCGTAGGCGCCTTCCTTGTAGTAGCCCGGCTCGTTGGACAGCATCATGCCTTCGAGCAGCTTTTCGGTGCCGGTGCGGGCGATACGCTGCGGCCCTTCATGCACCGCCAGATATGAGCCGACGCCATGGCCGGTGCCGTGGGCGAAGTCGCAGCCGTGCTTCCACAGCGCCATGCGCGCGACGGCATCGATTTCCGAACCGCGCGTGCCGGCGGGAAAGCGCAGCGTGGAAATGCCGATCATGCCTTTCAGCACCAGGGTGAAGCGTTCGCGCATCTCCTGCGTCGGCTGGCCGATAGGCACGGTGCGCGTGATGTCGGTGGTGCCGTCCTGATACTGCGCACCGGAGTCGAGCAGGAACAACTCGCCGGCCTGCAGCTTGCGGCTGGTGGCGCGCGACACGCGGTAATGCATGATGGCGCCGTTCGGACCGGCGCCCGAAATGGTGTCGAAGGAGACATCGCGCAGCGGCATCTGCGTTTCCTCGCCGGTCTGCCGTCGCGTCTCCTCCAGCCGGGTGACCACCGATATCTCATCGAGCGATCCGGGTTTTTGCCGCTCCAGCCAGCACAGAAGCTTCGCCACGGCCGCACCGTCACGCCGATGCGCGGCGCGCGAGCCGTTGATCTCGGCCTGGTTCTTGGTGGCGCGCGGGATGCGGGCGGGGTCTGCTGCTGCAACGACGGCGCCGCCATTGGCCTCGACCAGCATGCGCAGCCGGTCGGCCGCCAGCACCGGGTCGAGCGCGATTTTCGCGCCACTCTTGGCAAGGGCGACGATCGCGGCTTGGAATTCGCCGGGCCCATGCGGCTCGGCGAGCTGGGTGAGATAGGCCGCGACCTGGCGCGAGAATTTGCGCTTATCCATGAAAAGCTGGTGCGACCCATCGGCGGCAAGAATGGCGAAGCCGAGCGCCAGCGGCGTGTGCGGCACGTCGCCGCCGCGGATGTTGAAGGCCCAGGCGATGGAGGAGGGGTCGGTCAGCACCGCATGGGTGGCGCCGTCCTTTGCGATCGCCGCCGCCAACCGCGCGAGCTTGTCCTTGGCGAGCTCGCCGGCAAAGCCGATCGGGTGAAGTTCGACCGGGGCCACCGGCGCGTCGGGCTGATCCTTCCAGATGATGTCAATCGGGTTCTTGTCGAGCGGCACCAGCACGGCGCCTGATTTGTCGGCCGAGGCCTGCAGCGCCTTGACCTCGCTGATCGTGTGCAGCCATGGATCGAAGCCGAGCCGTGCGCCCTTGCCAAGATTGTCTTTCAGCCAGACAGCCGGCGGATTGTCGACCAGGCTTTCGATCGAAAAGACGTCCAGGTCGACCTCGCTGCGCACCTGCAGCGTGTAGCGCCCATCGACAAAGACGAAGGCGCGGTCGCGCAGGACGATGGCGACGCCGGCCGAGCCGCTGAATCCGGTCAGCCATTTCAGCCGCGCCGAGCGGTCGGCGACATACTCGCCCTGATGCTCGTCGGCACGCGGCACGATGAAGCCGTCCAGCCCGTTGGCTTCAAGCCATTGGCGCAGGAGCGCCACGCGCGGTTTGCCGACGGCCGGGTCGCCGGCGGAATCGAAGGTCTGGAACATTGTGGGCCTCCTGCGGTCAGCGCAACCGTAGCGTACGGTCACGGAAATCGGAATCGATTTCCGGCTGCGCGCAACCTGCTACAGCATCGCTTGACTGACAACCGGCGGAACTTGGTCCAAGCTCGGTCGGTCCCGGGCTCAATGCTTGAGGTGGATCGTCACCCAGCCCTCGCGGTGCAAGGTTCTGACGTGGCGAAAATTCTGGCCGACATAGGCCGAGATGACGGCGTCGCGCTGGCGGTCGAGGATGCCTGACAGCACGATCGAGCCGCCGAGCGCGATGTGGCCAGCCATTTGCGGCGCCAGCCGCATCAGCGGCCGTGCCAATATGTTGGCGACGATGAGATCGAAGGGCGCGCGCTTGCCGAAGACCGGGTGGTGAAAGCCCGGCGCGGTCACCGTTTCCACCAGTGCCTTGACGTGATTGAGCCGCGCATTGGCGGCAGCCACCCGCACCGCCACCGGATCGATGTCGGTGGCCAGCACAGGAATATGCGCCAGCTTGGCGACTGCAATCGCCAGCACCGCGCTGCCGGTGCCGAGGTCGAGCGCATTGCGCGGATGCTCGCGCCGAACCACTCTTTCAAGCATTTCCAGGCAGCCGGCGGTGGTGCCGTGGTGGCCGGTGCCGAAGGCAAGGCCAGCCTCGATCTCGATGGCGATCTCGCCGCTGTGGCGCTTGCGGCGGTCATGCGCGCCGTGGACGAAGAAACGTCCGGCACGCACCGGCTTCAGCTCTTCCAGCGAATGCGCCACCCAGTCGATGTCGGGCAGGGCCTCGCGCTCGATCGGCTTCGACAGGGAAAGGCCGGCAAGGATGTCGTTCAAGCGGGTCTCGACCGCATCGACGTCGCCATCGGCATAGAGCGACACTTCGTGGATGTCCTTGTCCTCGTCGACCTCCAGGACGGCGATCGGCAGCCCTTCTTCCTCGAAGGCTGCCTCAAGCGCCGCGAAAATGCTGACGGACTCGGTCTTTCCGGTGGTGAAGTAAAGGCGCGTCTGGGTCATGAAATCTGTTTCTTTTTGAGCATGATCTTGCCCGAAAACCGGTTCCCACTTTTCGGGATCAAGCTCTAGCCTTTCGCCGCCAGCCGCTTCAGCTTGGCGATGGCCGTATCGGCGCTTTCACCGTAGGCGATGGTGCCGGCAAAGTCGCCATTGGCGTTGAGCAGCAGCACCGAGGCGGTGTGGTCCATCGTGTAGTCGCCGTCGCCGGTGTCGACCTTCTTCCAGTAGATGCCGAACGACTTGGCCATGGCGTGGACCTTGTCGGGATCGCCCGTGATGCCGATGATGCGGTCGGAGAAATTGCTGACATAGGCGTTCATCACTTCCGGCGTGTCGCGCTCGGGATCGACCGATACGAAATAGGCGTGCAGGTTCTTGCCGTCGTCGCCGAGCGTCTTCAGCCAGCCGGCCAGTTCGAACAGCGTGGTCGGGCAGACCTCGGGGCAATGGGTGAAGCCGAAGAAGACGACGCTGGGCTGACCCCTGAAGGCAGCCTCGGTGATCGGCGCGCCTTTCTGGTCGACCAGGGTGAAGGCAGCGCCGAAGGGCTCGCCGCCATAATGGCCGCGATACCAGTCGAAAGTCAGCCAGCCGATACCGGCGGCCATCAGGACGAGAATGCCGACCAGGATAGAACGCATCATCAGAAAAGTCCGTCTGCAGAAATCGCCGCGCCGGCTCAATGCCGCGCCTGTGCGACAGTCTTAGCGGTTCGGCCTCGCACAGGCAAAGTGCCGCGTTGCCGCAACCGCAGTGGTGTCGACCTATCTGCTTGCAAAGCCGGGCTGCTCGCCCCACCTGTGACCGGCAACTCGAACCGCAGGAGGCTCCCTTGCCACGACTGATTGGGCACGGACTGATTGGGCGAAAACTGATCGGCGGCGCGTTGGCCGCGTGTGTTGTCGTTGGCGCCGGTGCCGCAGTCGCCGAGGAAGTCGGCAAGGTCGGCGTCGACTGGCTCGGCAATGACATCATCGTCGAAGCGATCAAGGATCCGAAAGTGGAAGGCGTGACCTGCCACGTCTCCTATTTCGATCGCGGCATCATCGATCGCCTGCACAAGGGCAACTGGTTCGAGGATCCGTCCGATTCCTCCATCTCCTGCCGCCAGACCGGCCCGATCACGATCGGCGACATCGACATGAGCGAGGGCGGCGAGGAGGTGTTCAAGCAAGGCATCAGCCTGATCTGGAAGAAGCAGGTGGTGAACCGCATCTACGACAAGCCCAATGAGACGCTGATCTATCTCTCGCATTCGCGCCAGGTGCAGAACGGCTCGGCCAAAATGTCGGTCACCACCGTGCCGCTCTACGGCCAGAACGTGGTGTGGAGCAAAGGCAAGCCGCAATAGGCTGCTTAGTTCCTTCGGGAGCCGGACGGACGAATGGTCCCGCTTGCGGGACCATTCGCTCGGCGAATCCTTGCTGGGAGACGATCTGAGGGACGATTGGTTCCGCTTGCGGGACCAATCGCCTAGGCGTAAAGCCGCCGGCATGGAGCGTTCCGAAAACCTCGTCCCGAAAGACCCCGAGCCGCGTATCCATCCGACCGCGGAGCTGAAGACGTGCAAGCTCGGCCGCTATGCCTCGATCGGCGAGCGGGTGGTGCTGCGCGAGGTGAATGTCGGCGACTTCTCTTATTTTGAACGCCACTGTGAAGCGATCTACACGACGATCGGGAAATTCTGCTCGATCGCCGCCAACAGCCGTATCAATGCGCTGGAGCATCCCATAGAGCGGCTGACCCAGCATAAGCTCAGCTACCGGCCGAACGAGTATTTTCGCTGGCTGGGCGTCGATGCCGCCTTCCGCGAGCGGCGGCAGGCGAAAGCCGTGACCATCGGCCATGATGTCTGGATCGGCCACGGCGCGGTGATCATGCCTGGGATCGCCATCGGCAACGGTGCCGTCATCGGCGCCAACGCCGTGGTGACGCGTGACGTGCCGTCCTATGCGATCGTCGCCGGCGTGCCGGCGAAGGCTCTCCGGCCACGCTTCACTCCGGATATCGCGGCGCGGATCGAAGCTCTCGCCTGGTGGGACTGGCCGGTCGAAAAGCTGGCCAGAGCGGTTCCCGACATGCAGGCCATGCCGATCGAAACGTTCCTCGATCGCTGGGAAAACGACGCCGTCTGACCAGTTCAAGTGCGTAGCGTTGAGACGGAGTCGGGCGACGCGCTTCAAGGCCCGCCGGACTGAAACCCCTTCCGCCATGCGGGGGTGGCGCAGCGGAAGGGGCTGGAGGTAAACCGCTGTGAAGCGGAAGGAACAGGCACTCTTGCCTGCAGGATCACTGTGGCATTGAACCCATAAGGTGTGTTTTCCTGACTATTCTCCCTACGCGTGTATTCAATTGCAGCTGGGTATTTGTCTGCCTCGGGAACCTGAAACGGTCGCTGGTTGTTTCTCATCGCGCCGCAGCGTCGAGGATTTCGATAGATGGAAAAACATTTCACAAAGGTCGCCAACTGGGTCGCCCGCATAGCCGGCCTGCCGCCGACATTCGCCGTCTGTTGCCTGATCGTCATCGTATGGGGGGTGAGCGGCCCGTTCTTCGGCTTTTCGGACACCTGGCAGCTCGTCATCAACACGGGCACGACCATCATCACTTTCCTGATGGTCTTCCTGATCCAGAACACTCAGAACCGCGATGGCGCGGCAATCCAGGCCAAGCTCGACGAACTGATCCGGGTCGGCAAGGGCCACAACCACTTCATCGGCATCGAACATCTGACCGAATCCGAAGTCGAGGAAATCCGCGCCAAATGCGAGCGTGCGGCAAAGCGGCATGACGAACAGATCGCCGACACGGCGGCGAAGAAGGCTGTGGCGAGGAAGCGCGGGTCGAAAAAGCAGGCGGCCTGAAAATCAGCCTTTCATGAACGCCGCGAAACTGTCCTTGTGGTCCGGGTGCCAGCGCGACAGGGCTGGGCGGTTCTCGATGATATCGCCGATCGCCCAGGCCATGCGCTTTTCATCCAGCGGGCGGGCCGCCTCATTGTCCGGGCACAGGATGTAGAAATCGCCTCTGGTCAGGGATTCCAGCATGAAATCCACAACCTGTTCGCCGGTCCAGGCGGCGGCCGGTTTTTCCGTCGCGCCCTCGGTCAGGCCGGTAAAGGTGAAGCCGGGGATCAGAAGATGGGCAGCGACATGGGCGCCGGGTTCGTTGCGCAACGCATGCGACAGGCCCTCGGTGAAGGTTTTCACCCCAGCCTTGGAGACATTGTAGGCAAGATTGCCGGGCGGCGTGGTGATGCCTTGCTTGGAGCCGGTGTTGACGATCAAACCCGGGCTGGCCGAGGCCAGCATGCGCGGCGCGAAGGCCTCGACGCCATGCACGACGCCCCAGAAATTGATGTCCAGCAGCCGCTTCCAGGCATCGCCGTTTTCCCATGGCTTTCCGGGATTGTCGCCGATACCGGCATTGTTCATCAGCAGCGACACGCCGCCGAAGGCGCCGAACGCCCTTTCGGCGAGGCGGTGTACCTCATCCGCCTTCGAAACGTCGGCGGCGACGGCAAGCACGGCATCGTCGCCGGCAATCGCGGAAACGGCGCGCGAGGCGTCGTCCAGCCGCGCGCCGCCAATATCGGCCAGCACGATCTTCATGCCCATCAGTGCAAGCCGCTTGGCGGCCGCCAGACCGATGCCGCTGGCGGCGCCGGTGATAACGGCGGCATTGCCTGGGGCAAGCGCGGGCAGGGCGGTCTGGATCTCGGCGTCGGTGATCATGGGCGATGGGTTCCTTGTTCGATGGCGCCGAACTTAGCGCCGGAACCGGCCGGCGCAAGCCTCTGCCCGCCTTGTCGGGTTGACCAGTTCGGTCGAGGCTGCGCATGTTGCCCTTTGCCTCCGCAAAAGAGATTTTGCCTTGGGGACAAAACAAACTTTAGCCTCGGGACAAACGGAGATTTCCTGATTGACGGACTGGGTTGCAATCCTGAAAGAACAGACCGCCATTGGCGACCAGATGGGCCGCGAGGTGCCGCAGATGCTGGCCAACCCCGACATCAGCGAAACGCAGGTGAGGACGCTCTTTTCCGCCCTGGAGAAACAAGCCGAGTTCGTCGAGAAGCTGCGTATGGCGCTGGAAAAGTTCGGCCATGATTTCTCGATCATCAAGGCCGCGGAACGGCTGGAGGAGCGCTATGCCGACCTTGCCGCATCGGTGGCGGAAAAACTGAAAGCGATGCGCCGTCGGTGAATGCCTCGACCCTGCCTTTGCCCATGGATCCACCTTTGCCCGCGGTGATTGTCGAAAGACAGTAAACGTCAGCGGGTGTTGAAGAGCAATAGGCGGCAACCGGGAAATTCCTCAACCATGTCCAAGAAAAATCCGGCATCAGTCCCGCTGGCCAGAACGGTTACGCCGCCCACCTGTTGACTTTTCTTGGCTTGGCCGCTCCCTCTTGCAGGGCAGTCTTGGCCGAAGCAGATGAACGGCCGGATTCGAATGGAGGGACTGATGAGATTGCGTTTTCTGCTTGTGTTCGCGACCATAATGGCCGCGGTCTTCGGGACGTCCGCCGCAGCCTTCGCTTACAGCGCCCACACCACGACCAATCTTAATGTCCGTAGCGGGCCGGGAGCGGGATATGCCAGGGTCGGAACGCTGCCCGGCGGCTTCAGGGTCAATGTCACCGGCTGCCAGCCGGGCTGGTGCAGAATCCATGGCGGCGGCGTGAGCGGCTGGGCCAGCTCCGGCTATCTCGAACGCTCCCAAATCGTTCGCCCGCCAATCATCATCGTGCGTCCGCCGCATCGGCCGCCACACTGGCACAAGCCGCACCGTCCTCCGCACCATCGGCCGCACAGGCCACGTCCCGGCAAGTGCAAGATCGCGCCCGGCTTCTCCTGCAAATAGGTTCATTTGCGCCGGGTCTGGCGTGACGGGCAGTGCGGCAAATCAATTGCGGCCCTGCCGCCATGTCCATGGCCTGACGGGTACTTCAGCCGTTCGGTGTTTCAGGCGAAAGATGCGCGCGTCCGCGTGGCACGCCAAGACCGGTGTCCGGCGGCTCGCCGGCTGCCGGTCTGTTCTCGATCATGTGCGTGGTGCGCCAGCGGCCGAAACGGTAGTAGGCCGCCGCCAGTACAAGCGAGCTGATCGAACCCACCGGGAAACTCCACCACAGCGCTTCCTCGCCGATCACGCCACGCATGAAATAGGCGAAGCCGGTGCGCACGACCAGCACCGAAATGACCAGGATGATCAACGGCGGCATCACGGCACCCGTGGCTCGTACGGTGGCAAACAGCACGATGGTTATGCCGAACAGAATGAACGACCACGAGGCGACATTGTTAATGTGGACGGCGATGTCGATCGCCGCGCTGTCGCTGCTCAGGAACAGGCTCAGCACCGAACGGTCGAAAACCGACAGCACTGCAACCAGTGCGCCGGTCAGGACCAGGTTGAAGCCGACACCGGAGGCGGCGATGCGGCCGATCCGGTCCCAGCGCCCGGCGCCGACATTTTGCGCCGCCATCGAGGACACCGCGGCGCCGATGGCGAGCGCCGGCATCTGGATATAGGTCCACAGCTGGGCGGCGATGCCGTAGGCGGCGGCGACCTGTGAGCCGTAGGAATTGACGATGCCCATCACCGTCAGTGCCGCCGCCGAAATGACGATCATCTGCAGACCCATCGGCACGCCCTTGACGACGACGATGCGAAGCAAGGTGGGATCGGGCCGCAGCAGGGCGAGGTTGGCGCCGGCCAGCCGCAGCGGATGCCTGCGCACATAGAGCACGATCAGGATGGCGATCACGCTTACCGTCTGGCCGATCAGCGTGGACGTGGCGGAGCCCGCGATGCCGAGTTCGGGAAACGGTCCGATGCCGCGGATGAGCAATTGGTTGAGCACGATGTCGAGGACGACGGCCAGAGCCATGAAGAAGAAGGGCGTGCGTGAATCGCCGGCACCGCGCAGCACGGTCATGACGAAGGACAGAAGGTTCATCATCGGCACGGCGACGAAGATGATGCGCAGATAGGAGCGGGCGAGCGGCAAGGCATCGGCCGGTGTGCCGAGCGTGTTGAGAATGGCGTCGACCCAGATCCAGCCGCAGACCGCGAGGATAACAGAAACGAGGAAGAAGAACGTCGCGCTGGTGCCGACGATGCGGCGCGCCTCGGGCAGGTCGCGGGCACCGACCGACTGGGCCACCAGGATGGTGGCCGCCATGCCGATGCCGAACACGGTGCCGAGGATCAGGAACAGGACGAGGTTGGCGTTGGAGGTGGCGGTCAACGCCGATTCGCCGAGGAAACGGCCGACCCAGACGGCGTTGATCGAACCGTTGAGCGACTGGAGCACGTTGGAGCCGAGCACCGGCAGGGCGAACAGCAGAAGCGTGCGCGGGATCGGGCCGCTGGTCAGGTCGCCGGTGCGCCGGCGCGGGGGATTTTTTTCGTCCATGGCGGGCAGCTCGGCGAAGGTTCGTTTCAAGTCGCGTGCGCGATGATTGCCGATTCAACGGGACAGGTCATGCCGTGATCTAATCATGTTCTCAAAGCTTCCGGAATGGGATATTGATCCTCGATGCGTGGGGCCGCATTCCTACAGTTCTTGGATAAGCCGGGGGGGTCATGTCCGATATTCCGCTATTTTTTGAGCGCCTGAACAGGCGCGCGTTCCTCGGTGCATCCGCCTTGGGTGCCCTGGCTCTTTCGGCGTGCACCACAACAGACATGGCGCCGCCGCCGCCGGTTGCAGCACCGCCGAGCGATCCGGCTTTCGGCGATGCCGCGAGCATGTATGCGGCGCGTGTCGACGAGGGCTATCAACTGCCGGCAATCCCGGTCGCCAAGGTCGATCCGAAGTTCGTGCGCCAGATCGTGACTGACCCGACCGGAGAGAAACCCGGCACGATTGTCGTCGATACGTCTGAGCACTTCCTCTATCTGGTGCGCGACGGCGGCACAGCTATCCGCTATGGCGTCAGCCTTGGCAAAGCCGGTTTCGGATGGACCGGCAGCGCCGTGGTCCAGGCGAGGAAGAAGTGGCCGGTCTGGACGCCGCCACCGGAAATGATCCAGCGCCGGCCGGAATTGGCGAAATACAAGGACGGCATGCCGCCCGGCCCGCAGAGCCCGCTGGGCGCCCGCGCGCTGTATCTGTTCCGCGATGGCAAGGACACGATGTACCGACTGCACGGCACGCCGGAGTGGGATTCCATCGGCAAGAACGCATCGTCGGGCTGTGTGCGCTTCATGAACCAGGACATCATTGACCTTTACAGCCGCGTCAACGGCCCCGCCCAGGTCTTCGTGCGTCCCAACCTGTCGGCTGCCGGCAAGATCATGGCCGTGTCGAGCAGAACCGCCGAGCCGATCGACGCGGGCGTGCCGAGGGACGCGGAGATGTTGCAGTAAGTCTGCACGAATTGTGGACTGCGGCGAAGCAGCTCACCATTCGACAAACACCGACGTGCGGTCAGTACACTACCCCTCCAAGACCGAACCTTTCCGAGGGAGGATAAGCTATCTTGCTCCAAAGAGCCGGCTGCATTCCTCAATGGGATGGAGGCGGAGAGATCAGCTTCGAGTTTGCAGCAGCATCGGCATCTCCGCTGTGCTCAAATGTCAGTCCGCTCGGGCCGATCTGCAGCCGGTATCCCGACATCGCGGCAATAACCACGAGGGTGATCACCGCGAGAACCATCATAAGTTTATTCGGATCCAGCTTGCTCATCTTGTGTCACCGTCAAGGGATTCGAACCACCAGGGAGTGCGCTGAACAAACGTTTCGTCTTCGGCCATATAGTTGTGATCGAACGCTCGAATGGCCGCGCTGAGAGCCTGTGAACGGCTCACTTTGAATCTTCGCGCGCTTTTCTCGATGAGCTCGATCTCGTGTGCCGAGAGCCGAAAGGATACGATTTTCTTCGTCATGCCTGAGACCATAGACTGTGTTGGTTAATCATTTCCTAATTTCGTATTACGCCGCCGTTAGCGCTTGAGAGAGCTCGTGGATGTCCCAGGTTTGATGATACCTCAATCCAGCTCAGCTAGATTGGAACTAAAAAGGTATCTCGTCGTCCAAAGGCTTCTTGTCGTTTTCGGTCGACGCGTCCGAGAGCGGCTTTGTTGGGACAAAGATGTCATTGGCCTTAGTCGTGATCCGGTCGCCCTGGCCGGAATGGGCTACAATCACGCGACAGATAGTGACCAGCTCGTACGGGGTCCGGCTGGAGATGAACATTTCACCGTGATCACCATCCCACGTCGGAACTTGAGTCCGGGCGGTGTAGGTGCCCGCATAAAAAGCGATTCCCCATCCTTCGAGTTGTCTGAGCTGCTCGCCTACCTCCACTGCCGCCTTCAATCTTTCCGACAGCGGAAATGACAGTCGCTGATGCGGCCGTTCCCAAGGCTGAGGCATAAGCGACTCGAGCTTCGTGATGACCGCTGACAGGGCCTCGATGTTCTCTGATGTCGGCTCAGCTTCGCACGAGATCGTTCCCTCATAGCTGTCACGCACAATATTCATCAACATCATGCCGGACCTGATCCGATTTAGTACCACAAGGCTCTTTGCGTCGAGATTGTCGATGTCTTCGTGGCGGGCGCCGTTGACGATAATGTTGGCGACAAGCACGCCCAGTGCAGCAGCCAGGCTCGACAGAGTCTCCATCTGCAGCCGTGTTCCTTGCTCGGCACGCTGGACGGTACGTCTGTCGACTCGGCTCATAGCGGCCAGCTTGTCCTGGGTCATGCCGGCCGCTTCCCGCAGTTCCCTGATTTTGGCGCCGTTCGACATCGTCATTTGCTTTTCCATGTCGCTACTATCTCATTCATCGAGCGACAGTGCTACGCCATGGTAGCGACAGGCGTGCCCATCGAGAAAGTCGCTTTGCGACAGCCTCACTGTGACGCAAGATTTCAGTGCGGCTTGTGCGCGACTCAATCAGGTCGCTTTGTCTGCACGCGGATTCTACGGGGCGTTCGGATGAACCTGCTATGTGTTGGCCGGTTGCTGCAACTCAAGCTATGAGAGGCAAGGCACGATGTGGTTATGCTAGTGCCGCAGATGGGGATGGGGACGGCTATGCCAATACGCAAGGTTTGGCGCGATTGGTTTGGCGAATTTCTAGGAAGCGTCGATGTGTTGGAACTCGACAAGATCGACTTGTGTGACGCTGAGCACGCTGAAAGAAAGTCTGCAGCGCTGGCACTCTTGGCTCGGCTGCTTTCCGAAACGCAGTCGGCATTAGTTCTAGTTGATGCTGGCAGAGATTTGGCATTTCGATCGACCTGCCGCTCAGCGATCGAATGCTCGGTGCATTTGTTTCTGGCTGAGACCGAGGACGGATACATCGATCTCTTGCGATCTGACGACGAGGTCAGTCGGCGATCACGTGCCAAGAAATTCATGGCGAACGGCAGAGGAAAGCTTGCAAAAGAAGCGGAAAAGCACTTGCAAGAGTTCTTGAGGAGAAGTGCCGGGGCAAAGGGGAGGTTCCAAATTTCCGACATACAGACGCCCTTTCCCAGGCAGACCCATGTCTACCGGGAAATATCCGCTGACGCGGCGCATGTGACCTGGACCTCGCTCGTTCGACATCTCCATGAAATTCGACCTGGTTGGATTGAGCTGAAGATCGAACCGTCGATCACCGAAAGCGAACTTGAGGAGGCGGCCTCGATCCTGGCGTTCTCTTTGCTGTCAGGAATGAAGTCTCTTCTGAATCTTGTTCCAGCGTTGGAAGATAAATTCGATCTAGAGACGGTTTTCGAGGCTTACAAGAAAATATACCTGAGTGGAAAACCAAAACTCGCGTAAAAGTAGGAGGCCCGCTCTACCGTTTCCGGGAGCGGGCCTTTTGGTTGATGGTGCCATCCAGGCGGACGCGCCAAGCGCGCCCGTCCGTGCAGTGGTCGTTACTTCTTGGCCAAACCCGGCAGCGTGACCTGATAGACTAGGAACATGGTGTCGACATTGGCGCCGTCTTCGGCCTTGTAGGGCGCGCCGACCTGAAAACCGTCCTGGGCGAGGAAGTCGTTGTCGTTGGCGACGAACAGGAAGTAGTCGTCGGGCAGCTTCGCATCGAGCACGCTGACCACCGACATCGCCTCCCACTTCTCGGACAGGTTATCCTGGTCATTGGGCGCGCCATTGTGCAGGCCGAAGCGGCCGAGCTCGGCACTGTCGTTGATGTCGATGAATGGCGTCAGCTTGGCCGGTGTCACCGATGGGTCGACGACGCCTTTGGGGGCGACCGGCCTGTCAGCGCCGTCGAAGGCGCCGCCGGCGATGTCGGTCGCGGTGGATAGGTCGACGACGTTGACCTGGCGATAGAGCGAGGCGTCGCCCTTCAGGCCCTGGCCGTTGCCGCTGTCGCGCGCCAGCATCAGGAAGCTCTTGTCGGAGAGTGCCACGATCTCGCTCTGCGCGGCGACCTTGGTCTTGCCCTTGGCATCCTTGAACACCGGCAGCGGCACGACATATTCGTGCGCCAATTTGAGATGGGCGAGGTCGGACGTGTCATAGACCAGCGCCCTGGTGTTCTGGCGGGTCGAGCCGGAATCGCCGCCGTCCTGCCTGGCCGCCGACTGCAGCACGGCGATCAGGAACTTGCCGTCGGGCGTCATCGCCATGCCTTCGAGGCCTTGATTGTTCTGGCGGCCGGTGTCGGGATCCTTCGGATCGGGCTCGGCGGCACCGGGTCCCGGATTGTCCGAGGCGAAGTTCGGCGTGCCGTGGCGCATCGGCACCAGCGCAGCCGGTGGCTGGGTTGCCGACAGCAGATGCCCGTCGGCGGAAAACCGATAGATGTTCGGGCCGTATTCGTCGGAGATGAACATCGAACCATCGGGCAGTCGCACGATCGCCTCGTTGTCGAGCGCCAGCTTGCCATTGTCGGCTTGCGGCAGGATCGGCATGTCGCCGCTTGCCGCGCGCACGCCGTTGAGCGGATCCAGGCCTGTGGCATCAGCCCCCTTGTCGTCGGTGAGAAGCATGGTGTCGGCGAGCGTTGCCTTGACGCCGGTCTGCTGCTGGCCGGCAGCAGGTGCCGCACCTGGTGCCACCGGGGTAAACTCGATGGCGACGGTGTTGAGGCGCGGCCGGTAGTCGGTGGTACCGACGACATTGTAGCCGCGATCCGGCAGCAGCCAGAGCGAACCTTTGTAGCCGGCGGCCTCATGCGTCCAGCCTGATGTGTCGATCGACATGCCCGAGCCCGAACCAAACGTCTCGCCGAACTTGTCGCGCTGAGCGGCCGGGATGCGGCCGACGCCGACCAGCCCTTTGTTGACAAAGCTCGTGCCGCCGACGGTCGCGGTGCTGTCGGCGAGCGCCGGCGTCAAGGCGGTGAACAAGGCCAGCGCGACGCCGAGCGACGCGGTTCGATACAGGTGTTTCATGGATAATCCTCTTTGTGACGGATGTGCCGGAGCGGCCGCGGGACGAAAAACTGAAAGAGGTGCGACATCGATGATGCCGCGCAAGCCTCCCCGAAACGCGGTCTACGGCGCGAACATGATGCTTGCGTGACAGCGCGCAGTGCATGCCGGCGGTCGACGAAAAACGATGCGCGCGCGGCACTGGACACTTATGTCCAGTGCATATATGATCCAGCCTTCGGACTAACCGTGGAGGGGAAGCCTTGAAGTCGCACTACCGCGCAGTCGTCATCGGGGGTGGCGTGGTCGGGGCCTCGGTGCTCTACCACCTGACGCGATTTGGCTGGAGCGATGTGGCGCTGATCGAGCGCGCCGAACTGACAGCCGGTTCGACCTGGCACGCGGCGGCAGGCTTCCATGCGCTCAACGCCGACCCCAACGTGGCGGCGCTGCAGGACTACACCATCAATCTCTACCGCGAGATCGCGGCCGAATCCGGCTGGGATATCGGCCTGCACATGACGGGCGGCGTCAACATCGCCAGCGATCCCGCGCGCTGGGAGTGGCTGAAATCGGCCTGGGCGGTGTTTCAGTCGGTCGGCATCGAGACCGCGCGCCTTGTCACGCCCGACGAGATCAAGGCGATCTGCCCGATCGTCGACGTCACCGGCGTGCTAGGCGGCCTGCATGATTCCAACGAGGGGCACCTCGACCCGTACGGCACGACGCACGCCTATGCCGGCGCTGCAAAAAAGCGCGGCGCCGACATCATCCTGCGCAACCGGGTGGTCGAGTTGAAGCCGCGCGCCGACGGTCGCTGGGATGTCGTCACGGAGCAGGGCACCATTATCGCCGAGCATGTCGTCAATGCCGGCGGGCTGTGGGCAAAGCAGCTCGGCCGCATGGCCGGCATCGACCTGCCGGTGACGCCGATGGAGCACCATTATTTCATCACTGAGGACATTCCCGAGATCGCGGCGCTGGACAGGGAAATCGGCATCGCCGTCGATCTCGACGGCTTTTCGTATCTCAGGCAGGAGCGCAAGGGCGTGCTGCTCGGCGTTTACGAGCAGAACCCGAAGCACTGGAACATGGATGGCGCGCCGTGGGACTACGGCATCGAGCTGATCCCGGAAGACATCGACCGCATCAGCCCCGAACTCGCCAAGGCGCATGAGCGCTTTCCTTGCCTGGCGACGGCCGGCATCCGCAAATGGGTCAACGGCGCCTTCACCTTCACGCCGGACGGCAATCCGATTGTCGGGCCGGTGCGCGGGCTGAGGAACTACTGGGTTGCCTGCGGCGTCATGGCCGGCTTCAGCCAGGGCGGCGGCGTCGGCAAGTCGCTGGCCGAGTGGATGATTTTCGGCGAACCGCAGGCCGACATCTTCGGCATGGACATCGCTCGCTACGGCGCCTTCGCCGCCAACCGGGAATATCTCAGGCAGACGACGCGCCAGTTCTATTCGCGCCGCTTCGTGATGACCTTTCCCAATGAACGACTGCCCGCCGGCCGGCCGCTGAAACGTCCGGGTGCCTATGACGGCATGAGCGCGGCGGGATGCGAATGGACGGCTTCCTGGGGACTGGAAATCCCGGCCTATTTCGCGCCGATGGAATTTGCCGAGAACACGACGCTGCGGCGCTCCAACGCCTTCGACATCGTCGGCGACGAGGCGCTGCAGGTGCGGCGCGCCGCCGGTCTCGTCGATATCTCGGCCTATTCGCGCTATGCGGTGGCGGGGCCAGGTGCGGAAGCCTGGCTCGACCGGCTGCTCGCCTGCAGGCTGCCGAAGCCGGGGCGGGCCGGCCTGGCGCCGATGCTCGGTCATGACGGACGGCTGAAGGGCGACCTCACCGTCTTCAACTGGGGCGGCGGCAGCTATTGGCTGATGGGCTCCTACTATCTCCGGGAATTCCACATGCGCTGGTTCGAGAGCCATGCGGCTGAAGGCGTCACCGTCGGCGACCTCTCCGACACGATGAGCGGCTTCCTGCTGACCGGGCCGAACGCGCGCAAAATACTGGAGCGAACGACGCATCAGGATGTGTCCGGCGCAGCGCTGCCGTTCATGGCCTGCGGCACATTCGACATCGGCATGGTGCAGGCACGTGTGGCGCGGCTGTCTATATCAGGCGAGCTCGGCTTCGAAATCAGTTGCCCCGTGACCATGCATGCCACTCTGCGCGACACGCTGCTGGGCGCTGGCGAGGATTTGGGCCTTGCCGAAATCGGCTACTATGCACTCAATGCGCTGCGGCTGGAGAAGAGCTTCGGCATCTGGTCGCGCGAATTCACGCAAGGCTATACGCCGGGCCAGACCGGTCTCGACCGCTTCATCGCTTTCGGCAAGAGCGACTTCATCGGCCGCGAAGCAGCGTCGAAACAGCGGGAGGCCGGCAGCGGCCAATGCCTGGTGACGCTGGAAATCGATGCGCTCGACGCCGATGCCAGCGGCTTCGAGCCGGTCTGGCATCAGGGCCGGCGTGTCGGCTTCGTCACCTCGGGCGGTTACGGTTATACGATCGGCAAGAGCCTGGCGCTGGCGCTGGTCGACCGCGATTTCGCGGGCGAGGGCACCGCGCTCTCCGTGCATGTCGTGGGGGAGGAACGGCCGGCGCATGTCGTCGCGGCCTCGCCCTATGATCCCCTGGGCAAGGCAATGCGGCAATGAGGAGGATTTCCGATGGTCGATGACGCGGCACGGGACGGCAGGCGCGAGCGCCGGCGTGGACGCACGGGCGAGGCCGGCAGCGAAAGCAGCCGCCGTCCCAATTACCATTCGCTGAAGAACCCGTTCCTGCCACAGCCGATCTTTTCTGATGATCAGGTGGCCGCGATTCACGAAACGGCGCTGCGGGTGCTGGAAGAGCTCGGCATCAAGGTGCTGCTGCCGCAGGCGCGTGAGCACTTCGCCAGCGCCGGCGCGCTGGTCGATCCGGACACCGACATGGTGCGCATCGGCCGCGACATGGTGACGGCGGCACTCGCCTCGGCGCCGAGATCGATCCACGCTCACGCCGGTTCGCGCGCCCGCGATCTGACGCTGGAGCTCGGCTCGATGACCTTCCTCGCCGGATGCGGGGCGCCGAACGTCACCGATCTCGAGCGCGGCCGGCGGCCGGGAACACTGGCGGATTTCGAGGATCTCATGCGGCTGGTGCAGCATTTCGACGTGCTGCATATGCTGGGGCCCTGCATCGAACCGCAGGATGTCGACAACCGCTTTCGCCACTATGCCGTCAACCGCGCGCAGCTGACGCTGTCGGACAAGCTCCCGTTCGTCTTCGCGCGCGGCACGCCGCAGGTCGAGGACGGGTTCGAGATGATTCGTCTGGCGCGCGGCCTGTCGCAGGACGAGTTTCTGGCAAATGCATATTGCTACACCGTCATCAACACCAACTCGCCGCGCCAGCTCGACATCCCGATGGCGCAAGGCATCATCGATTTCGCCCGCGCGGGCCAAATCTCCGTCATCACGCCGTTCTGCCTGGCTGGCGCGATGGCGCCGATCACGGTCGCCGGCGCGCTGACGCTGCAGCATGCCGAGGCGCTCGCCGGGCTGACGCTGGCGCAGATCGTGCGGCCCGGCGCACCGGTCGTCTATGGCTCGTTCTCCTCCAATGTCGACATGAAATCCGGCGCGCCGGCCTTCGGTACGCCCGAGCACGTCAAGGCGACGCTGGGCGCCGGTCAGCTGGCGCGCTTCACCGGACTGCCGTGGCGATCGGGCGGCGGCAGTGCCGCCAACATCTCAGACGCGCAGGCCGCGCACGAGACGCAGTTCGCGCTGTGGGGCTCGGTGCTGGCCGGGGCGACGATGTGCATCCATGCCGCCGGCTGGCTGGAGGGCGGCCTCAGTGTCTCCTTCGAGAAACTGATCACCGACATCGAGGCGCTGCAGACGGTGGCTGAACTTTGTGCCGCGACGCCCGGCGACACCGATACGATCGGCTTCGAGGCGATCGCCGAGGTGCAGCCGGGCGGCCACTTCTTCTCGGCCGGTCACACCATGGCGCGCTACCGCACCGCCTTCTACGAACCGCTGGTGGCCGACTGGTCGAATTTCGGCAACTGGACGCAAAGCGGCTCGAAGACAGCGAGCGAGCGCGCCACCGGTGTCTGGAGGCGGGTGCTTGCCGATTTCGCGCCGCCGGCAACGGCTGCCGCCACATCAGGCGTGCTGGATGAGTTTATCGCACGGCGCACGGCAGAGGGCGGAGCGGCGCCAGTGTCTTAAGGCCGGCTATCGCTGATCGCCCTGGTTGTGGCGCGATCCGGAACCTGCAGCGCCTCCCGCGCATTCAAGGTTGCGGCCGGTGCACTGCGGCACCGGTGTGCTGTTTGAGGGGAGACGACATCGGCGGCCCTGCTGCCACCATCAATCGCTGTCGCGCGCCACCAGTTCCAGCGGCCAGACTTCGCGGATGATCCGCGGCCCCTCCGGGCCGGCGAAGGCGGGAAGCGACGCCAGCAGCATTTCAGCAAGCCGTTGTCCCATTGGCTCCAGCGCCGGGCGGAAGGCGGTCAACGCCGGGGAAAAATAGCGGCAGAGCGGCGTGTCGACGATGACGGTTACCGCCATGTCCTGGCCCGGCCTGATGCCCATCTCGGCCAGCGACTTGCAGCCGCCCAGCGCCATTGCATCATTGTTGAAGATGATGGCGGTCGGCGGGGCCTTGGAGCGCATGACCTGGGGCGTCACCTTGTAGCCGCCGGCCTCGTTGATGAAGCCGGACGCGATCAGCTCCGGGTCGACCTCGATGCCGTGCCGCCGCAAGGCCTTGCGGTAGCCGGCGAGGAACAGATAGCCGAAATTGAGGTCGAGCGACGGGCGGATAGCGGCGATACGGCGGTGACCGCGCGCCACAAGGCGGTCGACGGCGTCGGCGCCGGCCTTCTCGAAATCGAGGTCGAGGGAAGGATAGGACTTGGCCCCGGAGCGACTGCGGCCGAGCGTGGCGAACGGAAAGCCGGCTTGCGTGAGATAGTCGATGCGCTCGTCCTCGCGCCGCGTCCAGGCCAGCAGCACGGCATCGGCGCGGCGCGTCTCGACGACACGGCGCAGGCGCTCCTGCTGGTAGTCGCCCGGCGCGCCCATGACCACGGTCAGGTCGAGCCCGCTTTCGGCAAGCCTGGCCTGCAGCCCGATCAGAAACGGAATGAAGAACGGCTCGCCATATTGCTGGTCGCCGGGATGCGGCTGCAGCATGAAGGCGATCGAACGGGTGGCGCCTTGCCTCAGGCTGCGGCCGGACTGGTTCGGCGAATAGTTCAGCGTCCTGGCCGCCTCGAGCACGCGCTGGCGCGTGTCGGCATTGACGTCGGCGCGGCCGTTCAGCGCCCGCGACACCGTGCCGATCGATATGTTCAAGTGACGGGCAAGGTCGTGAATGCTGGACGCCAAGAGACTGTTCTCCCCCTTGCTTGGCTAGCACCGGTAGCCGCTCAGGCCAAGGCGGTAAGACGAATTTCGCCAAGGGCCGATTGACATTCTACGCCTTCGGGTGTGTTCTCGTAAACGTTTACGGAAAAACGTTTACGGTCCTGCCGTGGATGCCGTGACGATCGGTCTGGAGGGACCGAGCGGAGGAGGAGCGCTGGATGATCGATGTCGTCCTGGTCGGCTGCGGAGCGATGAGCAAGGCCTGGCTCGATGCCATCAGGCAGATCCACGGGCTCACCCTTATCGGCCTAGTGGATCTCGATGCCGACAGGGCACGGGCGAGGGCGCGCGAATACGACCTCACCAATGCCGTCATCGGCAGCAATCTCGACGCCGTGCTCGACCAGACCAAACCGCAAGCAGTGTTCGACGTGGTGGTTCCAGCTGCACGGCGCGAAGTCGCTTTTTCCGCCTTTGCCCACAATTGCCATCTGCTGACGGAAAAGCCGCTCGCCGACAGTCGGGAAAATGCGCGCGCCATCGTCGAGGCCGCGCACCGCGCCGGGCGCATCCATGCGGTCGTGCAGAACCGCCGCTATGTCGCCAATGTCAGGCGCATCCGCAGGTTCCTGGACTCCGGCGCCATTGGCACGCCTACCAGCATCCACGCCGACTTTTTCGTCGCACCGCATTTCGGCGGCTTTCGCGAGGAGATGGCGCATGTGCTGTTGCTCGACATGGCGATCCACACATTCGACGCCGCCCGCTATATGGTCGCCGGCGAGCCGGCCGGCGTCTATTGCCAGGAATGGGAGCCGGCCAATTCCTGGTACCGGCAGGGATCGTCGGCCAGCGCCGTCTTCGATCTCGGCCGCGGCAAGGTCTTCACCTATGCCGGGAGCTGGTGCGCCGCCGGCTTCCGCACCAGTTGGGAAAGTACATGGCGCATCGTCGCCGAGCGCGGCAGCCTGCTCTGGGACGGCAATGACGAGCTGAGGGCAGAAGCAGTGATGCCGGGCCGCGACGGAATGTTCGACAAAACCCAGCCGATCGCGGTGCCGCCGCTCGATGCGTCCGATCGCGTCGGCGGCCATCTCGGCATTCTCCAGGATTTCGTGCACGCCATCCAGACCGGCACCGAGCCGGAAACGCGCGGCGCCGACAACATCAAGAGCCTGGCCATGGTTTTTGGCGCCATCGAAAGCGCCGAGACCGGCCGCCGCGTGACAATCGCAGAGGACGCACAATGACGCCGAACCCGCTTCTCGACATCCGGATCGGCACCATGGTGCGGGCCAATCTCGACGACCCGGCGGCTTACGTCAAACAGATCCTGCCGCTCGGCTTCGAGAGCATCCAACCCTTCTTCTGGCAGACGCTTGGCGGCAAGGACCTGGCGCTTCTCGCCGGCCAGATCCGCGAGGCGATCGGCGATGCCGACGTCACCGTGTCCTCGCTCGGCGTGTTCGGCAATCCGCTGGAAGACGGCGAGGTCGATCGCGGCGTGCTCAAGGCCTGGGAGACCGTGATCGACAACGCGCATCTGTTCGGCACCTCGATGGTCAGCGGCTTCACCGGCCGCCTGCGCGGCAAACCTCTGCCGGACAGCCTGCCGCGCTTCAAGAAGGTCTGGGGACCGCTGGCCAAACGCGCCGCCGACAAGGGCGTCCGCATCGCGTTCGAGAACTGCGCCATGGACGGCAACTGGGCCGCCGGCGACTGGAACATCGCCCACAATCCGGACGCCTGGGAGCTGATATTCAACGAAGTGCCCGATGACAATCTCGGGCTGGAATGGGAGCCCTGCCATCAACTCGTCTATCTGATCGACCCGATGCCGCAGATCCGCAAATGGGCGCCGCGCATCTTCCACGTCCACGGCAAGGACGCGACGGTGCGTTGGGACGTGATCCGCGAGCATGGCGTGTTCGGCCGACTGCCCTTCGTGCAGATGCGCACGCCGGGTTTTGGCGACAGCGACTGGACGCGGGTGATCAGCGAGTTGCGGCTGGCCGGCTACAAGGGCGCCATCGACATCGAGGGCTGGCACGACCCGGTCTATCGCGGCGATCTCGAGATCACCGGCCAGGTGCGGGCGCTGGAATATCTGAAGCAATGCAGAGGAGGGGCCACCTACCTGCCGAACCCGATGTGAGGATCGGCCGGCGGGAGGAGCCGGCCGGGATGTCTGCAACGCACATTGCCGAAGCGAATGTCGAACTCCTCGCTTGCGAGGACAAAAAGGGAGGATAAGTGCATGAGCATGACGATGAGAAGGACAGTTCTGCGCTCGACCGTCGTGGCCGCCGCCACGATGCTTGCCGCTGCGATCTCCACCTTGCCCGCGCGGGCGCTCGACGCCAAATGGTGCAAGGACGTCCACATCCGCTTCTTCGTCGGCGGCGCCGAGGGCGACGCTTTCGGCACCATCGTCTACAATGGCGCCAAGCAGGCAGAGGCCGATCTCGGGCCGAAGGTCGACTACATCTTCTCCCAGTGGGACATCGAAAAGATGGTGCAGCAACTGCGTGAGGCCGTCGCGGTCAAGCCCAACGGCATCGCCATGATGGGCCACCCGGGCGACGCGTCGATCATGCCGCTGGCCGAACAGGCGCACAAGGACGGCATCAAGATGATGTACCAGAACGTGCCGGTGCCGAAGGTGGTGGAAGCATTCGGCGGCGGCTATGTCGGCGCCCAGCAGGAGCAGCAGGGCCGCGCGCTCGGCGCCGAGGCGTTCAAGCTGGGCAAGCTGAAGGCCGGCGACAAGGCGATCATGATCGGTCCGTTCGAAAACGAAAGCCGCGGCGCGCGCGAGCGCGGCACGGTGGCGGCGCTCAAGGACGCTGGCGTCGAGGTCATCCAGTTGTCCTCTCCGCCGAGCGGCGAATGGGCGTCCGATCCCAATCTGGCCATTCCGGTGATTACCGCGGCGCTGCTCAACAATCCCGACGTCAAGGCGGTCGGCTATCCCGGCGGGCAGATGCTCGGCAATGTATCGACCTACATGCAGGCGGCCGGACGCAAGGCGGGCGAGATATTCAATTTCGGCTTCGACACCAGCCCGCAGATCGTCGAGGGCTTCAAGGGCGGCTGGGTGCAATTGACCGCCGACCAGCAGCCGTTCCTGCAGGGCTATCTGCCGATCCTCAGCCTCTGCCAGCAGGTTGTTCTGGGGCTGGCGCCGATGAATGTCGACACCGGCGCCGGTTTCGTCACGCCCGAAAATTACGAGATCGTCGCTGAGCTCGCCAAGCAGGCGCTGCGCTGACCTCCCAAGCCGCCGGCCGGGATCTCAGGCCCCGGCCGGCGGGACCGCTGGCGACGAAGCCGGCAACAGACAATCAAGCGAGGATCCGATGGCAGAACGCCTCATCGAACTGCGCGACATCAGCAAGTCCTATGGCCAGGTCTATGCGCTGGGCGGGGTCAATCTCAGCGTCGACCGCGGCGAGGTCGTCGGCCTGCTCGGCGACAATGGCGCCGGCAAGTCGACGCTGATCAAGATCCTCTCCGGCGTGGTCAAGCCGACCAGCGGCGAAATCCTCGTGCGCGGCAAGCCGGTGACCGGGTGGAGTGCGGCGCGTTCGCGCGAGGCCGGCATCGAGACGGTGTTCCAGGACCGGGCGCTGGCCGTGCAGCAGACCATCGTTCGCAACATCTTCATGGGCCGCGAACTGACCGGCTTCATGGGCTTTCTCAGGGTCAACAAGGAGATCGAGGAAGCGAGCCGGCTGATGCGCGAGATCGGCTTCACCTCGAAAGTGTTCACGCCGCAGTCGATCGTCGGCCAGCTTTCGGGCGGCGAACGCCAGGGCGTGGCGATCGCCCGCGCCATCTACAAGCAGGCCGAGCTGATCGTCCTCGACGAGCCGACGACGGCGCTGTCGCTGACCGAAACCGCCAAGGTGTTCCATTTCGTGCGCCAGGTGCGGGCGAGCGGCCGCTCGATCCTGTTCATCGGCCACAACATCCATCATGTCTTCGACATCGCCGATCGCTTCGTCGTGCTGGATCGCGGCAAGGTCGCACTGACGACCGACCGCAGCGAGGTCAAGTCGGCCGAAGATCTCATCAACTTCATGGAAGAGGTCGCGCATCCCGGCGGATTGGCCGGACTGCACGATGCCGGCGACGCGGAGCAGAGAGCACGATGAGCAAGACCATGGAGCCAGATCTGCACGAGCCGTCCGCCGGCATTGCCCGCCCCAGTGCCCAGAAAGAGTGGAAACACCCTTCCGATCACTGGATGCGCGGCTTCATCCTCGACAACCGTGCCGCGCTCGGCACGCTCGCCGTGTTCATCGTCATGATGACGGTGTTCATGATCGCCAACCCGACCGTCTTCACCACCTGGTATCTCTACCGCTCGGTGCTGACCACGCTCCCCGTTGCGCTGTTCGTGGTGGTGCCGCTGGTCTTCGTCGTCACCTGCGGTGAGATCGACCTGTCGTTTCCGGCGACGATGGGTTTTGCCTCATGGGTCTTCGCGCTGGTCGTGCAGGCCGGCTACAATCCGTTCCTCGGCATCGCCGCCGCACTCGTCACCGGCATGCTGCTCGGCTTCCTGGTCGGGTCGCTGGTGGTCTATGGCGGGCTGTCGTCGCTGATCGCGACGCTCGGCATGAATTTCCTGCTGCGAGGCCTGATCCAGATCATCAACGAAGGCAAGTCGATGGCGCTGACCAGCCTCAGCGACAGCTGGGCCTATACGATCTTCTCCAGCCAGCTCCTGGGCATTCCGGTGCAGATCTTCTGGGCCATCGGCTTCGTCGTGCTGTCGGCGATGCTCTACAACCGCCACCGCTTCGGCGCGCAGGTGAGGGTGGTCGGTGACAATCCCGACAGCGCCCAGCAGATGGGCATCGACGTCAAGCGCGTGCGGGTGAAAGTGTTTGTCTTCGTCGGCATCGGGGCCGCGATCGCCGGCACCTTCTCGGTGATGATCAACTTCACCTGGTGGCCGACCGCCGGTGATGGCTATCTGCTGCCGGTGCTGGCCTCGGTGTTCGTCGGCGGCACGCCGACCTGGGGCGGCATCGGCACCGTGGTCGGAGGCGCCATCGGCGCTGTCACCGTGTCCTTCATCCAGACCGGCGTCGTGGCGGCAGGATTGAGCGGCTTCTACGTGCAGTTCTTCAACGGCCTAATCATCATCCTGTCGCTGCTCGGTCATAAGTGGAACCAGGCGCGGTATCGGTGAGGGTTTCGTTGGAGGATCGCATGCCTTGACGATTGGCGCCGGCGCTCATCGTTTTCGTCATCCACGGGCGAAGCAAGGAGCGTAGCGACGCAGCGCAGACCCGAGGATCCATGCCGCAACTTCAACGCGTCACTACGGTGCAGAATTCTGCTCCGCTGCACTCCACGGCCAAGGTCACGGCATGGATCCTCGGGTCTCCGCGACGTCGCTTCGCTCCTGCTCCGCCCGTGGATGACGAAGGTGGGAGCTGTCCGCGGGAAAACGCCATCTTCACACCGCCGCGACAAACCCGTCCAGAACGCGTTTCTGGCCGGCCTTGTCGAAGTCGATGGTCAATTTGTTGCCTTCGATGGCCGAGATGTTGCCGTTGCCGAATTTCTGGTGGAAGACGCGGTCGCCGACGTTGAAGGGCGATGGCTTGTCGGCGACGGATTTGGCGACCAGTTCGCCATCGATGGTGCGGCCCTTGACCGAGGTGCGGCCGGCGCCGTAGCCGCTGTCCGTCTCGCCATAGCCGATGCGCTCGACCTGGTGGCCGGAGCGCGAGCCCCAGTTGCGGTCGGTCGCCTCGGTGCGGTTGGCCTGCGCGCGCTGCCAGCCCGGCGTTGCATAGGTGTTGGAGAAGGCGCCGGATTTTTCGGTATCGGCGCCGACATTGTCGAAGCGCGAGGCGCCATAGGGGTTTTGCCGTCCCGCGCCCTGGCCGCCGCGACCGGAGGCAAAAGAACCGCCGCCATAGGAATTGCCGTAGCCGCCATAGGAGTTACCGCTTTCGGCGACTTCGACATGGGCTTCCGGCAGTTCGTCGAGGAAGCGTGACGGGATGGTCGACTGCCACAGGCCGTGGATGCGGCGGTTGGAGACGAACCAAAGATGCAGGTTCTTCTTGGCACGAGTCAGGCCGACATAGGCAAGGCGGCGCTCTTCCTCCAGCCCGGAGCGGCCGCCTTCATCCAGCGCACGCTGGTGCGGGAACAGGCCTTCCTCCCAGCCGGGCAGGAAGACGGTCTCGAATTCGAGGCCCTTGGCCGAATGCAGCGTCATGATCGAGACGGCGTCGAGCCCGGCATTCTGCTCGGCGTCCATGACGAGTGCGACATGCTCAAGGAAGGAGCGCAGCGATTCGTACTCCTCCATCGAACGGATCAGCTCTTTCAAATTCTCCAGCCGGCCGGGGGCTTCGACCGAGCGGTCGTTTTTCCACATGTCGGTGTAGCCGCTCTCTTCCAAGATGGTCTCGGCGAGCTCGGTGTGCGGCGTGGTTTCCAGCGCCTTTTGCCAGCGCTCGAAATTGGCCGACACCTCGCGCAAGGCAGCGCGCGGCTTCGGCTTCAACTCGTCGCTTTCGGCCAGCTTGGCGGCGGCCTCCAGCATCGGGATGCGCAGCGCACGCGCGGTGTCGTGGATCTGGCGGATGGTGGCTTCGCCAAGGCCGCGCTTCGGCACATTGACGATGCGCTCGAAGGCGAGGTCGTCGGCGCCTTGGGCGACGACACGGAAGAAGGCCAGCGCATCGCGGATTTCCATGCGCTCGTAGAAGCGCGGGCCGCCGATGACGCGGTAGTTGAGGCCGAGTGTGACGAAACGGTCCTCGAATTCGCGCATCTGGAAGGACGCGCGGACCAGGATCGCCATGTCGTTGAGATTGTGCTTTTGCCGCTGGTAGGTCTCGATGGTATCGCCGACGGCGCGCGCTTCTTCCTCGGAATCCCAGGCGGCGTGGACATGCACCTTGCCGTCCTCCGGATCGTTCCGGTCGGTGAACAGCGTCTTGCCGAAGCGGCCCTCATTGTGGGCGATGAGGTGGGAGGCCGCGCCAAGGATGTGCGCGGTCGAGCGGTAGTTGCGCTCCAGCCGGATGATGGTGGCGCCGGGAAAATCCTTGTCGAAGCGCAGGATGTTGTCGATCTCGGCACCGCGCCAGCCATAGATCGACTGATCGTCGTCGCCGACGCAGCAGATGTTTACGGTGGCGCGGGTTTCGGCCGAAGAGCGCCCAATCTCCCCCCTAGAGGGGGAGATGTCGCCGGAGGCGACAGAGGGGGGCGCTGTCCCTCCAGCCTGTCGGCGCGAGGCGCCCCCCTCTGTCCTGCCGGACATCTCCCCCTCAAGGGGGGAGATCGGCTTGCCTTGAGGCCGCTGCGCCAGGAGGCGCAGCCACATGTACTGGGCGGTGTTGGTGTCCTGGTACTCGTCGACGAGGATGTATTTGAAGCGCTTGTGGTATTCCTTGAGCACGTCCGGATTGGCGCGGAAGATGCGGATCGGGTGGCACAGCAGGTCGCCGAAATCGCAGGCGTTCAGCGTCTTCAGCCGCTCCTGATAGGCCTTGTAGAGTTCGCGGCCCTTGCCGTTGGCGAAGGCGCGGGCGTCGCCCTCGGTGATGTCGGACGGGCCTTGTCCCTTGTTCTTCCAGCCGTCGATCATCTGGGCGAACTGCTTGGCCGGCCAGCGCTTGTCGTCCAGACCTTCGGCCTGGATCAGCTGCTTGATCAGCCGCACGACGTCGTCGGTGTCGAGGATGGTGAAGTCGGAGCGCAAACCGGCGAGTTCGGCATGTCTGCGAAGCAGCTTCACGCCAATCGAGTGGAAGGTGCCGAGCCATGGCATGCCCTCGACGTTGCCTTCGCCGATCAGGACGCCGATGCGGATCTTCATCTCGCGCGCGGCCTTGTTGGTGAAGGTCACCGCGAGGATCTGCGACGGGAACGCCTTGCCGGTGGCGAGGATGTGAGCGATGCGGGTGGTGAGCACGCGGGTCTTGCCGGTGCCGGCTCCGGCCAGCACCAGAACCGGGCCTTCGGTGGTTTCCACCGCCAGCCGCTGCTCCGGGTTGAGGCCCTTCAGATAGTCGGGTGCGTTGTTGTGTCCGCTGCGGGCAGCCATGGCGCGCGCGGCGATGCCCGACGGGGCCGTGGGCCGCGCATTGGGTTCGTCGAAAAAGGGCATGTCTTCGGAAAAGCCGGACATCGCCCCGAATGTAGTGATTCGGTGGGGAAAGACCAGAACTGTCTACGTTTTGTTCCGCTAAAGTGCCCGATTGCTGCCCACGCTCCCAGTGCGGTCGATGTTATCCCAATGGCGATGGACCATTACCGCCTGCGCTTGAGGCCCATGCTTGACAGGCGGGACCGTCGGGAGAAAGTTGTGCTTCGGGCAGCGACGCAATGCCGGGTTGCCATGGCAGCGCCGCAAAGCGCAACAGTCGAAGGAGTATCATCTTGGCTGTCACCATCACCTCCCTCATTCTTTTCCTCATCGGCCTGGCACTCGGCGGCGGCGGCATCCGCCTGGCGATGCTGGGCGGCAGCTGGTACTATGTCGTTGCCGGCCTTGCCTTCCTGATCGCCGCCTGGCTGCTTTACCGGCGCAGGTCGACTGCTTTGTGGCTCTACGCGGTGATCGTGCTCGGCACGTTGGCCTGGGCGGTCTGGGAAACCGGCTTCGACTGGTGGGAACTCGGGCCTCGCGGCGGCATCATCGTGCTTCTCGCTTTTTGGCTGCTGACGCCGTGGGCGAGGCGGGGTCTCGTCGGCCCTGACGGGCGCGCGCCGCTGATCCTTGCCGTGCTGGCATCATTGGCCGTCGCCGGTTATTCGATGACTTCGGATCCGAAGGATATTGCCGGCGAACTCGGCACCGACAAGGTGGTCGCCAACGCCAATCTCGGCAATGATGTGCCGGCCGGCGAATGGCACTATTACGGCCGCACGCAGTTCGGCCAGCGCTATTCGCCGCTCGACCAGATCACACCGGACAATGTCGCCAAGCTGCAGCCTGCCTGGACCTACCAGACCGGCGATGTGAAGGGTCCCGACGATGTCGGCGAGACCACCTATCAGGTGACGCCGCTGAAGATCGGCGACACACTCTACATCTGCACGCCGCATAATTTCGCCATCGCCATCGATGCCGCGAGCGGAAAGGAGAAATGGCGCTTCGATCCCAAGGTCAAGCTCGACAAGGACCGCCAGCACCAGACCTGCCGCGGCGTGGCCTATTACGCCGATGCCGCCGGCGCCGCCGGGCAGCCCTGTGCGACCCGCGTCTATCTGCCGACCTCGGATGCGCGGCTGATCGCGCTCGATGCCGCCAACGGGCAGATCTGCCCGGCTTTCGCCGAGGGCGGCACGCTGAACCTTCTGACCAACATGCCCTATCCGAAGTCGGGCTATTATTACTCGACCTCGGCCCCGCTGATCTCAGCCGGCAAGATCATCGTCGGCGGCGCGGTCAACGACAATTATTCGACGCAGGAGCCATCCGGCGTCATCCGCGCCTACGACGCTGCCACCGGCGCGCTGGTGTGGAACTGGGATTCCGGCAATCCGGACCAGATAACGCCGCTGCCGGCCGGCCAGACCTATACCGCCAACTCGCCCAACATGTGGTCGACGCCGAGCGCCGACGAGAAGCTCGGCCTGCTCTACGTGCCGCTCGGCAACCAGACGCCGGACCAGCTCGGCGCCGGGCGCAGCGCCAATGTCGAGAAGTTCTCGTCGTCGATCACCGCGCTCGACCTCAACACCGGGCAGGTGCGCTGGGTGCGGCAGACCGTGCACCACGATCTCTGGGACATGGACGTGCCGGCGCAGCCGAGCCTGATCGACATCACCAAACCCGACGGCACGGTGGTGCCGGCGCTGGTCGGGCCGACCAAGCAGGGCGACCTCTATGTGCTCGACCGCCGCACCGGCGAGCCGGTCATTGCGGTCAACGAAGTGCCGGCGCCCGGCGGCGCGATCGAAGGTGACCACACATCGCCAACGCAGCCGGTCTCCGACCTTACCTTCATGCCGAAGCCGCTCACCGGTGCCGACATGTGGGGCCTAACCATGTTCGACCAGTTGGCCTGCCGGATCGAATTCCAGGGCCTGCGCTATGAGGGTCGCTATACGCCGCCTTCCGTCCAGGGCTCGCTGATCTACCCCGGCAACTTCGGCACCTTCAACTGGGGTGGCGTCGCCGTCGACCCGGTCCGGCAGGTGCTGTTCGGCATGCCGACCTATCTGGCGTTCAAGTCGGAGCTCATTCCGCGCGATCAGGTGCCGCCACCGGACGAAGGGCGCGGCAGCGAGCAGGGGCTGAACCGCAACGAGGGCGCGCCCTATGCGGTGGTGATGGGACCGTTCCTGTCGCCGCTCGGCATTCCTTGCCAGGCGCCGCCCTGGGGCTATGTCGCCGGCGCCGATCTCAGGACCGGCAAGATCGCCTACATGCATCGCAACGGCACCGTCTACGATATGACGCCGCTGCCGCTGCCGCTGAAGGTCGGGGTGCCGGGCATTGGCGGGCCGATGATCACCGCTGGCGGCGTCGCCTTCCTGGGGGCGGCGGTCGACGACTATCTGCGCGCCTACGACCTGACATCGGGCAAGCAGCTGTGGCAGGCGCGGCTGCCGGCCGGCGGGCAATCGACGCCGATGACCTATACGGTGGCCGACGGCCGCCAGTTCGTGGTCATCGTCGCCGGCGGCCACGGTTCGGTCGGCACCAAGCCCGGGGACTATGTGATCGCCTACGCGCTGCCGAAGTAGGGGCGCAGGGCGCGCGATCTCTCAGAGGTCGCGCCGCCCATCATCTGTGCCGGTATCTTTTCCCCGCATAGTGACGGGGAAAAGTGCCCGACTGGGCGATGAGGGGCGGCAAATCTTCCGATCGGCCCGATTGTCGATCAGCCAATCCCCAGATGGCCCTTCAGGCTGGGCACCGAGCCGAGCACCTTGTTGGTCAGGTCGGGGCCGGCGGCGGCTTCGGCCTGCTGGATCAGCGTCGCGCCGGCCTTCTGGATCTGCGCCATGTCGAGCCCGGATGCCTTGAGCGCGGCGACGCCGTTGATCAGCGCGCCGGCCTTCTCGCCGAGAACGCCGCCAAGCGCGCCCTGCAACGACGACAAAAAACCGCCGCCGCCGGCCGGAGCGGCAGCCATGACGTCATATTGATGGGCGAGGTCGTCGGCGCCGGGGATCCTGGCGAAGAACGCCGAGGCGCTGGTGCCTTCCGCCTCGTGTTCGAGCACCGAGAAGATGGTGCCGACGACTTTCTCCGTCGTCGCCTGGTCGAGGTCCGCCTTCTGCGAAACGGTGTTGACGATGTCCTGGACGTTCATGGCGTCACTCAGCCCTGGGTTTTCGTGTTGCGGTTCCGCTCAGTGCGGACCCTGATCAACGATCGTCTGCCTGCGTTCAGAACCATCGAGCACAGGGCCAAAGCGGCACTCGCCGAAAGGACGAGCGCGCTGGCGAGGATCGGGGAAGGCATGGTCATGGTCATCGCTTCCTTCTGGGTCTGACGTGTGGGCACACGGCCAAGATACTGGGCGATAGCCACCTTCCCTCACGATTGTGGCAGCGCCAGCAGGATTTATCGCCAATGACCAAAAAGTGATGACACGGCCGCGCATGGCGCCGGCTTTACTGCTCGGGCGCGGCCGGCGCCCTGCGCCCTGAGGCAATCGGCGGCCGCGATGAGTGCTCGACTGGATCATGCCGGCTTGGTCCCTATGTAGCTGGGAATTAAAGCCCGAAGCAGAGGACCTATCCATGACGAAACCCGACGCCAAGCCCGCCATCACCCAGGCGATGATCGACGCCTATGACGAATACACGCATCTGACGCTCGATCGCCGCCGGTTCATGGAGCAGTTGACCCGGCTTGCCGGATCGGGTGCGGCGGCGGCCGCGATCGCGCCGCTTCTGGCGGCAAATTCGGCGCAAGCGGCTGTTGTCGCCGACAACGATCCGCGGGTGAAGGGCGAGGACATCAGCTATCCCGGCAGCAGCGGCGAAATGAAGGGCTACCTGGTCAAGCCGGTGGACAAGGCGGGCAAGCTCGGCACGGTGATCGTCGTGCATGAGAACAGGGGGCTCAACCCGCATATCCGCGATGTGACGCGACGCGTGGCGCTGGAGGGGTTCGTGGCGCTGGCGCCGGATTTTCTGTCGCCGCTCGGCGGAACGCCAACCGATGAAGACAAGGCGCGCGACATGTTCGCCAAGCTCGATCCGGCGCAGACCATCGCCAACGGTGTCGCGACCGTCGCTTTCCTCAAGAGCGACAAGGACGGCAACGGCAAGGTCGGCGCCATCGGCTTCTGCTGGGGTGGCGGCACGGTCAACATGCTGGCCATCAACGCGCCCGATCTCAGTGCCGGCGTTGCCTATTACGGCATGCAACCGAAGGCCGCCGATGTATCCAAGATCAAGGCGGCCTTGCTGTTGCACTATGGCGGACTGGACGAGCGCATCAATGCCGGCATCGACGCCTTCAAGAAGGAACTCGACGCGGCGCATGTCGAATACACGGTCTATGTCTATGAAGGCGCCAACCATGCCTTCAACAACGACACGTCGGCAGCGCGCTACGACAAGAAGGCGGCCGACCTGGCCTGGGGCAGAACGATCGCCTTCCTCAAGCAGAAACTGGCATAGGGCGTTCGTCTAATCCGTGTTCGCCGGCTTGTGGAAGGCGACGCCGGCGACCACCAGCGCAATGCCGAGGCAATCGGTAAAACTTGGCATCTGGCGCAGCACGACGACGCCGATCAGCGTCGCGGTGACGGGCAGCAGCGACAGCATCAGCGCGAAGCTGGCGCGTGGCAGCCGCGACATGGCGAGCTGGTCGCAGATGCAGGGAATGACAGAGGAGCAGATGCCGACGCCGATGGCGGCGAACAGCAGCGGCAGTGAGAAAAAGGCCGGCAGCGCATCGGTGAGGCCGATCGGCAGCACGACGATGAAGGCGATCGCCATGGCGGCACCCAGGCCGGCGATGCCGGCGCCTACGCCTGACGCGGCGACGCGGTGGCCGAGCACGATGTAGCCGACAAACAGCGCGCCGTTGAGGAAGGCCCAGCACAGCCCGATGGGATTGTCGGACCATCTGACGTCGATGAGCAGCAAGGTGCCAGCGACGGCGACGACAAGGGCGGCAAGATTGCGCGGGCTCCTGAGGCCGATCGCCGCGACGCCGATGGTGCCGACGAATTCGATCGCCGCCACCAGCGAGATCGGCAGGCGGTCGAGCGCCAGGTAGAACGAACAGTTCATCACCGCCAGACAGGCGCCGAAGGCCAGCAACAGCAGCCTTGTCGAGCGATCGGCGCGGGCGAAGCTTCGCCATGGACGGGTCAGGGGTGCGAAGATGAGTGCTGCCGTGGCGATGCGCAGCCACGCCATGCCGAGCACGCCGACATGCGGGAAAAGCAGCACGGCGAAAGCCGGCCCGAGATAGTGGAAGACGGCGCTGACGGCGAACCAGACATGCGGCGGCAATTTTTCCGTCAGCCTGGCCAGGGTGGGGTTGCCGGGGGCAGGATCTGCCGTAAGAGCTTGCGTTTGATCATTCATCGGCTCAGTATCGCAGGCATATTTGCCGGTTTATATGAGTGATGATGGGCTCGTCTGGCGAGATTTCTCTCAGAAGCAAGGAATTTCCCATGAAGCGCCTTCGAACTGAAAGTGCCGACCTCGATGTCTCTGACATGAAGATCCTGCGTCTGCTGGAGAAGGACGCGCGCACCAGCACGGCGGAGCTGGCACGCTCAGTCGGTCTGTCGGCGCCGAGCGTGGCCGAGCGCATCAAGCGGCTGCAGGAAAGCGGCGTCATCGAGGCCTATTCGGTCAGGATCAACCCGGCGGCACTCGGCCTGCCGCTGTCGGCGTGGCTGCGCATCCGGCCGGTGCCGGGGCAACTGGCCCTCGTGGCCGAGATCATCCGCGAACTGCCGGAGATCGTGCAATGCGACCGGGTGACCGGAGAGGATTGTTTCATCGCGCTGGCGCATGTCGGCTCGGTGGCCGAACTCGAGCGGGTGATCGACCGCATCATTCCTTATGCGATGACCAATACGGCGATCATCCAGTCGTCGCCGGTGGTGGCGCGCTCGGCGCTGGGAGCGTTGAGGCGCCAGGCTTGACCTACAGGAGAGGAACCTATGCGTGGCCGCGCTTCATGCGCGCCTGCTTCAGGATGGCGCGCCAGCGGATCATGTCGAACGGGATCGGCTCGTTGTTGTTGGCGATGTGGAAGATCTCGTTGTTGACGTTCTTGAGCGAGCGCCAGAAATCATAGTCGGTGATGCGCGGATCGGCAGCCAGCCTGTCCACCTCGACCTTGATGTCGGTTTTCATGCACTTTCCTCGAACCGGCGCCGCGCCGCCCGTGTCGCTACCTCGATGCGGATCGTTTTCGACCGACCCGCTGAGTCGCGCAACGGCTCAGATGGCTTGTTCCCGTTAAAACCTTGGTAAGGTTAACGAGGGCGCCGCGCCGCTTCAAGCACTGCTGCCGGCCGATGGGAGGGTTCTGCGATTTTAGATTGCCGGTGTGGCTTTGACGCCGGGAACGAGAAGGTGTCGGCTTCGCCCTATTTGCGTTTGATGCCGATCGAACGGCCGGCCCGTACCGGCATCGGCAGTGCCGAATGGGCGGCGCGCATGGCTTCGACCCTGGCCAGCACATCGGCGGGGAAGGGTGAGACCTTCGGCCCGGACATGTCGACATGCAGCGACAGCGATTCGGAAGTCGCGGCCAGCCAGCCGTCGACATGGCGGATTTCCTGGTAGGCCCGCAGCCGCTTGTCGTCGTGGTCGATGAGCTGGAAGGAGACCGTGACCTTGTGCTCGAGGTGCAGCTCCTGCACGTAGCAGACATGGACTTCGGCCGTGTAGATGGTGAGGCGGCGAT
The DNA here is from genome assembly GCF_024518615.1 of Mesorhizobium sp. SEMIA396. Taxonomy (NCBI): domain Bacteria; kingdom Pseudomonadati; phylum Pseudomonadota; class Alphaproteobacteria; order Hyphomicrobiales; family Phyllobacteriaceae; genus Mesorhizobium; species Mesorhizobium sp. SEMIA396. Next base: position 941,153 of record NZ_JANIFC010000001.1, read on the forward strand.
CCCTGGCATAGTTCGGTCCCATGCCCATTGCCTCGAAGGCGTCGTCCGAGCAGCGGTCGAACAGCACGTTGTAATAGGCCATGTTGAGATGGCCGTTGTAGTCGATCCAGTCCTTCTCGATGTCCATGGGTTTCGAGACGAAGGGAGTGGGGATGGGCATCGAAACTTCCTTGTTCTGGCGCTGGACAGAGCTTGGCTCCGGAGACTCTATTTGTTCTGACGCATTCCGGACGGAAAACCGCTTCACACTTTTCCTGGAATTGCTTTACGCATCCATAGACGCATAACAAGCGTGGACGCTGGTCCATTCGCGGAGGAATTCATGGCTCTGAGCGACCTCAACCCGGTCGAACGTAACGAGGAAGGCATCGCGGCGGTGCTCGGCATCCTCAAGCAACGGCTCGGCGAGCGATTCCAGACCGGCCAGGCGATCCGCTCGCAGCATGCCCACACCACCACCTATATTCCGACGCAGGCGCCGGACGGCGTCGCCTTTCCCGAGACGACCGCCGAGGTGCAGGACATCGTGCGGGCCTGTGCCGCGCACCGCGTGCCGGTGATCGCCTTTGGCGTCGGCTCCTCGCTGGAAGGCCACACCAACGCACCGGGCGGCGGCATATCGGTCGACACATCGCGCATGAACCGTATCCTGGCGGTCAATCCACAGGATCTCGACTGCACGGTCGAACCCGGCGTCACCCGCGAGGATTTGAACCGGCATCTGCGCGACACCGGACTGTTCTTTCCGATCGACCCCGGCGCCAATGCCTCGCTGGGCGGCATGGCCGCGACGCGGGCCTCCGGCACCAATGCGGTGCGCTACGGCACGATGCGCGAGAACGTGCTGTCGCTGACCGCCGTCATGGCTGACGGCGAAACCGTGACGACCGGCAAGCGGGCGAAAAAGAGCTCGGCCGGCTATGATCTGACGCGGCTGCTGGTCGGCTCGGAAGGCACGCTCGGCATCATCACCTCGCTGACCTTGAAGCTGCAAGGCATCCCGCAGGCGATTTCGGGCGGCGTCTGCCCGTTTCCGAGCGTCGAGGCGGCCTGCAACGCGGTCATCGCCACGATCCAGATGGGCATTCCTGTGGCGCGCATCGAACTGGTCAACGCGCTGCAGATGCGGGCGATGAAGAACTATTCCAAGCTCGACTATCCCGAGAGCCCGTGCCTGTTCGTCGAGTTTCATGGTAGCGATGCCGGTGTTGCCGAACAGGCCGAGACCTTTGGCATGATCGCGGAAGAGAATGGCGGCGGGCCGTTCCTGTGGACCAGCGTCGCCGAGGAGCGCACCAAACTGTGGAAGGCCAGGCATGACGCCTACTGGTCGTCGCTGACACTGCGGCCGGGCGCCAAGGGGCTGTCGACCGATGTCTGCGTGCCGATCTCGCGCTTTGCCGAATGCGTCATGGAAACCGAAGCCGACATAGAAGAGATGGGTCTGATCGCGCCGATCGTCGGCCACGCCGGCGACGGCAATTTTCACGTGCTGGTGCTGATGGATGTCAACGATCCCAGGGAGATCGCGTTGTCGGAAAAGTTCGTCGCGCGGCTCAACATGCGGGCGATCGCCATGGACGGCACCTGCACCGGCGAGCACGGCATCGGCCAGGGCAAGATCGGTTTCCTGCGCCACGAGCTCGGCCACGGCGTCGACATCATGCGCACGATCAAGCAGGCGCTGGATCCGCTTGATATCATGAACCCGGGCAAGATCTTGCCAGCAGGGTAGGGATTATCCCGCCACAGCAATGAAGGAGCCGGACCGGCATCTCCAATGTAAGGTTTCCGATTACACCGGTGCTCGGCGGGCGGGCTCTGCCTGATGGAGATAACCCGTGAAGGTGTCGGGCGACGATGGCTTCGACAATTGTGTCACTATGCGTCCGACCTCACCGCGATGATAGCCGCCATGGGTGATGACATGTGCCAGCATCTCCTCTCGTGACATCTGCCCGGGGGCGCCGTCCGTAAAGGCAAAACGGATCGCCTCCGCCAGTTCTTCGGGGTCGACCTGTTCGACGTAGCGGAGGTACCACCGGTCGGTTTCCTTGATCGCCTTGGACAGCTCCGCGAGCGTCGGTGTGCTGCTCGTGCCCGTGTCTCGATAGGAGTGCTTCTGCTGCTGGAGGTTCGACGCAAAGATCCGGTCGACGACATGCGCGTGATTGACGGTCTCAAGGATCGCGCCAAGCTGCTTCTCGGTTGTCTCGTTTTCGATCTCTGCCAAAAGAGCGAGGAGTTCATTGTCGGCCCAGGATTTGTAGCGGAACAGGGATAAAAGCAGTGTCTTGTTGCTCATAGCGACCTCTCATTGACTTGCGTGGCAGGCTTGGCTCGATAAATGTGAGCGGACACTCGCATTTTGGTGAAAAGGCCCTGATATGGCTACTCGCGTTCCCTCAGAGCATGGAAGCGTGCGCAAAGCGCCACGGCAACAGCGTTCCCGCGCAACCGTGGATACGATTGTCGAAGCCGCGGCTCGCGTTCTGGCTCGGCGTGGGTGGGCGCATTTCACCACCAACGAGACGGCTTCGGCGGCTGGTGTCAGCGTCGGCTCGATCTACCAGTATTTTCCCAACAAGCTGGCCTTGGCGGAGGAGATCCGAAAACGCCATCTCGACGCGGTGCTCGCGGCCATATCCGGTTCGGATGAGCGTGACGCAGTGATCACGGTGGAACAGCGGGCGGCGAAGCTTGTCGATGGCGTCGTCGCCGCCCACAGCGTCGATCAGGAACTGCATCGCGTCCTGCTCGACGAGGTGCCGCTTGCCGCACGCTCGACACAGGATCAGTTCGAGGCGGAGTATCTGCGCCGCTACCAAGCCGTGATCGCATCTGCCTCGGGCAAGCCCGATCCCAAGCGCGACGACATTGCCGGACGTGTGCTGTCGGGTGCGGTCGAAGGGGTCGTGCATGCCGCAGCGCGACATGGCGAACTGCAATCGCCGGAATTGCGAGCGGAACTCATCGAGCTGGTCTGCGCCTATCTGCGCAGCCGATGCACAGGCTGAGCGGCTCGGTATTCGACCATCCGGCATCGTCAGCAGGGCTATTCTTGACCGACGCGGTTTTGGGGCAGAAACTCATGCGAATGGCCTGAAACAGACAGGCGTGCCAGCGGAGGAGGAATGCCATGGCGATTTCACGCAAGGAAGCGGCGCGTGCGCTGAGCGCGGACGAACAGGAACTGGTGGAGAAATCGCACCATCCGGCGGTGCAGGAGCTTTCCGACGCCGATCTTGCCGGCCTGGTCAAGCTGTTGCGGGAGCGGCGCGACAAGGCCCAAACCCAAGCACACCGCCGCCAGCGTGAGATACGCGGCAAAGGAGCGCCGAAAGGCGCTGCGCCCTCAAAGTCCGATGGCGGTTCGCAGACAAAGCTTGCGGTGCTGGCCATGGCCATGCGGCGGCTGAATGGCGAGGCCGAGCGGCGCCGGCAGCTGGCGGCCAGCGTTTCGCTGATCGAAAACGCGCGCAAGGCATTTGTCATGAAGCAAGGGGCGACGCCGGAAGGCCCTGCTTTCAATTCGCGCACCGCGCGCAAGGGGATGCGGTCGGTGGCAAACCAGAGGGCGCAAGACCTCGTCCGACCGATGGAGCTTGGCCGGCAGCGCAAGGCGGCCAAGGTGGCGCAAGCAAAGCGCGACGCACGCTGAGGGTTCTGACAATCGCCGGGTGAAATCGTTGGGGCGCCGGCCTGCCGTGCGGCCGCAGGCGTCTTCTATGCGTCCTCAACAAGGGTTTGCAGCATGGGGCGGGTTGGCGCGAAGAACGTCGTGCCGGTGTGCGGCGTCGAGAAATCGAGCAGCCGGTCGTAAGCGCCCGGCGGCTCACCGATGTACATTCGCTGCAGCATCCTCTCGATCACCCAGAGATACCTGCTGTAGCCGATAAAGTAGGTGCCGAACTCCTTTTGCCCCGGCCTGCCAAACGGCATGTTGTCGCGCAATATGTCGTACTCGTTGCCATCGGTATCCTCGATGGTGGCCAGCGACTTGTGTGATTTGCGCGGCGCCTCGTCATCATCGATTTCGATGTTGTCGATCTTGGTGCGGCCGATGATCGCTTCCTGCTCGGGCGTCGGAATGCGCGCCCAGGCCTGGAGATCGTGCAGGTATTTCTGGACGACGACATAGCTGCCGCCGGCGAAGTCGGCGTCCTCATCACCGACGAGTGCCGAGGCCGGAAGGTCCAGCCCGGTCGGGTTGGCCGTGCCGTCGACGAAGCCGAGCAGGTCACGCGCATCGAAGTACCGAAAGCCGGAAACCTCGTCGACGACGTTCACGGCATCACCGAGATTGTCGAGCAGAATGCGCTCGAACTCGAAGCACATATCGGGCCGCTCGGAGCGGATGTGGAAGAGAAGATCGCCGGCGGTCGAAGGCGCCGAATGAACGGCACCCTTGATCGGCGCAAACGGTTTCAGTTCCAGCGGTCGCCGATCTGGGGAAAGACGATCCCAGAGATCGCGGCCGATGCCGGCAATGCACGAAAGCCGCCCGGAAAGATCGCGGAACCCGACGGTTTTGACGAGATCATCGAGGCCGCCGAGCACGGAGGCTATCTTGGCGAGCGCGGTCTGACCGCTGGCGACGGTGACGACAAGAAAGACCGCCGAAAGCGACAGCGGGGCGTCGACACTTTGCGCATCGATCGGCACGCGATCCCAGTTCTTTCCAGACATCCGAATTCTCCGCTTCGCCGGGATTTGTTTCAGATCGCCCGATATCACGCAACTGCGGATGAGACATCGCGCAACACTGGATGAATTGCCTCTTTATCGACACGCGGATGCGGGTAGAGTGCGGCAGAATTTCAATCAACCCATTCGGAGCTGATGCTCGCTCGCCTGTTCGTGATCTTCGGTGGCCTTTTTGTGCTGGTGCTGTGTGCGGCGCTGGTGGTGCCGTATTTTATCGACTGGACCGGCTACCGCGCCCAATTCGAGCGCGAGGCCAGCGCCATCCTCGGCCGCAAGGTGACCGTGCAGGGCGACGCCACGGCAAGGCTGTTGCCGTTTCCCTCGGTGACCTTCTCGAACGTCGCGGTCGCCGGCGGCCCCAATGGCCAGCCGGCCATGACCGTCGAGACGTTTTCGATGGATGCGGAACTGGCGCCCTTCCTGCGCGGCGAAGTGCTGATCTTCGACATGCGGCTGGTGCGGCCGAAAGCGACCATCGATATCGCCAATGACGGCACCGTCGACTGGGCGATGCGGCCGTCCTCTCCCTTCGACCTCAATCAGATCTCGATCGAGAAGCTGACGGTGACGGAAGGGCAGATCGAACTGCGCCATGCCGCCGGCGGGCGCAGCCACCTGTTTTCCGAGATCAATTCGACCATCTCGGCCAAGTCTCTGGCCGGGCCATGGCGCATGGACGGCACGCTGCGGCTCGACGGTCTTCGCACCACGGTCACTGCCTCCACCGGCAAGGCCGAAGGCAACGGGCAGATGCGGCTTCGGCTGAAGGCCGATCCGGACGCCTATCCGCTGGTCATCGAAACCGACGGCAATGCCGGCATCGTCAATGGCGCTGCCGCCTATTCCGGCCAGTTCAAGATCTCCGGTGCCGACAAGAACAGCGCCGAGCTGCGCGGCACCGATGGCGAGACGGTGAGGGTTTCCGCCGGCAAGCCCGATCCGGGCTTTCGGCTGAACGGCAAATTTTCGCTCGACCACCAGAAACTCGGCGTCGACGAATTCCGCTTCGAGACCGGGCCGCTCGACAACCCCTACACCGCCGACGGCAAGGCTTCTGTCGATCTCGGGCTGAAGCCGAGTTTCGCCATCGAGGCCAATGGCGCGCAGGTGCAGTTCGACGAGGCGGTGGGCGCCGAAGCCGGCGCCGGTCTGACGCTGGATCAGCGCATCGCGGCGTTTGAGCAGGCGCTGCTCGACATGCCGAGGCCGACCATTCCCGGCACTGTCGAGGTCAAGCTGCCGGCGGTGGTGGTCGGCGACACCACGGTGCGCGACGTGCATCTTTCCGCCGAGCCGGTCGATGGCGGCTGGTCGGTGAAATCGCTTGCCGCGACCTTGCCCGGCCGCACCACGTTGGAAGCCGATGGCATGCTCGTGCTCAATTTGGAGGGTCATTTCGGCTTCAACGGCTCGCTGCTGCTGGCCGTGGCGCAACCCTCCGGCTTTGCCGCCTGGCTGTCGAAGGATGTCGACGAGGCGATCCGCCGTCTCCCTGCCGCCGGCTTCAAGGCCAAGGTCGACCTCTCGCAGAAGCGCCAGGCCTTCAGCGATCTCGAATTGATCCTGGGCAAGGCGAAGTTTTCCGGCCGCATCGATTCCAGCCAGCCCGACGATGCCAAGCCCTCAGTGCTGATGCGTCTCGAAGGGGGCGACCTCGATGTCGACGGGCTGGCGGCCTTCGCCTCGATCTTCGTCAGCGACAAGGGCGCCAATCGCTTTGCCGACCGCGACCTCGATTTCCAGATCAAGGCAGGGCCGGTCAACGCTGGCGGGTTGACCGCGGATACCGTCGACACGGCGCTCAGGCTGCGCGACGGGCTGCTCGAAATCGACCGGCTGTCGGTGGGCGGGCTGGCCGGCGCCTCGATCAGCGCCACCGGCAGGATCAAGGATTTCCCGGCGAGCCCGACCGGCAAGCTCGATGCATCGGTGGTTGCCGTCGATCTGAAGCCGCTGATCGACGTCGCCGCCCGGCATTATCCCGACAGCGCCGTGCTCAAGGGACTGGCGAGCCGTGCCGCAGCCTATCCCGAGCTGTTCCAGGATGCGCGTGTCGACCTCGTGGCGAGTGCGGCCGACAATGGCGACGGCACCACGGGCCTGGCGGTGAGCGGACAAGGCAAGGCCGGCGGCTCGGCCTTTTCCGCATCGCTGTCGGGAAAGGGGGCGGTGGACAAGCTTCTCGAAGCGCCGGTGGCGCTTACCTTCAATGCCAAAAACCCTGATGCCACCACGCTGCTGGCCCTCTACGGCCTGCCGGCACTGCCGCTCGGCATGCTGGGCGAGGCGAGCACCGACATTCAGGCCAAGGGTACGCTCGGCGGCGGCCTGACGACGAATTTCAGCCTTGCCGGCAACGACTTCAAGGCGGGTTTCGAGGGGACGATCGCCGATACGCCGCAAGGCTTCGCCGCCAAGGGCAAGCTCAGCCTCGACGCCGCCGACATCGAGCCATGGCTGATGACGACAGGTATCGGCCTGCCGGGCATGGGGGCGGGCATGTCGACGTCGTTCTCGGCGCAGGGCGATTATGGCAACGGTCTGCTGGTGCTGGACGAACTCAACGGCGCTATCAACGAAGCGGCGGTGTCCGGCGACGTCAATATCGATGTAAAGGAGGGGGTCGACGGCAAGGCCGGCGTGCCGCATCTGGCCGGGGCGCTGATGCTCGACGAACTCGACCTCGATCCGATGGCGGTGGCGCTGTTCGGCGATTCCGCCTTTCTTGCCGACAAGGAAGAAACCAACAAGGGTGGCGTGTGGCCGGCGACACCGTTCAGCCAGAAATCCAACCTGCCGTTCACCGCCGACCTAGACCTGACGACGGCAGCGCTCGCCGCCGGTCGGTTCGCCACCGCCTATGATGCCGCCTTTTCGCTCAAGCTCGACCAGGAAGGCATCCGCGTTTCGGATTTGAAGGCGAAATTGCTGAGCGGGGCGCTCACCGGCCTGTTCGAACTGAAGAACAATGACGGAACCGGCCTGTTCTCTGGCCAGATGAAACTGGCGGGCGCCGATCTGGCGACCGTGCTGCCGGATGCCGGCATCAGCGGCATCGGCGATTTCTCGACGGCGCTGTCAAGCAGCGGCAAATCGGTCGAAGGGATGGTGGCCGCCTTGTCCGGCTCCGGCACGGCGGCGTTGAAGGGCGTGAAAGTTGCTGGCGTCAATCCAGATGCGTTCAGTGCATTCCTCGCCAAGGCGGATGCGATCGGGCGCGATATCGATACGGCCAAGACCGCCGGCTTTGCGCCCGACATCGCCGCTGACGGCAGCTTTGCCGCTGGCGATGCCGACATAGCTTTCACGGTTGCCGGCGGCACGCTGCGGGCGCCACCGGTCAGCCTGGAAAATCCGGCGGCGACCTTGTCCGCCGACGTCACGGCGGATCTCAACGCGGCCACGGTGTCGGCCAAGGGTGCGATCACCTATCGGCCTGGCGACGAGGCACTGGTCGGCTCCGAGCCGGTCGTGAATTTCACCGCCGAGGGGCCGTTCGGCGCGGTCAAACGAGCATTCGACAGTGAGCCGCTGGCGCAGTTCCTGACCCAGCGCGCGCTGGAGAAAGAGCAGCAGCGCGTCGAGGCGATGCAGGCCGCGCTGCTCGAAAAGCAGCGGCTTCGGCGCGAGGTGCGCTACTACGCGGCGTTGAAGACCGAACGGGATAAGGCCGCCGAGGAATTGCGCAAGCAGGAGGAAGCAGCACGGCTGAAAGCCGAGGCTGACGCCAAGGCCAAGGCCGAAGCGGATGCCCAGGCGAAAGCCGATGCCGATGCCAAGGCTCAGGCCGACGCGGAGGCGAAAGCAAAGGCGGACGCCGATGCCAAAGCCAAGGCGGACGCCGACGCCAAGGCCGCTGCCGAACAGCAAGCCGCCGACGAGGCGGCCAAGGCGCAGGTCGACAAGCAGGAGCGGCAGAAGGCGGAAGAGGCGGTGCGCATCGCGGCGCAGGAAAAGGCAAGGCTTGAGGCCGAACGCAAGGCCGCGCAGCAGCCTCCGAAAGTGGAGCGTGCGCCGCTGCCGGAAGCCAACGACAATCCGCCGCCGGCCAAGCCGAAGTCCAATCCGTTCACGATCGACAATCTGCTGAAGTCACTGCAGTAGGCTGAGCTTTCTGGGCGATACGACTACCCTCCATCTCGATCGAGCAGACGCCGCAGCATCGGTTCGATACGCGACAGTTCGTCGAGATGCACCGCCGACAGTTCGGCCAGGCAATCGTCGGCGCGCTCGGTCAGCTGCAGCAGCACGCGGCGGTGGTCGTCCTTATCCTGATCCCTTGTAACCAGCCCCGCCTCGCCGAGGCGGTTGACCAGCTCGACGGCGCTGTGGTGGCGGATGCGCAGGCGCTCGGCGAGGTCGCCAACCGTCACCGGGCCGCCGCCGGGGAATCCCTTGATCGCCAGCAGCGCCTGATGCTGGCGCGGGGTCAGGCCGGCGTCTTCCGCCTGGACCTGGCTGAATTCGAGGAAGCGGCGGATCAGATAGCGAAACTCCGACAGTCGCTGGTAATCGGCCTGGCTGATGGCGGGGCGTGGTTTTTGTGGCTGCGACATATCAGACATGTGTTCGTTTTCCGGCGAAAGCTCAAACGGATTTCGGGCGAAACCGGCTTGAATATTTATATCGTGTTACGATACATAGCCACCGACAAGCCCGGCTGGCCGCTTCGACCGTGCCGCATATCCACATTCGGCCCGCCGCCAGGAAGCAAAGCCCGCCATGAAGACCCCTCACTCGAACCCGGAGCATCTGCGTGATTTCACCACGGACGCCAGGGTGCTGCTCGTCGCGGCCATTGCCGTGGTGGTGGCGACAGCCGGACTGGTTGCCGGCATCGCGCTTTTGAAGCTGATCCGGCTGGCCACCAACATCGCCTATTTCGGCCAGTTCTCGCTTGCCGACCTGAAGCTTGAGGACACACCGCTTGGGCTTGCCGCCGTCATCGTCCCGGTGATCGGTGCGCTGATCATCGGCCTGATGGCGCGCTTCGGCAGCGAGAAGATCCGCGGCCATGGCATTCCCGAGGCCATCGAGGCGATCCTGCTCGGGCGCTCAAAACTCGACGCCAAGGTGGCGATCCTGAAGCCGCTGTCGTCGGCGATCTCGATCGGCTCCGGCGGGCCGTTCGGCGCCGAAGGCCCGATCATCATGACTGGCGGCGCCATCGGCTCGCTGATCGCGCAGATGCTGCCGGTCAGCGACAACGAGCGCAAGACACTGCTGGTGGCTGGTGCGGCAGCGGGCATGACTACGGTTTTTGGAACACCGATTGCAGCCATCATGCTGGCGGTCGAACTGCTGCTTTTCGAATGGACCCCGCGCAGCTTCATCCCGGTGGCGGTGGCGGCTGTTATCGCCGAGGTCGAGCGCACCATGCTGCATCTGCCCGGGCCGATCTTTCCGTTTCAGGGCGGCATGGAGGTATCCTTTGTCGGCCTTGCCGGCTGGGTGGCGATCGGCGTTTGTGCAGGACTTTTGTCGGGACTGCTGACGCAGATGGTCTATGCCTGCGAGGACGGTTTTCAGAAGCTGCCGATCCACTGGATGTGGTGGCCGATGCTTGGCGGCCTGGTGGTCGGCATAGGCGGGCTGATCGAACCGCACGCGCTCGGTGTCGGCTATGACAACATCACCGACATGCTGGATGGCCGCACCGTCGCGACAGCGGCCCTTCTGCTGCTGGTGGTCAAGGCGATCATCTGGTCGGCAGCGCTCGGCTCGGGAACGTCGGGAGGTGTGCTGGCGCCGCTGTTGATCATGGGTGGGGCTATGGGCGCTGTGCTCGCCGGCGTTCTGCCTGCCGCGGATCCCGGTTTCTGGGCGCTGCTGGCAATGGCCGCCACGATGGGCGGCACGATGCGTGCGCCGCTGACCGCCACGTTCTTCGCCGTCGAACTGACCGGCAACACACATATGCTGGTGCCGCTGATTGCTGCCTGCGCCGCGGCGCACGCCGTCACCGTGCTTCTGATGAAGCGGTCGATCCTGACCGAAAAGATCGCCAGAAGGGGACATCATCTGGTTCGCGAATACCGCGTCGACCCTTTCGCCCTGACCAGGGTGCGCGAGGTGATGACCCCACAGGTCGAAAGCGTGCCGGCGACGATGACGCTGCATGGCGCTGCGGCATTCCTGACAGCGCCGGAAACACGGCATCCGAGTTTCCCGGTGGTCGATGAGCACGGCCATGTGCTGGGCCTCATCGATCCGCCGGCGATATTGCGCTGGAGACGCGCCGGCACGCACCGCACCACCACGCTTGGCGAACTGCTGGCCGGCAGCAAGGTGACGCTGGCCTATCCGGACGAATATCTCGAAGGCCTCTCCGACAAGCTGCTGACGGCCAACGTCTCTCATCTGCCCGTCGTCACTCGCGAAGGCTCTTTGCTGGTCGGCTATGTCGGCTGGAAGGATTTGATGCGCGTGCGGTCCAGGAAACAGGCCGAGGAGCGCGAACGTTCGACCTTGCTTGGCTTCGGCACCAGACGCAGGAAGAAGGAAGCGGCGGTCGAGGGCCTCTAGAAATCCGTTCCGCGCTTCGCCCACTCCAGGACATGGAGCCTCAACGCAGAGGACAGGTTGGTGTCGCGGGGCCTTGTCACGTCGACTTCGGCGACAAGCGCGGCAAGCGTCAGCTTTCTGGTCGCCGCGATCGCGACGAGGTCGTCATAGAAGGGTTTTTCGAGCGAGTAGCTGGTGCGGTGGCCGCGAATGGTCACCGAACGCTTTTCGACCGGGCTCATAGGTGGTCAGGGTCGCCGGGCTTTTCACGACGATGCCCGGCAACGAATTTTTCACTCTTGTCGGCGGCGATGCGGTCGCGTTCTTTTTCGGCCTTGGAGCGGCCGTGCAGCGCGCGATTCTGTTCGGCGGCGCGCAGCTTTTCGTCCCGCGCCTTTTGCTTGCGGGCCTGGCGGAGATTGACGATTTCGGCCACGGCGTAAGTCGCCGGCCTATTTCTTGCGGAAGGCGTCGAGCGAGACCACTTCGGCGCCCTTGGTGGCGGCGTCCGCGGCCGCAGGCTTCTTCTCCGCCTCGGCGGCGGCCTTCTTCTCGGCCTTCGGCTTTTTCTCGGAGACGATGGTCAGCGGCTCCGGAGTTGGCGCAGCCGGTTCCTCGGCTGCCGCGCCATCCGTCTTGACGTCGAATTCGAGCTCGAAATTGACCGAGGGATCATAGAAGCCGCGCACGGCCGAGAACGGGATTTCGAGTTTTTCCGGAACATCGGAGAAGGACAGGCCAACCTCGAAGCCGGTATCGGTCACCTTCAGGTCCCAATACTGGAACTGGATGACGATGGTCATCTGCTCGGGATAGCGCTCGCGCAGCCGCGAAGACACGCGTACGCCCGGCGCGCCGGTCAGGAAGGTGATGAAGAAGTGGTGGTTGCCGGGGAGGCCGGTGCGCGCGACCTCGGCCAGGACCTTGCGCATGACGCCGCGCAACGCCTCCTGGGCCAGAATGTCGTAGCGGATGTGGTCGTCGGCCATGTGGCGGTCGGGTTCCGTTGAATCGTCCGCATAGCTGTAATCAAGCTTGAGGGCGGCGTAAACCGCATATAGATGACCCTTGCGCGGAAGCGAAGACTATTGCCAGCGATTTGATCGCTCAGGCGCTGGTGAGCGCGCTTTGCTTTTCGGACGAGGCCGCGGACCGGCGCTTGCCGAAGGCGCGCAGGAAGGTGCGCACGCCATTGGTCGCGGATTGCAGCACCTCGTCCTCGCGAGGCGAGCCGCCAAGCATGAAGGTGGTCTGCAGTTCGGCATTGACGAGGCCAAGGAACTGGCGTGCCGCCACGTCGGGATCCTCGATCGTGAGATGGCCGCCATAGGCGAGGCGGGCGAAGCGGGCGGCGATTGCCGGCCATGTCCTGCCCGGACCCTGTTCGCGCCATTCGGCAAACAGTTCGGGATAGCGCTCGCCTTCGGTCTGGATCAGCTTGCGCAGGAATTTTCCGTCGCGGTTGCAGATGCAGTTCTGGTTCAGGCGCACGGCAAAGCCGATCAGGTCGGCTTCGAGATCCCCCGGCTGGTCGGGGAAGGTGGCAATGGTGGCGAAGATGCCGGCATTGCAGCGTTCGGTGAGGTCGCGGACCACGGCGACGAACAGTTTCTCCTTGTCGCCATGATGGTTGTAGATCGTCTGGCGCGAAACGCCGGCTTCGGCCGCGATCAGATCGATGTTGGCGCCGGCGAAACCTTCGCGGCAAAACACGGTGGCGGCGGAGTCGACGATCGAGAGGCGCTTGGCCTCATGGCCGCGTGGCGGGAAAATGTCAGGAGAAACGTGCAGCTTCATAAAAAACTATATAGAGGTGATTGACGATTTAGACAAGAGTGTCTAAATTTGTGGACACAAGATAAAGAGATTTCGCGTGAGAGAGACGAATAGGATTCGCTCTTGAGGTGTCGGAATCTCACGGGATGGAACGTCCTAGGTTAGACGTCGCCTGGCGGCGGCAACCAGATTTGAAAGAAGCCTTTATCATGAGTCCCAAATTCCTCCGCATCGCGGTCGTGCTCGGCTTGTTGTCCGCCATCGGCCCGTTCGCCATCGACATGTATCTGCCCGCGTTGCCGTCGATCGGCGCGGATCTGCATGCCAGCACCGCTGCCGTGCAGATGAGCCTGTTGATCTTCTTCCTGTCGATGGGTTTTGGCCAGATCGTCGTCGGGCCGATCTCCGACATGGTCGGCCGCAAGCTGCCGCTTTATGGCGGCCTTGCGCTGTTCATGGTTGGCGGCATCGGTTCGGCAATGGCGCCGACCATCGAATGGCTGATCGCTTTCCGTTTCCTGCAAGGGCTTGGCGCCAGCGCCGGCATGGCCGTTCCGCGCGCCATTGTGCGCGACCTGCACACCGGCAATGAGGCCGCCAAGCTGATGTCCTTGCTGATGCTGGTGTTCTCGGTGTCGCCGATCCTGGCGCCGCTGACCGGCAGCGTGATCATCGAGAGTTTCGGCTGGCGCGCCGTGTTCTGGACGGTGACGGGCGCGGCCGCCCTTGCCACGGTGCTGCTCGCAACCTCGCTCAAGGAGACGCGGCCGGCTGAAGAACGCGTCGGTTCCTCCTTCGGAACCGCGCTTGCCGGCTATCGCTTCCTGATGGGCGACCGCAATTTCCTTGGCCTGGTGGCGATCGCCGGCTTCGGCATTGCGAGCTTCTTCGTCTATCTGTCGAGCTCGTCCTTCATTCTGATCGACCATTACGGGCTGTCGCCTTCGGTCTACAGCGTGTTCTTCTCGATCAACGCGGTCGCCTTCATCGGCATGTCGCAGATGACGGGGCTGCTGGCCGAGCGCTTCGGCCTGAGGCGCGTGGTGCGCGTCGCGGTGACCGGCTATGCCTCGACGATGGTGGTGCTGTTGGCGATCATGGCGACGGGCGTCGACCGGCTCGACGTGATGGCGGCCCTGCTGTTCGTCGGCTACGGCTTTCTCGGCCTGGTCATCCCGACCACCTCGGTGCTGGCCATGGAAGAGCATGGCGAGATCGCCGGCACGGCGTCGGCGCTGATGGGCACGCTGCATTTCGCCATCGGCGCACTCGCCATGGGTGTTGCCGGCGTGTTCTTCGACGGCACGCCGCTGCCGATGGTGGCCGGCATCACGCTCTGTGCGGTGATTTCCTTCACGCTGGCCAAGGTCACGCTCGGCCGCTCGCGCGAGGCCGTCGAGGCGCCGGCGGAATAAGCAACCAAAACAAATGAAAAAGGCCGGGGTTCATCCCGGCCTTTTTCACGCCAATCCTGTCTCGGCCAGCACGAAGCGCAGCCGCGCCTCGACGGGTGCCAGCGGCAACGGAATCATCTCATAGCCCAGTTCCGTGTAGATGCCGACCAGCGCATGGTGGGTACGCTCGGCCTCGTCGAGCGTCTGCTTGCGTCTTCGTCCTGCGCGAAGATCTCCGGCCAAAGCGGGGCGACGAAGATGCGGGGGTTGTAGCGGAAACGCTTGGCGGCGGCGTTGATGTGTTCGGGTAGCGGCAGGCCGCTCAGCCTGAGGTAGCCAAGCGTGTCCGGAACGCCCCGATCGAAGAAAACAGGACGCCCGGTCTGTTCTTGCGCGATTTGATACGAGCGCATCTCCCATGACAGCATCAACTCGGCGAACAGGGCGCGATCATGCCAGGGCAAAGCGGGTCCGCCTATATCGGACTGGTGGCGGATGATGCCGCGGCCGGCTTCGATCGAGGTGGCAAAGCCTGCCCGGCGCAGGGCTTCGATCAGGGTGGTCTTGCCGGAGCCGGGACCGCCGGTCAGCACGAAGAATCGATCGGAATCGTCTTGCATCTTTTGGAGAGGTGGCACGCGGCAGGGCGGCTTCGCGGCCGAGGGCGTGCGAAGTTGGCCGGCGGGAGCTGCCGTTGTGCGTAACGCATGTTGAGGAGGAGGGGAGAAGTGGAGGTTTCTGTTGCCAGGTACCTCCGAACCCCGCCTAGAAGTGCGAACCTCTAGGGCTTGATTTGAAGCTATCGCACCGCTTACGCGGCGAGACGTGCTTCCGCATAGTTGTCATTTGCAACTACAGGTTTAGCCCGATGACGGTGGTACCATGCCGGGCAAAAGTACGATCTTTACACCTTCGTCGATCCTATTTCGCCCCCAGCAAAAACCGCTCTGTCATCAGCAGCGGCTTTTGGTGGAGGCGCCGGGTACCGCCCCCGGGTCCGAACGGCTTATTTCATCGCCCATTTATCGCCATAGTCGGTCAAGCCGACAAACCGAATATAGGGGGCCATCGCAAGAAATGGAAGGCCGCAATGGCACTTTGTCCCCCTGACAAAACCGCAAGTCCAAAGGGTTGACTTGGGCGCGGTCTCAACCGAAGCTTTGCCCCGGTGAGGAGTTACCGACCTAGCGCACATGTTGCAGCAGCGCGCCACAGCCCTCATCGATCGGATCCGTGGCGCCGACGAGGGGAATTTTGATGGCCGACTATCTTGCAGACGTGAAGAAATACGATGCCTCGGCGAGTGCCGACGTGGTCGACAAAATCGTGAAGCATCTTGGCATTGCGCTCCGGAACCGCGATTCCTCGCTGGTGTCCTGCACCGATCCGAAGGAGCTAGAGCGCGTCAAGGCTGGCTGGGTTGCGAAGAAGCTCGGCATATCGGACGACAACAAGGCCGACGCTTCGATCGAGAAGGTCTGCAAGGCGATGGCCGCCGACAGTACCAAGAACCGGGTTACCTTCTACTATCTGGTTGCCAAGGACCTGGGTAAACTCGGCTCCCTCTGACGACCGCACGTCAATTTGCAGGGGCTGGCGCGGTCCATGCGTCAGCCCTGATGTTGTTGGGGACTGGCAGCCTTCGGGCAGGGCTTGCGCTGCTTTGTGGTGTTCGATTGCCTGTCCGTCAGCTATGATGGCTGGACAACCGAATCGAGCCGGAACCGATGCGCCAGTATCTCGACCTCCTGCAGCACGTGCTGGACAACGGCGCCGATCGCGGCGACCGCACCGGCACCGGAACGCGCTCCGTCTTCGGCTACCAGATGCGTTTCGACCTGGCGCGCGGCTTTCCGGTCACCACGACCAAGAAGCTGCATCTCAAGTCGATCATCCATGAGCTTTTGTGGTTCCTGGCCGGCGACACCAACGTCAAATATCTCACCGATAACGGCGTTTCGATCTGGGACGAATGGGCCGACGAGAATGGCGATCTCGGCCCGGTCTACGGCAAGCAATGGCGCTCCTGGCCGGATGGCCATGGCGGCTCGATCGACCAGATCGCGAATCTTCTCAAGGAGATACGCAAAAATCCTCAATCGCGGCGGCTGATCGTTTCGGCATGGAATCCAGCCGAGGTGGAAGCGATGGCGCTGCCGCCCTGCCACTGCCTGTTCCAGTTCTATGTTTCGGAAGGGCGGCTCTCCTGCCAACTCTACCAGCGTTCCGCCGATATCTTCCTCGGCGTGCCGTTCAACATCGCGTCCTATGCCCTGCTGACCTTGATGGTGGCGCAGGTCACCGGGCTGAAACCCGGCGATTTCGTCCACACGCTCGGTGATGCGCATCTCTACTCGAACCATTTCGAGCAAGCACGCGAACAACTGCGGCGCACGCCGAAGGTGCTGCCGACGATGTGGATCAATCCGGAGGTGAAGGATCTGTTCGCCTTCCGCTTCGAGGATTTCCGGCTGGAAAACTACGTCGCCGATGCGTCGATCAAGGCGCCGATCGCGGTCTAAGGCCGCAAATTTCAGTCGATGCCGACCATCACGTCCGAGGCCTTGACCACGGCATAGGCCTGCTTGCCCTTTTCGAGCTTGAGATCGGCGACGGCCTCGTTGGTGATCGAGGCGGTGACGATGGCGCCGCCACCGATGTCGATCCTGACATGCGAGGTGGTGGCTCCCTTGACGATCTCGGCGATCGTTCCCTTGAGGACGTTGCGGGCGCTGATCTTCATCGGAGTTTCCTTTCCAGGGTTTTCTTTGCCGGTCTCATCAGAACAATCGGTGTCGTACAGGCGCTTTCATGGGGCGCCGGGCCTTCCCTTGTTATATTCATACGGATATATCGGTTAGCGGGCTTCGAGCCGGCCGGATTTCAAACCAGGGAGAGTCTTCCATGACGCGCATAGGTTTTGCATCGAGGGCGATCACCATTGGGGGTTTTGCGGCGATGTTGATGGCGGCGGTGCCGGCAGCACATGCGGAAGACAAGGTGGTGGTGTTTGCCGCGGCCAGCCTCAAGGATGCGCTCGACGCCGTGAACAAGGCCTGCGAGGCCGATGTCGGCGAGGCGGCGACCGTCTCCTATGCCGCGAGCTCGGCGCTGGCCAAGCAGATCGAGGGCGGGGCGCCTGCCGACGTCTTCATCTCGGCCGACCTCGACTGGATGAAATATCTCTCCGACAAGAAGCTGACCAAGCCGGACACCGAAGTGAAGCTGCTCGGCAATCAGATCGTGCTGGTGGCGCCGAAGGACTCGGCGGTCGACACCAGGATCGAGAAGGGCTTCGACCTCGCCAAGCTGATCGGCGACGGCAAGCTCGCCATGGGCGATTTCAAGGCGGTGCCGGCCGGCAAATACGGCAAGGCCGCACTTGAATCGCTCGGCGTCTGGTCCTCGGTCGAGGGCAAGGTGGCGCAGGCCGAAAACGTGCGCGCGGCGCTGAAGCTGGTTTCGACGGGCGAAGCCGCCCTTGGCATTGTCTATGCCACCGACGCGCATGCCGAAAAGGGCGTCAAGGTGGTCGGCACCTTCCCGGAGGATTCGCATCCGCCGATCATCTATCCGGTTGCCCAGACCGCCGATTCGAAGGACAAGGATACGCGGGCTTTCCTGAAATGCCTGCAGTCGGCCAAGGCGGCCGCGCTGTTCAAGGATCAGGGATTTACCGTGCTCGCGCCGAGCAACTGAGTTCCAAGGGGCACAATGAACTGGCTGCTGGACCTCACTCCCGACGAATGGAATGCGGTCCGGCTGTCCATCAAGGTGGCAATGGTGGCGATGCTTGCCAGCCTGCCGCCGGGCATCTTGATCGCGCTGCTGCTTGCCCGGGGACAATTCTGGGGCAAGACCGTTCTCAACGGGCTGGTGCATCTCCCGCTGATCCTGCCGCCCGTGGTGACCGGCTACCTGCTGCTGCTGACCTTCGGCCGGCGCGGCCCGGCCGGCGCCTTCCTGGCAGAGCATTTCGGCATTGTCTTCTCCTTCCGCTGGACAGGTGCGGCGCTGGCCTGCGGCGTCATGGGCTTTCCCCTGATGGTGCGGGCGATCCGGCTGTCGATCGAGGCGGTGGACCGCAAGATGGAAGCGGCGGCGGGAACGCTCGGCGCCAATCCGCTCTGGGTGTTCGTCACCATCACGCTGCCCCTGATCCTGCCCGGGCTGATCGCCGGCGCCATCCTGGCCTTCGCCAAGGCGATGGGCGAGTTCGGCGCCACCATCACCTTCGTCTCCAACATTCCCAATGAGACGCAGACATTGCCGTCGGCGATCTACACCTTCACGCAGGTGCCGGGTGGCGATGAAGGGGCGCTCCGCCTGACGCTGATCTCCATCGTCATCTCCAT
Organism: Mesorhizobium sp. SEMIA396; assembly: GCF_024518615.1. NCBI lineage: Bacteria > Pseudomonadati > Pseudomonadota > Alphaproteobacteria > Hyphomicrobiales > Phyllobacteriaceae > Mesorhizobium > Mesorhizobium sp. SEMIA396. Next base: position 959,889 of record NZ_JANIFC010000001.1, read on the forward strand.
GGCAGCACTTGTGGCTTCGGAGGTGCTGGCGCGGCGTGTCGGCCGGCGACTGGACATCGAATGAGCGTTCTCGTCGACATCAGTCATCGGCTGGGTGGTTTCGCCATCGACGCCCGCTTCGAAAGCGCCGGGCGGCTGACGGCGCTGTTCGGCGCGTCTGGGTCGGGCAAGACGACACTGATCAACATGATTGCCGGGCTGATCCGGCCCGACAGGGGACGCATCGAGGTCGACGGCCGTGTGCTGGTCGATACCGGTGCCGGCATTTTCGTGCCGAAGCACAAGCGCCGCATCGGCATGGTGTTCCAGGACGCACGGCTGTTTCCGCATTTGAGCGTTGCCGGCAATCTTCGCTACGGCCGCTGGTTCACGCCGCCGGCGGAGCGCTACGCCGATATCGATGCCGTCGTCGACCTGCTCGGCATCGGGCCGCTCATGAACAGGCGGCCGGCAAAGCTCTCGGGCGGCGAGAAACAGCGCGTGGCGATCGGCCGGGCATTGCTTGCCAGCCCCAGACTGCTGCTCATGGACGAACCGCTGGCCTCGCTCGACGAAGCGCGCAAGGCCGAAATCCTGCCCTATGTCGAAAGGCTGCGCGACGAGACGAAAATCCCGATCGTCTATGTCAGTCATTCGGTCGCCGAAGTGGCGAGGCTGGCCAGCGACGTGGTGATGCTGGCACAGGGCAATGTCGTTGCCAGCGGGCCGACCGAGGCGGTGATGCAAAGGCTCGACCTGTTGCCGGCAGAGGAGCGCGGCGAGGGGGGCGCCGTGCTGGACACCAGGGTGCTGCATCACGACGAGGCTTTCGGCATGACCGTGCTCGGCTCGGCCGCGGGCGAGCTCCGGGTGCCACAGCTGGCGATGAAGGCAGGTACGCCGGTGCGCATCCGTATTCGCGCCCGCGATGTGATGATCGCCACCGAAAAGCCGACGGGTCTCAGCGCGCTCAACATCCTGCCGGGGACCATTACCGCGATGAGCCCGGGCGAAGGGCCCGCGGTCGAGGTCGGTATCGACTGCAATGGCGCAACCGTGCTTGCCCGCATCACCGAACAGTCGCGGCAGGCGCTGAAGCTTCATCTTGGCGGCAAGGTTTTCGCGGTGATCAAGACGGTGAGCTTCGATCGGGCAAACACCGGCGCCGGCCTGCCCGCCGAGGCGGATGGATGATCCCGCTATGTCTTTTTGGAATAGCGGTTTCGCCAGGGAGCTTCTAGTATGAGGTTGGGTTGTGACCGCGGAGAGCAAAGATGCCGTCGCTGAGCTTGCGGATAAATCTCGATCCCGACGGGCGCGTCGGGCCGGGCAAGATCGAACTCCTGGAACAGATCGCCGCCTTCGGCTCCATCTCGGCCGCCGCTCGCGGCATGGAGATGTCCTATAAGCACGCCTGGGACCTGGTCGAGGACATGAACCGGGTGTTCGGCAAACCGCTGGTGGCGGCACAGACCGGCGGCCGCAAGGGCGGCGGCGCACAGTTGACGGCGGTCGGCCTGGCTGTGGTCAGCCGCTTCCGCGCCATCGAGCGCGCAGCCTCGGCCGCGGCGGCGGCGCATATGGAGGCATTGCAGGCGGAGATTGATGCTGGGTGAGGGCAGTAGGGCAGTAGGGCAGTAGGGCCTAATCCTCTGCGCTTGGCTTGCGAAGCAGGTAAGTGTCCATGATCCAGCCCTTTTTCCGGCGCGCTTCTTCACGGGTTCTCTCGATCTCGGTGCCGACATCACTGAGACGGCCAGAGATGAGAATCTCGTCTTCCGTTCCGAGATAGGCGCCCCAATGGATGACGACATCCTTGTCGGCCAGCGTGTTGAAGGCGCATTTGCCGTCCAGCAGGACGACCGCGCTGCCGGCATTGTCCGGCATGCCTTCCTCGGTCAGGCGGCGGCCGGTGGTGATGAGGACGGAATCGCCGATGCGGTTCAGCGCCATCTTGTGGCTGGCGGCAAGCGCCTGGACGGCGGTAATGCCGGGGATCACCTCAAGTTCGAACGCCACATTGCCTCGCTGGCTCACGCGCTCGAGGATGCGCAACGCGCTGTCGTAGAGCGAAGGATCGCCCCAGATCAGGAAGGCGCCGCAGCCATCGCCTGCAATCTCGTCGCGGATCAGGCCTTCGTAAATGGCGGCGATGGCTTCGTGCCAGTCATCGACGGTCGCGCGGTAGGAGGGCTCCGGCCCATCTTCTACCGGCATGTCGCGCACCGGCACGTCGAATTCGACGCGGCGCGACTTCGGATTGGTGACGAAGCGGTCGCATATCCGGCGGCGCAGTTCGGCCAGTTCATTTTTTTTCGCACCCTTGTCGGGAATGAACAGCACATCCGCCTGGTTCAGGCCTGATATAGCCTGAACGGTCATGTGGTCGGGATTGCCGGCGCCGATGCCGATGACGAGAAGCTTGCGCATGGGCGAACTCCTGCCCGATCGGAACCTGTTAGTCCAGACCGCGCTGGCGCGTGTCCAGACCGTAGTCCAGCTCCCTATGGTGCGCTAGCGGATGCGGAAGGGCTTTGAACGCCACGTTGAAACCGCTAGGGTCCTGCAAGCATTCCAGCCGAGGGGCTTCCATGTTGCGATATATTCTGACCGCCGTGCTGGCCCTGTCGCCCGCGCCCGCCTTCGCCAATGATTCGGTTGCCGAACTCGGCACTGGCGGCCTGATCCTGTCGCGCAGCGATGCCGTGGCGATGCAAAGCGAGGACCTTTTCATCTCGCCGGAAAAGGTGACAGTCGACTATGTCTTCCATAACAACACCGACAGGGATGTCGAGGCCATTGTCGCCTTTCCGATGCCCGAAATATCGGGCAATCCCGAAGAAATCCCGGCGATCCCTGAAAACCAGAGCGACAATTTCCTCGGCTTCGAGGTGACGATCGACGGCGTTGCCGTCAAGCCGCAGTTGGAGCAGAAGGTGTTTGCGCTCGGCATCGACATCAGCGCCGAGTTGAAGGCGCAAAACGTGCCATTCTATCCATTCGGCGATGCGGCGAAGGCGGCGCTGGCCAAGCTGCCGCAAGCGGTTGTCGATGACTGGGTCAACCGCGGCATCATCATCGAGGACACCGGCAGCGACGGCACCGAGACGACCAAGGTCTACACGCCGTTCTGGCAACTGCGTTCGACCTACTGGTGGCGCTCGACCTTTCCGGCCAACAAGGACGTCCATGTTTCCCACCACTACAGACCGAGCGTCGGCGGCACGTCTTCAGTCAGCTTCTTCTACGACGGCAAATTCCAGGGACAGTATGCGGCCTACAAGGCCCGCTATTGCATGGATGGCACATTCGAAAATGCGGTGCGCAAGGCTGCCAAGGACGACCCTGACGGCTACCCCAAATATGTCGAGAACCGCATCGCCTATATCCTGACCACCGGCGGCAACTGGGCCACCGGCACGATCGGCAAGTTCAAGCTGACGATCGACAAGGGCAATCCGAAAGCCCTGGTCTCGTTCTGCGGCGACAATGTCAAAAAGACCGGACCGACGACATTCGAGATGACGGCGGATGATTTCTACCCCGAGCGCGACATCGACATCCTGATCCTCGAGCCAACGGACGGCAATTGATGCACGTCGCAATCTACGTTGCCATCGCCGAGAACGGCGTGATCGGGCGGGACGGCGGGCTCCCGTGGCGGCTCTCCACCGATCTCAAGCGCTTCAGAGCCGATACGATGGGCAAGCCCATCATCATGGGCCGCAAGACCTATGAGGGCATCGGCCGGCCGCTGCCGGGCAGGTTGAACATCGTCGTCACCCGCGACAAGACCTGGCGCGCCGAGGGCGTCGAGGCGGCACATTCGCTCGAGGCCGCGATCCAACTGGCGACGGAGCGCGGGCGCCGCATGGCCGATGTGGACGAGGTGTGCGTCATCGGCGGCGGCGAAATCTATGCCCAGGCCATGCTGCTGGCCGATCGCCTGCATGTCACCCATGTGCTGGCAGCGGTCGACGGCGACGCGCATTTCCCGCCGATCGATCCTGATTCCTGGCACATTGTCAGCTCGCACGACGTCCCAGCCGGGGAAAAGGACAGCCACCCGACGCGTTATTCGGTCTACGAGCGGCGTCGAGAGAGACATTGAATGAAAAAAGGGGCATTGAAGGAAGACAAAGGGTCGCGACCGGACAAATCGGACGAAGTCGGCAGCGCATCGCGTTGAAAGCGCCTCGTTGCGTCCCTATAGAAGAACAATACTGGATTTTGCGCCGTAATACCGGCGCTTGAGGGAATTCCAAGCGAAAGGACATTCATGCCCTGGAACGACAAAAGCGGCGGTGGCGGCGGCCCATGGGGTGGCGGCGGCAACAATCAAGGACCCTGGGGGCAGGGTCCAAAGGGACCCAGCGGGCCACAGGGCTCGCCTCCCGATCTCGAAGACATCATCCGCCGCGGCCAGGACCGGCTGCGGCGCGCTCTTCCGGGTGGCGGCGGCGCGAGCCCGGCTATCTTCGCGCTGATCGCGGCTGCACTTGTGGTGCTGTGGGCGTTCAAGGCGGTTTATACCGTGCAGCCCGACGAGGTCGCGGTCGAATTGCGCTTCGGCAAGCCGAAGACCGAACTGTCGCAGCCTGGCCTGCATTTCCATTGGTGGCCGCTCGAAACCGTCGAGACGGCCAAGATTTCCGAGCAGCTCGTCGATATCGGCGGCGGCGGCGCGACGAGTGGCAACACGTCCGGGCTGATGCTTACCGGCGACCAGAACATCGTCAACGTCCAGTTCTCGGTGGCCTATCAGGTCTCCGACCCGAGCGCATATCTGTTCGATGTGTCCGATCCCGACGGTATGCTGCGGCAGGTTGCCGAAAGCGCCATGCGTGAAGCCGTCGGCCGCCGGCCGGCGCAGGATATCTTCCGCGACGACCGCCAGGGCATTGCCGCCTCGGTGCGTGAAATCATCCAGACGACGCTGGACGGCTACAAGGCCGGTCTCAACGTCAACGCCGTCTCGATCGAGGATGCGGCACCGCCACGCGAAGTGGCCGATGCGTTCGACGAAGTGCAGCGCGCCGAGCAGGACGAGGACAAGTTCGTCGAGCAGGCCAACCAGTACTCCAACCAGAAGCTCGGCCAGGCGCGCGGCGAGGCCGCACAGATTCGCGAAGACGCGGCCGCCTACAAGAACCGGGTCGTGCAGGAAGCCGAGGGTGAGGCCCAGCGCTTCATCTCGGTCTATGACGAATATGCCAAGGCGCCCGATGTAACGCGCAAGCGCCTCTACCTGGAAACCATGGAGAAGGTTCTGAAGGATTCGAGCAAGGTCATCGTCGAGCAGGGCAACGGGCAAGGGGTCGTTCCCTATCTGCCGCTGCCGGCATTGCAACCGAAAGCGCCGGCACCCGCTGCGCCCAGTGGCGTTACGGGAGGTAACCAGTGATGGCCAACCGTCTTCCCATCATCGTCGTCGCAGCAGCGGTTATCCTGTTCCTGCTCTATTCGTCGGTCTTCGTGGTCAATGCGCGTCAGCAGGCGCTGGTGCTCAGGTTCGGCGAGATCGTCGACGTCAAGAGCGAACCCGGCATCTACTTCAAGGCGCCGTTCTCGTTCTTCGACGCCGACACCGTGCAACTGATCGAGAACCGGGTGCTGCGCTTCGACCTCGACAACATCCGCGTCCAGGTGTCAGGCGGCAAGTTCTATGAGGTCGACGCCTTCATCGCCTACCGCATCTCGGATCCGCGGGTCTTCCGCTCCACCGTGTCGGGTCAGATCGAACTGGCAGAAGCCCGGCTCAGGACGCGTCTCGACGCTGCCTTGCGCCGTGTCTACGGTCTGCGTGATTTCGAGGCCGCACTTTCCGAACAGCGCACCGTGATGATGCGCGAAGTCCGCGACCAGCTCAGGCCCGACGCCACCTCGCTCGGCCTGCAGATCGAGGATGTCCGTATCCGCCGCACGGATCTCACGGCCGAAGTCTCGCAGCAGACCTTCGACCGCATGAAGGCGGAACGCCTGGCGGAAGCTGCGCGGCTGAGGGCGCGCGGCAATGAAGCGGCACAGCGCATCACCGCCCGCGCCGATCGCGAAGTGGTCGAGATCGTCGCCGAAGCGCAGAAAGAGTCGGAAATCCTGCGCGGCGAGGGCGAAGCCCAGCGCAGCGCCACCTTCGCGGGAGCCTATCAGCGCGATCCGGCCTTCTTCGACTTCTACCGGTCGATGAATGCCTATGGCACGGCGCTGGACAACACCGGAACGACGATGGTGCTGTCGCCGAACTCGGAGTTCTTCCGCTTCTTCCGCAATCCTGACGGCAGCGAGGGGCCGGCAAAGCCGGCTTCGCCTGCGCCAAACGCTCCGGCGACGGCACCCGCCGCGCCGGCGGCACAGCCCAGCACCGGCCAGTAGCGGCCGGTGCAGGATTTTCTTGCCGCCATGGGCCTGGTCCTTGTCATAGAGGGTCTAGTCTATGGCGGTTTTCCCGGCCTGGCCAGGAAACTTGCCACCGAAGTGCTGTCGCTGCCCGAGAACGCGCTGCGGATCGCCGGACTGGCGGCGATCGTGATCGGCGTCGGCATCGTCTGGCTGGTACGGGGCGCATGACGGCGGCGATGATTTATCCTCTGCCGATAGTCATAGCCGCAAACGTGCCGTATTTTTTGCCAACATGGCGTGACGCGGCGTTTTCGTCGAAGCGCTTTTCTTTTCAAGGATACCGGGAGGCTTCTCGATGACATCCAATACAATTCTGTGCGCGGCTCGGCGGACATTCATCGCCGGCGCGGCGGCACTTCTTGTCAGCGCAGTCGCTGTCCCGTCCTTCGTGACGCCGACATTTGCCGCCGATGGACCTGCTTCGGTCGCCGATCTGGCGCAAGGCCTGCTCGGCGCAGTGGTCAACATATCGACCTCGCAGACGGTCAAGGGCACCGAAGGCCCGGGCGCGGTGCCGATGCCGCAATTGCCCGAGGGGTCGCCCTTCCAGGATTTCTTCGACGATTTCTTCAAGAACCGCGGCGGTGACAAGGACAACGGCTCGCAGAAGGTGCAGTCGCTGGGCTCCGGCTTCGTCATCGATGCCGAGCAAGGCATCGTCGTCACCAACAACCATGTCATTGCCGATGCCGACGACATCGAGGTCAATTTCTCCGATGGTGTCACCTTGAAGGCGACGCTGGTCGGCACCGACACCAAGACCGATGTCGCCGTGCTCAAGGTCGATCCGAAAGGCCACAAGCTGACGGCGGTGAAGTTCGGCGATTCCACCAAGATGCGCGTCGGCGACTGGGTGATGGCGATCGGCAATCCGTTCGGCCTCGGCGGCACGGTCACGGTCGGCATCGTCTCTGCCCGCAACCGCGACATCAATTCCGGCCCCTATGATGACTTCATCCAGACCGATGCCGCGATCAACCGCGGCAATTCCGGCGGACCGCTGTTCAACAGCGCCGGCGAAGTCATCGGCATCAACACGGCGATCATTTCGCCTTCCGGCGGTTCGATCGGCATCGGCTTTTCCATCCCCGCCCAGCTCGCGTCCGGCGTCGTCGACCAGTTGCGCCAGTTCGGCGAGACGCGGCGCGGCTGGCTGGGCGTGCGCATCCAGCCGGTGACCGACGACATCGCCGAAAGCCTCGGCATGGCGACCGCCAGGGGCGCGCTGGTCGCCGGCGTGATCAAGGGTGGCCCGGTCGACAATGGCACCATCCAAGCGGGCGACGTCGTCATCAAGTTCGACGGCAAGGACATCCATGAGATGCGCGATCTGCCGCGCGTCGTCGCCGAAAGCCCGGTTGGCAAGGCGGTCGATGTGCTCATCGTGCGCAAGGGTGTCGAGCAGACCGTGAAAGTGACGCTCGGCCGGCTCGAGGATGGCGAGAAGCTCGCCAGCAGTGAGGAGGGCAGCAACACCGATCAGGACAAGGGCGACAAGGCTCCGGCCGTTTCCACTGCTTCGGTGCTCGGCATGACGGTCGGCGAACTGAACGACGAGACACGCAAGAAGTTCAGCATTGCGGCCGATGTTTCGGGCGTCGTCATCACCGACGTCACCAAGGACTCGGCCGCCGCCGAACGCGGCATCCAGCCCGGCGAGGTGATCACCGAGATCGCGCAGGAATCGGTCGCCACGCCCAAGGACGTCATGGACCGGATCGGCGCCTTGAAGGAACAGGGGCGCAAGAATGCGCTCTTGATGCTGGCCTCGAAGACCGGCGAGCTCAGGTTCGTGACGATCCGGATGGACTGAGATCCGGAAGATGCGGCGAAAAAATCCTCATCTTGAATGGAAAGGGCGGCTAGCGGGCCGCCCTTTTTCTTGCCTGCCAGTCTTGGCGCGACAGTCTGTACAGGACATGGCGCTTGAGCGCGGGATGGCTGTCGGGAATGCTGGGGTGGTCGAAATCGCCGGACGGATCCGCGCTCATGCCGAGGCGTTGCATGACGGCGGTGGAGCGGCGGTTGGCCGCGACGGCGAATGACACGATTTCATCGAGGCCAAGCGTCTCGAAGCCGTAGGCCAGCCACGCTTCGGCTGCCTCGGTGACATAGCCCTTGCCCCAGAACTCAGGTGCCAGTCGCCAGCCGATCTCGATGGTGCCAGCTGGCAGGGATGGCACATGATCGGTGTCGAGGAGACCGATGAAGCCGATGCATTCACCGGTGGCGGTGATCTCGGCGGCAGCAAAACCGTATCCGTCCTCCGCGGTCCAGGCCCGGAGCTCGTCCATCTTGGCATCCGCCTCGGCGCGGTCACGGCGGAACGGAAAGAACTCCATCACCCGGTCGTCGGAGTTTATGCGGTGGAACAGGTCGCGGTCGCGATCTTCCCAGTTGCGCAGGATCAGGCGCTCGGTACGCATTGGTTTCATTGCACAAACTCCTCCCGCCTGTAGCCTTGCACATAAAGCAGCGCGGTCAGGTCGCCATGATCGATGCGGACCTTGGCCTGTGCCGCCACCGTCGGCTTGGCGTGGAGCGCGACACCGGTACCGGCAAGGCAGATCATGTCGAGATCATTGGCGCCGTCGCCGACGGCGATGGCGTCGGCGGGCGTCAGGCCGAGGCGCGCTGAAATTTCGATCAGCGCGTCGGCCTTAGCGGCGCGGCCGAGGATCGGTTCGCCGACCAGCCCGGTGAAGCGGCCGTCCTGCTCGAGCAGGCGATTGGCGCGGTTCTCCTGGAAACCGAGCATGGCGGCGATGCGCGTCGTGAAGACCTCGAACCCGCCAGACACGAGTGCCGTCCAGGCGCCATTGGCGCGCATGGTCCGGACCAGAACACGGCCGCCCGCTGCCAGCGTCAGGCGATTGGCGACGATGCGATCGACCACGGCGGCGTCGAGGCCCTTGAGCAACGCCACCCGTTCACGCAAAGCCGGTTCGAAGGCGATCTCACCATTCATGGATCGCGCGGTGATGGCCGCAACATGATCCTTGACGCCGATCTCGTCGGCCAGCTCGTCGATGCATTCCTGGTCGATCATGGTTGAATCCATGTCGGCGATCAGGATTTTCTTGCGGCGGGTTTCCGCCTGCTGGACGATCACGTCGACGGCCTCGCTGGCAAGTGCCGTGCGCAAGACGGCACTCGTGACGGCGTCGTCGGCTGCCTCAGGCAGGACGAGATCGCAGGCAATACCTTCGGCCAGCCAGACAACAGCGCTTGCGCCGACCGACCGTGAGGCCATATTCGCAAGCGACAGCGACAAAGCGCGCTCAGCGGGACGGGAAACAAGCGTGGCGATGAGCGGCATGAAACATTCCGGCGGGCAGGCGGGCAAGGGCCGCGTGAAGAACGCGATCCTGATAGCCGGGCCGACCGCCAGCGGCAAGTCGGCGCTTGCGCTCGATCTGGCCGAGCGCAGGGGGGGCGTGATCGTCAATACCGATTCCATGCAGGGCTATTCGGTGCTCGACGTGCTGACTGCCCGGCCGGAGGCGGCCGACCTCGCCCGCGCACTGCATTATCTTTATGGCCATGTCCACCCGGCCACCGCCTATTCCACCGGCGCCTGGCTGCGCGATGTGATGAAGCTGATCGAGGACGGCACATTCTCCGAACGGCCAGTGATTTTTGTCGGCGGCACCGGGCTCTATTTTCGCGCGCTGGCCGAGGGCATTTCGGAAATGCCCGACATTCCGCAGCGGGTCCGCGACCGCTGGCGCTATGAGTTGAAGGAGCAGGGCGCCGTCAAGCTGCACAGCCTGCTGCTGCGCGAGGATTCGGCGGCGGCCATGATGCTCAAGCCAACCGACAGCCAGCGCGTCGTGCGGGCATTGGAGGTTCTCGATGCGTCTGGCCGTTCGATCCTGGAATGGCAGGCAGAACGCGGCCAGCCGCTCATCGACAGGGAAAGCGCGCGTTTCCTGGTGATCGAGCCGGATCGGGCGGCATTGGTCGCTCGCATCGACAAACGCTTCGACCAGATGCTGGACAAGGGCGCGCTGGACGAGGTCAAGCGGCTTGCAGCACTTGGCCTCGATCCCGAATTGCCGGCGATGAAAGCGATCGGCGTTCGCGAACTGCAGGCAGCGATGGCCGGAGAGATTGGCTTTCCCGAGGCAATCGAACGCGCCAAGATCGCGACCAGGCAATATTCCAAGCGGCAAACCACCTGGTTCAGGCATCAATTGGGGCCGGAATGGCTGAGATTGCGCCCCGGTGATGATCTGGAAACCACGATCTCAGCGCTTGCTTCCGATACAACCTGAAAAGTTTACCTGCAAGGAACGGTTCCCGTGGTGGTTGTCCAAATTAACCCTCCGTAAGCCCGCCCATGCCATAAGATCAGTGGGCACTTTTCCAACGGGGAGCAGATGCGTTTCCACAAGGCGGAATCAGCATTTTTCGTCTTTATATTCGTGATCCTGGCCGCCGGCCTGGTGACGCTGCATGCTTACGGACTTCTGCAATCCTTCGCCGACGAGTTGCATACGGCTTCGGGTCTGGACAAGGTCATCTATCTCAACAAGCTCTTGTTCGCGACCGGCGTGCTCCTGGCCACCGCGCTGTTCTTCGGCATCTTCTTCATCTATCCGCTGATCCGCAAACAGGCGATGGAGGAAGGCAAGCTGCGCGCCATGACGGTCTCGCTCAGCGCGCGCTCGGAAACATTCGAGCATGCGGCGCTGACCGATGGCCTGACCGGCATGCAGAACCGGCGCTATTTCGATGATGCGCTGAAGGAGTATCTCGAGGAGTTCCGGCGCATCGAAAAGCCCGTCGGGCTGATGATCCTCGATCTCGACCATTTCAAGCAGGTCAACGACACCCACGGCCATGACGTCGGCGACGAAGTGCTCAAGGCCGTCGCGAACTGTCTCAAGGACATGACGCGCTACCACGATGTGGTGGCGCGATTGGGCGGCGAGGAGTTCGCCGTGGTCACGCCCAACATGGACGCCGAGCTTCTGGGCAAGTTTGCCGAGCGCATCCGCAAGGCGATCGCCAACATGTCGGTGCTGTCGGGCAATGTCCGCCTCAAGATCACCACCAGCGTCGGGCTCGCCGTCTGGGACCGCAAGGAAACAGCGGAAGAGTTCTATCGCCGCGCCGACCGCCAGCTTTACGAGGCGAAGAGGCAGGGCCGCAACCGCGTCTGCGCCTGAAATCCCATCACTGAATTCGTGAGGCTGGCCGTCTGGCGCCGTTTTCTGCGCTTCCGATGCTCACGGACTCAAACGTCCGCTCCGCTTCGGTTCTCGAAAACAGCACCACCCGACTCAGCCTGACGAATTCCCTGACGGGATTTACCCAAGCGGCCTAGGCAGGGCGCAAGCTTGGCGCGGCTTCTCGGTCAGAAGGCAGAGGAGTTGGCGCTGCTGACCTAATCGTTTTGCGGGCGCAGGCCGAAGGTTGCGGGCTTTAGGCCGTAGCGCATGTCGAAATCGTCGTCCGATGGCGCGCGTGCGGCGGGTGGCTTGCGGTAGTCGGGGTCGCCGGCCTGGCGGCCTGAATCGACGACCTCGGCGAAGGCCATCGCCTGCTGCGTTGATTTAGGCACATTGCGCAGTCGTTCCACGATCGCCACCAGATCGACATCGTCGCCTGGCTTCGACGTGGCCTCTTCGCGTTTTGCGGTGCCGGGGAGCAGGTCACTCGGCAGTTTTTCGAACTTCAGCCGCATGGTCGTCGCCACGCCTTCGCCGAAGGCGATGGCTTCGCGCTGGCCCATGGAGGACAGGAAGGCAAGCGTCGAGGCGGAAGAGTCGGCAATCGCCGAGCGGATGATCGCCTGGTCCTGCTCATTGGCAAGCCGCATGGCGAAGAAGGTCGAGCATTGCGAAAGGATGGTCGGGTCGAGCTCGCCCGGGCGCTGGGTGACGACGCCGAGATAGCAGCCATATTTGCGGCCTTCCTTGGCAATGCGCGACAGCGCGTGCCTTGTCGGCGCGAAGCCGAGGCGCGGGTCGGCCGGCATATAGCGGTGCGCCTCTTCGCACAAAAACAGCAACTGCAGCTTGCCCTCGCTCCACAGAGCGAGGTCGAAGGCCAGGCGCGCCAGCACCGAGCAGACCGAATTGACCACTTCCGACGGCATGCCGGCCATCTCGAAGCAGGTTACCGGGCGGCCATGATGCGGCACGCGGAAGATGTTGCCGATCGTCTCGTGGATGGTGTCCTCGATCAGGCGCGAGTTGAACATGAAGCGGTAGCGTGGATCGGCGGCCGCCGATTCGATGCGCGTCTTCAGCGATTTGAGCGTCGGGCGATCGGTCTTGCTTTCGAGCATGCCCATGCGCTCATCGATCTGCTTGAGCAGGTCGGCGATGCGGTAAGGCACCGGCGTATCGGCGGTCAACGCATCGCTGCCGCGCCTGATATATGAGCCCGAATTCGGGTTGCGGTAGAGATTCTTGGCGGCCGGGATAAGGTCGCGCAAGGCGTCGATTTCTTCCGGCTCGGTCTCGCGGCCCCGGAACAGCACCTCGGCGAATTCCTCGAGCTTGAACATCCAGAACGGCAGATCCAAGGTTTTGGAATCGACCCTGACGCAGTATTCGGGCAGCGATGCAGCGAACTCGTTGTGCGGGTCGAGGATCAGGATGCGCAGGTCGGGCCGTGCGGCGATCGACTTGCGCAGCAGCAGCGAGACGGCGGTGGATTTGCCGACGCCGGTCGTGCCGACAATGGCGAAGTGACGCGCCAGCGTATCGTCGATGGCGATGTTGGCGGCGATCGTCTCGTCCTGCGCTAGCGTGCCGATCGTGATCGAATGACGCCCGGCGAGGTCATAGACCGCCTGCAGGTCGCGGGTGCGGATCCGATGCGCAACGGCGCCGATATGCGGATAGGTGGTGATGCCGCGATCGAAGACCGGTTTGCCGCCGGGCTCTGCTCCGTCACGGACTTCGCCGATCAGCTCGATGCTGACCTCGATGGCGTTCTGGCCCTCATTGCTCCAGGCGCGGTCCGACTTGCCGATTGCGTAGACCAGGCCGACGGTTCGCGTCGATCCGAGATTGATGGAAATCATCTTGCCGACCGTCCACAGGCCGGTCACCGCGCCGTCGGCGTCATTCGCATAGGCGCTGATGGTGGCGCGCGCGCCATCGCATTGCACGACATTGCCGAGGATGCGCTTGTCGTTCTGCTCTGCGTCGCGGCGCTCCTGCGATGTCGGTTCTCCAACGGAGGCTTCGCGTTCGACATACATGGACAGGCCAATCCCCATTTCCCTGGAGCATCGATCCTACCCGAATGGGGTTAAGGCCCGATGATGTCGGATGGTGTAGAGAGCATTAAAGGGCTCGTGAAAATTGTCGCCAGCCGGCTCTTCTCCGGCGTCTATTTTTCGCTATAATAGACATATGGATGATATAGCGAACGACATTTCCTCGACGATCGGCCGCAGAATACACGCCGAAAGGACCGTGCGCGACTGGTCCCTGGCCGAACTCGCGGAGCATTCCGGCGTCTCGAAGGCGATGCTCAGCACGATCGAGCGGGGCAAGACCAGCCCGACGGCGGCGCTTCTGGTGCGCATCGCGTCGGCCTTCGGCATGACGCTGTCGACCTTGATCGCGCGCGCGGAATTGCAGGGCGGCGGGATATTGCGCGAGGCCGACCAGCCGGTGTGGCGCGATCCCGACACCGGCTATGTCAGGCGGCATCTTTCGCCGGCTGGCGATATGCCGCTGGAACTGATCAAGGTGCATCTGCCGGCGGGCGCCAAGGTCAGTTTTCCGGCCGCTTCATACGCCTTCATCAAGCAGCAGATATGGCTGATTTCCGGGCGGCTCGAATTCATCGAAGGTGAGACAGTGCACAAGCTTGTATCAGGCGACTGCCTGGCGCTCGGGGCGCCGTCGGACTGCACCTTCCACGCCCTCGAGCCCGGCGCCGACTATCTCGTCGCGCTGGTCAGGGGCTGACACAATGGCAAGAAGACCAAAGCGCTCCCACAATGGGGGGCCGCCTCTCGATGAGTACAAGGGCCCGCCATGGGGCAAGGGCGATCCCTACATCTTCCTTGCCTGGCAGGCCGCTCATGCCAAGGCGTGGAAGGCGCCGAGCCACGAGGTGATGCTGCTGCGCATGGACAGAGCCGAGCGGCTTGGCCTGACCTATGAGGAGTACACGCTCGAGATACTCGAGCGCGGGCGGCATCTCGGGCACGAAGACGCCGACCGCATCAGCGCCATCAAGGCGGCGCGAAAGCGACGCCGCGCGCACCGTCTGGACTGACAGCAATGCGCCCGCTTCTATTGCAATCACAGGATATCCTGCACATGAACTCGATCGAGATCGCACCCCTGAACCCGACTGCCGAAACGCAGGACATGCTGGCCGAATTGCTGGTCGCAACGGTGGCGGCCGGCGGTTCGGTCAGCTTCATGCATCCGTTGGCGCCGCAGGCGGCAAGGACGTTCTGGGAGAAGTCGCTGGCCGCGGCGGCAAGGGGCGAAAGATCGGTGCTTGGCGCCTGGGACGGCAAAAACCTCGTCGGCACCGTGACCTTGCTGCTCGATTGTCCGCCCAACCAGCCGCACCGGGCCGAGATCGCCAAGCTGATGACATCAGTCGATTACCGGGGCAGGGGTGTGGGAACGCGCCTGATGCGAGCCGCCGAGAGCCTCGCCCTGGAGAAGGGCCGCACGCTGCTGGTTCTGGACACGGCGACCGAGGAGGGCGCCTCAGGCCTCTATGAGCGGTTGGGCTTCACGCTGGCCGGTGAGATACCGGACTATGCCCTGAAGCCGCATGGCGGGCTGACCGGCACGTTGATCTACTGGAAGCGGATCGGGCCAATCTCATAACCAGTCATGCCGGCGCGGAGAGGCGCAGGAGCAGCCATTGGCGGAAATCCTGTTCGGCTCCGGTCAGGCGTGCTGTCGACGCCCTGGTCAGGAAATGCCCCGATGTGCTGGAAAGTTCATAGTCGGAAAGCCTGACCAGCGTCTTGCTGTCGAGCGCCGCATCGACCAGCGGCCGCGAGCCCAAGAGCACGCCGGCGCTGGCGCTCGCCGCCTCCATGGCGGTGACGAAACTGTCGAAGCGGTGCGATCGTCTGGGATGGCCAGCCAGTCCAGCGGCGGCGAACCATTCCGCCCACATCTCGCGCGCGCCGGCGACCAGAAGCAGCGGCAGGGAAGGCCAGTCGTCGTCGCCGGCGAGCGCAGGTGCGGCCACCGGCACGAGCCGCTCGGCGGTCAGCCTGTCGGCTTCGCGTCCGGGGAACGATCCGTTGCCGAAGCGGATGTCGAGCACCGAGCCCGGCAGATCGTAGTCGGCAGGGCGATGGATCGTCACCAGATCGAGTTGGATGCGCGGCAGTGCCTTGGCGAGATCTGGCAGCGCCGGAACCAGCATGAGCAAGGCAAAGGAGATCGGCGCCCGGATGGTCACGGTCTGGACGGCACGCGGCTCGAACAGTTCCGCGGTGCTGTTGCCGATGGTGGCGAAGGCCGACTGGATGTGAGGCAAGTAGGCCGCACCCTCCGGCGACAGTGCAACGCCCCGCGCCAGCCGCGAAAACAAACGTGTCTTGAGCCGCTCCTCGAGAAACCGGATGTGCTGGCTGACGGCTGCCTGGGTGAGACCGAGCTCGGCTGCCGCCGCGGTGAAATTCGACAGCCGCGCCGCCGCCTCGAAACTGCGCAGCCAGTCCAGAGGCGGCACGGGTGTATTTGTACGAGCCATTAGTATTCTGCGGTCATTGGCTAAAAAATGATAATTTGAGTTATGCCTGTCGCGCGATCAACATGCAATCGAAACCCTGCGGATCAGGCTGCGGGGGACGCAATGAACAGGAACGGATCTCCATGCTCACCCACGCGCTGATCGGCGACGAAGGCAGAACAATCGACCTTGGCTGGCAGGACGGGTCGCGCAGCCGTTTTCATGCCATGTGGCTGCGCGACAATGCGCTGGACGACAAGACGCGCAGCGCCGGCAATGGTCAACGGCTCATCACCATTCTCGACATTCCCGCCAACACCAGGATCGGCGCCGCGTCGATCAAAGGCGGCGCCCTGGAAGTCAGCTTCGTGCCCGAGCAGAAGACGGTCAGCTTTCCCGCGGCATGGCTGAGCGCCAATGCCTATGATCGTGACGCAGGCCGCCAGCCGGGCTGGACAGGCGAGGCCACCGTGCGATGGACCAAGGCCTCGATGCAGAATTCGGTACCGCGCGCCGGCTATGTTGCGGCCAGCCGCGATCGTGCTGTGCTGGGGCAATGGCTGTCGGCGGTGAAAACCTATGGCTTCGCGGTGATGGACGATCTGCCGACCGAATCCGGGGCGCTGTGCAAAGTATCCGATCTGTTCGGCTACATCAGGGAGACCAATTACGGGCGCTGGTTCGAAGTGCGCGCCGAGGTCAATCCGAACAATCTCGCCTACACGAATCTCGGCCTCCAGGCACACACCGACAACCCCTATCGCGACCCTGTGCCGACGCTGCAGATCCTGTCCTGCATCGAGAATACGGTTGAGGGCGGCGAGTCCAGTGTCGTCGATGGGTTTGCCGTCGCGGCTGCGCTGCAGGCTGAGAACCCGGAAGGCTTCCGGCTGCTGAGCTCATGCCCGGCGCGCTTCGAATATGCCGGCTCTTCCGGCGTGCGGCTGCAGGCGAAGCGGCCGATGATCGAGCTCGGGCCCGATGGCGAGCTGATTTGCATCCGCTTCAACAACCGCTCCCTGGCGCCGACGGTCGACGTGCCGTTCAGCGATATGGAAGCGTACTACGCCGCCTATCGCCGGTTCGCGGAACTGATCGAGGATCCATCCTTCGAGGTGACGTTCAAGCTCGAAGCGGGGCAGGCGTTCATCGTCGACAACACCCGCGTCATGCATGCCCGCAAGGCGTTTTCCGGTACCGGTAAGCGCTGGCTGCAGGGCTGTTACGCAGACAAGGACGGTCTGCTGTCGACGCTCGCGGCGATCGAGCATGGGTTCAAGGAGGCGGCGGAATGAGCGGCCAGGATTTGAACGCGGACACCATCGTCGAGTTCATCGCCGACATCTTCGAGCGCCGGGGTGCCGAATCCTATCTCGGCGAACCCGTCACCATGTCGGAGCACATGCTGCAGGGCGCCTGGTTCGCCGAGCAGGACGGCGCGCCGGACGAGCTGGTGGCGGCGGCGCTGCTGCACGACATCGGCCACTACACCAGCGAGTTCGGCACCTATTCGCCCGAGGATGTCGAGGACAAGCATCATGACGAGGCCGGTGGCGAGGTGCTGGCGCCGTTCTTTCCGCCGGTCATCGTCGAATGCGTCAGGCTGCATGTCGCGGCCAAGCGCTATCTCTGCGCCACCGACCCGACCTATTTCGGCAGGCTGTCGCAGGCCTCGGTGCACACGCTGTCGCTGCAGGGCGGGCCGATGAGCGCCGATGAAGTGGCCGAGTTCCGCAAGAACCCGTTCCACGAGGAAGCGGTCCGGGTCCGCATCTGGGACGAGAGCGGCAAGATCGCCAACATGAAGACACGGGCGTTTCGCGATTACGTGCCGCTGCTGCAGCGGGTGGTGACACAGTTCGCCGCGGGTAAGCCGGCGTAATTCCCTCGAAGGAAGGAGGCAGGGTGCAAGCCATGCCTCCTTCCTTTTTTACTCCGCAGGAATGGCGCTCGCCTATCCCTTGTGGTGCACCTGCTGCAGGCCGTAGACCGGCGTCGCCAAGCCGGCCTGCCTGGCTTTCAACTGCAGCGCCAGGAACTGCGAATAGTGTCGTGATTGGTGCAGATTGCCGCCGTGGAACCACAGCGCCTCCTGTTGCGTCGGCTTCCACATGTTGCGCAGCTCACCTTCCCAGGGGCCGGGATCCTTGGTGGTGTTCGAGCCGAGGCCCCAGCATTTGCCGACCTTGTCCGCGGTCTCGCGCGATATCAGATCGGCGGCCCAGCCGTTCATCGAGCCGTAGCCGGTGGCGTAGACGATGAGGTCCGCAGGCAGTTCCGACCCGTCGCTGAGCAGAACCGAGTGCTGCTTGATCTCTTCGACGTCGACGCCGCTCTTCAGCTTGATCGAACCATCGATAACCAGCTGCGAGGCGCCAACATCGATGTAATAGCCAGAGCCGCGCCTTAGGTACTTCATGAACAGGCCGGACTCGTCGTCGCCCCAGTCGAGCATGAAACCGGCCTTTTCCAGTCCCTTGTAGAACGCCGCATCGCGTTTCTTCATCTCGGCATAGGCCGGGATCTGGAACTCGTGCAGGATCTTGTAAGGCAGCGAAGCGAAGATGAGATCGGCCTTGGCGGTGGTGATGCCATTCTGCAGCGCCTGCTCCGAATAGAGCGAACCCAGTCCGATTTCCATCAACGTGTCGGACCTGGAGATATGGGTACTCGAGCGCTGCACCATGGTCACGTCGGCACCAGCTTCCCAAAGTGCGGCAGCGATGTCATGGGCGGAATTGTTGGATCCGATGACAACGGCCTTTTTGCCGGCATAGGCGTCGGGACCCGGATGCTTCGACGAGTGGTGCTGGTCACCCTTGAAGGTTTCCATGCCCTTGAATTTCGGCAGATTGGCCTTGCCGGACTGTCCGGTTGCCAGCACCAGCTGCTTGGGCTTCAGCGTGATGTCCTTGCCGTCGCGGTGGACGACGACGGTCCATTCCTTCGTCTTGTCGTCATAGGACGCACTTTTGGCCTCGGTCGAGGACCAGTAATTCAGCTCCATCACCTTGGCGTACATTTCCAGCCAGTCGCCGATCTTGTCCTTGGGCGAGAAGACCGGCCAGTTCTTGGGGAAATCGATATAGGGCAGATGGTCGTACCAGACCGGGTCATGCAGGCAGAGCGATTTGTAGCGCTTGCGCCAGCTGTCGCCGGCACGCTCGTTCTTCTCGATGATGATGGTGGGCACGCCAAGCTGCCGCAGCCGCGCGCCGAGCGCGATGCCGCCCTGGCCGCCACCGATGATCACCGTATAGGGCTGCGTCTTGAAGCCGAGCTCGGCGGCTTCCCTCTCGCGTTCTTCTTTCCATGTCGGACGGTTCTTGCCCGAGCCGTGCCTGGCGCCCATCGGCCGCGCAAAGCCTGCCGGCTCCTCGTGGCCTTTCAGTTCGGCCATGGTGGTCAGCAGCGTCCAGATCTTGCCGTCCTTCAGCCTGATATGGCCGAAGCCGCGCGCCACTTCCGTCTCGAAGCTGATCCAGCCCTCGATCAACCCGTCGCTCTCCGTCGCGTCCTCGCCCTTGGCGATGGCGAAGTGCGACGGCCTGGTTTTCGACAATTGGTTTTTCAGCATGTCGCGGACCTGGTCGCGGCCTTCCATGGTCTTGATGTTCCAGGTGAAGGTAACGAGGTCGCGCCAGTAGCAATCATCTTGAAAGCAATCGACCGCCTTCTCGATGTCATTGGCAGCAAGCGCGGCGCCGAATTGATCGAGCAGGTCGGACAGTTTCTTGCTAGGGGCCGTGTTCTTGCTAGAGGGCTTGTCGAGCATCAGGTTTCCTCCCGTGAAATCCAGATCGTCATGGTGGTCGCTCCGCCGGGCTTGCCGCCGGACGATCAAGTATCGTCAGAGATGGTGGCCCTCGTCACGCCCCACCATAGTTTCCAGCGATTTCAATGGTCTATCCTAGAAATGAGATCGCCAGGCGGTTTCGGAATCGCCCGGGCGCCGGAAACGAACGTTCCATTTGTGAATGCCGCGCCGGTCGCGCAAAATTGATGGTCAAATGCCGCAATGCGGTCACCCGGGCCGATGACAACCGATCGGTGAGAAGCCGGGAAGCGGTGGCGGGCAACAGGGCGGTTCCCGGGATTTTCTGGATGCGGAACTCTGGAGCCCGTTATGATCATCATACCTTTCATCCAAGCGTCTTCATGTCGCTCCCTTGGCCGGCGTGGACGCGCAGCAGCAATGGCCGCGGTCATGGCCTTGAGCGCGACCCTGACCGGCCCGCTGGTGCTGCCCGGAACGCAGGCGCATGCGGCGGAAATTGCCGTCACCGTCCGCGAAAGGCTTTCGAATTATGGCGGATGGCGAACCTCGGCCCGATTCGGCGATGTCTGGGTTCCCTCGGTCCGTACCGAATGGCGGCCGTACACCGAAGGCAGGTGGGTCTGGACCGACGATGGCTGGTACTGGCAGTCCACCGAGCCATTCGGCGATGTCGTCTATCACTATGGCCGCTGGGCGTATGATCCCGATTTCGGCTGGGTGTGGATCGCCGGCGATCAATGGGCGCCAGCCTGGGTGGTGTGGCGTCAGGGCGGCAATGATGTCGGCTGGGCTCCAGCGCCGCCCGACGTCGGTGTCGCCTTCGACGACGCCTGGTGGTGTTTCGTGCCTGTGGCGGCGATCGGCGCGGTCGATCTGGTCAGGATGGTGCGGCCGGTGCAGGAGAACGTCGTCATCATGCGCAACACGACGATCATCAACCAGACGGTCGTGGTCAACAATGCACCGCGCGTGCGACTTGGCAATCAGGTCGTTGCAATCAATGCCGGACCCCGGCTGCAGCAACTCCCGAAGCCCGTCATCGAATCGATCAAGGCGGCAAAACTGGTTCCGCCTCGCAAAGGCGTGTTTGCCAGTGCACGGCTCGATGTTTCCAGGGGCGCCGAGATCAAGAGGCTTGCCGGCAATACAAAGGGGAACGGGCAAATCCTGGCGGGTCCCAAGACTGCGACCGGCAACAAGGCCATTTCCCCCGGCGCGGTGACTGCCAGCAATCCGGTGGTCGTGAAGCCGGTGAGCAAGCGGATGGCCGCCGGCAACGGCGCGAAGGCCGATGCGCTCAAGCTGCATGCCGACAGGACCGCGGGCGACGGACGCATCGTTGTCAAATCGTCGCTCAACCGGGGGTCGCCCAAGCCGGTTTCGGGGCAGCGTCTTGCACGCGGAGCTGGGCAACAAAAGCCGCATCAGCAAGCGTTGGCAATGCGCATGCCCCAGCACCATGCCCCGGCAAGGGTGGCACCCCACCATCCGCCAGCGAAGATGCAGGCCAGGAAGGCGTTCAAATGCGATCCACGCGTTTCCCGCTGCAAGGCGCCGGGCTGACAAGCTCGATCGCGCCGGCACGCTGTGCGCGCCGGCGCGATTTTTCCCGTTGACAGGCTGCCTTGCCCGCCCTTAGTGTCCGCCACCATGAAAACGGCACTCATTCTCGTAGGAAAGCGCGTGGGCAAGGCGGTGTAACCGCCGGGCGAAAACCCCCCATGCGCAAGACACAGGCTCCCTCGGGGGCCTTTTTTATTGCCTTAAACACGACTAAACGACCAGCAAACGCCAAATGGCGACAGTACGGGACCAGACCGATGAGCAACGGACAGAACGAGCGGCGCGAGATGACAGGTGCCGAAATGGTGGTGCAGGCGCTGAAGGACAATGGCGTCAAGCATGTCTTCGGCTATCCCGGCGGCGCTGTCCTTCCGATCTATGACGAGATCTTCCAGCAGGACGATGTCGAGCACATACTGGTGCGCCACGAGCAGGGCGCCGGCCATGCGGCCGAAGGCTATGCGCGTTCGACCGGCAAGGCCGGCGTCATGCTGGTGACCTCCGGCCCCGGCGCCACCAATGCGGTGACGCCGCTGCAGGACGCGCTGATGGATTCGATCCCGCTGGTCTGCCTGACGGGGCAGGTGCCGACCTCGCTGATCGGCTCCGACGCTTTTCAGGAATGCGATACGGTCGGCATCACGCGCCCCTGCACCAAGCACAACTGGCTGGTGAAGGACGTCAACGAGCTCGCCGCCACCATCCACGAGGCTTTCCATGTCGCGACCACCGGCCGTCCGGGTCCGGTCGTCGTCGATATTCCGAAGGACGTGCAGTTCGCCAGGGGATTCTACGTCCCGCCGCAGATCGCGCCGCGCACCAGCTACCAGCCCAAGGTCCAGGGCGACCTGGAAAAGGTCAAGGCGGCGGTCGAGCTGATGGCCAGCGCCAAGAAGCCGATCATCTATAGCGGCGGCGGCGTCATCAATTCCGGCCCGGAAGCGAGCCATCTGCTGCGCGAACTGGTCGATCTTACCGGTTTCCCGATTACCTCGACGCTGATGGGCCTCGGTGCCTATCCGGCATCGGGCAAGAACTGGATGGGCATGCTCGGCATGCACGGCACCTATGAAGCCAACATGGCCATGCATGACTGCGACGTGATGATCTGCATCGGCGCGCGTTTCGACGACCGCATCACCGGCCGGCTGACCGCGTTCTCGCCGAATTCGAAGAAGATCCACATCGACATCGATCCATCGTCGATCAACAAGAACGTTCACACCGAGGTGCCGATCATCGGCGATGTCGGCCGGGTGCTGGAGGATATGGTGCGGCTGTGGCGCGCGAGCGCCAAGGCCGACAAGAAGGCGCTCTACCCGTGGTGGGAGCAGATCGCCAAATGGCGTGCGCGCGACTCGCTCGCCTACAAGATGAACAACGACGTGATCATGCCGCAATACGCCATCGAGCGGCTCTACGAACTGACCAAGGGCATGGACACCTACATCACCACCGAGGTCGGCCAGCACCAGATGTGGGCGGCGCAGCACTATCATTTCGAGAAGCCGAACCGCTGGATGACGTCAGGCGGGCTGGGCACGATGGGTTACGGCCTGCCGGCGGCGCTCGGCGTGCAGATCGCGCATCCCGACGCGCTGGTCATCGACATCGCCGGCGACGCCTCCGTGCAGATGACGATGCAGGAGATGAGCGCTGCCGTGCAGCACGACGCGCCGATCAAGATCTTCATCCTGAACAACCAGTATATGGGCATGGTGCGGCAGTGGCAGCAGCTGCTGCACGGCAACCGGCTGTCGCATTCCTACACCGAGGCGATGCCCGACTTCGTCAAGCTCGCCGAGGCCTATGGCGGACACGGCATTCGCTGCGAGAAGCCGGACGAACTGGACGACGCGATCAAGGAGATGATCTCGGTCAGGAAGCCGGTGCTGTTCGACTGCCGCGTGGCGACGCTCGCCAACTGCTTCCCGATGATCCCATCGGGCAAGGCGCACAATGAGATGCTCTTGCCCGACGAGGCGACCGACGAGGCGGTGGCCAACGCCATCGACGCCAAGGGCAGGGAACTGGTGTAGCCGGCAGAACCAAGGCAGAGCTGTCGCCAGAAAGCCCTGCGCAAACAAAGAATTAGCTCAAGAGCTTGAAATCGAGATTCATGTCATGAACGCACAGCTACAACCGACCGGCTCCGCCTATTTCATCGCCAAGGAGACGGAAAAGCCGGAAAACCACACGCTTTCCGTGCTGGTCGACAATGAGCCGGGCGTGCTTGCCAGGGTCATCGGCCTGTTTTCCGGGCGTGGCTACAACATCGAGAGCCTGACCGTCTCCGAGACCGAGCATGAAAAGCATTTGTCGCGCATAACCATCGTGACGCGCGGCACGCCGCATGTGCTGGAGCAGATCAAGCACCAGCTCGAGCGCATCGTGCCGGTGCACCGCGTCGTCGACCTGACCGTGCGTTCGCATGAATCCGGGCAGGAGCGGCCGCTGGAGCGCGAACTGGCGCTGGTCAAAGTCGCCGGCACCGGCGAGGCCCGGGTCGAGGCGTTGCGGCTGGCCGATGCGTTCCGCGCCAGCGTCATCGACGCCAACACCGAGCATTTCATCTTCGAGATCACCGGCAAAGGCTCCAAGATCGACCAGTTCATCGCCATCATGAAACCGCTCGGCCTGGTCGAAATCTGCCGCACCGGCGTGGCAGCGTTGAACCGCGGCCCGCAGGCGATGTAGGACTTCGGCGGGGCTGGCGCCGAACGCGTCAGCCAGCTTCCATAGTGAGGCTTCCGATGCTGACTTGTCAGGGAGGATATCCATGTCGCTCGACGCATTCCTTGCCCTGCTTGTCTACGCCTTCGTGACCTCGATCACGCCGGGGCCGAACAATCTCATGCTGCTGGCATCGGGCGTGAATTTCGGCCTCGTCAGAACCGTTCCGCACATGCTGGGCATCAGCATGGGTTTCCTCGTGCTGCTGCTTGCCGTCGGTCTTGGCCTCGGCGCTGTGTTGACGGCGTTTCCGGCGCTGCATACCGCGCTCAAGATCGCCGGCGGCGCCTATCTTTTGTACCTCGCGTGGAAGATCGCCATGTCGCGCACGCTGACCGGCAAGGGCGAGACGAACGCGCGGCCTATGCGCTTCATCGAGGCGGCCGCATTCCAGTGGGTCAATCCCAAGGCGTGGGTGATGGCGATCACCGCCATGGCCGTCTATGCCAATGCCGAGCACCCGTTCCTGTCGGTGGTGTTGATCGCCGTGGCTTTCACTATCGTCAATTTGCCGAGCGTCTCGGTATGGGCAGGGTTCGGCACGGCGCTGCGTGGCTTCCTGTCGGACCCGGTGCGGCTGAAATGGTTCAACATCGCCATGGGCGTGCTGCTGGCGGCGACGCTTTGGCCGATGCTTAAATAGGCTGTGGGGCGCACCAGCCGATCGTAGGGGGACGGGATTCGGACTCTCGGCGGACCGTCCGGATCGGGAGCCGCCCCGTGTTGCACATCCATTGTGCAGTGCACATTAAATCTTCGTAATGCCGCCTTTTGGCCCTTTTCCAACAAAGGCGTGTCCTATCTATTCGGCGAAATCGCGGCAACGGGCCGCGTTGGAATAGAACCCATCGGACCACGACGTGTCGGGTGGAGAGGGCCTTTGACCATGCGTGGAAAAGTCGTTCTTTCGTTGCTGGCCGTCGCCTGCCTGGGTGCGGCCGGCTGGCTCTATCTTTCGCCTGACGCGCTTGGCAGGGTCCAGCAGGTCATCGGCGCAAAGCAGGTTGCCGCGCCGGACAAACAGGCTGCGGCTTCGGACAAGAAGGCCGACAATGCCGGGCGCTCGGTCTCCATCCTCTCGGCCGTCGCCTCGACAGCCGATTTCCCGATCCGGCGTTATGCGATCGGCTTCGTCTCCTCTCCCGCCGTCGTCAACATCAACGCGCGGGTGTCCAGCCAAATCGTGTCCATCGACGTCAAGGACGGGCAGATGGTCAAGACCGGCGATCTGCTGTTTTCGCTCGATGACCGGGCGCTGAAGGCGCAGCTTGCCAAGGACCAGGCGGCGCTGGCCAAGGATCAGGCGATGCTCGCCAGCTCGCAGTCCGATCTCCAGCGCGCCAAGGATCTGGTCGCCAAGCAGGCCGGCACGCAGCAGACCTACGACCAGGCCGTCGCCGCGCAGAAGGCTGCCGCAGCGACTGTCGATGCCGACAAGGCGACAATCGACGCCGACAATGTCCAGCTTGGCTTCGCCACGATCACGGCGCCGATTTCCGGCAGGCTGGGTGCTGTCAGCGTCGCCGTCGGCGATCTCGTCACCGTCAGCAATGGCAACAGCAGTACGGCGACCCCGCTGGTGACCATCACCCAGATGGACCCGCTGCAGGTCAACTTCAATCTTCCCGAGAGTAACCTGGCCCTGCTGCACAAGGCGCTCGCCAACCCGCAGCAGGGCGCGGTGACACTGACCAAGGATGGTGACCCGACGCCGATCGGCAAGGGTACGCTCGATTTCGTCGACTCCAGCGTCGACACCGCGTCGGGCACGATTGCCACGCGGGCAAGCATTCCCAATGCCGATCTTTCGCTATGGCCCGGCCAGTATGTGAATGTCGTGCTCGACGCCGGCATCATGCCGCAGATGACATCGGTTCCCACGGTCGCGGTGCAGCCAAGCCAGAAGGGGCCGTTCGTCTATGTCGTCAAGCCGGACAACACGGTCGAGATGCGGCCGGTGCAGGTGGCGCTGACCGAAGGCGAGAACAGCGCCGTCAGCCAGGGGCTGAAAAGCGGCGAGAAAGTTGTCACTGAGGGCCAGACGAGGCTGAAGGACGGCGCCGCGGTGCATGAGGGCAAGGCCACGGCCGATGCCGCGCCGAAGGTGGCCGAGGCGAGCAAAGCCGGCGAGGCGGCCCAATGATCTCCGAATTCTGCATACGCAGGCCTGTCGCCACCCTTCTGATGTCGTTCGCCCTCGTGCTGGGCGGACTGTTCGCCTACAAGTTCCTGCCGGTGGCGGCACTGCCCAGCGCCGAATTCCCGGTGGTCAACGTCTCGGCTTCGCTGCCCGGCGCCTCGCCGGAAACCATGGCGACGTCGGTGGCGACCCCGCTGATCAAGCAGTTCGCAACCATCGCCGGTATCGATTCGATCTCGACCACGAACTCGCTTGGCCAGACCTCGATCGCCATCCAGTTCGTGCTCAACCGCGACATCGACGCGGCAGCAGCCGACGTGCAGGCGGCGATCGCGCGCACGCAGAAATCATTGCCGCCGCAGATGACGGCGCCGCCGAGCTATCGCAAGGTCAATCCGGCCGACGCGCCGATCCTTTTGATGTCGCTGGTCAGCGACACGGTTCCGCTGACCGATCTCGATGCTTTCGCGGAAAATGTCATCTCGCCGTCGCTGTCGACCATAGACGGCGTGGCGCAGGTCTCGATCTTCGGCCAACAGAAATACGCGGTGCGCATCCAGATCGACCCGACCGCGCTTGCCGCGCGCGGCATCTCGATCGATCAGCTGCAGGCGGCGGTCGCCTCGGCCAACAGCAACACGCCGCTCGGCGTGCTGCAGAACGACAAGCAGCAGCTTACCATCACCGCCAACACGCAGCTGACTGACGCCGCCGGCTTCTCCAACATCATCATCGCCACCAAAAACGGTCACCCCGTGCGGTTGGGCGAGGTGACCCGTGTGGTCGATTCGGTGCAGACGACGACGACGGCGAGCTGGTATGACGGTACGCGCGCGATCATCATGGCGGTGCAGCGCCAACCCGACGCCAACACCGTCGACGTCGTCGACAAGGTCAAGGCCATGCTGCCGTCCTTCAAGGACCAGATGCCGGCCGCCGCCGACATCAAGCTGCTTAACGACCGCTCCAGTTCGATCCGTCAGGCCGTCGATGATGTCCAGTTCACGCTGCTGTTGACCATCGCGCTGGTGGTCATGGTGATCTTCGTGTTCCTGCGCCGGGTGACGGCGACCATCATCCCGGCCGTGGCGGTGCCGATTTCGCTGATCGCCACGCTCGGCGCGATGTTCCTGTTCGGCTTTTCCATCGACAACATATCGCTGATGGGCCTGACGCTGGCGGTCGGCCTCGTCGTCGACGACGCCATCGTGATGCTTGAAAACATCTTCCGCCATATGGAGGAGGACGGGCTGTCGGCCTTCGACGCATCGCTGAAGGGCGCGCGCGAAATCGGCTTTACCATCATCTCGATCTCGATTTCGCTGGTCGCGGTGTTCATCCCGGTGCTGCTGATGGGTGGCGTCATCGGGCGCATCTTCAACGAGTTCGCCGTCGTGGTGACGGTCGCCATCCTGGCGTCGATGTTCGTGTCGCTGACGCTGACGCCGATGCTGTGCTCGCGGCTGCTGTCGGTGACCAAAGCCGACCGCGACAAGCATGGCCCCGGCCACAAGCCGGACCTCGTCACCCGCGGCTACGACAAGGTCTTGAGCTTCTGCCTGCGGCACACCTTCCTGGTGTTCCTCGTCTTCGTCGGCACCGCGGCAGCGTCGGTGTGGCTGATCCAGACTTCGCCGAAGGGTTTCTTCCCGCAGGAGGACATCGGCCAGATATCGGTGACCACCATCGCACGCCAGGACATCTCTTTCGACGCCATGTCCAGGCTGCAAGGACAGGTCGCCAGCGTCTTCTCGCATTCGCCCTATGTCGACCATGTGGCGTGGTCGGCGGGCAGCGGCAACAATGCGCTCAACCAGGGGCAGCTTTTCGTCCAGCTTAAGGGCAAGGACCAGCGCCCCGATATCGAGAAGGTGCTTTCGGACCTGCGCAAGCAACTGGCCGGCGTGGCGGGCATCGAGACCTACATGCAGCCGGTGCAGAATTTGAGGCTGGGCTCGCGGTCGTCGGCCAGCGCCTACCAGCTCGTGGTTCAGGGCCTTGATACCGGCCTGACCGATATTTGGGCGCAGAAACTGAACGACGCGATGGCTGCCGACCATGCGAACTTCACCGACGTCACCAGCGACCTGCAGAACAATGCGTTGCAGGCGACGCTGGTGGTGGATCGCGACAAGGCCGCCCAGCTCGGTATCGACACCGACACGTTGCGCTCCGCCCTCTATGGCGGGTTCGGCACCGACCAGGTTTCGACAATCTTCGGTTCGGCCGACAGCTACGAAGTCATCACCGAGCTCGATCCCAAGATCGAGTGGTCGCCCGAGCGGATGCTGGCCATCCAGATGAGGACGGCGAGCGGCAGTCTTGTTCCGCTCGGCGCCTTCGCCCGGGTCGATCGCACGGCCGGCGCCCTGACTGTCAACCAGCTCGGCCAGCTTCCAGCCGTGACCATCTCCTACAATCTGCCGCAGGGCGTGGCGCTGGGCGACAGCGTGACGCGCATCAATGCGCTCAAGGAGCAGATCGGCATGCCGACGGTGATCTCGACGACCTTTGCCGGCACGGCCAAGACCTTCCAGGATTCTCTTGCCAACCAGGGTTTTCTGGTCGGCGGCGCAATCCTGACCATCTATATCGTGCTCGGCATCCTCTACGAGAGCTTCATCCACCCGCTGACCATCCTTACCGGCCTGCCATCGGCCGTGCTGGGAGCGGTCGTTGCGCTGCGCTTCGCCGGCATGGATCTGTCTGTTATCGCGGTGATCGGCATCCTGATGCTGATCGGCATCGTCAAGAAGAACGGCATCATGATGGTCGACGTCGCGCTTGAACTGCGACGAGAAGGCATGTCGGCGACCGAGTCGATCCACAAGGCCTGCCTGATGCGGTTCAGGCCGATCATGATGACGACGCTGGCGGCACTGATGGGCACGTTCCCGATCGCGCTCGGCACCGGCGCCAGCGCCGAATTGCGCCAGCCGCTGGGCGTTGCCGTTGTCGGTGGCCTGCTTGCCTCGCAGGCGCTGACCCTGTTCGTGACGCCGGTGATCTATGTCTACATGGAGAATCTCTCGGGCTGGCTGGTCGGGCTCTGGTCGAAGCGCAAGGGCGAGACGGGCCCGGTCGAAGCGGGGGATCAGCCGTCGCTATTCAAGGCCAGGGAAGACATGCTGCCCGAACCGCAGCGGGCGGCGGCCGAATGATGTGACAGGGCCAGCGCCATGTGCCGTTGGCCCAAGCCGTTGCGCTTGCGGCGGCATCACTGGAAACGTAGTTTGCGGCCATGTCACACGATCATGACCACGACAACGACCTCGATCCGTTTGCCGCCCGCGTGCGCGCGCTGGAAACCATCCTCACTCAGAAGGGGCTGATCGATCCGGCCGCGATCGACGTCATCGTCGATACCTACGAGACGAAGATCGGCCCGCGCAATGGCGCCAGGGTGGTGGCGAAAGCCTGGAGCTATCCCGCCTATGCCGAATGGCTGAAGCGCGATGCGACGGCGGCGATCGCATCGCTCAGCTATACCGGCCGCCAGGGCGAGCACATGCAGGCGGTGTTCAACACCGAGGAGACGCACAATCTCGTCGTCTGCACGCTGTGCTCCTGCTATCCGTGGTCGGTGCTCGGCCTGCCTCCGGTCTGGTACAAGGCGCCGCCCTATCGTTCGCGCGCGGTGATCGATCCGCGCGGCGTGCTGGAAGAATTTGGACTCACGCTGCCGGCCGGGACAAAAATACGCGTCTGGGATTCGACCGCGGAGCTGCGCTATCTCGTCGTGCCGATGCGGCCTGAGGGCACCGAGGGCTGGAGCGAGGAGCGGCTGGCGGAGCTGGTCAGCCGTGATGCGATGATCGGGACCGGCCTGGCCCAAAGACCTGAAATAGAGGGGCAGCCGGCATGAACGGGCCGCACGATCTTGGCGGGCAGATGGGGTTCGGCCCCGTCGCGCCCGAAAAGGACGAGCCCTATTTCCATGCCGCCTGGGAAAGGCGGGCGCTCGGCGTTACGCTGACTGCCGGCGCCATGGGCGCGTGGAACATCGACGAGAGCCGGCACGCACGGGAATCGCTGCATCCGGCTGTCTACTATTCATCGAGCTACTACCAGATATGGATCAAGGCGCTGGAGGTGCTGTTGAACCGCCATGGCTTCGTCAGCGAGCGCGATCTCGAAGCGGGCAAGGCAGTCGATCCGGCAGCGACGCCCAAGAGGGTGCTGAAGGCGGAAAACGTGCCCGCAGTGCTGGCCAAGGGTGGTCCTTGCGACCGGTCGGCGGCGCGGCCGGCGCGGTTCAAGGCCGGCGACCCCGTACGGACCAAAAACCTCAACCCGACCGGCCACACGCGGCTGCCGCGCTATGCGCGCGCCAAGCAGGGGGTGATTGAGACGGTGCACGACGGTTTCGTGTTCCCCGACAGCAACGCGCATGGACACGGCGAAAATCCGCAATGGGTCTACACCGTGGTTTTCGAAGGGCCGGAAATCTGGGGCGAGGACGCCGACCCGACGCTGAGCGTCTCGATAGACGCCTGGGAGAGCTATCTTGAGCCGGCGTGATACGGATCTGCCCGAGCTGCCGCCGGGCGTCGATACGCCGGTGTTTGCCGAGCCGTGGCAGGCTGAGGCGTTCGCCATGACGGTGGCGTTGCACGACAAGGGCCTGTTTTCGTGGAGCGAGTGGGCGCAGGCGCTGTCGATCGAAGTGAAGAAGCCAGGCGCCGCGGCTGACGGCCATGACTATTACGAACATTGGCTGGCCGCGCTGGAAAGCCTGCTTGCCACCAAAGGGCTGGCCGCCAAGTCGGATGTCGACGCCATGGCTGAAGCCTGGGAGCGCGCCGCGCATGCCACGCCGCACGGCAAGCCGATCCTGCTGGAAAACGATCCCCAGCCGATTCGATAAGGTGTGGGGTGAGCTTGTATGTTCCCTTTACGTTCTTGTCTGCGCCTGATAGCCTGACCCGTCGGCGGCATTGAAGCGTCCCGGCGCATCGATGATGGTGGCGGCTGTCTTGTCTTTCCCTTGCGAATCCGGTCTCTCGCGCTGATGGAATTCTCTCCCCAACAGGACGACGCGCTGAAGGCGGTCGCCCAATGGCTGAAGACCGGCCAGCCGCAGCTGTTCCGGCTGTTCGGCTATGCCGGCACCGGCAAGACGACGCTGGCGCGGTATTTCGCCGAACATGTCGACGGCCAGGTGCAGTTCGCCGCCTTCACCGGCAAGGCGGCGCAGGTGCTGCGCTCCAAGGGCGCGGTCAATGCGCGCACCATTCATTCGCTGATCTATCGGCCGAAGGGCGAGGAATCGGTATCGGACGAGGTCACCGGCAAGACCTCGATGTCGCCGACCTTCTCGCTTAACCGCCAGAGCCCGATTACGCGGGCGAAACTGGTCGTCATCGACGAATGCTCGATGGTCGACGAGCAGCTCGGCCGCGACCTGATGAGTTTCGGCACGCCGATCCTGGTGCTGGGCGACCCCGGCCAGCTGCCGCCGATCTCGGGTGGCGGCTTCTTCACCGACCACGAGCCGGATTTTTTGCTGACCGAAATCCACCGGCAGGCGCGCGACAACCCGATCCTGCGGCTGGCGCTCGATGTGCGCGAGGGCCGTGAATTCATGCGTGGCGACTATGGCACGGCGCAGGTGATCGGCAAGGAAGACGTTACCCAGGAGCTGGTGCTGAAGGCGGACCAGGTGCTGGTCGGCACCAACCGCACGCGTCGCCGCTACAATCAGCGGCTGCGCGAGCTCAAGGGCTTCAACGCCGATTATCCGCAGGCCGGCGACAAGCTCGTCTGCCTGCGCAACGATCCGGCCAAGGGCCTGCTCAACGGCTCGCTGTGGAAGGTGATGACCTCGTCGCGCGAGACGGTGAAGCCCGGCATCAACCTTCTGGTGTCGCCGGAAGAGGACGATCCGGATCGCGGCGTCGCCAAGATCAAGCTGCTCAAGGCGGCGTTCGAGGATCCCGATGCCGACATCCCGTGGCAGCAGAAGAAGCGCTTCGACGATTTCGACTATGGCTACGCGCTGACCGTGCACAAGGCGCAGGGCTCGCAGTGGAACGAGATCGTGCTGTTCGATGAAAGCTGGGCCTTCAAGGAAACCCGCCAGCGATGGCTCTACACCGCCATCACGCGGGCGGCCGAGCGGCTGACGATCGTCAGGTAGGGGCGCCGGATGCTGTTGCTCCGATAGGCTGCGCGGCAAGCCATTGCCAGGCGGCGGCCTCGTCCTCCGCCTTGAAGTGCCTGATTTCAACGGGCGGGGAGGACGGCAGAAAGCGTTGTGCGTCCGCTATCCAGTCCGGTTCGCCGATGGTTGCGCAACGGCCGACATGTTTCAATGCATGGATCGCGCCCTGCTTCAGGGTCTCGTCCGCGATGTCGGCCCAGTCGACGCCATCGTGGTCGACGAGGCGCACCAGCACATCGATGCGCGGATGCAGGGCATAGGCTGCCTCCAGCAGCCCGAAAAGATTTTCACCGTCGGCCGCGGAAACGTGCCCGACGACATCGATGGCGAAAAGGTCGTCGCGGCTGGTCTCGATACGGCGAATTGCCGGAACCTCATCGAGAAAATTCATCGGCGCTTTCCTTTCCCGGCTCGTTCATCAGGCTTGGAACACCCGAAACCCCCAGTCTGTTCCCACCAAAGGCATTACTGTTCCCGTCAAAGGCATTATAGGTGGGCGCGTTGAATGATTTCCGAGACCGCCCGCATGCCTGCAAAGCTCTCCGTCAACCTCAATGCCATCGCCATGCTGCGCAACCGGCGCGACCTGCCGTGGCCAAGCGTGACCGGCCTCGGCCGCATTGCGCTGGCGGCCGGGGCGCATGGGCTGACGGTGCATCCGCGCCCCGACGAGCGGCACACAAGACACTCCGATCTGCCTGAGATCCGGTCGCTGATCGACGACGAGTTTCCGCGCGCGGAATTCAACATAGAGGGCTATCCGACCGAGGATTTCCTGTTGCTTGTGGAAAAGCATCAGCCTGAACAGGTGACTTTGGTGCCGGACGATCCGGCCCAGGCGACATCGGACCATGGCTGGAACTTCGCCACCCAGGCCGCGTTCCTTACACCGATCGTCAAACGCTTGAAAAAAGGGGGCTTTCGCGTGTCGCTGTTTTCCGACCCTGATCCCGATTGGGTGGCGGCCGCACGTGACACCGGTGCCGATCGCATCGAGCTCTATACTGGTCCATATGGCAGCTATCACACAGATTCCGCCAAAGCGGCCAAAGAGCTGGAAAGATTGGGAAAAACCGCTGACGCGGCGCTTGCCGCCGGGCTGCAGGTCAATGCCGGGCACGATCTCGTGGTTGGCAATCTGCCGGCGCTGGTCAAGCGCATTCCGGCATTGGCCGAAGTGTCGATCGGACATGGGTTGACAGCCGACGCGTTGGAGTATGGCATGGCCGGCACGGTGGGTCGGTTCCTCAAGGCCTGCGGATGGTAGCGATGGGCAGCCTGGCGCGGCAGGCATGGCAGCCATTACGCGACGGCACTTGATATTGCATCGCAGCAAGCGTAGAGCACCGCGCGCTTATCGGAGTGTCGTCCATGGCCCTTACCAACACTGGTAGTGAGGCAGAACCCGTCGAACAATCGAGCCATTCGGAAGTCGAACAGCACAGCACCAAGGTTCTGATGCTGGGCGCGCTCGGTGTCGTCTATGGGGATATCGGCACCAGCCCGATCTACGCCTTTCGCGAGGCGCTGGTGGCGTCCTCGGGCGGCAATGTCGCCCAGCGCGGCGATATTCTCGGCGTGCTGTCGCTGATCATCTGGTCGCTGACGATCATCGTCACCATCAAATACATCATGTTCGTGCTGCGCGCCGACAACCGCGGCGAGGGCGGCGTGCTGTCGCTGATGGCGCTGGCGCGCGGCAGTTTCCCCAAGCGTTCAGCATTGATGCTCGCTATCGGCATCGTCGGGGCATCGCTTTTCTTCGGTGACGCCGTCATCACACCGGCGATTTCGGTGCTGTCGGCGGTCGAGGGCATGAATGTCGTCACGCCGACCTTCCAGCCCTATGTCGTGCCGCTGACATTGGTCATCCTTGCCATGGTGTTCGCGGTGCAGCGCTTTGGCACGGGCGGGGTGGGATTGGTGTTCGGCCCGGTGACCGCGGTATGGTTCCTGGCCATCGGCCTTTCCGGCCTCAACCACATCATCGCCGATCCGGAAATCCTGTGGGCGGTGAGCCCGCACTATATCGTCGCCTTCCTGATCAATTCGCCCGATGTCGCCTTCGTGACCATCGGCGCCATCTTTCTCGCCGTGACCGGCGCCGAAGCGCTCTATGCCGATCTCGGCCATTTCGGCCGCAAGCCGATCGTGCTGGCCTGGCTGGCGATCGTGTTTCCCTGCCTGCTGCTCAATTATGCCGGGCAGGGTGCCTTCGTGCTGGCCAAGAATGGCGTCGTCGGCCATCCGTTCTTCGAGATGAACGAAGGCTGGACGCTGATCCCGATGGTCGTGCTGGCGACCGCCGCCACGGTCATCGCCAGCCAGGCGGTGATATCAGGCGCGTTCTCGCTGACCAGGCAGGCGGTGCAGCTCAACATGCTGCCGCGGCTCGAAATCCTGCACACGTCGGAGAAACAGTCCGGCCAGATCTACATGCCGCGCGTCAATCTTCTGCTGGCGCTGGTGGTGATGATGCTGGTGGTCGGCTTCGGCGAGTCCAGCAGGCTGGCGTCGGCCTACGGTATTTCGGTGACCGGCAACATGCTGGTGACGACGGTGCTGCTCTATGTCGTCATGACGCGCATCTGGAAATGGCGGCTGTGGGTGGCAATCTCGCTTACGGCGCTGTTCGGCTTCATCGATGTCGGCTTCTTTGCCTCCAACATCGTCAAGGTGTTCGAGGGCGGCTGGGCCTCGCTGGCCGTGGCCTTCACCGTCGTGCTGGCCATGTGGACCTGGGTGCGCGGCAGCCGCTATCTGTTCGACAAGACCCGCCGCAACGAGATCCCGCTCGATTTCCTTGCCGGCAATTTGTTGAAGAAGAAGCCGCAGCTGGTCTCCGGCACCGCCGTCTTCCTCACCAGCGATCCGCTAAGCGCGCCAACCGCGCTGATGCACAGCCTGAAGCACTACAAGGTGCTGCATGAGCAGAACGTCATCCTTTCGGTGGTGACCGCGCCGCAGCCGGTGGTGCCCGACAGCGACCGGGTCAAGATGGAGACGGTCAACGAGCTGTTCATGCGGGTGACGCTGACCTTCGGCTACATGGAGCAGCCCAACATCCCGCGCGCACTGGCGATCTGCCGCAAGCAGGGCTGGAAGTTCGACATCATGACGACCTCGTTCTTCCTGTCGCGGCGTTCGCTCAAGGCCTCGCCCAATTCCGGCATGCCGGTGTGGCAGGACCGGCTGTTCATCGGCCTGGCCCGCACTGCGGCCGACGCGACGGAGTACTTTCAGATCCCGACCGGGCGCGTGGTGGAGATCGGCACGCAGGTGGCGATCTAGGGGCATGCCGGATCGGCGAATGGACTGTGCCTCACGGCACAGTCCATGTCACTCCGCTTCAACCGGCCAGGGCGACCTTGTTCGCCTCGAGGAATTGCTTCAACGTCTTTGGCGTCCTGCCCGAAAGCGACTCGATTGCGTCGGTCACCATGGCGATACGGCCGGCGCGCGTGTTGGCGTCGAAGGACACGATGACCTCAGCGAAATCCTCGGGAACGCCTGATGCCTTCACGCCTTCGGTCAAGGCTTCATCCGAAACCTGGACGACATCGAGCGGCTTGCCGGTGACCTCGCTTACCAGGGCGGCAATCTCAGCCGTGGTGTAGGCCTGCGGGCCGGTCAAGGTGTAGGTCTTGCTTTCGTTCGAAACGGCAGCGAGACCGGCGGCGATCGCTGCTGCCATGTCGTCGCGCGCACCAGGCGCAACGCGGCCCTCGCCGGCGGACGTGTACCATTTTCCCGAAGCGATCGCGTGCGGCAGGGCCATGAACAGGTTCTCCTGGTACCAGCCGTTGCGGAAGATCGTGTAGGGGATGCCGCTCGCTTTGATCGCCTGCTCGGTGCCGTAGTGATCATTGGCAAACAGCACCGGCGAAACCGGTTCCGGGTTGGGCATCGAGGTGTAGAGAAGGTGGGAAACACCGGCCTTTTTAGCGGCGGCAACCGCGTTCTGGTGCTGCCTCAGGCGCTTGCCGTGTAGCAGGTCGATCTCGCCGGTCGAGATGATCAGCACCCTGTCGGCGCCCTTGAAAGCAGCCTCCAACGATAGTGTGTCGTCGAAGTCAGCCGCCCTTGTGATGACGCCTCGCGCCGCCAACTCGGCAAGGTTTTCCGGATTGCGGGTGGTGGCGATGATCCGGCCCGCGGGGACCTTGAACGTGTCCAGCAGGTGGTTGATGACGCTGCGGCCGAGCTGGCCGGAAGCGCCGGTGACGAGAAGGGTTTGGGTCATGGAAGATCCTGACATTGCGCCGCTAAGGCGGTTCGAGGGGCAGTCTCAAAAAGAGACCAGCACTAAAATAGGAATTGACCCAGAGCCGTAAAGAAGGCAGTTTTTCGGGAGGTAGGCACGCGCAGGGAACCAGCGGTGGACAGCAAGATCGTCAATCTGAGATCGAAGTTGGAGGTCTACAAGGCGGTCTCCGGCGGCGGCAACTTCGCCAATTGTCCGGTCCGCGAGGTCATCCAGGGCGTGAGCGGCAAATGGAGCTCGCTGCTGATGATGGCTTTGGCCGAGCAGCCCTATCGCTTCGGCGAGTTGCGGCGGCTGGTGCCGGACATTTCACAGCGCATGCTGACGCAGACGCTCTACGATTTGCAGCGCGACGGCTATGTGCATCGCGAGGTGTTCCCGACCAAGCCGCCGAGCGTCGAGTACAGCCTGACCGATCTCGGGCATTCGATGTTCGGCGCCTTGCATCAGCTGATCCTGTGGGCCGAGCTCAATCATGATGCGGTGCGCGGCGCACGCGCCGATTTTGACGCCGCCCAAGGCTGACCAGCGGCGCAAAGCCGTTGGTGACGGCTTGATTTCGTCCCGCCGCTGAAGGATTGTCCCGGCCAATCCGGCTTTGGGGGCACTGGCATTTCCTATGATATCGCAATTGCAGGCGCCGGGCCGGCGGGACTGGCCGTGGCGCTCTATCTCAGGCGTGCCGGGCATCGGGTCACCGTGTTCGAGCGCTTCGATGAGCCGAAGCCGGTCGGCTCCGGGCTGATTCTTCAGCCGACAGGGCTGACGGTACTGGCCGGTCTTGGCCTGCTCGACGACATACTGGCGCTGGGCAGCCGCATAGACCGCCTGCATGGCGCCGATGCTTCCACTGGCCGCACGGTGCTCGATGTCCGCTACGATGCGCAACGCGGTGGCCGCTTCGGGCTGGCGGTGCACCGGGCGGCTTTGTTCGGTGTGCTTTTCCGCGCCGCGCAGAGCGAGGCGATCGCCATCGAGACCGGCGTCGAGATCGAGGCCCTGGAGACCGGCGAACGGGCGACGCTGATCTGTGGCAACGGGCGGAGGGCAGGGCCATTCGATCTGGTCGTCGACGCCAGCGGTTCGCGCTCGAAACTGCGCCGCGAAAGCGCTCCAGGCGAGCCGCGGCCACTCACCTATGGTGCGTTCTGGGCCTCGCTCGGCTGGCGTGGCGATGGTTTCGACGAGCACGCGCTGCTGCAACGCTACGACAAAGCGAGCGTGATGATCGGCGTGCTGCCGATCGGCCGACCGGAGCCGGGCGCTGAAAAGATGGCGGCCTTCTTCTGGAGCCTGAAGCCGTCGGATGCCGATGAGGTGCGCGTTCGCGGCCTGAACGCCTGGAAGGAAAGGGTGGTCCGGCTGTGGCCGCAGAGCGAGGCGTTCACCAGCCAGATCGACAGTTTCGACCAGCTCTCGCTGGCCCGCTACGGCCACCACACGATGAAGCTTCCGGCCGGTAGGCGATTGGCCGTCATCGGCGATGCGGCGCATTCCACCAGTCCGCAACTCGGGCAAGGGGCGAACATGGCGCTGCTCGATGCCGCGGCGCTCAGCAATGCGCTGGCGCGGGCGTCAAACGTCGAGGCAGCGCTGGAGGCCTATGCGAGGGCGCGGCGCTGGCATGTCCGCGTCTTCCAGGCGCTGTCGCTGGCATTCACGCCGTTCTACCAGTCGGATTCGGTGGCGCTGCCCTTCCTCCGCGACAGGCTGGTGGCGACGGTGGCAAAAATCCCGCCGGCGCCGCAATTCCTCGCCTCGATGGTGGCGGGAACCGTGATCGATCCGTTCAGGCGGATTGGACTTGAGGAAACGCGGTGGGATTTCGGACAAAATCCGGATCATGATACGACCGCATCCTAGAGTTTTTCGCATCAGACCGATCCGCATGAACGCTGTCATGTCCATAGTCCGAAAATCGCTAGGCCTGATGCAGGTCGTTGCATCTGTCCTGGCCACGTCGGTCGTGGCGCCGCCCTTGCCGACGGCGCAAGCTCAGACGCCGGGCCAAGCCGGTCAGCAGACTCCAGCAGGCAGTGAAGAGGCGCTGAAAGTTCGGATCGATGCGGCCTACAAGCTGATGATGGAGGTCGGGCGCTTCGACGATGGTTATGCGCAGTTGCGGGCAGCGCTGCTCGATGCGGCCAGGAGCGACCTCTACGAGTTCACCGTGGAGAGCTACTCGAACGCCGGCGCGACGTTCCTCAACAACCAGATCCTCGACAACGCCGAGGAGATTTTCGCCGAAGGCCTGAAAACCAGGGCGATGCAGCAGGATGTCGCGAAGCGTGCCGATTTCTATCTCAATTACGCAATGCTGAAACAGGCCGAGAAAGACTATCAGGGCTTCGTTTCCATGTGCGCTACGGCAACCAATCTCTACGCCCACTACCAAGGCACGGAATCCCTGGAACTCATGTATGCCAACGATGTGCTGGCGACAGGGATCGCTGCATTCGGTCAAATCGCTGCGGCGATCAACGTTGACCAGCGCAATCTGGAGATTGCGGAGCGGGTGCTTGGCCAGGACGATCGCTTCACCTGGAAGCTGCAGAACAATCTGGCCGACATGCTGCGTCAGATCGGGGCACCGACACGCGCCTTACAGTACGACCTGAATGTGCTCGAGAAACGTATCGGCTACTACGGGCCAAATCACTTCAACGTTCTGGTTAGCGCCAACAACACGGCTCAGGACTATCTCGACCTCGCCAAGTACGACGAGGCCTTGCGCTATTTCCAGCAGGACCGGGATATCGCTGTCCTCCTCAAGCAGGAAGGCAATCTGATTGAGCAGGCCGATGCCTGGCTGCTTTACACCAGGGCTCTTTCCGGTGCACAGCCGCTCGACGCGCCGACGCTCGCACGCTTGCTGCCGCTGACCAACGACGCGAGTTATCCCGAGATATTGGCAATCAAGATCGCCAACCTGCTCGCCGCGCATTTCGCCGCGATGGGCGATACCGAAAACAGCATGAACCAACTCGATCGGGCCTATAGCATCGCCGGATCGACATACGGCTCGGTGCACCCGCTGACCTTTGCCGCGCGGCAGGCCATGGCCAACCTCAAGGCGAAGTCGAATCCCGAGGCTGCAGCCACCGATTTTGCGGCTCTCAACGATGACATGTTGCGTTGGAATTGGTTCCAGGTGAGCACGGCCGCCAACCCGGTCGTCGCTGAAGCCAGCCGCGCCTTGGCCGATGACATGCTCTACGACTATGCGCGGCTGGCAAAAAACAACGCATCGGCAGTGCCGGCATTCGCTGAAGCGGTGCGTCGCTGGCCGACACTCGAAAACGACAAACGGGATCAGTTGCGCAGACTGTCGCGTTTGATCGATCCGAACGATATGGAGACACGGCATTTGATCCAGGCCGGGATACGGCTGTCCCTGGCCTACCAGGAGGCTGCTTCCAGTGGCGACAGTGCCGACGATCCAGGTGCGGTACAGCCCGACCAGGCTCAGGCGGCGTACGAAAAGGCGATCACGAGAGTTACGACGAAGTACAGATTCGACCAAAGCGTGGTGGACAAGCCACTGCCATCCGCAAACACGCTGCTGCAGCCCAACGAGGCGCTGATCGATTATTTCATCACTCGCAAGTGGCGGGCGGACCGCGAGAGCGCCGATCCGCTGGAAGACGAACGGCTCTACGCGATCGTCACGCGCAAGGACCAGCAGCCGTCGCTCTATGACCTCGGCGATCCGCGCCGGCTCATCCCAGCCGCCCGGGAAACCCGCATGGCAAACCTCAGGTCGACCCGCTCCGCGCAGGAGCGTGGCGCTGTGACCCTGGTCGATCTGAACGCGACATTCACAGGGCTTTACGCCGGTCTGATCGCACCTCTGGAGCCGTCGCTTGGCGGCGCCGACACGCTTTTCGTGGTGCCGGACGGCAAGCTGTTTTCGGTGCCATTCCCCTTGCTGCAGGACAGCAAGGGCGCGTCGCTCGATGATCGCTTCCTGGTGCGCATGCTGACCCGGCCGGAATCGCTGTTGAACGCAGGCATCGATCAGAGTTTTCCCAAGTCCGGCAAGGCCTTGCTGGCCGGCGGCCTGGATTACGCACGGGGTGCGGAGAAGGGTGCCGAGCCGCTACCGGGTACCCGCAAGGAGGTCGACGCGATCGCCTCGATCCTGCGCGGCGATCATTATTCGGTCGAGACCCTTACCGGAACGGCTGCCGGCGAACGGGCGCTGCGCAAGGACATCGAGCAGGCCACGGTCGCGCATCTGGCCACACATGGTGCCTACCGCGACGAGAAAGAGGGCGGCGTCGGTGCCGTGAATGCGCTGTGGCAGAGTGAGGTCGTGCTGTCCCGGTCGGGAAACCGGCAATCGATGAAGCGCGATGATGATGACGGCCGGCTCTATGGCATGGAGCTGATGATGTGGGATTTGTCGAACCTCGACCTGCTTGTGCTCTCCGCCTGCGAGACGGCCCGTGGCCAGGAGACATTCGTCGGCGGTTTGCGCGGCCTGCCGACGGCAATCAACATTGCCGGTGCGAAGCGCTCGTTGCTAACCCTTTGGCCTGTGGACGATGCGGGAACCGCTGCCTTCATGGTGAGCTTCTACGGCCATCTCGCCGCCGGGCGGACTTATCCGGAAGCGCTGCGCCAGGCCCGTCGCGATGCCCGCGACGGCGAGATATCAGGCGCGCAGGACCCTCGGGTATGGGCCGCCTTCGTCATGTTCGAAAACTGACGGCCGCGAGCCAACGCTTGCCCGCGATCGATCCGTTCAAGCGGATCGGGCTGACCGAAGCGCGGTGGCCGGGTCGTTTTGCCGGATGAGGCCTGAAAGGTGCGATCCCTTCGCTTGCAGAAAAGCATGCAGGCGCTGCGGATAGTCCGGCGCCACGGCTTGCCTGATCGACGGGCGCTCACTCAACGCTTTGCGCCAGGCTCGGACGAGCGGTTTGCCGTCCAGAATGCCGAAATCACCGATGCGGTCGAAGACATCGAGGTAGCGGAAGACCGGACCGTAAACGGCGTCGACCAGCGAAAAGTGCCTGCTGGCGAACCAGGGTCCGCCGGGCTCGTCCGCCAGCTCGGCTTCGAGGCGATCGAACATGGCGGACAGCGCGCTGGATTCGGCCAGGAAGCCAGCTTCGGTCGAGGCTGAATAGAACCGGCCGATGGCGTTGAGGGTTGCCGAACCGAACTCGATCCAGGCGCGATGACGGGCGCGGGCATAGGGGTCGGCAGGGTGGAGGGGATTGGCTTGCGTCTCTTCAAGGAATTCGAGGATGACGGCCGATTCGAAGATCACCGTTTCCTCGCCATTTCGCTGTACGCGCAGCAGCGGCACCTTGCCGAGCGGCGAGATCGCTTTGAACCAATCCGGTTTGTTGGCCAGGTCGATATCGATGCGCTCGAACGGCACGCCCTTTTCGGCCAGCGAAATCGCGGCGCGCTGCACATAGGGGCAGAGGTGATGGCTGACGAGGATGAGCTTGTGTGCCATGAGGTTTCCAAGGTTAATGCATTTGCATCTATATAGATGCACATGCATCGATCGTCAAGCTTGATGCAGATGCATCTACTGCCTATGCTTGGCCATGACCGAGAAAGCCACGCCTTCGCCAGAAGCCATCAAGGCCTGGGCTCGCCTGATGCGCGTTTCGCGCCAACTGATGGAAAGCGCTGAAGAAGCGTTGAAGGCCGCCGGCCTGCCGCCGCTTGCCTGGTACGACGTGCTGCATGAGCTCGCTGAGGCGAGCGAGGGCGGGCTGCGGCCGTTCCAGCTCATCGAGCGCACTCTGTTCGCGCAATACAACATTTCGCGGCTGCTGGCCCGGCTCGAGGCCGATGGGCTCGTCGAGAAACTGACGGTGGCCGATGATGGTCGTGGCCAGACCATCCGCATCACCGCCAAGGGCCGCGAGACACGCCGCCAGATGTGGGCTGTCTACGGACGGTCGATCACCGAACTGGTTGGCGCCAAACTGTCGGCGGATGAATTGACCAGGGTCTCCGCACTGCTTGGACGATTGCGCCATCCGCCAGCCTCCGATTAGCGAGGCTTGTCGCGCGGCAACGCATCACTTGCAGATATTTTGCGCCCGCCCTCTTGCGCGCGGCCTCGGATTGCGCAATATGCCGAACCGTAACGTACGGTACGGCATACCGGAATGACCGGTGGCCCGACCTTTCGAGAGAAGAGCGTGTTGCACA
This sequence comes from Mesorhizobium sp. SEMIA396, assembly GCF_024518615.1. Classification (NCBI taxonomy): domain Bacteria; kingdom Pseudomonadati; phylum Pseudomonadota; class Alphaproteobacteria; order Hyphomicrobiales; family Phyllobacteriaceae; genus Mesorhizobium; species Mesorhizobium sp. SEMIA396. The sequence continues at coordinate 1,002,778 of NZ_JANIFC010000001.1, forward strand.
GCGTGCCCGACATCGACACCAGCGAAGCGCTGACAGAACGGCAGAAGGCCGTGCTCGACGCGGCGTTGCGGCTGCTGGTCGAGGAGGGCGATCATCTGACCATGACCGCCGTGGCGCGCCGCGCCAGCTGCTCCAAGGAAACGCTCTACAAATGGTTCGGCGACCGTGACGGGCTGCTGACGGCGACGGTGCAGTGGCAGGCCTCGAAAGTGCGGGTGGCGCCGGTTGACGGCAAGGGGCTCGATCTTGCCTCCCTGACCGCAAGTCTCGAACGCTTCGCCTCGGACTGGCTCAAGGTGATCTCCAGTGACACCTCGATCGCGCTCAACCGGGTGGCGGTCAGCCATGCCGGTTCGGGCAAGGACAATCTCGGCGCCGTGGTGCTTGAGAACGGCCGCTTCGCATTGGCCAAACGGTTGAAGCCGGTGCTTGAGGCCGGCCGACGGACCGGACTTTTGGATTTCGCGGATGCCGAGACGGCGTTCCGCACCTTTTTCGGGCTGGTCGCCCGCGACGTGCAGATCCGTCTGCTGCTTGGCGACCGGCTGAAATTGACTGAGGCGGCGATCGGCGGCGATGCCGCGCGCGCGACGCAGCAGTTTCTCGCTCTTTTCGGAGCAAAAACCGGGCCGCAGGGCCTCTGATTCATAAAACGGGAAGGAAGACAAAATGCGCGTCTATTACGATCGTGATGCCGATCTCAATCTGATCAAGGGCAAGAAGGTCGCCATCATCGGCTACGGCAGCCAGGGCAGGGCGCATGCGCTCAACCTCAAGGATTCCGGCGCCAAGGAAATCGCCATCGGTCTCAAGGCCGGCTCGGCGACCGCCAAGAAGGTCGAGGCCGATGGGCTCAAGGTGATGAGCGTGGCGGACGCCGCCAAATGGGCCGACCTGATGATGATGGCAACGCCGGACGAACTGCAGGCCGACATCTACAAAAACGAGATCGCGCCGAACATCCGCGACGGTGCGGCGATCGCCTTCGCGCACGGCCTCAACGTGCATTTCGGCCTGATCGAACCGAAGTCGACTGTCGACGTCGTCATGATCGCGCCGAAGGGTCCCGGCCACACGGTGCGCGGCGAATACCAGAAGGGCGGCGGCGTGCCGTGCCTGGTCGCCGTCAACCAGGATGCCTCGGGCAATGCGCTCGACCTGGCGCTGTCCTACGCCTGCGGCGTCGGCGGCGGCCGCTCGGGCATCATCGAGACCAATTTCCGCGAGGAATGCGAGACCGATCTGTTCGGCGAGCAGGTCGTGCTGTGCGGCGGTCTGGTCGAACTGATCCGGGCCGGTTTCGAGACGCTGGTGGAAGCCGGCTACGCGCCTGAGATGGCCTATTTCGAGTGCCTGCACGAGGTCAAGCTGATCGTCGACCTGATCTATGAAGGCGGCATCGCCAACATGAACTACTCGATCTCGAACACCGCCGAATGGGGCGAATATGTCTCGGGTCCGCGCATCATCACCGCCGAGACCAAGGCCGAGATGAAGCGCGTGCTGAAGGACATCCAGACGGGAAAATTCACCTCGGAATGGATGCAGGAATACCGCGCCGGCATGTCCCGCTTCAAGGGCATCCGCCGCAACAATGACAGCCACCAGATCGAGGAAGTCGGCGCCAAGCTGCGCGCGATGATGCCCTGGATTTCCAAGAACAAGCTGGTCGACAAGGCCAAGAACTGAGCGAAATCCACAAGCGCTCGAAAACAGCGGCTTCCATGAACAAAAACGGCGCCAAGTGGCGCCGTTCAGACTGCTGACAAACCCCTGGCATTTGCTGGGGGTTTTTGATTCACTGGGTCATGTTGAAGCGACCCGCCCCTGAACAGACCGCGCTCGAGATGGTGACGCTGGATCAGTTGGTTCCTGCCGAT